>NZ_JBEZFW010000028.1:0-123469 GCF_040649695.1 Nonomuraea sp. NPDC048901 | reverse complement strand
GCGCGAGGCTGCCAACAGATGTCCTTCCGAGGGCTCGCGGCGGACTGACTACACGCACGCCAGACAACCTCGCAACGTGAGCAAGCGGAGCGGGTTGTCAGAAAAGCAGCGTGGAAGCATGAGCGTACTCGCTCAAATGCAATTTGTCCACGCTTACGCAGACCCAGCGTTCCGGTCGCATTTCCATGATGACGTATGGAGCCCCCACTTGTCAACGCCGAACGCGACTGAAGATAGTCTCCGACGAACCGTGGGTGCGGCGGCGATGTGCCGCCTCGTGAAGGGGAAAGGGGATTATCCGCACCTTTCCACTCTCAACGTATAGCGCACCGGGGGGCTTGCGGCAAGACCCGGGTCGTGCCGCAGAATCAGCGGCCGAGGCCAGAACGCCAGGAACGGGTCCCCAGTGACCTCAGATCGGAGCTTGTTACGTGAACCCCCTGACCACCAGCGCGTTCGACCTTCCCGACCGTCTCGCCCTCAAGGGCGACCAGGCGCTGATCGCCGGCGATGAGCGACACTTCGCGGCCATCGCGGAGAGCCTTGAGCAGTCGATCGCCGACCTGTCCGACCGCCTCGACGCCGAGCGCAAGGCGCCCGGCGGCATCGGCCGGGCGGCGATGGACCGGGACATGGAGATCCACCGGCTGACCGCTCGCCTGCGCGCGCTCCGCCGGTTCGGTTTGGACCTGTGCCTCGGACACATGGTCAGCGCGGACGACCCCGAGCCCGTGTACGTCGGCCGGCTCGGCCTCAGGGACAGCCAGGGTCGTCAACTGCTGGTCGACTGGCGTTCCCCGGCGGCCGAGCCGTTCTTCGGAGCCACCCACGCCAACCCGATGGGCCTGGCCAGCCGCCGCCGGTATCGCTGGACCCGCGGCCGGATCAGCGACTACTGGGACGAGGTGTTCACCTCGGACGGGCTGGTCGGGCACGCCGCGCTCGACGACCAGTCCGCCTTCATCGCCAGCCTGGGCAGCAACCGGTCGGCCCGGATGCGAGACGTGCTCGGCACCATCCAGGCCGACCAGGACGCCATCATCCGCGCCGGCTCCCGGGGCGCTCTCGTCGTCGACGGCGGTCCGGGTACGGGCAAGACCGTCGTCGCCCTGCACCGCTCCGCCTACCTGCTCTACTCCGACCCTCGCCTCGGTCACCACCGGGGCGGCGTCCTGTTCGTCGGTCCGCACCAGCCCTACCTGGCGTACGTCGCCGACGTACTCCCCAGCCTCGGAGAGGAGGGCGTGCAGACCTGCACCCTGCGGGACCTCGTCGCCGAGGGAGCCGCGGCGGCGATCGAGGCCGACCCGGACGTGGCCCGCCTGAAGTCGTCCGCGAACCTGACGCAGGCCATCGAACCGGCCGTCCGGTTCTACGAGAACCCGCCCACCAAGGGGATGACGATCACGACCCCCTGGTCCGACATCTGGCTGAGCGCCGAGGATTGGGCCGAGGCGTTCCAGGCACCGGATCCCGGCACTCCGCACAACGAGGCGCGTGACCAGATCTGGGAGGAGCTGCTCACGATCCTGATGGACAAGCACGACGGCGACGCCTCGGCTGACCTGCTCCGCAAGTCGCTGCTGCGGGACAGGGAGCTGCTCACGATCTTCAACAAGGCGTGGCCGCTGATCGAGGCGGCCGACCTCGTCGGGGACCTGTGGTCCGTACCCGCCTACCTGCGGATGTGCGCTCCCTGGCTCAGCCCCGACGAGGTGCGAGCGCTGCAGCGCGCGGACGCCCAGGCGTGGACGGTGTCCGACCTGCCGCTCCTGGACGCGGCACGGCAGCGGCTCGGCGACCCGGAGGCGGCGCTCCGTAAGCGCCGGCATGACGCCTCTCTCGCCGCCCAGCGTGAGCAGATGGACATGGTCGTCGACAACCTGCTCGCCGCCGATGACGACGGTGAAGGTCTGGTGACGATGCTGCGCGGACAGGACGCGAAGGTCTCTCTGGTCGACGAGACCACATTGCCCAGCATCGAACCGGACCTGCTCGCCGGCCCGTTCGCGCACATCGTCGTGGACGAGGCCCAGGAACTGACGGACGCGGAGTGGCAGATGCTGCTGCTCCGGTGCCCGTCCCGGAGTTTCACCATCGTCGGGGACCGCGCCCAGGCCAGGCATGGGTTCACGGAGTCGTGGCAGGAGCGGCTGGAGCGGATTGGGCTCGACCGGATCAACCTGGCCTCCCTGAGCATCAACTACCGGACGCCGGAAGAGATCATGACGGAAGCCGAGCCGGTCATCCGGGCCGTGCTCCCGGACGCCAACGTGCCGACCTCCATCCGCCGCGGTGACGTCCCCGTCGTCCACGGATCCGCCTCGGATCTGGGCTCGATCCTCGACACCTGGCTCGCCGCACACGCCGACGGGATCGCGTGCGTCATCGGGGACCCCACCTTCCGTACGACGTCCCGCGTCCGGTCGCTGACCCCGGAGCTGTCGAAGGGGCTGGAGTTCGACCTGGTCGTCCTCGTCGACCCGGAGGCGTTCGGCGAGGGCATCGAAGGCGCGGTCGACCGCTATGTCGCGATGACCCGAGCGACCCAGCAACTCGTCATCCTCACCAGCTCCTGACAGGCGCCCTCCGGTCAGTCGTGGCTGATGACGATCTTGCCGAAGCCGCCGCCCGCCTCGCAGTAGCGGTACGCCTCGTGGACGTCCTCGAACGGGAACACCCGGTCGAGGACGGGACGCAGCCGGTGCGTGGCGACCGCGTGGTTGACCTGGAGGAAGTGGGCGCGGCTGCCGGTCGCCACGCCGCGCAGCACCGCGCCCGCCCCGAACAGCAGCGCCGGGTCGACCGGCCGGGCGCCCTCGGCACCGGACAGCCGGTAACCGACGAACGCCACCTCGCCGCCGAACGCCACCGACTTCAGCGACTGCTCCAGCGGCCCCGCCGGGTCGACGACGCGATCGGCGCCCATGCCGTCGGTGAGCGCGCGGACCTCCTCCGACCATGACGGGTTCGCCCGGTAGTCGATCACCTCGTCGGCGCCGAGCTTCCGCAGCCGCTCCGCTTTGGCGGGGCCGGACGTCGTCATGATCACCCGGGCGCCGCTCAGCTTGGCGAACATCAGCGTGAACAGCGACACCCCGCCCGAGCCGAGCGTCAGCACGGTCTGGCCGGGCCGTGGGGCGCTGCCGGAGGTCAGCGCGTTCCACGCGGTCACGGCCGCCAGCGGCAGCGCCGCCGCCTCCTCGTACGACAGGTGCTCGGGGATGGGCACCACGCCGTCCTCGCTCAGCACCGCGTACTCGGCCAGCACTCCGTCGGTCATGGTGCCGAGCTGGGCGGCGTTCTCCAGCAGGAAGGGCCCGTCCTGCCAGCGCGGGAACACGGTGGCTGCCACGCGGTCGCCCGGCCTGACCCGGGTCACGTCCTCGCCGACGGCCACGACCTCGCCAACGCCCTCGCAGCCGGGTACGACGCCGGGCCTGATCGGCAGCGGATAGTCGTTCGCCAGCACCATCAGATCGCGATAGCCCAGCCCGTTCGCGCGGATCCTGACCACGACCTGCCCGCGCCCCGGCGCGGGCTCGTCCCGGTCCTCGATGGTCAGCCCGGCGAGACCGCGTCCCGGCCGCAGGTGATAGCTCCTCATCGCACGTCCTTTCCCCCGCTTCGGTTACGTGAGGATCCTCCGGGCGAGTCATGACATCGGACAATTCCCCTCAGGGAATCGCTCACGATTGCCAGGCATTGCGGAAGCTCAGCCGGGCCCGCGCCAGCCGGGACTTGACCGTGCCCACCGGCACCGCCAGCAGCCTGGCGGCGGTGGCCTCGTCGAGCCCTTCGACATCGCGCAGCACCAGCACGGCGCGGTGCTCGGGCGTGAGCCGTTCCAGCACGTCGCGGATGTCCACCGCGTTCTCCACGTCCTGCCGCGACGGCAGGTCGCCCGGCTCCGCGGGGCCGACGCGGTTGTCGCGCCTGGCGATCCTGACGGCCTCTCTCACGGCGATCGCCCGCGCCCAGCCGTACAGCGCGTCGGGCTCGCGCAGCGCGCGCAGGTTGCGGAAGACGGCGATCAACGCCTCCTGGACCGCGTCCTGTCCGCTGTCGAGCGCGATGGGCCCGCAGATCCGGCCGAGGTACGGCGTCAGCTCGCGGAGCAGGTCGTTCATCGCCATCGTGTCGCCGCGCTGAGCGGCCCGGACGAGCGCCGCGCTCATCGGGCACGCTCGGCGACCCGTGTCGCCAGCCGGGCCAGGGCCTTCTCCCCGGCTCTCCTGACGCCTAGGGGCACCAGCGCGCTACGTCCGGGCACGCGGATGCCGCCGGTCTGCGCCACCAGCGTGCCTTCCGGAACGGCGGTGGCCGCCAGGCCGACGAGCAGGAACCTGCTCTGCATCCAGCACCAGCCGGGCCGCAGGTCGACGTCGAAGCGGGCGCGCATGCCGTACGTGCTGCGGGCCTCGGCCACCAGCCGCCCGCCTCCGTCGTCCGCGACGATCCGCAGGTTCCGCATGTCCGGCTCGAAGGTGCCGAACTCCCGCTCCAAGTCGCTCGCCACCTCCCAGACCAGCTCCAAGGGGTCGGGCAGAATCCGCTCGGCGACACGCGCACCGGGGACGCCGGCGGCGAGCACGCGCAGCCGGCGCACCGGGTCCAGGTCGGCAACAGGCCAGTTCATCTGAATGGTGGCGCGGAGACCCTGTCCTTCAGGGCCGGGAGGAAGCGCCACCCCTCCTTTCGAAAACAGTATGGAAAGACTCGGTCACGTTCGGTAATATGTGCGGTGAGTGAGGACACTGTGACAGGAGGTGCGCGATGGCGATCCGCCGCTCCGCCACCAAACGCCACGGCCTGCCCACGATCGTGCAACTGCGGCTCACGCCCACCCCGGCCCAGGCCGACGCGCTGGCCGCAGCAGTGCAGGTGTGCAATCAGGCGGCCACCCTCGTCTCCCGCCTGGCCTGGCAGCACCGCACGTTCGCTGTGGTGGAACTGCACCGCCTCGCCTACTACGAGGTGCGCGGGCAGGTGGCCGGGCTGGGCGCGCAAGCGGCCGTGAGGGCGATCGCCCGGGTCGCGGGCGCATATGCCAACCGGCGCGCCAGCAAGAAACGCGCCCATATCTTCCGCCCGCAGGGCGCCGTCCCGTACGACGCCCGGCTGATGAGCTTCAACCGTGACGCCCGGACGGTGTCGCTGTGGACTCCCACCGGCCGCGTCACCGTCCCCTACACCGGTCGGCCAGAAGACCTCAAAGCCGTGGACACGCTGCCGCGCGGGGAAGCCGACCTGATCTGCCGGCGCGGGGTGTGGCTGCTGCAGGTCGCCCTCACCCTGCCCAAACCCGTGGTGCGTGAGCCGGTCGGCGGCTTTGTCGGGGTGGATCAAGGGGTGGCGAACCTGGCGGTCACCTGCGACGGCGTGGTGCTGCCCGGCCCCGCCTTGCCGGGGCCGATCGGCGCTAACGGCCACGTCCGCACCCTGCGGGAGCGGCGACACCGCCAACGCCAACGGCTGCAGAAGAAGGGCACGTCTGCGGCGCGGCGGGTGCTGCGCCGTCTGTCCGGTCGTGAGCGCCGGATGATGACCGACCTCAACCACCAGATCAGTAAGTTTGTGGTGCGTGAAGCCGAACGCACCGGTCGTGGCATCGCCCTGGAGGATCTGCAGGGCATCCGCGGGCGGGTAAGGGCTCATCGGTTCCAGCGGCGCACCCTGCACAGCTGGGCGTTCGCCCAGCAGATCACCTTCACCCGCTACAAGGCCGCCCGCGCCGGGATCGCCTTCGTGCTGGTCGACCCCGCCTACACCTCGCAGACGTGTCCGGGGTGCGGGCATATCGGCAGGGCGAATCGGCCGGCGCGGGGCCGGTTTGTCTGCACAAGGTGTGGCCTCGCTGGGCACGCCGATCACACCGCGGCCCGCAACATCGCCGCACGCGGCGTTGCGGGCTGGGCTGTTATCAACCAGCCGCACGCTACCGGCCTCCTTTCAGCCAGACGGGACCGTGAGAGCAAACCACCAACTTCAACCGGTGGTAGTTGATGTCTATCCAGAGGCGGCTCGGGGGCAGAAGGTTCCATGGAACCATTGGCGAGTTCAGCGCCTCTTCGAGGGCATGAACATCTCACGCCCCGGCGCGTTCGCGGCCGCCGTCCTGCTTCTCGACGCACTCGTCCATCTGTTCTGGGTGGTCCGGCCCATCGCCGACCCCCGCGCGCTCTCGCTGGCCGTCCTCAACGCCGAGGTGCCCTTCACCCCACGGGTGCTGCTGCCGCTCATCCTCGTGCTGAGCGTGGGGGCCCTGTCGGTGGCGGCGGCCTCCGGCGGGCGGGGCGGGTGGCCGGCCAGGGCGGTCACCATGGCCGTGGGCGCCGGTGTGCTGGTACGCGGGCTTGTCGGCGTGGTGTGGGCTTTCGGCCTCGGCACGGACACCGGAAGCCCGTTCTATTGGCTGAACCTGTTCCTCTACACACCTGTCTGCCTGGCCATGACGCTCGCGGTCGGCATCGTCCTGGTACGCGGGCGGCGGCCGGTGAGCATCAGCTCATAGCAGTCGTCTTTGCGTGACATCGGCGATGACGGCGTTCACCACCTTGCCGACTTCCGCCGGCTCCGGCGCGACCCCGTCCCGGCCGGCGAACAGCATGTGCCCGGCTCCGATCAGGGAGAGCGCCAGCGCGTCCACGTCGGCGTCCGCCGCGATGCGGCCCAGCTCGCACTCCTCGTTCAGGTAGGCGGAGATCATGGCCACGGCATCCGTCAGGACCGGGATGCCGAAAGCCGGCCGGGTCTGAGCCAGCCGGGCCCGCAACTCATCCCGGAAGATGACGAGACCGACTATCGACACGGCGACCGAATCGAACAGGTCCATCAGCGCCCCGATCAGGTTGCCGGCGACGGTGCCGGTCCCGGCGGAGTCGCGAAGGGCGGCGGCCTGGCCTTCGAGCCGGGCGATGCGGTCCTGCACGAGCTCGGCGAGGAAGGCGTCGAAGTCCTCGAAGTGCTTGTGCAGGACACCTTTGGCGACGCCCGCCTCCGTCGTGACCGCCCGGCTGGTCAGGCCGGGCGCCCCGTCCCGGAGCAGGACGCGCTCGGCGGCGTCGAACAACTGCTGCCGCACATCACGGAGGGCCACTCCAGTCGGCATCGCCCGTTCCTCCCTTTTCGCACTCCTTCGCCCACCCTTCGCTCACCGCGAACGGCGGCCCGATTGTGGAGTGGGCGCCTGCCCACTATGGTGGGCGCATGCCCACTTTATCGCAGGAGCAACCAGAGCCTTCGCGGAACGAGCCCCATAAGGCCAGGCAGATGGCGGAGTCGTTCGGAGTCGACGCCGAACGTTACGACCGGGCCCGCCCCGACTATCCCGACGCCCTGGTGCGGCAGATCATCGCCGCCAGCCCCGGTCGTGACATCGTCGACGTCGGCTGCGGCACCGGCATAGAAGCCCGTCAGTTCCTGGCGGCCGGGTGCAAGGTGCTGGGTGTCGAGCCGGACGTCCGGATGGCCGAGTTCGCCCGCCGTACCGGGATTGAGGTCGAGGTGGCGACGTTCGAGGACTGGGACGCCGCCGGCCGTACCTTCGACGCGGTCGTCGCCGGGCAGTCCTGGCACTGGGTGGACCCCGTAGCGGGCGCCGCCAAGGCGGCGCGGGTGCTGCGGCCCGGCGGCCTGCTGGCGGTGTTCGCGCACGTGTACGACCCGCCGCCCTTCGTCGCGGAGGCGTTCGCCGCCGTCTTCCGGAAGGTGGCGCCCGACTCGCCGCTCAGCGCCGGACCGCCGCGGCCGGGCCAGGACATCTACCAGGCGATGTTCGCCCTGTTCGCCGACGGCATCCGGAAGGCGGCCGAGTTCGGCGAGCCGGAGCAGTGGCGATTCGACTGGGAGCGGTACTACAGCCGCGACGACTGGCTCGACCTGCTGCCCACCACCGGCGCGCTCACCCAACTCCCACCGGACCAACTGGCCGAGGTGCTGGCGGGTGTCGGTGCCGCCATCGACGCGATCGGCGGCGGCTTCACCATGGCCTACACCACGATGGCGATCACCGCGTCACTGAACCCCCGGTAGTCGCTGAACGCTCGGTAGTCGCAGAACCCCCGCTAGGGTGCACCTCCGCACACACCTCGAACAAGCCCGGATACGCCTTGACGCCGGGTACGCGCTGCCCGGCTGGGGTGAAGTTCCGGAAGACGGCACGGTAGGACTCGACGTCTTCCCACAGTGCGATGTTCACGTACTGGAAAGTGCTGTCGTTCATGCCGGTGTTGCGGTGCAGGCGGGCCTGGATGAAGCCGGGCGCGCCCGCGAAGTGATCGATGGTGCTCCGCCAGGTCTGGAGGAATTCCTCCTCCTTGTCCGGCGGCACGGTGAAACTGTTGATGAGGGTGATGGTCATTGCCGTCCTCTCTGGGATCAAGGCACGGTGACGATGATGCGGCCCCGGACATGGCCGGTCGCGCTCGCGGCCTGCGCCGCTCCGGCCTGAGCGAGCGGGAAGGTCTGTGCGACGGGCAGGGTGAGCCGGCCGGCGGCGGCCAGGCGGGCGCCCTCGCGTAGGGCGTGGGTCTTGTCCCGGCCGAAGCCGGTGGACACCCGGGCCCCGAGTTCGGGGGCGCTGAAGTCGGCGATGGAGACGACCCTGGCGGGATCACCGGTCAATTCGATGAGTTCGGCGATGATGTCGGAGCCGGCGATGTCCAGAGCGGCGTCGATGCCGTTCGGGGCGAGCGCGCGGACCCGGTCGACGAGGTAAGGGCCGTAGGTCGTGGCGACGGCGCCCAGCGAGGCGATGTAGTCCTGGTTGGACGGACCGGCGATGCCGATGACGGTGGCGCCTCGATCGACGGCGAACTGGACGGCGGCCGATCCGACGCCGCCGCTGGCGCCGTTGACCAGGACGGTGTGCCCGCCGCGTACGCCGGAGTCGTCGAGGACCCGCAGGGCGGTCTCGAACGGGGTGGCGAAGCCGGCCGCTTCCTCGAAGGACACTTCCGGCGGTTTCTGCGCCCATGAGGTGAGTACGGCGTGCTCGGCGTACGTCTCCTGGCCGGAGCCGAACACGGTGTCGCCGACCCGGACGTCGGTGACACCGTCGCCGACCTCGTCGACGATCCCGGCGGCGTCGCCGCCGATCCCGGCGGGCAGCCGCAGCGGTCGGACGTCTCGCAGCAGGCCCTGGCGGATCTTCCATTCGAGGCCGTTCACGCCGGCGGCGCGTACGGCGATGCGAATCTGACCCGCTCGCGCGTGTGGGGCGTCACCGTCGACGAGCTCCAGGACCTCCGGTCCCCCGTAGCGGGCGAAGCGCACAACCTTCACAGCTCATTCCTCCTCAGCGGCGTGCCTCGAGGATCGCCGCCGGGTGCCGTATCGCGCACCAAAGCCCACCACATTGCAAGAATCCGACACGATGTCCACCATGAAGATGGCTTCCGTCACAGTGGACAGCGTCGACCGGAAGCTGCTGCAGGCCCTGCACCTCGACGCGCGAGCGTCGTTCGCGCGTGTCGGCGAGGTGATCGGCGTCTCCGACCGGACGGTCGCGCGCCGCTACGCGCGGCTGCGCGACAGCAAGGTGATCAACCTGGTGGGGGAGGTCGACCCCAGCCGTCTCGACGGCGCGGAATGGGTCGTGCGGATGCGGTGCAAGCCCGGATCCGCCGTGCAGGTCGCGGAGGCCCTCGCCCGCCGCAGCGACACCCGATGGGTCGCCCTGCTCTCCGGTGGCACCGAGATCTGCGCGAGCCTCCAGGTATGGTCCACGCACGAACGCGATGAGTTGATCCTCCAGGGCCTGCACCGCACCGCGCCGGTGGTGTCGGTGACCGCGCACAGCGTGCTGAACGTCTTCAGCACCACCCGGCACGGCTTCGAAGGACCGGGATCGCTCACTGCCGACCAGATCGCCGCTTTGCGGCCGACGTACGACAACCTCGACACCGCCCGCCTGGTCGACACTGCCCGCCTAGCCGACACTGCCCGCCTGGTTGACGCCGACCGGCCTCTACTGGAAGCGCTCGCCGTCGACGGACGGGCGCCGTACCCCGCGCTCGCCGCCGCGACCGGCTGGTCGGAGTCGACCGTCGCCCGCCGTATCCACCTGCTGCGCGCGGCCGACCTGCTCCGTTTCGACCTCGACGTCAACGCGGCGGCGCTGGGCTACCGCACCGAGACGCGCCTGTGGGCCAGTGTGCCGCCCACTCACCTCGCGGCCACCGGCGCCGCCGTGGCCGCCCACCCCGAGGTCGCCTTCTGCGCCGCCACCACCGGACCGACCAACCTCCTCGTCTCCATCGTCTGCCGCGACAGCCGAGACCTCTACCGATACCTCACCGAGCGCCTCGGCACCCTGCCGCTGATCGGCGAGATCCAGACCGCGCCCGTGATCCGGGTCATCAAACGCGCCGGCCTCCGACCCTGAGCACAGCACTTTCACAGCTGAGGGGGCGCTTGATTCCCCCGCCCGCCCCGGTTACGGGCGGCTATGGTGCGCGTTACCCGATTTGATCTAGATCGCAGGAGCGCGCGGTGCTGAACACGAGGGAGCCCGACTGGGCGTACGTGGCCAGATCTCTCGTCAAGGTCCTGGCCGTCACCGCGGCGCTGTTCCTGGCCTTCAGCGCCGTCGATCGGGTCCTGTGGGTGTTCATCGATCCCTCCGACGACGCGCGGATCGGCGAGGTGTACGGCACGGCCGCCCGCCTCGCGAACCCGGACAAACGCCTGTCGTACGGGTACGGCAACGGCGGAGGGCTGCTGGAGACGTCCTACACGCTGCAGGGGGAGCCACGCCGGGCCGGTCCCAGCGCGGGCCGGACAGATTACGAAATCGTGGAGAACCTGTTCGGCACCGTCCGCGTCCCCTCCCTCGGCGGGCCGGTGGGCAGCCTGAAGGACGCGATCGATTCCGTGGAGCCGGACTCCGAGGTCGACAAGGAGGGGGCCCGGAAGACCATCGACGGACTTCCGCAGACGCTCGAGGCCGTCGCGGTCGTGGAGTTCGCGCATCCGATGGCCACCGACCGGCTCGTCGCCTTCAACCGCAGGCACGCACTCTGTGGAGGGGCGGGCGTCTCCTACATCTACTCGCCGTCCTACTACGACGACTCCGATGAACCGGCCTCGTTGAACGCGGTCGTCTGGAACCGCGACATGACCAAGGACCAAGTCTCGACGGATCTCATCTACCAGTGCGAGACCGAGCCGGAGGCGGCTCTGGCGGAGTTCCGCAGGTGGGTGGGGCTGCTTGACGAGGGGGACGATTTCCGCGAGTTCGAGCTGACCTACGAGGGGCTCGCGGATACGGCCAAGGAGGGTGTCGTGTACGGGCTCGTCGTCGACCGCTGGAAACTCGCCGACCTGCGCAAGCTCCTCGACGACCCGGAGGTCGGGACGGTCCGCCTGGCCGACGTCTCCTTCGGTCTTGGCGAGGAGAAGTAGCGGATCATCGTGCGATCAAGGAAGTTCACCGACCGGCGCGACAGTATGCGAGCCGTCGCCGGTGCATCGCCATACGGTGAGCCCCTGTTCGCAGCCGACATGCAGGCCACGATCGTGCGTGGCGCAGACCGGCCAGACTTTCCAGGTCAGCTCCATGATTGTTTCTTGGACGGCCTCGGCGACATCAGCGAGCAGGTCATTAATGTCGCCGTCGGCGATAATGCCGGCGCCGTGGTAGCCGCCCTGGAACTCCACCCAAGTAAGAGCGCCGTCGCCCGGGGTGATCAAGCGGAGCGCACCGGTGATTCCTCGGGCGCGAACGTCGCGCTCGACCACCTCCAGCGCCTGCTCCAGCGCCGACGGCATACGGGGTTCGAATGCCGTGTAGATGCGATCGCTCAAATCGTCTATTGCCCTATTCAATAGGGCGTCACAGCCGACACGCCGTACAAGGCGGCCTGCACGATGACGATCCCGGTGGCGACGCGTAGCACGATCAGTTTCCGGTAGAGCGCCAGAGCCATCCGATTTACCTGCGCCGACTTCGACGCGACGCGCTGCTCGCTGGGACTGGAGAGGTCCAGTAGGGATTTACCGGTGCTGGGCCGATACCAGAGCCCTAACAGGAGAATGATGGCGGCCACGGGGGCGCACGCTTGCGACACCACGCCCGTCGCCGCCGATAGGTAGCCTTCGAATGCCGTCTGGCTGCTCAACGAAAAGAAGAACCCTGTTCCTAAGAGGACGAGCACACTCACCGTATCCGCATAGAAAATGTTCCGCCGAATGCGGGCAATATCTGAAGACGGCGGGAGGATCGACCCAACCATGACCCGACGGTAACACGCGGGTAGCAAATGGCGGCTGAACCATTCTCGCCGCTGCGGTCGAGGCGGCGACAATGCCGTCTCGACCGCTTCTGAGGTGCGCGCGACGCTACCGGATCTTGGACAGGTCGATCATGTACAGGTCGTCCCCGAGCGGGTAGCTGAGGATTCTTCCAGTGGAATCAGCCGTCGGCAGCTTGATCGAATTGCCCACCGGCTTGATGCCCAGGCAGATGCGCACGCCACACGAGCGGAGTTGCTCGCCGGCGTGGACGACGGCGGTGGCGGTCTCCCTGGTCTCCAGGTTCCGGATCCGTTCGAACAGCGGTCCCCCTCTCCGTTCGACCACCGGGCCCGTCTCGGGCCGGCCGCCCGGCCCCGGTGTGCCGGCCCACGGCCAGGTCAGCAGGTGCATTCCGGCGCTCTCCGCGATCGGCTCCACCGGGCCGCTCCCGAGGGGAACGGTGGAGACTCCGCCCGAGCGCAGCGAGAAAATGATCTTGTCGTTGGCCACCTCGAGCCCGTCGATCCCGTTGCCGTCGTCGTCGAATTCCGCTCAGTCGGCAGGGCGGAGCGCAGCTTGCTCAGCGCGCGGGCGGCCTGGCTGCGTACCGTGCCGCGGGAGATCCCGAGCACGGCGGCGATCTCCGCGTCGTCGAGCTGCTCGTAGTAGCGCAGCACCAGCACCGCCCGGGTTCTCCTTCAGGCGTAATCGCGGCCAGGCGCCACGGAGCTTCAGCAGCGCCTCCTGGACCAGGTCGGCCGCGTCATGGGGGTTCCCGGCCAGTACATAGCCGTAGCGCAGCAGCGCGTCGCCGCGTTCTGCGACGAACTCTGCGAATCGGGGATCGCCTTCCAACGGTTCTCGCCCTTCGTCGTTCTTTCACCTCCGAGAGGAGCGAGGGGCAAAAACTGTTGCACGCGAAGACCACGGCCCGCGCCGAATCTTGCATGATCATGCGAAGCAATGCATACTCTTGTCTCATGTCCAAGGTTCTCACCTCCCTGCCCACCGGCGAGCGGGTCGGCATCGCCTTCTCGGGTGGTCTCGACACCTCGGTCGCCGTCGCCTGGATGCGCGACAAGGGCGCCGTCCCGTGCACCTACACCGCCGACATCGGCCAGTACGACGAGCCCGACATCGCCTCGGTGCCCGGTCGCGCGACGGCTTACGGGGCTGAGATCGCGCGTCTGGTCGACTGCCGCGCGGCGCTGGTCGAGGAGGGCCTGGCCGCGCTGACCTGCGGCGCGTTCCACATCCGATCGGGCGGGCGGGCCTACTTCAACACCACCCCGCTGGGCCGGGCGGTCACCGGAACCCTGCTGGTCCGGGCGATGCTCGAGGACGACGTGCAGATCTGGGGCGACGGCTCGACGTTCAAGGGCAACGACATCGAGCGGTTCTACCGCTACGGCCTGCTCGCGAACCCCCACCTGCGCATCTACAAGCCCTGGCTCGACGCCGACTTCGTGTCCGAGCTGGGCGGGCGCAAGGAGATGTCGGAGTGGCTGCTGGCCCACGGCCTGCCCTATCGCGACAGCACCGAGAAGGCCTACTCGACCGACGCCAACATCTGGGGCGCCACCCACGAGGCCAAGACCCTGGAGCACCTCGACACCGGCATCGAGACCGTGGACCCGATCATGGGCGTGCGGTTCTGGGACCCCATGGTCGAGATCCCCACCGAGGACGTGACCATCGGCTTCGACCAGGGCCGCCCGGTGACGATCAACGGCAAGGAGTTCGCCACTCCGGTCGACCTGGTGATGGAGGCCAACGCGATCGGTGGCCGGCACGGCATGGGCATGTCGGACCAGATCGAGAACCGGGTGATCGAGGCCAAGAGCCGCGGCATCTACGAGGCGCCCGGGATGGCGCTGCTGCACGCGGCGTACGAACGGCTGGTCAACGCGATCCACAACGAGGACACGCTGGCGACCTACCACAGCGAGGGACGGCGGCTCGGCAGGCTGATGTACGAGGGCCGCTGGCTCGACCCGCAGGCGCTCATGGTCCGCGAGTCGCTGCAGCGCTGGGTCGGCACGGCGGTCATCGGCGAGGTGACGCTGCGGCTGCGGCGCGGTGAGGACTACTCGATCCTCGACACCTCCGGTCCGGCTTTCAGCTACCACCCGGACAAGCTGTCGATGGAGCGTACGGAGGACTCGGCGTTCGGTCCGGTGGACCGGATCGGCCAGCTCACCATGCGCAACCTCGACATCGCCGACTCGCGCGCCAAGCTGGAGCAGTACGCCAGTCTCGGCATGCTCGGCCCCACCCATCCCGCGCTCATCGACGCCTCCCAGACGCCCTCGACCCCGCTGATCGGCGACATGCCGCAGGGCGGCGCCGAGATCATCGCCTCACGCGGCGAGGTCTCCGAGGACGAGGAGATGCTCGACCGCGCCGCGATGGAGCTCGGCAACGACTGACCGGCCTCGGGCGGACGCGGCGGCGCCGCGTCCGTGCTGAGCAAAAGGCGCAGAAGTCTGTGTGTGTAGCTTCCGACTTATAGGATCTTGCCGAAGTATCATCGAAAAGTTACTCCGTGTAACCCGTCGAGGACGGATGGTGATGGCGTTGCCTTCGGCTACACCCGGCGCAGGCGCGGATGAGTCGGCCCGGATATACGACAGGGCAACAATCAGGAGGCTCGGCGACGCGCTGGTCGACGACGCCAGCGGGACTTCTCCCGTGTCACATCTGGAAGAGGCCGGCGGCTTTCCCCACAATATGCGGCTCGGCTGGGGCGCATTGGGAGTGATCGGATTTCCGTTCGCCCAAGAGCACGACAAAATAGTCACCGCCGCAGAGTCGAAGCTGGGCGACATGGCCCAATCGTTGCGCGGTCATCAAGACAAGTTGTATACGGCATCCGCGAACGTCGACACTGCGGAAGTGGAGAGCATCGAGCATGTCAGACGCATTTAAACTCCCCATTCCGGGTGGCACGCCCAGTCCGTACGAGCCCGGCGGGGGCGGCGATCTCCGGTGGATGCAGCTGACGACGCTCGGCGAATACGCCTTCTGCGCCGCCATATTGCCGGTGATGCAGAGGTCCGTGCTCCACCACGCCCTCACGCTGCCGGCGGATCCGCAGTTGCTGCACAGGGCGGCGGACGGCTGGAGTGCCATCAGCGGCAAGGTGTCCGCCTCCGGTGAGTCCATGCGGGATCGGCACGACGGTGTGTCGGCGGCCAGTTGGCAGGCGCTGGATCGAGCGGCCTTCGGGCAGAAGGTCGAAGAGTTCGCCATGGGCTCGCAGGACGCCGCCAACTCGGCCCATCGTCTTTCGTTGATTCTCAGAATTCTGGCCAACGTCTGGACCGCGTGGATCTACTTCAACTTCGTGGCTGCCACGAGCTCGGCGGCGCTGACGGTGGCGGGGATGCTCGGCGGAAGCGGCCGGATCTACGCTGAATTGAAGGCGCGTTCAGTGGCTCTCTCGATCGAGGAACGGATTTTGGTGCTGCGCAAGCAGGTTCTGTGGAAGCTTGTCAAATTGCTCGTGGTGTATGGGGCCGCCTGGGGGTACGACAAGGCACTGACAGACGGCCTGAAGTGACGGGTGCGGTGACATCACCGAATGACTCCGGTCGCCGCACAGTCCGGCGCGGGTCACCCGGTCAGTAGCCGAACTCCTTGCGCATGCGGTCCAGCTCGCCCATCGTGTCGCTCACCATTCGGTCGAAGGCTCTCTGCGCCTCTTCGACCTGCGCTCTGGCGGCTTCTGGGTCGCCGGCCAGGTTCAGGGCGTCGCCGTCGAACGAATCCGTCAGGATCTCCGACAGCTGACGCTTGAGGTCCGCGTCGGCCTCGTGAATCGCTTTGAGTATCGCCGCGGACATCTCTTCCACGCTCATGCGCTTGGCCCGCGGGTCGATGTCGAGTCTGCTCACCCCGGAAATGGTGCACTCGACCGCGATGTGCTCGTCGGCGGTGGTGGCCCGGCCGACCGCGTCCGTGGCCCTCTCCTGCGCTTCCGTGAAACGGGCCACCCGCTTCTGTGAATCCCGCAGGAACGCGTCGACATTAATGTTCGCGAAATCACCGAAGCCAGGTGCCGCCACTTGTCCTACCTCAGCTCTCTACGTGCCGTCAGGGCGATGCAGGGCACAACGATATCGACACTGACCGAGATCGCGTTTCGGACCATGCCCTGACATGATCTTCGCGTATCGCTCCCCCGGTATGAAGGAGACACATGTCGCGTATCCGTGCCGCACTCCTCACGACAGCCATCGCTGTCATGAGCGTCAGCGTGCTCAGCACCCCCGCTCAGGCGGCTGGCTGGGTGTACATCGGCGTCTTCACCACCAAGTCCAAGTGCATCGACATGGGCCAGCAGTACGTCCGGGAGGGCTTCAGTCAGTACGACTGCACAGGTAGCCCCGGCTACTACCCCCTCTGGGTTCGATAGGACTCGCACGGTCGCCGTCTCCCGCAAGGGAGGCGGCGTTCCGTTCAGAGACGGTCAGATCCGGTCGGCCAGTTGCCTGGCGAGGGTCAGTCCCGTGAGGACCGGGTTGACCGATCCGACCGTCGGGAACAACGACTGGTCGCAGGCATAGGCGTTCCGTACGTGATGGAAGCGGCCCACCGGATCGGTCACCGAGGTGGCCGGGTCGTCGCCCATCCACAGCGTGCCGGATTCGTGGTAGGTCGTCCCGAGTCCTCGATGCCATTCAGGGAACGGCCTGTCCAGGGGGAACGGCTGCGCGTGCCATGCGTTGTCGTACAGATACTGGATCTGGTCCGGCGAGCCGGAGACCACCTGGGCGATGGCGACCGCCGCGTTGTCCATCGCCTGCCAGACCTGCTCATCCCGCGGATCGAGCGTGAGGTGCAGGTACGCGCGCGCTATGCCGTACTCGTCGACCTCGTGCGGGCTGAGATTGATCCAGCTCTTGTCCGGGTCCGGTATCTCGGTCGTCCGGTCCCCGTGCATCTCGCCGACGCAGCGCAGGGTGACGGTGATCCAGTCGGGATCGGTGTTGGCCAGCTGCCGTTCGAGCAGGTCCATGTCCGGGAGCATGCGGAACAGGAGTTCGTCGGATCCGCCCTGGCTCGTCGACGCGGTGATCTGGATGTGGAACCGGCCGGCGGGCACCAGCCCGCGCAGCAGCAGCGCGCCGGTCTGCACGTGTTCGGGCAGCGGCGGCAGCGCCGTTCGGCGGATCCTGACGGTGAAGTCGCTGCGTACGTGCGCCATCAGATTGCGGCCCATGAGCGGGGTGGGGAACGAGCCCAGGGCGAGCCGGGTGGTCTCCACCGCGCTCGCGGCGAGGATCACGGCACAGTCGGGGGAGATCGGTAGGGACTCCGGCCGCCCGGCGGCGTCGACGTCGATCGCGGTCACCACCCCGTCGGCCGCGTGCGCCCGGAGGACGTGCGCCAGGGGCACCACGAAGAGCCGCCGGTCCGCGTCGCGTCCCCCGGAGGCGGTCACATCCTCGCGGACCGCGTCCATGAGCATCGGCACGCTGCTGTACTTGTCGAAGCTGAACAGGCCCGACACCGGCGAGTCTCCCTGCACCGCGAGCGGCGCGACCTCGGCGCCGCGATCGCCGAGGCCGGTCTCGAACCCCGGTGTCACCGCGGCGGCGGACGCGAACGCCTCGAACAGCGTCGTATAGAGGTCACCCGCGATGAAATCGGTCGCGGGCACGACGCCGATCTCGCTCTCCACCTCCAGGTAGGTGCTCTCCAGGTACGCGGCCGTCGACGCCGGCCAGTGCCGGAGATCATCCGCCGTGAGCCGGGGGCACCAGCCGCCCCAGTAGAGGGACTTGCCGCCGGTGCAGTACGCGAGCCCGGGAAAGTCGACGTTGCCCCGCCACGGCAGCCCCCACACCAGCTCCCGGGGCACGCGCGGATCGGCGCCGGGCGCGATGGGCGCGGGGACGTTGAGCCCGATACGGCCGAGGTTCTGCACGTGCTCGGGCACCAGGTAGGGGCCGGCGTCCAGCAGCAGCACCCGCTTGCCCGGGTGCCGCCGGTAGATCTTGGTCGCGCAGTACGCCCCGTACATCCCGCCGCCGACCACCACCGCCGAGAACGGCGGCCCGCCGCTGCCCGTCGCCTCCTGCCAGGTGCTGCAGAAGAAGCGGCCGAGAACATCGAGTGAGAAACTGGTCTTCTGGACGTCCACCGGCTGCCCGGAGGGGACGAGTTCGGGGAGTGCCATGGACGAAGTAGACCCCGCGAAAGACCCTCCCGCAATCCTTCGCGCCGCCGCTCCTCCGCGCCGCCGCTTCGTCGCGCCGCGATCCTCAGAACCGCGATCCTCAGAGCTGCATCAACCCCGCCGCCGTAGGGCGGAAGCCGCACTGGGCGTAGAACCCCTCAAGATGCGGTTCGTAGTCCACGTGCAGCCACTCGGCGCCGCGCGCCTTGGCCTCGTCGGCGGCCGCGCGGACCAGGCGGACACCGAGGCCCGCCCGGCGTTCGGCGGGATGCACGGTGGTGTCCAGGACGAAGGCGTGGATGCCGCCGTCCGTGGCGACGTTCACGAAGCCGACCAGGCGGTCCGCGCGGTGGGCGGCGACCCAGCAGAGGCTGTGGCCGAGGATGGGGGCGAACGAGATCGGGTCGTGGCCGGGCCATGAGGCCGTGAAGAGGTCGTTGAGGTCGTGGTCGGTAAGGGGAGGGCACACGGTGAGTGTGATGCCGTCCTCAGGTGTCGGATTCATGATCGACAAGCTACCTGAGCGCGTCCACCGGCTCCATTCTGGCCGCCCGCAGTGCCGGGTACAGACCGGCCAGCAGCCCGACCACGGCTCCGGCGATGGGCGCCCCGATCGCCAGCCGTACGTCCAGGAGCGGCGTCCACTGCTTGGCGGCCGAGACGGCGACGACGGCGACCACGCCGATGCTCGCGCCGATCACCCCGCCCGCGAGCCCGATCAGGGTCGACTCCAGCAGGAACTGGGCGGCGATGTGGCGGCGGGCCGCGCCCAGCGAGCGGCGCAGGCCGATCTCGGCGACGCGTTCCATCACGGTGACCAGCGTGACGTTGGCGATGCCGACCGCGCCCACCACGAGCGAGACCAGGCCGAGGATCAGGAACAGCGCGTTGACGTCGTCCTGCGCCTGGTCGCGCGCCCTGGTGGGGCTGGGCGGGGCGACGACCTGCAGTTGGTCGCCGTTGCCGGGGGAGAGCGCGTTCGGCGCCTGCCCGGCGATCAGGTCGGCGGCGCCGAGGCTGGTGTTGACCAGCACCCTGGTCACGTCACGCAGCCCGAACTGCTTGCCCACCGTGGGCGGCACGATGACGGCGGCGCTCAGGTTCCGTTCGCGGCGCAGGTCGCCGAGGATGCCGATGACCGTGTACGCGTGCTTGCCGATGAAGATCGCCGGAGCCCGGTCGAGACTGGTGACGCCGAGCATCTTGGCCGCCTGGTCGCCGAGCACGGCCACCCGGTCGGCCCGCTTGACGTGGCCGGCGTCGTAGAACCTGCCCTGCACGACCCGGCCCCTGGCGGCCTCGGGCAGGCCGGTCGTGGCGGCCAGTACGGTCAGGGTCTGCGTGGTCACCCTGGCCGGGTCGACGAGGTCGTTGGAGCGGACGGACAGGTTCGAGCTGTCCTTGGTCTCGGCCACCGCCGCGGCGGAGACCACCCCGCGCAGCCTGGTCACCCGATCGAGCGAGTCCCAGGCGACCAGCGGTACGTTCGCGCTCTCCGGTACTTCCACCGTGATGGCCGTGGCGACCAGCTCGTCGAAGCGTCCGACGATCTGGTTGCCCGCGGTGGCGGCCACGCCGAGCGTGATGACCAGCGTGGTGATGCCCAGCACGGTGCCGAGCGTGGTGAGCGCGGAGCGCACCGGCCTGGCGAGCATGCCCGCGACGGCCTCACCGAGGAGATCCCGTACGTGCATCACGCCTCTTCCACCAGCACGCCGTCGGTGATCCGCACCCGGCGACCGGCGCGCGTGCTGACCTCCCGCTCGTGCGTGATGACCACGATCGTCAGCCCCTGCTCGCGCAGCTCGTCGAACAGGTCGAGCACCGCCTCGGTGTTGCGGCTGTCGAGGTTGCCGGTGGGCTCGTCGCACAGCAGCAGGGACGGCTCGCCCATGAGGGCCCTGGCCATGGCCGCGCGCTGGCGTTCGCCGCCGGACAGCCGGTCGGGCAGGAAGCCCACGCGGTGGCCGAGCCCGACCCGCTCCAGCGCGGCCAGCGCCCGCTCTCGCCTGCCCTTGCGCGGGTGGCCGCCGTAGATCTCCGCGAGCATCACGTTCTCCACGACGGTGCGGTGGGCGAGCAGGTGGAAGGACTGGAAGACGAAGCCGATGCGGTCGCCTCGCAGCTTGGTCCGTTCGCCGTCGCGCAGGGTGGTGGTCTCGGTGCCGTCCAGGCGGTAGCTGCCCGAGCTGGGCCGGTCCAGCAGGCCCAGGACGTTGAGCAGCGTGGACTTGCCCGAGCCCGACGGGCCGACGATCGCCAGGTAGTCGCCGCGCGCCACCCGGAGCGAGACGTCGTCGAGCGCGCGGACGGGCGGCTGCGCGGGGTATTCCCTGCACACGGCGGTCAACTCGATGACCGGCTCAGACACCGCTGACCACCACTCGGTCGCCGGCGTTGAGCGCGCCGGTGACCTCGACGTTCCCGTCGGCGGTCAGGCCGGTGCGGATCTCGACCTCCTTGGTCTTGTCCGTGGCGTACTCCACCTGCACCCGCGCCTTGCCGTCGGCCCCCGTGACGACCGCGGCCACCGGGACCACCAGCACCGGCTCCTTGGTCGCCCCCACCGTCACCCTGGCCGTGACCGTGGCGCCCGACTGGCCCTTGAGCCCCTTCGCCGAGCTCGGCGTGAGCAGGACCGGCTGGGTGCCCTCGGGGCCCTTCTCCTGGCCGGGCACCGTGGCCTTCTCGCCGACCGCGGTGAGCGCCGCCGGGTACGTCTTGCCCGAGTCGAGCTCGATGACCGCGCTCATGCCCGTACGCAGCAGGTCGGATTCCGCGCTCTCGACCGACCCCGTCACCATGAACGTCGAGCTGGTCACCGTGGCGACCTCCTTCTCGACGACCTCGCCCGCCTTCACCGCGGCCTTCTGCACCCGCGCGGGCAGCTTCGGCAGGAACACGATCTCGCCCGGCGGAATCGCCGTGCCGTAGGTCCGTTCGAACTCCGCCAGCAGCGACCTGGCCGCGCTCACGTCCTTGGCCGCGTTGGCCACCTTGAGCTTGGTGGGGGAGAGCCGCCGGGCCTGGCGCAGCGCCTGCTCGGCCGTGACCAGCCCGTCCTTTGCCGTGCGCTCGGCCTTGCGCAGCTCTTCCAGCAGCTTCTCGCGGGCCTGCCGCGACTCCTCCTTGATCCGGCCGTACGCCTCCTGCGCCTGGTCCAGATCGGCCCTGGCGTTGCGTACCTTCAGCTCCAGCAGGCTCGTGTCCTGGGTCGGCTGAGGCGCGGCGGTGGCGGTGGGCAGGGCGGTAGATGTGGCGGTCGGGGCGGCGGTCGGCTGATTCCTGGCTGCGGCGAGCGCCTGCTCGGCTTCGAGCAGTTTCTCCTCGGCCGCGCGTACGGTCGCGTCGGCCGTCGCCAGCTTGGCGTCGTCCTCCGGAGTGAGCCGCTGCCGCTCGGCCTCCTTCAGCGCGGCGCGCGCCGACTTCAGGTCCGCCTTGGCGTTGGTCAGCTTGACCTTCAGCGGGAGTACGTCACGCCCCTGGTCGAGCGTGTTCTTCTCGGTCGCCAGGGTCTCCTGCGCCGTCTGTACGGCCTTGCGCAACTGGTCGTGGGTCTGCCGGTCGGTCAGTGTGGGCTGCTGGGCCTCGTACCCCTTCTTCTTGTACATCCTGGTGACGGCGGCGATCGTGGCCTTGTCGAACACCCCCGAGGTGGGCCCGCCGTACCCGAGCCTGCGCAGCGCCTTCTGCAACTGCTTGACGTCCTTGCCCTCGGTGCCCGGGCCGATCGTGCGGTGCATCGGCACAGTGCCGCGCAGCGCGAACACCGGGCGGCCGTTCACCTCCATGAACGCCGCTCCCTCTTTCAGCCTGCCCTGGCGCGGCGCCCGGGTGACCCGCTGCAGCTCCGAGGTGCCACCGACCACTCCCGCGAGGGTGATGGGCAGGGGGGAGCCGTATTCGAGCGTGCCGCTGACCACGACCGTGCTGACCAGCTTGCGGCGCTCGACGGCGGCGGTGACGAGCGACGCCTTCGGCGCGGCGCGGCGGGCGGCCTCGTCGGCGGGGGATCGCAGGCGGGTGCTGACGACCCAGCCGGCGGCGGCGATGGCCACGACACCCGCGATGACGAAGGCGAGCAGCCGCCTAGGGGACTTCATACGGCCAGCTCGACCAGCTGGGGCTGGTGGGACGGCTCTGGCGCGTTCTCGGCGGTGCCCCCGCAGCCGCCGAGTGCGACCAGCGCGGCCATTGCCATGACAGGAGCAAGAGGGGATCTCTTGGGCATGGCAGAGGACCATACTCCGTTTAACAGAGCATGGTCAATCCAGGGCGTGCCGCCGCTGTCGGTAGGGCGCGAACGCCGTCGCCAGGGTCAGTACGACCAGTACGCCCCAGTAGGCGAGGTGCTGCCTGGTCAGCTGGTCGCCGTGCAGACCCAGGTCGCCCGACGTGACCACCAGGTAGATGCCCGAGGCCAGGGCCCAGCGCGGGTCGCGGGCCAGGTACGCGCCCGCCACGGCCAGCCCCAGCGCCACCACCTCGACGGCCATCTTGCTCAGACTGATCGGGAACAGCGTGCCCTCCGGCAGCCACGACGGGCCCGCCCACGCGGCCGCCAGCGCCGCTGCGAACCACCACCACGACCGGACTCGTGGCCGGTGCCGCCGCCAGGCCAGCACCGCCAGTCCGGACAGTACGACCGCGTAGCCCATGGCCACCGCCTGCGGGCTGCTGGTCTCGAACAGGGGACGGTCGGCGAGCGCTGACGGGTAGACCGGCAGGAGGGTGAGGTCCAGGGGCTGCCAGCCGCCGGCGATCGAGACCGCCTTGACGCCGGTGGCGAGAGTGAGCAGGAACGCCGTCCGCGTCCATCCGCGCATGACCGCCAGCAGTGCGAGCACCGACAGCAGCGTCCACAGCGGCAGCGAGCCCGCGAACGGCAGCAGCGCGGCCAGGTTCACCGCCGACACCGCCGTGACCCCGAGATGCAGGCCGTCCGCCCATGCGGTGCCCGTCGCCTGATGGGTGATGCGGGTGCGCACGCCGCCTCGGAGCAGTCCCCACGCCTCCCTGAGCACCGGGGTGGACTGTCCTGGAGCTGCGGATTCGAGCAGGACGTCGAGTAATTCGTCGCCGTGCGCCGCGCGGTATCGCCTCGGGTAGGCCAGCAGCAGCCTGCGGTAGCGCCGTTCGAGCGTGGTCATGCGGTCAGGAGGCGGACGAGGGAGGCGAACATGGTCGGCCGCAGGACGAGGGACGCGGCCTCCTGCATGCGTCTCGCCTCGGCTTCCACCAGTGCCTGGCCCTCGTCGGTGATCCTGAAGTAGCGCCTGTTGCGGCCGTTGACCGTCTCCTCGCGGTCCACGGCGATCACGCCTCGCTCGTTGAGCCGCTCAAGGATGCCGTACAGGGTGCCGACAGAGGGCTGGACCCGGCCGCCGGACAGCTCCTTGATCGACTTGCTGATCGCGTGTCCGTGCAGCGGTCCGCCGCGCAGCGCGGTGAGCACGAAGTACATCGGCTCGCTGACTTCTGAGGTTCCCCTGGGCATGGGACGAGATTATTCCGTTAAACGAAGCGTGTGCAACGGCTAGAGCGTCCGGTACGCGATCAGCCAGCTCTGCCCGGCGCACAATCGTTCCACCTCCTCGGCCGCGAGCCAGGCGGCCCGCGTACTCTCCGACCCCGGAGCGGGCCGTACGGCGGGTCCCGGCGAGTCGAGCCGCGCCTGGAACATCACCAGATTCGTCAGCGCCTCATAGCGGTACCCATCGGGCACCGGCCCCGTCAGTTCGATCCGCAACCACGCGAAAACGGACAGCTCCTCGGGCGCCAGCACCAGCCCGGTCTCCTCGGCCAGCTCGCGGACGGCGGCGTCCACGGGGGACTCGCCGGGTTCGAGGTGGCCGCCGGGGATGTCCCAGCCGCGTCCCGCGCGGTCGACGCAGGTCAGCAGCATCCTGTCGCTGTCGTCCCGTACGACGGCGAAGGCCGTGGTGATCTGGCCGGTCGGCGGCAGCCGCGAGGACAGGACGACCTCCAGCCGGTGCGCTACCGGGATCCATGGCACGGTCTCCGTCGCGATCACGTGATCCATGGTCTATTTCACCCCAAAACGGATGACAAGGCATGATCGGTGGTAACTCCGGAAGATTGGGCAACACCCTGTATATGCTTCGTTACATAACGAGACAGTGGATGGTCGCCGTCCCCCTACTTGCGCTCCTCGCTCTGGTCCTGTCATGGGGTCGCGAACTCCCGCCCGTCCTGGTGATCATCGTGGCCGTACTGCTCGCCGGCGCCGTCCTGGCCGCCGTGCACCACGCCGAGGTCATCGCGCACCGGGTGGGCGAGCCGTTCGGATCGCTGGTGCTGGCCGTGGCCGTGACGGTGATCGAGGTGGCGCTGATCGTCAGCCTGATGATCTCAGGTGGCGAGCATTCGGCGTCACTGGCCCGGGACACGGTGTTCGCCGCGGTCATGATCACCTGTAACGGCATCGTCGGTCTGTCACTGCTCCGCGGAACGCTCCGGCGAAAGGTGGCGGTCTTCAACGCCGAGGGCACGGGCGGCGCGCTGGCGACGGTCGCGACGCTGAGCACGCTCAGCCTCGCGCTGCCGACGTTCACGACGAGCGCCAAGGGGCCCGCCTTCTCCGCCGCGCAACTCGGGTTCGCGGCGGTGGTGTCGCTCCTGTTGTACGGGCTGTTCGTGCTGACGCAGACCGTACGGCACCGCGACTACTTCCTGCCGGTCACCACCGCTGAGGACGCGCCCGCCACGGCTGAGGCCGCGCCCGCCACCGCTGAGGACGCGGCTGCCGACGCTGAGGGGCACGCGCCGCGGCCCTCGGCGCGGGCCACCATGATCAGCCTCGGGCTGCTGCTGGTGGCCCTGGTGACGGTCGTCGGCCTGGCCAAGGTCGAGTCGCCGGTGATCGAGCTGGCGGTGTCGTCGGCCGGGCTGCCTCAGGCGGTGGTCGGCGTGGTGATCGCGCTGCTGGTGCTGCTGCCGGAGACCATCGCCGCCGTCCGCGCGGCCAAGCGCGACCAGATCCAGATCAGCCTCAACCTGGCCCTGGGCTCGGCGATGGCCAGCATCGGGCTGACGATCCCGGTCATCGCGGTGGCCTCGATCTGGCTGACGGGGCCGCTCGTGCTCGGCCTCGGTGCCACGCATCTGGTGCTGCTGGGGCTGACCTTCGTCGTCACGACGCTCACCGTGGTGCCGGGGCGGGCGACGCTGCTGCAGAGCGGCGTGCATTTGGTGCTGTTCGCCGCGTTCCTGTTCTTGGCGATCAGCCCCTGAACGTCACGTGCCCCGTCACACGCCCCGGCGCATCGCCCGGTTGCCCAGCCAGAGGCCGATCGCGGCGATGAGGCAGGTGGCCGCGGTGCCGTACAGGATGGACAGGTTGGTGAGGTCGCCCGCGAAGAGGGCGCGTTCGGCCTCGACGATGTACGAGATCGGGTTGATCTGTCCGATGACCCGCAGCCACGCGGGCCCGGTCTCCACAGGGAGCAGCACCCCCGACAGCAACAAGACCGGGAAGAGCACCACCTGGGTGACCACGTAGAACAGGTTCCCGCTGGGCGCCGACTTGATCGCGAGGACGAACGAGAGCGCCCCCAGCCCGACACCGAGCACGATCAACATCGCGAGCCCGCCCAGCACACCCGCCGGATACAGCCGGAAACCCAGCGGGAGCGCCAGCAGGATGATCAGCACGGCCTGGCAGAACAGGACCGCCATCTCCTTCATCGTCCTGCCGACCAGCATCGCCGTACGGCTCAACGGGGTGACCATCAGCCGCTCCATCGAGCCGCCCAGCAACTCGACCAGCATCAGATAGCCCGACGACATGGGCGCCATCAGGCACATCATGACGAGAATGCCCGGCACGAACCACTGCCACGACGAGCCCATCGCCCCATCGAGCAGCGAGCCGAACAGGAACAGGAACAGCAGCGGCTGCCCCATCGAGAACAGCAGCCCGACGGGCTCGCGCAGCGCGGGGGTGATTTCGCGGGTGAAGACCGTCGTGGTGTCACGCAGGAATGTCGTCATCGGTGAGACTTCTCCCGGTAAGAGTGAGGAACACGTCGTCGAGGGTCGGGCGGGCGGTCTCGGCGGTGGCGACCTTGACGCCGTTCGCCTCCAGGGTGCGCAGATATTCGGGCAGGGCCGTGGCCGCGTTGGCGACGCGCAGCCGCACGGTCGTGCCCTCGACCTCGGCGGCCGCCTCACTGGTCATCCCGGCAGCCGTGGCCGCTTCCTGCTCCGTCGCGGTGGTGATCGTGATGCGGTCGCCGGCCAGGTCGTTCTTGAGTCCTTCTGCCGTGCCGTCCGCGATGATCTCGCCGTTGTCGATGATCACCACGCGTTCGGCCATGCTGGCGGCCTCTTCGAGGTAGTGGGTGGTCAGGAAGAGCGTCGTGCCGTACTCCGCACGCAGCCGCAGGATGTGCGACCAGACCTCGGCACGGCTCTTGGGGTCGAGGCCGGTGGACGGCTCGTCGAGGAAGAGCAGTCCCGGACGGTGGACGAGGCCGAGCGCGATGTCGAGGCGGCGGCGCTGGCCGCCCGACAGCGTGCCGGGCTTGCGCTGGGCCAGCGGCCGCAGTTCGAGCAGGTCGAGCAGCTCGTCGGCGCGCCTGCCCGCCTCCGCCGGTGCCAGGCCGTAGCAGCGGCCTTGGGTGACGAGTTCGTCGCGGACGCGGAAGTTCTCGCCGGCGCTGTTCTTCTGGCCGACGTACCCGATGCGGGCGCGTACGCCGGAGGGGTCGCGGGCGATGTCCCGGCCCGCCACGGTGGCGGTGCCGGAGGTGGGCGGTAGCAGGGTGGTCAGCATGCGGAGGGTGGTCGACTTGCCGGCGCCGTTCGGGCCGAGGAAGGCGACCAGCTGGCCGGCCTCCACATCGAGATCGATGCCGCGTACGGCCTCGACGGCCTCTTTCTTCAACTTGAACACTCGGGTCAGTCCCCGGGCGTGGATCATGGTCGTTCTCCTCCGGGCATGGCGAAGAAACCCCAGGTCGGGGGCTCGATTGAGGATCGGAATCAGCTTGAGCCAGATAAAGCCGGTTTGGCAAACATGAAAGTGACGTTCATAAACGGCACTGACCTGCGAAAACGTCATCTCGTACACACCCTGTGGATGACCAATTTTCGGCCGCTGAAATGCGGTTTTATACCGATATAAGAAATTTCTTGCGAGGCTGCTCGGCGCTCGGCGATGATCTCCCGCGTGAAACGTCTGTTGTTATTGGCGGCGGTCGCCACGGCCGGGATGACCGGCACCGCGTGGGCCGCCGACGGGGTCGTCGGGGTGGACGTCAGCAACTGGACCGGCGAGGTCGACTGGTCGACCGTCGCGTCCGGCGGTGGCAAGTTCGCGTTCGTCCACGCGACCGAGGGGACCGACTACCGCAATCCCTCCTTCGACGCGCAGTACGACGGCGCGGCGGAGGCCGGATTGCTGCGCGGGGCGTACCACTTCGCGCAGCCGCACGAGTCCGACGGTGCCGCCCAGGCCGACTTCTTCCTGCAGAACGGCGGGGACTGGAAGATCGACGGGCGAACGTTGCCCGGAGTGCTCGACCTGGAGGAGAACCCGTACAAGGACAAGAACGGCAAGGACGGCTGCTACGGCCTGTCGCACAAGGACATGGTCGGCTGGATCAAGTCGTTCACCGCGAAATACCGGGAGCGGACCGGCCGCCAGGCGATCATCTACACGACCCGGGCCTGGTGGCAGACGTGCACCGGCGACTCCGGCAAGTTCGGCGCCCACCCGCTGTGGCTGGCCCGATGGGGCGGCGATCCCGGTGAGCTGCCCAAGGGCTGGGAACGGCACACGTTCTGGCAGTCCGCCGAGAAGGGCACGCTGGCCGGCGGCCAGAACTCCTTCAACGGCTCCGAGGACGAGCTGGCCGAGCTGGCCAACCCGCCCGCCGAGGTGACGGTCTCCGGCCTGGCCAGGAACAGGAAGACGTACACGGTCACCGTGTCCAACACGGGACCGGTCACCGTCACGCACGTCAAGGTGTCGGGGCGCGCGTTCGGCGGCCAGCGGGTGGTGCGGGCGCCGGGCTGCGACTTCAGCGGCACGGCGGTGCGCTGCGACGTCGCCGAGCTCGGGCGCGGCCAGAAGACGACGCTGACCTTCACCACGAACGCGAGGCCCAAGGGCAAGGGCAAGGTCGGCGTACGTGTCACGGTCGGCTCGGTGAAACTCACCCTCACGGCCCGATAGACCTGGTCTGCTCGCCGGGCCGCCCGATAAAGCAGAATAAATCCCGATGCCTAGGTTGCGAGGGTTAGCGGCGGCATCGGGATGGCGTTGGGTGGCGATCGCCCTCATCCTGCTGACCGCCACCGCGTCGGTGCCGCTCCTGCGGCACCCCGCTCCTTCGGCGATCGTCAGAATCGCGTACGAGATCCAGCAGCGGGGCGTCGTCTACTCCTGGGGAGGCGGCCACGCGACGGATCCCGGACCGTCGAAGGGCACCTGCCTGGGCTACCGGGGAAAGACGCGCCCCTGCCCGGCGGCCAAGACCCGGGGGCTCGACTGCTCGGGTTTCACCAGGTGGGTGTACGCCCGAGCCTTCGGCGCCGACGTACTCGGCCCCGGCACCACCGACGCCCACGTACGCAGACTGCGCCGAGTCGGCTCGGCCGAACCAGGCGACCTCGTCTTCTTCGGAAAAATCACCAAAAACACCGTTAAGACCCACCACGTCGGCGTCTACCTGGGCCACGGCAAGATGATGAACGCCCCCGAAACTGGAGCCTCGGTACGCGTCGACGACATCCGACGGATCAAGGACCTCGCGGGCTTCTACCGCTACTGACCTCAGTGTGTACGGTCCACGGGAGTGAGAGGAGGCCGGTAGTCGTGAGCGATGCCAGGCGCATCGATGGTGAGGTGATCCAGCGCTTGCTGTCCCAACGCGTGACAGGGTATGAGCCGCTGTCTGGATTCGCGGCCAACACGGTCGCCGCAGTGACCCTGGAGTCCGGGGCACGCGCTGTCTTCAAGGCCGCCGCCGCGCGTGAAGTCGAGGTGGAGTTATGGGCCTTGCGATCCATGTCGGAGAGGGGCGTTCCGGTCCCCGAGGTCATCGCCGGCGCGGCCGACGCGGAGATTCCGTACCTGGTGACGCGACTCGTCTCTGGCGAGCCAGGGGCCGCGTCGCTCAAGGCGGCGTCCGAGGTGGGACGGTTGCTGCGTGCCGTGCACTCTCTTCCTGTGAAGGGAGCGGGCTTTTTCAAGGACGCGTCCGGCTCGCCACCATGCGCAGGTGAGGGAACCTGGGCCGATCAGGTCGCGGGGTTGGCGGATCGACTCGGCCTTGTCGCCAATGCCGGGATCTTGACCCCGACGCTCTTTTCCCGATGTCGGGATCTCCTCGTGGACGGTACTCGGTGGGATCAGCCCTGCGTGTACGTTCACGGTGATCTCCACCCGCGGCATGTCCTGTCGGTCGGGTCCCGGATTGCGGGGATCATCGACTGGGCGGACTGCGGTGCCGCCAGCCCATGGTTGGATCTGGCCAGGATGGACTTCCGCGAGCCCGGCTTGCAACGTGCGATGCTCGACGCGTACTTCCCCGCGGGCATTCCACTCGACGCGCCATCGCACATGGCCAGCCACCGACTGCTCTACATGCTGCTGGCACTCGTGTGGGAGTACGAGTGCGGCGGGGACTGGCTGCACGAGCGCGTGCCCGGCATCGAATCGGCACTCATCGCAACCTAGATGCGTCGACGCAAGGACCGCAGTAGCAACTCGGTATGGCGTGTAACGCATGTCGCCTATCGGAAATTGAGAGACCCAGGAGCTACTGTGTGCCGCTATGGACAGGCGATGGGTTGGGTTAGACGGCTACGAGGTCGTTCTCGCCGAGCGTGACGGGCGACAGGTGCTCCGCGTGCGCAGGGACGGGGTTCCCGTCGCCGACTGCGTGTCGGTCGCGGAGGTGGCCCGGCACGTCGATCTGGCCGATCTCTGCGAGGTCGTGGAGCTGCCGTTCCAGCGGGGTTATGAGGCGGTCGGCTAGTGGGGCTGACGAGTTCGCGTCATCGCTGAGGGCCGTGTATGGTTACACCTGTCCGCAGCGCCGGACAGGCCCCTATAGCTCAGTCGGCAGAGCGTCTCCATGGTAAGGAGAAGGTCAACGGTTCGATTCCGTTTGGGGGCTCGCACACTGACAAGGCAATTCGCCCGACCCGTGAAATCGCGGAGTCGGGCGTTTCTTGTTGTGCGTGGATTTTGCCCGCCGTACCCCGGCTGCTAGGCTTAATGGTCGGCCAGCCCGGGCGAGCTGGTCGATTACGTATGTGCTCCCCAGGTCAGGTATCCTCTACGGGCCGGGGTCGTTCGTCCGGCTTAAGGCGGAGTAGCTCAGTCAGGCAGAGCAAACGGCTCATAATCGTTGTGTCGCCGGTTCAAGTCCGGCCTCCGCTACTGCCCCTCCCCAGGTCGCCGACCTGGGCTTGGGCATGTCCCAGTCCCAAACGTAGAAAGGCACTCCCACGTGGCTGCCACCGACGTTAGGCCGAAGATCACGCTGGCCTGCCAGGAGTGCAAGCACCGCAACTACATCACGCGGAAGAACCGGCGCAACGACCCGGATCGGCTTGAGCTGAAGAAGTACTGCCCCAACTGCCGCTGCCACCGCGCGCACCGCGAGACCCGCTAGCTCTTTTCCGAGCGCGGTCTCGCCGGGGGCATTCTCCTGGCCTTAACCAACGCACAACCGGCGTCCTGCACCAGGGCGCCGGTTTGTCGTGTCTTCTGGCCGTCTCGGTGGCGGAAGCCGTCGGGTGTCATGGCGGCAGTGTCCGCTGGTCGTTCCGGTGGGCAATCCGCCAGCCGTCATAGCGGTGGAATTCACCGGCTGTCCCTGCGGCAAAGTCGTGGTCATCCCGGCGACAGCCGAACCTTGTTCTGTTAGCGTCTGCGTAACGGACATGCGAGGGAGCACAGATGGCCTTGAACCGCGACTTCGTGGGCCGGACGTACGCGTCCAAGTCCTCGTACGAGGTCAGCCGGGTGAAGATCAGGGAGTTCGCCGCCGCGATCGGTGACGGCAATCCGATCTACCGAGACCGGGACGCCGCCCAGGCCGCCGGGCATCCCGATGTGGTCGCGCCGCCGACCTTTCCCATCGTGTTCAGCCTGCAGAGCGGCGGTGAGGCGCTGGCCGATCCTGACCTCGGCCTGAACCTGGCCATGGTGGTTCATGGCGAGCAGCGTTTTGAGTACGTTCGCCCCATCTACGCAGGCGACGAGCTCGTCACCAGCTCCACGATCACCGACATCCGCAGCGCCGGGCGCAACGAGTTGCTGACGGTGAGAAGCGACATCACCACGGTCTCCGGTGAGCCGGTCTGCACCACGTACAACACGATCGTCGAGCGCGGAGGGGCGGCCTGAGATGACTGCCACGGTGAAGTACGACGAGATCGAGGTCGGGTACGAGATCCCGGCCACCGGCTACGACGTCCGCAGGCTCAACCTCGTGATGTACGCGGGGGCGTCGGGCGACTTCAACCAGATCCACTGGAACGAGCGGTTCGCCAAGGCTGTTGGGCTGCCCGACGTCATCGCGCACGGCATGTACACGATGGCGCAGGGCGGCCGGTTCGTCACCGACTGGGTCGGCGATCCCGGCGCGGTGGTCGACTTCGGGGTGCGGTTCTCCTCGATGGTGGTCGTGCCCGATGACGACGAGGGCGCGACGATCACCGTCAGCGGCGTCGTGGAGGAGAAGCTGCCGGACAAGCGGGTGGTCGTCGCGCTGACGGCCCGGGCGGGCGACACCCGGGTGCTGTCCAAGGCCCGCGCGGTGGTTCAACTCGCGTAGCGCGACGAGCCCCATCGACGAGCCCCATCGACGAGCCCGGCGGGATGAGTCGGATGATAGGCGGGGCGGCTCTCGGGTACGCGGGAGCCTATGGATACAGCACCGCACCAAGGCAGGATCTGGCCCACGGTCGAATCGATCCCGGTCTCCGCGGTGACCGACAAGCCGCCCGGCCACCTGGGTCCCGTCAGGACCGAGGACGTGGCGGGCGCCGTCGGTACGGGCCGCGACACGACCGGCGGCGCGGGCGCGGCGACGGGTGTCGGCACCGCGGGGGCCAGGCCAAGAGGCGCTCGCGCCAATCCCGCAGACGAGCTGGGCTTCTCCGGTGACCCTGAGCAGCGGGGCGATCCGGGGGACGACATGCTGCACGCCCAGCGTGTCTGGGACGGAACCCTGGCCGCCAACCGGCTCGACGCGGCGGGCGTCGCCGCCGAGCGGCAGCGGGTGGCGACCGCCGACGTCACGGCGTCCGTGAGCCTCATCGTCGACGGCCGGCCGGATGACGTACGGGCGTCCATAGAGTCGGTGCTCGAGCACACCGACGCCCATGTCGTGGCCCTCGACCTGGGCGACGTGGACGGCGCCGGCGAGGTGCTGCACAAGCTGGCACTGCGCCATCCGGACCGGGTCACCGAGTGGCGGGTGGCCGAGACCCCGCACTGGCGGGGCGGCTCGGCCACGTGGGGCGCCTGCCGGGCCAAGCTGCTGCGCCTCGACACGTCTGAGGTGCACGTACTGATGGAGACCTCGGTCGTACTGACGGGCGACGCGCTCACGCCGCTCGTCGCGGCGGTCGCGGACGGCGCGGTGGCGGCGGGGTGGCATGGCCTGGAGCGACCGCCGGAGGGTGCCGTGACACCGCCGGACGATAAGGAGGCACCGCAGGGCGGCCTGGAGAGGCAGCTGATCGGCGCGGGGTGGCGCGAGGCGGGACCGGGGCGCGTGCGCGCGTTGCGCGGCGACCTGATGGCGGTACGCAGGTCGGCCGCGATCAGCGCGCTGCCCGAGGACGCCCGAGACGGGGAGAACGCCGACCTGGAGCTCTCCATGGCCCTCAAGGGCGAGCTGGTCGTGCCCTCCGACCGCCTTCCCGTACGCCACCTACGCCGGCACGGGTGAACCAGGACAAGGTGCTGGGCATGCCGAGGGCCTCATAAGCTTGTGCCCCATGGAGAACCTCGCGCCGTACACCACCCTCGGGCTGGGCGGCCCCGCCCGCGAATTCGTCGAGGCCAGTACGGCGGAGCACCTCGTCTCCCTCGTGGCCGAGGCCGACCGGCAGGCCCAGCCCACCCTGGTGCTCGGCGGCGGGAGCAACCTGGTGGTCGCCGACGAGGGGTTCGACGGGCTGGTCATCCGGGTCGTCACCCAGGGCGTGTCCGTCTCCCGTGACGGCGACGAAGTGCTGGTCACGGTCGAGGCGGGGGAGGACTGGGACGGACTGGTCACCCGCGCGGTGGCCGAGGGCTGGTCCGGCATCGAGTGCATGTCCGGCATTCCGGGGCTCGTGGGCTCGACCCCGATCCAGAACGTCGGCGCCTACGGCCAGGAAGTGGCCCAGACCATCAGGTGCGTACGCGTCTACGACCGCAGGACGCGGCAAGTGGTCGACCTGGAGGCGCGGCAGTGCGGCTTCTCCTACCGTGACAGCGCGTTCAAGCGGGATCTGGCGCGGCATGTGGTGCTCGGCGTGACGTATGCGCTCGACGTCTCGGAGTTGTCGGGTCCCGTGGCCTACCAGGAGCTGGCCACCCGGCTCGGCGTCGAGCCGGGGGCCCGCGTGCCGCTCGACCAGGCGCGTCGAGCGGTGCTGGAGCTGCGGCGCGGCAAGGGCATGGTGCTCGATCCGGCCGATCCCGACACCCGCAGCGCCGGGTCGTTCTTCACCAACCCGGTCCTGTCGGCCGCCGAGGCCGAGGAGCTGGCGGCGCGGGCCCCCGGTCATCCGCGCTGGGACATGCCGGACGGCTTGGTCAAGGTGCCTGCCGCCTGGCTGATCGAGCAGGCGGGCTACCCCAAGGGCTACGAACGCGGCCCGGTCCGCATCTCCACCAAGCACACGCTGGCCCTGACCAACCCCAACGGCACGGGCACCACGGCTGACCTGCTGCTGCTGGCCGGGGAGGTGCGTGACGGGGTGCTGGAGAAGTTCGGCGTCACGCTCGTCAACGAGCCGGTGCTGGTCGGCTGCTCGCTGGAATAGGTCCCTGAGGGCCGCTGTTATGGTTATTCGGAATTACCGAAGGGGAGTAGTCCCAATCGCGTGATCGACATGCTGGCGCGCTTGCGCGCCCGGTCACGCGGGCCTGTACGGGCGGACGAGACCTTCGGCCTGGTAGCTATGGATCAAGACGCTACCGGGCCGAAGTCGTGCCCGAAAACTCCCTGGGTGCCTGCTTCCGGCTCGGTCGCGCGGAAGAGGACAGTTGGAAGCGTTCTGGATCAGCCTCGCGGTCATTTTCGTGGCCGAGATGGGCGACAAGAGCCAGCTCATGGCGATGACGTTCGCCACCCGTTTCAAGCCTTGGCCGGTGCTGGCCGGCATCACGATCGCGACGACCGCCGTGCACCTGGTCAGCGTCGCGGTGGGCGGGCTGATCGGCGACGCGTTGCCCACCACCGCCATCTCCGTCGTGGCCGGCCTCGCCTTCCTGGGTTTCGCCCTGTGGACGCTGCGCGGGGACGAGCTGACGGACGAGGAGTCGAGCAAGGCCCGGCGCACCACCAGGAACGCCGTGGTCGCGGTGACCGTGGCGTTCTTCCTGAGCGAGCTGGGTGACAAGACCATGCTGGCCACCATCACGCTGGCGACGCAGCACGGCTGGCTGGGCACCTGGATCGGGTCCACGGTGGGCATGGTCGCCGCCGACGCCCTCGCGATCGTGGTGGGGCGCCTGCTGGGCAAGCACCTGCCGGAGAAGGCGATCAGGTATGGTGCCGCCGCCGTGTTCGCGATCTTCGGAATCGCGCTGCTGGTCGATGCGGTCGTCTAGCGCGGTGAACGGACAGCCGGATGGACGCCGCTAGCGTCGTTCGATGAGGACCTGGAGGCCGTCCAGGACGCGCTGGAGGCCGAACTCGTAGGCGTGGTCGGCGCTGTAAGCGGCGTTGTTGGCGGCTCCGGCGGCCGCGCCGACCCGGCTGGCCGTCGGGTAGGCGGCCTCGTCGTAGACGCGGGCGAGCAGCGGAGAGCTGACGGCCCACCACTGCTCGTCGGTCATCGCCTCGCTCTGGGCGGCCCGCTGGTCGGCGGCCGAGCGGGCGGAGGAGTGCACGAAGCCGAGCAGGTAGGTCAGGGCGGCGTCCATCTCCACATCGCCCAGGCCGAGCCCTTCGAAGGCCCGCAGCTCGTGCTCGTACTTGGCCAAAACCCCCGGGCCGAGCGGCGGCCGTGTGGTGGACACGGCGAGCATCCACGGGTGTCCCTCGTACACCGTGCGGTTGGCCTGCGCCACCGCCTCCAGCCGCGCCCGCCACGGCAGCTCCGACAGGTCGGGGCGCGGCATCTGGCCGAGGACCGTGTCGAGCATGAGGTCGAGCAGCTCGGCCTTGCCCGGCACGTACGTGTAGAGCGACATCGTGCCGATCCCGAGCGCCTGGGCGACCCGGCGCATCGTCGTCGCGTCGAGGCCCTCCTCGTCGGCGACGGCGATCGCGGCCGTAACGACCTCGTCGACCGTGTGGCCCTGACGTGGCCCGCGCTGCGCCGGCCGCGTTCCCGGCCGCCGCCAGAGCAGCTCGATGGTGCGGGCGGGGTCTCCGGCGCTGGTCCGGGCGATCGTGGGCGGCACGTCATCCATCTTCTCACTCAACATAACTCCGTACATAGTACGATGTACGACGTACGGAGTTTATCGAGGGCGAGGAGTGGCGTTGCAGACGTCCCGTATCCAGATCATCGGCGCGCGCGAGAACAATCTCCGCGACATCTCCCTGAGCATCCCGAAGGGGCAGATCACCGTCTTCACCGGCGTATCCGGGTCCGGGAAGTCGTCCATCGTGTTCGACACCCTCGCCGCCGAGGCGCAGCGTCAGCTCAACGAGACCTTCACCGCCTTCGCCCGCAACAGGCTGCCGAAGTACGGGCAGCCGGACGTCGACGTGATCGAGAACCTGTCCGCCGCGATCGTGGTCGACCAGAAGCGGCTCGGGGGCGGCTCGCGCTCGACCGTCGGCACGATCAGCGACATCTACTCGCTGCTGAGGCTGCTGTTCTCGCGGGTCGGCAAGCCGTTCGTCGGCTACTCCAACGCGTTCTCGTTCAACGATCCTCAGGGCATGTGCCCTGAATGCGAGGGTCTGGGCAGGACCGTCGCGCTCGACCTCGACGTCTTCCTGGACAGGTCCCGGTCGCTGAACGAAGGTGCCCTCCTGCACCCGCACTTCGCCGTCGGCACCTGGTACTGGAAGATCTACGCCAACTCCGGCCTGTTCGACAACGACAAGAGGCTGGCCGACTACGACGAGCGGGAATGGGCGACGCTGCTGCACGGCGCCCAGACCAAGGTGCCGCTGGAGTGGCAGGGCGGCACGATCAACTCCAGCTACGAGGGCCTGGTGGCGCGGTTCACCCGCCTGTACATCAAGAAGGACGTCGCCGAGATGTCCGAGGCGAACCGCCGGCTCTTCCAGGAGTACGTCACGACGGCCACCTGCCCGCTGTGCGCGGGCGCCCGGCTCAACCAGGACGTGCTCGGCTGCGAGATCGACGGCTTCAACATCGCCCGGCTCGCCGCGATGGAGGCCACCGAGCTCGTGGAGGTGCTGGCCGGATTCACCGACCCGGTGGGCGCCCCCGTGGTGGCGAGCCTGATCGACCGGGTGCGCGACCTCGTCACGATCGGCCTCGGCTACCTCAGCCTCGACCGCGAGACCGCCACGCTCTCGGGCGGCGAGTCACAGCGCGTCAAGATGGTGCGGCACCTCAGCAGCAGCCTCACGGACATGATGTACGTCTTCGACGAGCCGAGCGTCGGGCTGCACGCGCGCGACGTCGAACGGCTCAACACGCTGCTACGCAAGCTGCGTGACAAGGGCAACACGGTCATCGTCGTCGAGCACGACCCCGAGGTGATCGGGATCGCCGACCACGTCGTGGACATCGGCCCCGGGGCCGGGACGCACGGCGGGCAGGTGGTGTACGAGGGCACCGCGGCGGCGCTGCCCGAGGCCGGCACCCTGACCGGCCGGTACATGAAGCGGCGACTACCCCTGAAGACCGACTACCGGCGCCCCACGGGCGCGATGACGATCGCCGGCGCGAACACGCACAACCTGAAGGACGTCACCGTCGACATCCCCGCCGGCGTGCTGACCGTCGTGACGGGCGTCGCGGGATCCGGTAAGAGCACGCTGGTCAACGACGTGTTCCTGAGCCTGCACCCCGAGGCGGTGGTCATCGACCAGTCGGCCGTCAGCGTCTCGCGCCGCTCCAACCCCGCCACGTACACCGGGATGCTGGACGAGATCCGGCGGCTGTTCGCGCGGGCCGGGTCGGTGAGCGCCTCGCTGTTCAGCCCCAACTCCAAGGGCGCCTGCCCCGCCTGTCAGGGGCTCGGCGTCATCTACACCGACCTGGCGTTCATGGACGGGCTGAAGTCGACCTGCGAGGACTGCCAGGGGCGGCGCTTCCGGCCCGAGGTGCTGGAGCACAAGCTGGATGGGAAGTCGATCAGCGACGTACTGGAGATGACGGCGGCCGAGGCGTACGCGTTCTTCCCGCAGCCGAAGCTCAGGCGGGTGCTGCGGGCGGTCAACGACGTCGGGCTCGACTACCTCACGCTCGGCCAGCCGCTCAGCACGCTGTCGGGCGGCGAGTGCCAGCGCATCAAGCTGGCCACTGAGCTGCACAAGAGCGGCACCGTGTACGTCCTGGACGAACCGACCACCGGGCTGCACATGTCGGACGTGAAGCGGCTGCTCGACATCATGGACCGGCTCGTCGACGCCGGGAACTCGGTCGTGGTCATCGAGCACAACCTGGACGTGGTCAAGAACGCCGACTGGGTCATCGACCTCGGGCCCGAGGGTGGCGGGCAGGGGGGTCAGGTGCTCTTCGAGGGCACGCCGCGCGATCTGCTGGCGGCGACCGGCTCCCACACCGCCGAGTTCCTCCGCCGCGACCTGGCCTCCTAAGACGCCCCGGCCGGGGGAGGCTCGCTTCTACCGAGACAGCAGGGAGAGGCGGTGTGCGGCCGCCGCTGCCTCGCCGCGGGTGGTCACGCCCAGTTTGGCCAGGATGTTGGACACGTGCACGCTGACCGTCTTGGCCGAGATGAACAGCTCGGCGGCGATGTCCCGGTTCGTACGGCCCAGCGCCACCAGCCGCAGCACCTCCGTCTCGCGCGGCGTGAGCAGCTCGGGGACGGTCGCCTGCTGCTGGACGACGCCGACCCGCCGGGAGAGTGCCTCGATCTCGTCGATCAGCGGCGTCGCCCGCAGCGCGGCGGCCAGCGGCGCGGCCACGGCGAGCCGGGTCGCCGCGCCCTCCCTGTCGCCCGACCGCGCCACCACGGTGGCCGCTCTGACGAGGGCCTTGGCCTGGTTGTGCGGGCGCTTGAGACGCTCCCAGGCGGCCGCGGCCGCGTCGAAGTCGCGCGAGTACGTCAGTTTGTACGCCTCCGCCACCGGCCCGCTGACCTTGAGGCTCGCGGCCACCTTGGCGGCCTGCTCGCGCACCGCGCGGACCCGGTCGGGCTCGGCGTCCTCGGCGGTGTCGCAGACCAGGGTGAGCAGGGCCAGCCGCCGCCAGCCCAGCATGGCTTTGGGGGACTGCGACGACGGGGACTGCGACGACAACGACAGGATGCGCTCGGTCACGGCCAGCGCGGCCAGCGACTCGCCCTTGAACAGGTGCCAGCCGATCCGCAGCCGGGTGCTGTTGGTGATGTCCTGCAAGAACTCCTCGGGCCGCTCCTTGAGCACGCCCAGCTCCGCCAGGATGCCTTCGACGACCGCGAGTTCGCCCCTGCCCAGCGCGATGTCGGCGCGTACGCGGAGCAGGTGGTTGTGGGTGCGCAGCACGGGGCCGAGACTGAGTGCCTGCCCGATGGCCTCGAGGGCCTCGTCCCAGCGGCCGATGGCCTCCAGCGCCTCGGCCCTGTTGAGCAGGATGAACAGCCCGTTGAGCCGCATCCGGCCGTACTGCTTGGCCAGCTGCCAGCCCTCGTCGGCCAGCGCGAGGGCTTCCTCGGAGCGTCCCAGGTCGCTCAGCGCGTCGATGTTGTTGCCGATCGCCCGCGTGATGAGCCGTCCCGAGCTCTCCTGACGGCCCATTTCCAGCGCGCGCAGGTTGGTGGCCAGCGTCGCCTCTGTGTCACCGTCGATGGAGTGGCCGAGCGCCAGGTTCAGCAGGAGGTCTCCTTCGAGGCACTTGTCGCCGAGATCCCGGCTCAGGCGCAGGCCCTCCTCGATGAGCCGGGTGCCCTCCTTGACGTCGCCACGGAGCATCAGGTGCTGGCTCATCGGCATGATGACGCTCGCGCGGGCCAGGGTCGGCTCGGGCACCAGACGCAGTGCGTGCTGGAAGTCGTCGACGACGCCCGTCTTGCCCTTGTAGATCTTGAGGTTGGCCCAGCGCACGATCAGCGTGGCGACCCGGGCCGGCTCCCGGGTCTCGTCGAGCTGCGCCAGGGCCGCCTTGACGAACTTGATGCCCCGGTCGAGCTCGCCGCCCGCGAGGGCGGCCTCGCTGGCCCGTTCGAGCACCGCCGTGTGGTCGGCGCCGATGCGCTCGGCCGCGTCCGGCACCCGGTCCCACAGCATGAGTACGCGTTCGAGCAGCGGGATCGCCTCGGTGTACGCGAAGGCCCCGAACGACTTCTGTGCCGCGTCCCAGGCCGAGATGAGTGCCCAGAGGTCGTTGCGCGCGCCGTACCAGTGGTGGGCCAGCTCCACGGCGGCCCGGCCCGGTGGCACCAGCTTGCGGTCGCGGGAGATCTCCTCGGCGTAGCGCGAGTGCAGCCGTTGATGCTCGCCGGGCAGCAACTCGTCGTGTACGGCCTCGCGGATGAGGGAGTGCCGGAAGACGTAGGCGCGGTTGTCGGCGATCTGCAGCACGTTCCCGGCGATGGCCGACCGCAGCGCGGCCTCCAGCTCCAGGTCGGACAGGCCGCTGACCGCGGCGAGCAGGGCGTGGCCGACCCTGATGCCGCCCGCGGCGGCGATGCGCAGCACGCGCTGGGTCTCCTCGGGCAGCCGCTCGACCGAGCCGAGTATCAGGTCCTGCATCGACTCGGGGAACGCGCAGTCCTCGCCGCAGTCCAGCAGGGCCTCGACGAACAGCGGGATGCCCTCGCTGCGCTCGTAGACCTTCTCCACCTTGGGGTAGTCGGGGTCGATGCCGAGGATCCCGGCCATCTGCAGGGCGACCTCGTCCCTGGACAGGCGGGGCAGGTCGAGCCTGAGCACGCTGTTGACCCTGCCCAGCTCGGCGAGCACCGGCCGGAGCGGATGCTGCCGGTGCAGGTCGTCGGAGCGGTAGGTCATGACGATCAATATCTGCGCGGTGCCGAGGTTGCGGCTGAGGAAGGCGATCAGGTCGCGGCTGGACCGGTCGGCCCAGTGGATGTCCTCGATGAGCAGGATCGTCGGCCGGTTGCCGGCCAGCCGTTGGAGGAGCGTCAGGAACTGCTCGAACAGCCGGGCCCGCCCTGTGTCGGTCTCGCCGTCACCGCTGGGCTCGCCGAACTCGGGGAGCAGCCGGGCCAGGTCGCGTTCGGCGCCGCCCGGCAGCAGCGCGGCGATCTGGGTGGTGCCCTGCTCCCTGACCAGCTGCCTCAGGGCAGCCGTGAACGGCGCGTAGGCCAGGCCCTCCGTGGAGAGTTCGACGCACCCGCCGTACAGCACATGAGCGCCGCTCCGCGCCGCCTGCTCGGCGAACCGCTGTACCAGCCGGGTCTTGCCGACTCCCGCCTCCCCGCCGACCAGCACGGCTGTCGCGGTGCCCTTCCGGGCCTCGTCGAAGGCTTGAGAGAGGGCCGTGAGCTCCTCTTCCCGCCCCACGAAGACGGGACTTACCGAACGTCCCAGCATGTCGTCCAGCATGTCATGCCTCACCAGCCGCTTTCGACGCATTTAGGGCAGATTGACGAGCGGCCTTGGCCCGATGGGGCGGTGGCCGCAAATGGGGTTCCCGGGGGTTCGTCACACCGACCGTCCCGATCCCGTGTGACGGTCCGTCGTGGTCGGGGTCCCTGCGAGGGATGTCCCCTCCGGGGGAGCCCGATGGAGGGAAGGCGGTGCTAGGGAGGGATGGTGGCCCGGCCGCGAGGGAGGGTGCGGCCGGGCGCTTGTGGGGCGGTCATGAGGAGCGGCGCTTGCCGAACAGCGAGCGGCGCTCGGACTTGTTGCCCTCCAGTGCCTCGCGTACCTGACGGTGTCGCGCGGCGGCCTGGCGCAGCTCGTTGACGTGGCTCTTCATGATCTGGTATTCGATCTCGGGACTCATGGTGGTGTGTCTCCTTCTTGTGTCTTGCTGACACTCTTAAGGTTCGGGCTAAGGCCCCTACCGCCACATCGGGCGGATGCCCTATCTCCCGGGAAACTCCAGGCCAGGGAGTACCTAGGAGGCGCGCCGATGCCGCCTTAGAGATCCGGTTTGGACGTAGCCCACCTGGTCGGCGATCCTGTGGAGGTGTCAACTGTGACTACCTCGCTCGCCGACGTCGGCTCGTCCGGCGCGACGCTGCGAGCATTCCTGCACGGCCTGCCCGGTGTCGACCGGGTCGGCGCGGACCAGCGAGCGGCGATGCTCGGCACCCGCTCCATCAAGACCAGCGCCAAGGCCATGGCGATCGACCTGGCCATCTCGATGGTCGACCTCACCACGCTCGAGGGCGCGGACACGCACGGCAAGGTCCGTGCGATGTGCACCAAGGCGAGGCACCCCGGCGAGGGAGCGCCCCGGGTGGCGGCCGTCTGCGTCTATCCCGACCTGGTGGCCGTGGCCGCCGGCGCGCTGCGCGGCTCGGGGGTGAAGGTCGCCTCGGTGGCGACCGCCTTCCCGAGCGGACGCACCTCGCTGGAGGTCAAGGTGAGCGACACCGCGCTCGCCGTCGCCGCGGGCGCCGACGAGATCGACATGGTGATCGACCGCGGCGCGTTCCTGTCCGGCGACTATCTCAAGGTGTACGAGGAGATCGTCGCGGTGAAGGCCGCCTGCGGCTCCGCCCATCTGAAGGTGATCCTGGAGACCGGCGAGCTGTCGACCTACGACAACGTACGGCGCGCGTCCTGGTTGGCGATGCTGGCCGGCGCCGACTTCATCAAGACCTCCACCGGGAAGGTGGCCCCGGCCGCCACGCCGCCGGTGACGATGATCATGCTGGAGGCGGTGCGCGACTTCCGCGACGAGACGGGCCGGCAGGTCGGCGTGAAGCCGGCCGGCGGCATCCGCACCACCAAGGACGCCATCAAGAACCTCGTGCTGGTCAACGAGACCGCCGGCGAGGACTGGCTGTCGCCCGACTGGTTCAGGCTGGGTGCGTCGTCGCTGCTGAACGACCTGCTGATGCAGCGCCAGAAGCTGACCACCGGCCGTTACGCGGGCCCCGACTACTTCACCCTGGACTGATGATGGCGACCTTCGCATACGCACCGGCGCCCGAGTCGCGCGACATCGTCGATCTGAAGCCGTCGTACGGGCTGTTCATCAATGGCGAGTTCGTGGACGGCTCTGGCTCCGCCTTCAAGACGATCAACCCGGCGACGGAGGAGAAGCTGGCGGAGGTCGCCACGGCCTCCTCCGACGACGTCGACCGGGCCGTACAGGCCGCGCGCAAGGCGTTCGGGGTCTGGAGCGCGATGCCGGGCACCGAACGGGCCAAATACCTGTTCAGGATCGCCCGCATCATCCAGGAACGCGCCCGCGAGCTGGCCGTGCTGGAGTCGCTCGACAACGGCAAGCCCATCCGCGAGTCGCGTGACGTGGACCTGCCGCTCGTCGCCGCGCACTTCTTCTACTACGCCGGCTGGGCCGACAAGCTGGAGTACGCCGGGTTCGGCGCGGACCCCCGGCCGCTCGGCGTCGCCGGGCAGGTCATCCCGTGGAACTTCCCCCTGCTCATGCTGGCCTGGAAGATCGCCCCCGCGCTGGCCTGCGGCAACACGGTGGTGCTGAAGCCGGCCGAGACCACGCCGCTGACGGCGCTGCTGTTCGCGGAGATCTGCCAGCAGGCCGACCTGCCGCCCGGTGTCGTCAACATCGTCACCGGAGCGGGTGAGACCGGCGCCGCCGTGGTCGCCCACCCCGACGTGAACAAGGTGGCCTTCACCGGCTCCACCGAGGTCGGCCGGATCATCGCCCGGACCGTCGCGGGCACCGGCAAGAAGCTCACGCTGGAGCTGGGCGGCAAGGCCGCGAACATCGTCTTCGACGACGCCGCGCTCGACCAGGCCGTCGAGGGCGTGGTCAACGGCATCTTCTTCAACCAGGGGCACGTGTGCTGCGCGGGCTCCCGGCTGCTGGTGCAGGAGTCGATCCAGGACGAGCTGCTGACGGCGCTCAAGCGGCGCCTCGGCACGCTGCGCCTGGGCGACCCGCTCGACAAGAACACCGACATCGGCGCGATCAACTCGGCCGAGCAGCTGGCGAAGATCCGCTCGCTCAGCGACCTCGGCGAGCAGGAGGGGGCCGAGCGCTGGTCGCCCGCCTGCGAACTGCCCGACAAGGGCTTCTGGTTCCCGCCGACCGTCTTCACCGGCGTGGCCCAGTCGCACCGCATCGCCCGGGAGGAGGTCTTCGGCCCGGTGCTGTCGGTGCTGACGTTCCGCACCCCGGCCGAGGCCGTGGAGAAGGCCAACAACACGCCGTACGGGCTGTCGGCCGGGATCTGGACGGAGAAGGGCTCGCGCATCCTGTGGATGGCCGACAAGCTCAGGGCCGGAGTGGTCTGGGCCAACACGTTCAACAGGTTCGACCCGGCCGCGCCGTTCGGCGGGTACAAGGAGTCCGGATACGGCCGAGAGGGCGGGCTGCTCGGGTTGGAGGCCTACCTTGATGTGTGAGCACCGCCGTTCCCGCCGGGGTGGACGGCGGGCGCAGGCCACGCGCGGCCACGCTTTCGCCCGCGCCGGAAGGCCCGTACGCACCGGCTGGTACGCCCACCGCTGCGGGGTGAGCCGGTGCGGCCAGGTCTTCGTGCCGGTCGAGATGTCGGAGGAGACCATGCGGAGGGGGCGCGGCGATGAGTAGGTTGGCCGTTCGCAAGACGTACAAGCTGTACATCGGCGGGGCGTTCCCGCGCTCCGAGAGCGGGAGGTCCTACGCCGTGACCTCGCCCAAGGGCGACTTCCTCGCCAACGCCTCGCGGGCCTCCCGCAAGGACGTCCGTGACGCCGTGGTGGCGGCGCGCAAGGCGTTCCCCGGCTGGTCGGGCGCCACGGCCTACAACCGGGGCCAGATCCTCTACCGGATCGCCGAGATGCTGGAGGGCCGCCGCGCGCAGTTCGCCGAGGAGCTGGGCGGCGGCAAGAAGGCGGCGCTGGAGGCCGTGGACGCCACGGTCGACCGGCTGGTCTGGTACGCGGGCTGGTCGGACAAGATCGCCTCCGTGCACGGCACGGCCAACCCGGTCGCCGGCCCGTACTTCAACCTCTCCTCGCCGGAGCCCACGGGGGTCGTCGCCGTCGTCGCGCCCGAGGACCCGCTGGTGGGGCTGATCTCGGTGATCGCGCCGGTGATCGTGACGGGCAACACGTGCGTCGTGATCGCCTCCGAGCGGACGCCGCTGCCGTCCATCACCCTGGCGGAGGTGCTGGCCACCTCGGACCTGCCGGGCGGCGTCGTCAACGTCCTCACGGGTCATCAGCGGGAGCTCGCGCCCTGGCTGGCGGCCCACATGGACGTCAACGGGCTGGACCTGACCGGTGTGTCCGACGCCGAGCTGGCGCTGACCTGCGAGCAGGCGGCGGCGGAGAACCTCAAGCGGGTCCTGCGCCCGTCGCCGGACGAGGACTGGCGGGCGGCCCCGGCCCTCACCCGCATGACGCGTTTCCTGGAGACGAAGACGGTCTGGCACCCGATGGGGGTCTGACCGTCAGGCCGGTGGGATGTTGGCGTTGAGCCGGAACAGGTTGCCGGCATCCCACACGGTCTTCAGCGCGGCCAGCCGCCGGTAGTCGTCCGGGTCGTAGGCCAGGCGGACCTGGTCGGGCGCGGTGTTCTCGCCGTACAGGAAGTTGAGGCCGCGGCCTCCGGTGTCCCACGGCGACAGCGCCTCGCGGACCCCGTCGTGGAGCGGGCGCACCTCGCCGGGGTCGCCGCCCGGCGCGAGCCGGGACAGGACGCCGACCTGATACTGGGCGTCGCGGTTGACTACGGGCCCGAGGCCCGGCTTGTCCAGCGCGCCACCCAGGTGCCTGATCTCCAGGATGGCGCGCTCGGCCTCCAGCAGCGCGTCCACGGCCCGCGCGGGCAGCTCGCGCAGCAGCGAGTGGGTGGCGTAGTAGGCCATCGGCTCGGCCGGGTCGTTGTGGATGCTGCCCGACTCGGTGTACGGCAGCTCCTTCACCGAGTCCACGAGCCGGGGCCCGATCGCGCGCAGCGGCTCCAGCAGGCGCTCGCCCTCCTCCGGGCCGCCCGTGTACGCGATCCGCACGTGGCCGACGCGGCGGCCGCGGAACACCTCGGGCACCTGCGGGGCGTCGGGGAACGGGATCACCGCGATGGACGAGGTCATCTCCTCGGGCAGGTCCCGTGTCCACTCGGCCCAGCGCTTCACCACGTCGGTGGCGAGATCGAAGAACAGGCCGCCCCCGTACAGACCGGTCACCGGGACCAGGCCGATCTCCAGCGCCGTGACCACGCCGAAGTTGCCGCGCCCGCCGAGCAGCGCCCAGAACAGGTCCGGCTCCGTCGCGGCCGTCACCTCCCTGAGTACGCCGTCGGCGGTGACCACTTCGACGGCGCGTACCTGGTCGACGGCGTAGCCATAACGGCGCGCCATGAGCCCGAGCCCGCCGCCGAGCGTGTAGGACACGGCGCCGACGGACGGGGCCGAGCCGGACAGCGGGGCCAGCCCGTGGCGGGCCGCCTCCTCGATGACCCGCGACCAGCGCACGCCCGCCTCGATCCTGGCCGTCGCGGTCTCGGGATCCACCCGTACGCCGGTCATCCTGCGGGTGCTGATGAGCAGGCCGCCGTCGGCCGCCATCGGCATGCCGTGCCCGGTGGCCTGCACGGCCACCGGCAGCCCGTCCGCCGCGGCCATGGCCACGGCCGCGCGTACGTCGGTGGCGTCCGTCGCGCCGACGATCACGTCCGGCCGGTGCCGGGCGAGAGCCTGGAAACCGGCCCGCTCGTCGTCATATCCCTCATCACCCGGTCGGAACACCGGGCACTTCAGCATGTCCATGCGATTCAGCTTGTGTCCGGCTCATCCAGAAGTCAAAGAGATGGATTGCCTGACTGCTAGCATGATTTGTTATGGAGCTCCGGCAGCTTGAGTACTTCGTGGCAGTGACCGAGGAGGCCGGCTTCACCCGGGCCGCGGCGCGGCTCCATGTGGCCCAGCCCGGGGTGAGCGCGCAGATCCGGCAGCTGGAGCGGGAGCTGGGCCAGCCGCTGTTCGACCGCTCGGCGCGGCAGGTGCGCCTCACCAAGGTGGGGGAGGCGGTGCTGCCGTACGCGCGCGCCGCCCTCGCGGCGGTCGCCGCCGCCCGGCTGGTCGTCGACGAGATGACCGGGCTGTTGCGCGGGCACGTCGTGATGGGCACCGTCTCGGCGCCCTCCGTGCTCGACCTGCCGGGGCTGCTGGCCGACTTCCACGACCGGCATCCGTCCGTGGAGATCTCGTTGCAGGAGTCCGATCCGGAGAGCTTGATCGAGGCGGTGCGGGCGGGGCGGATGGACCTCGGGCTCATCGGCATCGGATCGAGCGTGCCGGCGGGGCTGGACGCGCAGGTGGTGATCGACCAGGCTTTGGTGGCCGCCGTCGGGCTCACTCACGACTTGGCGGCTCAGGGTTCGGCGGGGATGCCCGTCATCACGTTGCGGGAGCTGGCGGATCGGGCGCTGATCTGCCTGCCGCGCGGCACCGGTCTGCGGGCCGCGCTCGACGAGGCGTGCGCCGCCGCCGGGTTTACGCCGCATGTCGCCTTCGAGGCCAGCGAGCCGTACGTGCTGGGGCAGCTCGCCGCCAAAGGGCTCGGCCTGGCCGTACTGCCCGAGTCGGCGGTCACCGTCGCGAAGGACGACCTGCACGTACTGGAGATCACCGAGCCGCGGCTGCGCGGCCGGATGGCGCTCATCTGGCGGGCCACGGGGCCGTCGGGGCCTGCCGCGCGAGCGTTCATCGACCACGCCCGCCGCCGACTGCCCGACTTCCCCTGAATCGGACGTCAGCTTGAGAAGCCGCGCGGCCGGACCGGCGGGTGGGCGGCCGACAGCTGGGCGGCCAGGCCGAGGAGTTGCGGCTCGCCGCCGGGTGGGGCGATGAGCTGGACGCCGATCGGCAGGCCGCTGGAGTGGGTGGCGATGGGGACGGTGAGCGCGGGCCAGCCGCACATGTTCCAGGCGCCGGTGGCTGGTGCGTACCTGACGTTGGCCAGCAGGTTGCGCGCGAGCCCGCGCTCGCCCCAGCGGTCGGCTTTCGGCGGAATCCGGGCCAGTGTCGGCGTGATGAGCACGTCGGCGTCACCGAACCACTGGTCGGCGCCGTAACCGTGCCAGCGGGCGCGGCCCCGCTCGCCGTCCAGTCTGAGCGCGTGGAGCACCCGGCCCGCGCGGGCCAGCGCGCGGGTGCGCGGTTCCAGGCGCGTGCGGTCGAGGCCGGTGGCCGCTCCGGAAGCGCGGGTCAGCCAGGTGGCGATCGTGGCGGGGCCGAGGGCGGCCGGCAGGCGTTGCTCGTGCTCGACGACCGTGTGCCCGGCGACCCTGAGGGTCTCGGCCGCCGCGCGTACCGCCGCCTGGAACTCGCGGTCCATCGGCAGGCCCACCGGCAGCGGCTGCGGGGCGTAGGCCACGCGCAGGTCGAAGGGCTCCGGGGTCTCGTGCGGCGGCCGGGGCGCCCATACCTCGTCGTCGTCATCCGCCCAGACCGAGCGGAGCATGCGCGGCCGGGGCTCGATCCGCTCGCCGCCGCGCCAGGACTCGGCCAGGCCCTCGTCGGCGGCCAGGACGGAGAGCATCAGCGCCAGGTCGGGCACGTTCCTGGCCAGCGGGCCGTTCTCGGTGAGGCCGCCCCAGGTCTCCGTCGGCGGTGGTACGAGACCCGTGCCCGGCTTGATGGCGAACACCCCGCAGCATGCCCCGGGAATGCGCAGCGAGCCCATCCCGTCGTTGCCCAGCGCCAGCGGCACCATCCCGGCCGACACCGCCGCGGCGCTGCCCGCCGACGAGCCGCCGGCCGTACGGGCCAGGTTCCAGGGGTTGCGCACGGTGCCGTAGGCGCTGTCGCCGAAGGCGACCAGGCCCAGCTCGGGCAGGTTCGTCAGGCCGACGATCACCGCGCCGGCCGCGCGCAGCCGGCCGACCGTCTCGTGGTCCTTGGGCGCGGGCGTGTCCGCCGTCGCGGCGGATCCGCCGCGGGTGGCCTCGCCCGCGACCTCCAGGTTGTCCTTCACCGCGACGGGTACGCCCGCCAGCGGCAGGTCGGCCAGGTCGCGGCGCTCCTGCACGGCCCGCGCCTCGTCCAGGGCCCGCTCTCTGACCAGCCGGAACGCCCCGACTCCTGGATCGCGCTCGGCGATCGCGTGAAGGTGTTCCTCGACGATGGCCGCGGCGGTGACCTCACCCCGACGTACGGCCGTCGCGATCTCGATGGCGGACCTGCCTGTCCACAACATGCTTAAAGTGTGCGGCTTTTCACCCTTCGTTGCGAGGCTCCCGGCCGGCCTGCTTCAGCGCGAGCCGCAACGCGTACTCGATCTGCGCGTTGACGCTGCGGAGATCGTCGGCCGCCCACTTGGCGAGGGCGTCGTAGACGGCCGGATCAAGGCGCAGCAGGAGCTTCTTGCGCTCAGGCATACAGGCTGCCGGTGTTCACCACCGGCTGGATCGCCCGGTCGCCGCAGAGGACGACCAAGAGGTTGGAGACCATCTGCGCTTTACGCTCCTCGTCCAGCTCCACCACCTGCTCGGCGGCCAGCCTATCGAGCGCGAGCTGGACCATGCCCACAGCGCCTTCGACGATTCGGGTACGCGCCGCCACGACCTGCGCGGCCTGCTGGCGGACCAGCATGGCCTGGGCGATCTCGGGAGCGTAGGCGAGGTGCGTGATGCGCGCCTCCAGCACTTCGATCCCGGCCAGCTCGGTGCGCTCGCGCAGCTCGGCGGTGAGCTCGGCGGCCACCTCCGTGCCGTCGCGCAGGCTGGTGCGACCGGCTTCGTGCGAGTCGTAGGGGTGCGTGGTGGCCAGGTGGCGCACGGCCGCCTCCGACTGAATCTCGACGTAGTCCTCATAGTCATCCACCGAGAACTTGGCCTTGGCCGCGTCGTCCACCTTGTAGACGACCACCGCGGCGATCTCGACAGGGTTGCCGTCGGCGTCGTTGACCTTGAGCTTGGCCGTCTCGAAGTTGCGGACCCTGAGCGTGATCGTGGTCTTGTTGGTGAACGGCAGCACCCACTGTAAGCCCGCGTCCTCGACCGTGCCGATGTAGCGGCCGAAGAACTGCACCACCTTCGCCTCGTTCGGGTTGACCACGGTGAACCCGCTGGCGACCAGTGCGAAGAGGACGATCCACCCGATGCCCAGAACCTCCGGCGAGCCGATGGCCGCCACGGCGGCGAGCACCAGCAGGACGAGGAGGACCAGGAAACCGTTCAGGCGGAAGGCGTATCGTTCCATCCCGACTCCTTGCTATCGAAGTGATATCACAATGATAGCGCGTCTACGCTTGGTCCGCGTGAACGGACCATCTCTGGCCACCGGCCAGCGCTCCCTGGGCGACCCCTCGATCACGTATCCGCTGTGGCCGCCGCTGACCCGCGGCTGCCCCAGGACGAGCACCACGTCATTGGCCTATCCGGTCGAGGTCGACTACGACTACGCGCGGGTCAGCGCGACCCTGTTCGAGCAGGAGCCGGGGCCCGACCTCGCGCGCTGGTCGCCGCTGCTGCCGCCGCTGCACGCGCCCACGCTGGGCGAGGGCGGCACGCCGCTGATCCCGCTGGAAGGCGTGTACGTCAAGGACGAGTCACGCAACCCCACCTGGTCGCACAAGGACCGGCTCAACCGGGTCGCGGTAAGCGCGGCAGTGGGCGCGGGGGCGCCGGGCGTGGTGGTGGCCTCGTCGGGCAACCACGGCGCCTCGGCCGCCGCGTACGCCGCCCGCGCCGGACTGCCCGCCATCGTGCTCGCCTCGGCCGACGCGCCGCCCGCCGTCCATTCGCTCGTTCGCGCGTACGGGGGCAAGGTGCTCGCTGTGCCGGTCGAGGCGCGCTGGCCGCTGATGCGCGAGATCGTGGACCGGCTCGGCTACCACCCGGTCAGCAACCTGACCGTCACCCACACCGGGCACCCGTTCGGGGCCGAGGGCTACAAGACGATCGCGTACGAGTTGTTCCTGCAGCTCGGCCGGGTGCCGGCGGCGGTGTTCGCGCCGACGGGCTACGCGGAGCTGCTCTACGGAGTCTGGAAGGGGTTCACCGAGCTGCGCCGGCTCGGGCTGGCGGGTACGACGCCGCGCATGTTCTCCTGCGAGGCCGCCGCGGGCGGTCCCCACGCGCGGGCCGTCGCCACGGGGGCGCCGGCCGCGATCGTCTCGCTCGGGCACACGGACGCGTACGGCATCGGCGGTTCGGTGGGCGGCCACCGGGGCGTACGGGCGGTGCGCGACAGCGACGGCGAGGCGCTGCTGGTCACCGACGAGGAGATGCGGGCGGCCCAGCGGGCGCTGGCCCGGCAGGGGCTGTGGCAGGAGCTGTCGGGGGCGGCGGGGCTGGCCGCCTACCGCAAGCTGGGGCGGGACTTCGACGGGCCGGTGGTCTGTGTCGCCACGTCCAGCGGGTTCAAGGATGTGGGGGTGGGGTCGGAGACGGTCGAGGTACTGACGAACCCGACCATGGACGACGTACTGTGAGGTCGTCTGCGGGGTTGCGGCGCGTCTGGGTCACGCCTTCAGCCATACCCGGAGCGGGCCGATCGGGGTGAAGCCGTGCCGGGACGCGGGGGCCGGGTCGGTCTCGTAGCCGACCAGTGGGCGGCCGGGGAACAGCTCGGCCGCCAGCGCCACTGTGCCCGACCAGGCGGCGTCCAGGTCGCAGCCCAAGGCGAACACGTTCGAGACGCCCACCACACTGCCGCTCGCGTTGAGCGCGGACCCGCACACGATGTCGCCGCCGATCCGGCCCGCCAGCACGGTGACCTCGCTCAGCAGCGGCGGCCGGAACAGATCCGTGTCATCCGCCGGAAAACAGGCGCGCTCCCAGTCACGGAGCGTGCCCGCGTCGCGGACCGCCTCCCAGGCGATGAGATCCCCGGTCGCCGCCGGGGCGATGGCCTCGCCGGTCGTCGTGGGGGCCGGGCGGTGGATCCACTTGGCCTCGAACAGCAGGTTCCACCCGGGTGGCGGCTGGAGCAGCGCGAAGCTGTCCTTGACCGAGGCGCTCCGCTTGCCCTCGACCCCGGCCAGCAGGTCGGCCCACGTCGCCTCGGGGGAGAGGGTGACGGCATCGGGATAGTAGGTCGGGGTGACGCCGGCGTTGGTCCAGCTCAGCGCGCTGAACGTGCCGAGGGACCCGTGCGAGCGGCACACCGCGTCGCACCACTCGGCGTTGTTGCGCGCCGCCTCAAGCAGCCGGTCATCGGTCATCTCGGCTCCCGTTCGGCCGCGGGGGTCATCTCGGATTCGCGCGGCGGGTGGGGGCCGCGGTCAGCGGATCCTCCGGCCAGGGGTGCCGGGGGTAGCGGCCGCGTAGTTCCGCGCGGACCGCACGGTAGCCCTCGCGCCAGAACGACGCAAGGTCAGCGGTGACCGCCACCGGGCGTCCGGCGGGGGAGAGCAGGTGTACGAGGAGCGGTACGCCCGCGACCTTCGGCGTCTCCGTCCAGCCGAACAGCTCCTGCAGCTTGACCGCCAGCACCGGTTGCCCGCCCGAATAGTCCACGCGGACGCGGGAGCCGCTGGGCACCGCGACGCGCTCGGGCGCCACCTCGTCCAGCCGCCGGCTCCATGGGATCAGCCGCTTCAGGGCGGTGGCCACGTCGATGCGCTCCAGGTCGGCTCGGCGGCGAGCGCGGGACAGCTCCGGCTCCAGCCAGCGTTCGGCGATCTCCGCCAGGTCGTCCATCGGGAGCCACGGGTCGCCGAGTTCGCGATGGCAGAACGCCAGGCGGTCCCTGAGGGCGGTGGCCTCCTTGGTCCAGGTCAGTACGTCCTCGGTGCGCAGGCCGTACAGGATGGCCTCGCGTATGTCGGCGTTCTTGAGCGGGGTTGCGGAGAGCTCGATCGCGCCCAGCCGCTCGACGACGCGGGCGGACACGTCGCCGCGGCGCTCGCCCGGCGGGGTGCGCCAGGCGATCTCCTCCTCGGTGGTCACCGGGAACGCCAGCCTGGCGGTCTCCTCATCGATCACCACGGCCTGACGGATCCGGGCTGACGCCGAGCCGGTCGGACGGTCGGCCACCGCCACGGCCAGCCACTTCGCCTCGCCGAGCCGCGACCCCTCGGCCAACTGCGCCTGGGTGCCGGACGCCATCAGGTATCCACCGCCCCGCCGCCGCGCCACCCGCTCAGGAAACGCCAACGCCACCGCCAGCCCGGCCACGGCGTCGTCGGTCATCTCCCGTCTGGCCGGTGACGCGGGTCCCCGGTCCTGGGGTGGGGTGCTTCTTGTGAGGCGGCGGACCTCCTGGCGCCAGCGGGCTGTGAAGCCGTCGCGGCCATGGCGGGCCGAGCGCCAGATCTCCACGAGGTCGTCACCCGCGTCGCGGGGGAGCTGGTCGGACAGGAGCGCCACCACCTCGGCGGCGCGCGGTCCGAGGTCGAGGAGCGCTCTGGCCAGGCGCGGGTGCACGCCGACCAGTGCCATCCGTCGCCCCCGCGCGGTCACTCGCCACATCACCCGGTCGGTGCCACCACCGGTTACCTGGCCGGTGCTGTCGCCGGTCACATGGTCGGTGCCGTCGTCCGACCCGTACCAGGGCGTGGTGGTGCCGGGGGCTGGTTCCAGGGCGCCCAGGGTGTGGAGGGTGCGGGTGGCGGCGGTCATCGCGGCAGGTGGTGGTGGGTCGAGCAGGGCGAGGCCTGAGGCGTCCGGGTCGCCCCAGCAGGCGGCCTGCAGTGCGAACCCCGTGAGGTCCGCCAAAGCGATCTCCGGCCGTGCGTGGTCGGCGAGCCGCTCGTGCTCCGCCGCCGTCCAGCACCGGTACACCGTGCCGGGAGCCTCCCGCCCGGCCCGGCCGGCGCGCTGGTCGGCCGATGCCTTCGAGACCCGTACGGTGGTGAGCGAGCCGAGGCCCCGGGCGTGGTCGGTGCGCGGCTCCCTGGCCAGGCCCGAGTCCACCACCACCCGCACCCCCGGCACGGTCAGGCTCGACTCCGCCACCGACGTGGCCAGCACCACCCTGCGCGCCGACCCGGGCGACAGCACCGCGTCTTGGACCCGGGCCGGCGCCTGCCCATGCACCTGAAGCACCTCGACACCACCCGAGAGCCCACTGCCGAGCTGGGCGGCCACCCTGGCGATCTCGCCCGTGCCGGGCAGGAAGCACAGGATGTCGCCCTCCCGTTCGGCCAGCGCCTGCCGTACGACCTGGGCCACGTGCGAGAGCAGCGCGGGGTCGACCCGGAGGCCGTGCGGCGGGGCGACCGGGCGTACCGGTGGCGTCCACACGATCTCGACAGGGTGTGTCGCGCCCGACGCGCGCACGATCGGCGCGTCGCCGAGCAGGCGGGACCAGGGGGCGGCGTCCGCGGTGGCCGAGGCGGCGAGGAGGCGCAGGTCGGGGCGGAGCGTGTCCCGTACGTCGAGCAGGAAAGCGAGCGCCGTGTCGGCGTCGAGGTGGCGTTCGTGGCATTCGTCGAGCATCACCACGTCCACGCCAGAAAGCTCCTGGTCGCGCTGGAGCCGCTGCAGGAGTACGCCGGTGGTGACGACCTCCACCAGGGGGTTCGCGCCGGTGTGCCGTTCGCCGCGGATCGTATAGCTGACGCCCATCCGTTTGGCCGCGGCTCGTACAGCCAGTCGCCGCGGCTCCGCCACCAGCACCCGTAGCCCGGACGCCGCCAGGGCGAGCGGGACGACGGTGGTCTTGCCCGTGCCGGGCGGTGAGGTCAGGATGGCCGACCCGGCGCGGTCGAGCACGTTGAGCAGCTCGGGCAGGACCTGCTGGATGGGCAGTCCATCAGCCGGGGACACCGGCCGCCCGTCAGGCTGGGGCAGCGGTAGGCCGTCGAACGCGGGCCGTCGCTCAGACCGGGACATGAGCCGCCGAAAGGATCGCGTCGAGCAGGCCGGGGAAGCGGGCGTCGAGGCCGTCGCGCCGCAGGCTGATGTACTTCAGCCGCCCCTCCTGTCTCGACATGATCACCCCGGCCTCGCGCAGCGTTCGGTAGTGGTGCGAGGCCGTCGACTTGTGGACGCCGAGGTCGTCGCCCGCCGCCGTGCACGTTATCTCGCCGCGGCTGGCCAGACGGATGACGATCTCCATGCGTATGGGATCGGACAGCGCCCGCAACACCTCGGTGAGCTGGATGTCGGCAGTGGCCGGATGGGGAAGCAGGCGCATGGTCCGACCTTACCTCCGTCGCATTGTTTGACAACAATCCAACGATAGTCCAGTTTGATGAGCATCAAACTGAAGGAGACTCAGTGAGCAGTCGGCTCTATCCTCTCGCGCTCGGGAATTTCGCCGTCGGCACCGGCATGTTCGTCACCGCCGGGCTGCTGGCGCCCATTTCACATGATCTGGATATCTCGTTATCGGCGGCCGGCCAGCTGATGACCGTGTTCGCGCTGGCCTACGCGTTGCTGTCGCCGGTGCTGGCCGCCCTGACCGCGCGGCTGTCGCGCCGGCGGGTGCTGCTGATCGCGCTGGCCGTGTTCGTGCTGGGCAACACGTTGACCGCGCTGGCGCCCACGTACCCGCTGGTGATGGTCACCCGCGTGGTCGCGGCGGCGGGGGCGGCGATGTTCACGCCGACCGCCTCCGGTGTCGCCACGGCGCTGAGTTCGCCCGAACGCCGTGGTCGCGCGCTCGCGCTGGTGATGGGCGGCCTGAGCGTCGCGTCGGCGATCGGCGTGCCGCTGGGTACCTGGCTCGGGTCCGCGTTGAGCTGGCGGGCCACGATCTGGCTCGTGGTCGCGCTCGGCGTCCTCGGCTTCGCCGGGGTGGTCGCCGTGGTGCCCGACGTCATGGTCGAGACCACGGGACGGCTGGCCGACCGGTTCGCCCCGCTGGCCGACCGGCGGGTCCTGGCGGTGCTGACGACGCAGTTGCTGATGTTCGCCGCCGGGTTCGCCGCCTACACCTATATCGGCTCGCTGTTCGACCTGCCGCTGCCCGCCGTCCTGTGGGCGTGGGGGATCGGCGGGGTCGTGGGCAACCAGGTCGGCGGGCGGTTCACCGACCTGTACGGGCCGCGGCGGATGGTGCTGATCGGCATCGCCGCCTCGACGGTGTTCATGGCGCTCATCCCGGTCGCCAACCTCGCCCTGCCCATCGCCCTGGTGTGGGCGCTCTGCTGGGGCGCGCTCGGGTGGCTGGTCGCGCCGGCGCAGCAGTACAGGACCGTGGCGGCCGTGCCGCACAACGTGCCGATCGGTCTTGGACTGCTGTCTTCGGCGCAGTACGTCGGGTTGTTCGTGGCGGGCATCACCGGCGGCCTGGCGCTCGACGGGTACGGCAGGGCGGGCGTGATCGTGCTGGCCACCGGGCTCGCGCTGCTGGCGCTGGTCTTCACGCTGGTGACCTATCGGTCGGAGACGGTCAGCTCGTCGAGCGAGAGCGTGCCGGTCAGATAGCGCTGTACGTTGGGCGCCACCAGGGCCGCCACCCGGTCCACGGGCAGCGAGGCCAGCGGATCGACCTTGAGCACGTAGCGGAACATGGCCATGCCGACCAGCTGCGATCCGGCGAGCAGCGCGCGGATCTCGGCGTGGTCGCCGGGCAGCCGCTCGGCGAGCGGCCCGAGCAGATCCACCCGCGTGAGGTTCGTCACCAGGTCGGCCGCGGCCGGGGTGGCGGCGGCCGCCTGAAGGATGGCGGTCAGCCGCGGGCCGTGCGCGGGATGCTCCCAGAGCGACAGATATCTGGTCACCAGCCGCTCGCCTATGTGCTCCGGGTCGCCGTCGAGGGCCTCGGCCATCAGCCGGACCGGCATGCTGTGCTCGATCGCCGCGCGGAACAGCCCCTCCTTGCTCCCGAAGAAGTGCATCACCAGCGCCGGATCGACGCCCGCCGCGCGGGCCACGGCCCTGATCGTGGTCTGCCCGTAGCCCTGCGCGGTGAAGGAGTCGACCGCGGCCTCCAAGATCGACGTCCTGGTCGGGGGGCTGCCCGGGCGCCTTCCGCGTTCTTCGGCCATGGGGCCATTCAACTACGGAAATTCATCTATGTAGAATTCGACGGCCATGAATTCAACAGTGATGAAGTCAACAGACAGTGAATTTCTATGAGGAAGATCATCGGCGTGCTCGTCGGGGTCTCGTTGCTCGGCATGCTCTTCTCCGGGTCGTTCCTCGGGACGTTCTTCGAGCCGGAGCCGCACGGCGTGCCGGTCGCGGTGGTCGGGCCGGACACGCTGGTGAACCAGCTGTCGAGGGCCATGGAAGACAAGCAGCCCGGCGGCTTCGACCTGCGGGAATACACCTCCGTCGACGTTGCCCACGAGGCCCTGCTCGGCCGGGAGGTGGACGCGATCCTGGTCCCGCGGGAGGGCAGGCTCGTGGTGGCCAGCGCGGGCGGGCGCGCGGGCGCCGCCGCGATCACCGGGGCCTTCCAAGCCGCCGAGCAGGCGCGGGGCCGGGCGCTGCGGGTGGAGGACGCGGTGCCGCTCGCCGCTGGTGACGTGGGCGGCACGTCCGGCATGTTCTACGTGCTCAGCCTGGTGCTGCCCGGCCTCGCGATGGCCCTGCTGCTCACGAAGGTCGCGCCCGGCCACGGCGTGGCTCTGCGGGTCGGGGTGATGGTGGCGGGCGCCCTGGTGGCGGCCTCGGTCAATGCCTGGCTCGCGGACGTGGTGCTCGGCGCCCTGCCCGGCAGATACGGCTGGCTGGTCGCGGTGTCGGCGGGGATCGTACTGACCATCGGGCTGGTCGTCTCGGGCCTGCTCAAGACCGTCGGCATCGGGGGGATGGTGCTGGCGGCGCTGCTGTTCATCCCGATCGGGCTGCCGGCCAGCGGCGGCCCGATCGGGGCGCGGTTCATTCCCGAGTGGTACGCCGCGATCGGCCGCTTCCTGCCGGTGGAACCGGGGAGCGAGGTGGTGCGCAACACCGTCTACTTCGACGGGGCCGCGCTGGGGACGCCGCTAGGAGTGCTGGCGGCCTGGGCGCTGCTCGGGGTGGTCCTCCTGGCGCTGCCCCGCCGCCGTACGAGCTCCCACCAGGCGGCTCATCGCATACGCCGGTGAGTGGCTCAGCCCTGGGCGGGGATCCAGCCGATGGTGACCGCGAGGATGACGAACAGCCCGAGCAGGATGCGATAGATGACGAACCCGGTGAAGCGGTGCTGGCTGATGTACTTCAGGAACCAGGCCACCGCCGCATAGCCGACGACGAACGAGATGACCGTCGCCAGGATGGTCGGCCCCCAGTCGGGTGCCTGGCCCCCGCCGATCTGGGCGACCTCCAGCAGGCCCGACGACAGGACCGCGGGGATGGCCAGCAGGAAGGAGTATTTGGCGGCGTCCTCGCGCCGATAGTCGAGCAGCAGACCCGCCGTGATCGTGCCACCGGAGCGGGAGACGCCCGGGATCAGCGCCAGGGCCTGCGCGAAGCCGTAGACGATGGCGTGCGTGAAGCTCAGGTGCTTCTCCAGCGTGAGCCTGTTGCGGGCGGTGTAGTCGGCGAACCAGAGGATGATGCCGAAGACGATCAGCGTGGTGCCCACCAGGCGCAGGTCGCGGAAGACCGTCTCGATCTGGTCCTTGAACACCAGGCCCAGGATGCCGATGGGCAGGGATCCGACGATCACGTACCAGCCCATGCGGGCGGCGTAGTGGCTGCGCAGTTCGGGCGTCCACAGGGCGCGGGTCCAGGTGGAGATGATCTCCCAGATCTCTTTCCTGAAGTAGATCAGCACCGCCGTCTCGGTGCCGAGCTGGATCACCGCCGTGAACGCGGCGCCGGGATCCTGCCAGCCGAAGAACGCGGACACCACGCGAATATGGGCACTTGAGGAGATCGGCAGGAACTCCGTGAGGCCCTGAATCAGCCCCAGCACCACCGCTTCGAGCCAGCCGATCACGACTACACCTTCCCCATACCCGCGTAAGTGACGAGGCGAGGCTAGCGGATACGGGGGCCCAGCAGTTGCTCGCGGAGTGCGGTCAGCTGGTGGGAATGCTCGACGGAACGGCTCTCGTCGAGCGAATCGAGTGCCAGCAGCAGCGCGTCGGCCACGATGATGCCGGTCAGCGGCTCGGCGCTGATGCCGGTGGGCGTGTGAGGGGCGGCCAGTACGGCGTCGACCCGGTCGGCGAAAGTGCCGCCCAACTCGTCCGAGATGAGGATCACGCCGGCGCCCACCGCGTGCGCCCGGTCGATCAGCACCGTGAGCTCCCTGAGCTTGCGGCCCGGCTGGAAGATGACCACGGCCTCGCCGTGCTGGAGCGAGAGCAGGTCGTCGGCCAGCGCGAAGCCGGTGGCCGAGACCGCGCGGGCCCGGTGACCACGGCGCCCCAGCTTGAGCGCGAAGTAACGTGCAGACGGCTCGGAGGCGCCCGCGCCGTAGACGAGCACCGAGCTCGCGTGGGCCATCACCTCGATCGCGCGCTGGAACGCCTCCGCGTCATAGAGCCGACGGCCGTGGTCGAGGCGCTCGCGGGCCTCGTCGAAGACCCGGTCCCAGATCGCCGACAGGTCGTGGCCGACATGGCTGATGCGCTGCCGCATGCGTACGTCGGGCGCCACGGCCGAGGTGAACTCACCGGCGAGCGCCCGCTTCAGCCCCGGCAGCCCGCCGAAGCCGAGCCGCTGCATGGTGCGGATCACGGTGGCGTTGCTCGTGCCGGAGGCCGTGCCCAGCTCCTGCGCGCTGGAGAAGAGGATCTGCTCGGGCGCAGCGGAGATCAAGAACTGGCACACGGCGCGCTCGGCGGGAGACAGCTCGTCCCAGAGCTGCTTCACCGTGCTCCTGAGCTGCTCGATCGGACTGTGTGAATTTTCCATTACGAACCTTGACTCCTGTGTAGCGCTCATTACTCTTTCCTGGAAACGACCGCTACGGACTCGTTGCCTCACTGAAATGAACGTTACAGGCAGCGGCCGGTCCAAGGAGCACCATTGAGCCTCACATCCCTGCCCGTCGTCGAGATCGCCGGGGGTCCGCGAGAACGCGGGCGCCAGTACGGCGAGCAGGCCCGCGAGCGGATCCACCGGGCGCTGGCCTACTACGCCGAGGCGTTCGCCCACTCCAGCGGCCTGGACTGGCCACAGGTGACGCAGCGGGCGGCGCGCTGGGTGGAGCCGAGCAAGGCGTTCGCCCCCGACCTGGTCGAGGAGATGGAGGGCATCGCGGAGGGCGCCGGCGTCGAGTTCCTCGACATCGTCGCGCTGAACGCGCGCGGAGAGATCATCTACGACACCACGTTCAACTCCATGGAGCCGGACGGGTGCACCTCCTTCGCCCTGATGGAGCAGGCGTCCGGCGACGGCCACGTCTACGCGGGCCAGAACTGGGACTGGCGCGCCGGCGTGGCCGACACGGTCATGGTGCTCAGGGTGGTCCAGCCGGGCAAGCCCACCGTGATCATGCACGTCGAGGCGGGCCAGGTCGGGCGGCAGGGGGCCAACTCGGCGGGCATCGCGCTCAACGCCAACGGGCTCGGCGGGCGCTTCGACGACACGATCGGCGTGCCGCAGACGCTGATCAGGCGCCGGGTCCTCGACAGCGCCGACCTCAACTCGGCGCTGGAGGCGCTGACCAAGTCGCGGGCGCACATCGCCAGCAACGCGCTGGTCACCCACCGCGCCGGCTTCGCGATCGACCTGGAGACCACGCCCGGCGCCGTCGGCTGGATGTATCCCACCGACGGACTGCTCGTGCACGGCAACCACTACCAGGCGTTCATGCCGCCCCAACTGGCTGCCACCTACCGCCCCGGCTCGGCCGACTCGCTGTTCCGGGTGCCGCGCGCGGAGGGCGGGCTGCGGGCCGTACGCCACGCGTCCGGCAGCGACGAGGCGCGCAAGCTGATCCGGCACGCCATGTCCGACCACCTCGGCTACCCCGAGTCGCTCTGCACCCACCCGGACGAGAGCCAGCCCCCTGTCAAGCAGTGGGCCACCCTGCTGTCGAGCTGCGTCGACCTCACCACGGGCGACTACTTGATCGCCGCCGGCACGCCCTGCGACCACGAGTACGAGCGCGTGCCCTGGAACCTCTACGACGGACCGCACGGAGAAGAGACGTTGTGAAGAAGACACTCGCTGTGGCCGGGCTGATCGGTCTCACCGCCGCGTGCGGTGGCCCGGCCGCCACCACCAAGGCGCCCGACCCGGCCAAGCTCACGCTGGTGAACCAGACGGCCAAGGCGACCGGCGCGCTCGACTCGGCCACCTGGCTGCTCGACGAGGAGCCGGGCACGCTGGACATGGACATCGACGGCAACACCGACAACCGCACGGTCCTGGCCAACGTCTGCGAGCGGCTCATGCAGACGCAGCCCGACATGACGGTCAAGCCGTGGCTGGCCGAGAAGATCGACCAGCCCGACCCCAAGACCATGGTCATGACCCTGCGCAAGGACGCCACCTTCCACGACGGCTCGCCGGTCACCGCCGACGACGTCGTGTGGAGCCTGAAGCGGCACTCGGGCGAGGGCATGGACGAGTCCGACGAGTTCGAGGACGTCGAGTCGATCAGCAAGTCCGGCGAGGGCCGGGTCACGATCGCGTTCAAGAAGCCGAACGCGCTGTTCGTCCAGGCCATGGCGGGCGGCGCGGGCATCGTGCTGAACCAGAAGGTCGTGGACAAGCTCGGCAAGGAGTACGGCACGCCGGGCCACGAGGACGCCTGCAGCGGGCCGTACCAGGTGAAGGACTGGAAGTCGGGCACCGAGCTGTCCATCGAGCGCTATGACGCCTATTGGAACAAGGACGTCAAGCCGCTCACCAAGACGGTGACCTTCAAATGGGCCGGCGACACGGCGCTGGTCAACAGCCTGACGACGGGCGCGGCCGACGGCGCCTACCTCTCCAGCACCGGCCCGGCGGTCGCGCTGCAGGGCAACCAGGCGGTCAACGTCGCCTACGGGCCCACCACGCGGGTGTTCGTGCTGCTGCCCACCGACCGCGGCGTGCTGAAGGACCCGAAGATCCGCCGGGCGCTGTCGCTGGCGGTCGACCGGGCGGGCATCGCCAAGTCCGGGTTCGCCGGGCTGGCCAGACCGTGGAAGGTGCCGGTGGGCGCGGGCGCCTGGTCGTACGAGAAGCAGGCCTTCCAGACGGCCTACGACCAGCTGTCCGGCGCGCCCGAGACGCCGTCGCTCGACGAGGCCAAGAAGCTGGTCCAGGAGGCCGGAACGCCCAAGGAGCCGATCGTGGTGGCCACCAACGGGGACGAGACCCGTACGGTGATCGCCAACGCGGTGGTCGACGCGGCCAAGAAGATCGGGCTCACGGCGCAGATCAAGACCGTGCCCCCTTCGGAGTTCGGCAGCTTCTACACCGACAAGTCGCTGCGCGCCCAGGTCGACCTGGTGCCCGACGACTGGTACATCACCAAGTCCGACCCGATCGGCTTCTACGACAACGGCCTGACGGGCTCGGCCAACAACTGGGTCGGCTTCAGCTCGCCCGAATACGACGCGCTCGTCGCCAAGGCGCTGGCCGGCACCGACGACGCCCAGCGCGCCAAGGACGTCATCGAGCTGCAGCGGCGCTTCACCGCCGACATGGTGTGGATCTCGCTCGTCGAGGTGCCGTCCGCGGTCGTGCTCGGCGGCAAGGTGACCGGGCCGCCCGCCTCCCAGGTGTACATGGGCTACCCGTGGGCCGCCGACCTCGGGGCCAAGGGCTGAGCATGGTCCGCAAGCTGACCGGGGTGGTCGCGACGCTGCTGGTCACCTCGTTCGTCATCTTCGGGGCGTCGTACGCGGCGCCCGGCGACCCGGTGACGTTCCTGGCGGGCGGCAAGGAGAACCTGACGCCCGAATACCTGGCGGCCGTCCGCGCGCAGTACCACCTGGACGACCCGTTCCTCGTCCAGTTCGGGCGCTGGCTCGGCGACGCCGTGACCGGCGACCTGGGCCGGTCCACGCAGTACAACGACCAGGTGGGCGACCTGCTGGCGGCGCGGTTGCCGAGCACGCTCGGGCTGGTCGCCTACGCGGCCGTGCTGTTCGTGGTGTTCGGCATCGCGCTGGGCGTGCTGGCGGCGGTACGCGGCGGGCGGACAGACGCGGCGGTGGTGGCGGGCACGACGTTCGCCACCTCCGTGCCGCCGTTCGTGGTGGCCACCGTGCTGATCTCGCTGTTCGGCGTCCGGCTCGGCTGGTTCCCCGTCATGGGCGGCGGCTCGCTCTGGCACCTGACCCTGCCGGCCGTGACGCTGGCGCTCGGCGCGCTCGCGATCATCAGCCGGGTCACCAGGCAGGCCATGGTCGAGCAGCGCGAACTCGATCACGTGACCGTCGCCCGCGCCTCCGGGCTGTCCGAGCGGCTGATCGTGGTCAGGCACGTCTTCCGCGGCGCGCTGGGCCCGATCGTGACCATGTGCGGGCTGGTGACCGCCGGGATGCTGGCCGGGACGGTGACTGTGGAGACCGCGTTCGGCCTCAGCGGCATCGGCTCGCTGCTGGTCAACGCGATCAACACGCACGACTTCCCCGTGACGCAGGCGGTGCTGCTGCTCATGGTCACCGCCTACATCGTGGTGACCACGCTGGTGGAGCTGGTCCAGCCGCTGATCGACCCCCGAGCAAGGAGGCGGACATGACCGCCGTTGCCACGCTGTCGCCGCGACCGGCCCGGCCGCTCGGCTACCTGCTCGCCGCCGCCTTCCTCGGCCTGGTCGTGGTCGGCGCGGTGTGCGCGCCGCTGGTCACGCCGTTCGAGCCGGACGCGGTCGACTTCGGCGCCTCGCTCGCGCCGGTCTCGCCCGAGCACCTGCTCGGCGCCGACCAGTCGGGCCGCGACCTGCTCACCCGCATCCTTTACGGCGCCCGCACCTCGCTGGTCGGCCCGCTGCTGCTGCTCGCCATCGCCTCGGCCCTCGGCGTCGCCCTGGGCACGCTGGCCGCCTGGCACCGGGGCTGGGTCGACGCGGTGGTGTCCAGGGTGACCGACGTGATGTACGCCTTCCCCGGGCTGCTGTTCGTGGTGCTGATCGTGGCCGTCTTCGGCAACGGCATGACCACGGCGGTCATCGCGCTGGGCCTGGCCTACGCGCCGACGATCGCCAAGTACACCAGGAGCGTCGCGCTGGCCGAATGCGGCAAGCCGTACATCGACGCCTATCGGGTGCAGGGCATGGGCGGGCTGGCGATCTGCGTGCGCCACCTGGTGCCGAACATGGGGCGCTCGATCGTCGGCTACCTCGTGGTGCTGTTCGGCGAGGGGCTGATGAGCCTGGCCACGCTGAGCTTCCTGGGGTTCGGCGCGCAGCCGCCGTCGTCCGACTGGGGCCTCATGGTCAAGGAGGGGCAGCCGGCGATCGTGCAGGGCGCCTTCCTGCCCGTGCTGGTGCCCGGCGCGGCCATCGCCCTGGTGGTCGTGTCGTTCAACGTGATCGGCGTACGGCTCGCCGACCGCATGGGCGTGAGGGGAATCTGATGCTGCTCTCCGTGGAGGACCTCACGATCGAGGCGGGCGGCCGGCGGCCGATCCTGCGCGAGGTGTCGCTGAGCGTCGGCAAGGGCGAGGTCGTCGGTCTGGTCGGCGAGTCCGGCTCGGGCAAGTCCACGATCGCCCGCGCGGTGCTGCGCCTCCTGCCGCAGGGGGCGCGGGTGTCGGGCCGGGTGCTGGTCTCCGGCGACGACGTGCTCTCGATGAGCCCGGCGGCGCTCAGGGACCTGCGGGCCGCCCAGGTGTCGATGATCTACCAGGATCCGCGCTCGTCGCTCAACCCGGTACGCCGGATCGGCGACTTCCTCACCGAACGCATGGTGCTCACCCTGGGCCGGTCCAAGGCGGAGGCCCGTACGCGGGCGCTGGAGCTGCTGGCCGCCGTCGGCCTGCGTGACCCCGAGCGGTGCGTGCGGCAGTACCCGCACGAGCTGTCCGGCGGCATGCTCCAGCGCGTGGTCATCGCCGCCGCGCTGGCCGCCGACCCCGCCCTGCTCCTGGCCGACGAGGCGACCAGCGCGCTCGACGTCACCACCCAAGCCGAAACGCTCGCGCTGCTGCGCCGGATCCAGGCCGAACGGGAGCTCGGCATGCTGTTCATCACGCACGACCTGCACCTGGCCGCCGCCTACTGCGACCGGGTGCACGTGCTGTACGCCGGTGCGGTGGTGGAGTCGCGGCCGGCCAAGGAGTTGTTCGCGGACCCGCGGCACCCGTACACGGCCGGGCTGCTCGCCTGCACGCCCGAGCTCGGCGACCCGCGCCCGATCCGCCCCATTCCCGGCCGGCCGCCGTCGCTCGACGACGCGTTCACCGGCTGCCCGTTCGCGCCGCGCTGCCCGCACGCCACCGGCGACTGCGACGCCTGGCAGCCGCGGCCCCTGACCGTCGCGGGCGGCTCGGCCGCCTGCCGCCTCGTGGAGGCCTGATGCTGGCCGTAGAGAAGCTCAGCAAGTCCTTCCAGGGCGCCGTGGCCGCCGACGAGGTCTCCTTCGAGCTGGCGCCGGGCGGCTCGCTCGGGCTGGTCGGCGAGTCCGGCTCCGGCAAGACCACGATCGCCCGCATGCTCGTCGGCCTGGTCACTCCCGACTCCGGCACGATCACCGTGGCCGGCCGCCCCCGCGGCCCGAAGGAGCGCGGCAAAGCGGCCAGGCTCCGAAGAGCGCGCGAGATCCAGATGGTCTTCCAGGACCCCTACCTCTCGCTGGACCCCCGGCTGACCGCGACCGAATGCCTGCACACCTCGCTCCGCCTGCACGGCAAGCCGCCCGCCCGCGCCACCGAACTGCTCGATCAGGTGGGCCTGGGCAGCCGCGAGGCCGGCGCGCGCCCGCACCAGCTGAGCGGCGGCCAGCGCCAGCGCCTCGCCATCGCCAGGGCGCTCGCGGTCGAGCCGTCGGTGCTGGTGCTCGACGAGGCCGTGGCCGCGCTCGACGTCTCCATCCAGGCCCAGATCCTGGAGCTGCTGGCCCAGGTACGTCGCGACGCGGGCGTGGCCCTGCTGTTCGTCAGCCACGACCTGGCCGTGGTCCGGCACCTGTGCGAGGAGACGCTGGTGCTGCATCGGGGGGTGGTCGTGGAGCGGGGCCCGGTCGAGCGGGTGCTGGCCGAGCCCGAGCACCCTTACACGCGCCTGCTGCTGGCCTCGGTGCCCGGCCCCGGCTGGGATCCGGCCAAAGTGGTGCGTTGAGCGCACGGTCCAGGTGGTGCGTGGCGCGCGGTCCAGGGGGCGTCAACGCACGGTCCAGATCGCCTTGTTCGCGGTGGCGTAGTCGGTGAAGTCCCGGGCGGGCCGGCCGAGCGCCTGGTGGACGCCGTCGGCGAGGTGCGCGTTGCGGCCGTCCAGGACCTCGGCGAACAGCCCGTTCAGCCCTTCGATCTCGTTCTCGGGCACGCCTTGCTCGCGGGCCCCGGCCGCGAACTCCTCGGCCGTCACCGGCACGTAGACGATGTCCCGGCCCGTCGCCTTGGACAGCTCGGCGGCCACGTCCGTGAACGTGAGCAGCCTCGGCCCGGTCAGCTCGTACAGCTTGCCGCCGTGGCCCTCCTGGGTCAGCGCCGCCACCACGACATCTGCGATGTCGTCCACGTCCACGAACGGCTCGGGCACGTCCGCGATCGGCAGCGCGATGACCCCTTCGAGCACGGGATCCAGCAGGTAGCCCTCGCTGAAGTTCTGCATGAACCAGCTGCACCGCACGATCGTCCAGTCGGCCCCGGACGACTGGACGACCTGCTCGGCCGCCTCGGCCATCGGCTCGCCCCGGCCGGAGAGCAGGACCAGCCGGCCGACGCCGCCGGCCACGGCGAGCGAGGTGAAGGCCTGGATGTCTGCCAGGGCGCCGGGGAAGGCGAGGTCGGGATAGTAGGTCACGTACACGGAGTCGGCGCCGTCCAGCGCGGGCGCCCACGTGGATCGGTCTGTCCAGTCGAAGGGCGGTCGCGCGGAGCGGGAGCCGATCCGCCACGGGTGGTCGAGAACGGTGAGCCTGTTCGCCACGCGGCGGCCGGTCTTGCCCGTGCCGCCCAGCACCAAAGTTGTCATGGCTCAAGTAAGCCGCCGAAGTCTGAGACTCTCCATGGTTGAGAAGCGCAATCCCATATGCGATCGTCTAACCCATGGACCAGCTAGCCGCCCTGCTCGACGGTCCGCGGGCGAGGGGCGCCTTCATGCTCCGCTGCCTGCTGGATCCGCCCTGGTCGCTGCGCATCCAGGACGAGGCCCCGCTCACGGTGGTGGTGATGGTGCGCGGCGAGGCGTGGGTGGTGCCCGATGAGGGGGATGTCGTCCGGCTGTGTCCTGGAGAGGTGGCGATCATTCGCGGGCCCAAGCCGTACACGGTGGCCGACAACCCGGCCACGCCGCCGCAGATCGTCATCCACCCCGGCCAGCACTGCACCACGGTCGACGGGGAGTCGCTCGCCCAGGCCATGGACCTGGGCGTACGCACCTGGGGCAACGCCGCGGACGGCGAGACCGTGATGATCACCGGCGCCTACCTCATGGAGGGAGAGGTGAGCAGGCGGCTGCTGGAGGCGCTGCCCACGCTGCTGGTCCAGCGGGGCGACCCGCTCGTCCCGCTGCTGGGCGCCGAGATCGTCAAGGACCAGCCGGGGCAGGAGGCGGTCCTCGACCGGCTGCTCGACCTGCTGCTCATCTCCGTGCTGCGGTCGTGGTTCGCCACCCACGAGGCGCCGGCCTGGTATCGGGCGCAGAGCGATCCGGTGGTGGGCCGGGCCATGCGGATGCTGCACAACAACCCGGCACACCCGTGGACGGTCGCCGCGCTGGCCGCGCAGGTGGGCGTCTCGCGGGCCTCGCTGGCCAGGCGCTTCACCGAGCTGGTCGGCGAGCCGCCCATGGCGTTCCTGACCGGCTGGCGGCTGGCTCTTGCCGCCGATCTGCTGCGCGAGCCCGACGCGACGGTCGGCTCGGTGGCCAGGCAGGTCGGCTACGGCAGCCCGTTCGCGCTCAGCGCGGCCTTCAAACGGGTACGCGGCGTCAGCCCGCAGGAGCATCGGGGGGCGGTCCGGTGAGACCGCAGCCCGCAGGGGCAGCGGGCGGTCCGGTGAGACCGCTGCTGCTGATCGACGTGGACGGGGTGCTCAACCCGTTCAGCCGGCCCACGCCCGACTTCCGCCGCTACCAGTGCACGGTCGGCGACCAGGTCTACACCGTGCAGCTCAACGCCAGGCACGGCACCAGGCTGCTGGAGCTGGCCCTGGTCACCGGCGCCGAGCTGGTCTGGGCGACGACCTGGGAGCAGCACGCCAACGAGTGGATCGGTCCCCGGCTCGGCCTGCCCGAGCTCCCCGTCATTCCCATGGGACCGGACCAGGGGGGTTTGTACGGGGAAATGTTTAAAACCCCGCACGTAGCCGCTTATGTCGGCCGCAGACCGTTCGTATGGTTCGACGACCAGGTATGGCTGGAGGACGAAGAATACCTCAGGGGCACTCAGGGTCTCGATGATTTCCTGCTCATTCATGTTGATCCGAGACAGGGCCTGACCAGCCAACACCTCGCCCAGGCACACGAGTGGCTGACCCTCTCAGGGTTTTCTCAGGGTGCCTAGTGGGATATCTCCAGCCTGGACATCCGTTTTCCAGATAGGTGCAACCACACGGAGGAAACGATGTACCGCTCACGAGAGCATAGAATCCTGGCCGGCGTCTGCGGCGGTCTCGCCGACAAGATGGGCCTGCCCCCCACCCTCGTCCGGATCCTCTGGCTGCTGCTGTCGCTCATCCCCGGACCGCTCTGGGTGGTCTACGTGGCCATGTGGATCCTCGTCCCCGAGGAGCCGCAGCGCTACTAAGGGCTGTTTCTTAGATCAGGTACGGAGCCAGATGACCAGGGCGGCCAGGGTGACGGTGCCGAGGAAGACGTAGGCGCGTTTGTCATAACGCGCGTCGTACGGTGATCGTTCCATCGCCCGCCTCGTTGGCCGGCTTGGGGCCAGCAGCGGGTGGAGCCGCTCCCACTCGGCGTTTTAAGTCACCACGTCCCACGCTGGTAGGCCGCCTGGTCGGCCACGACGGCGCGGTAGGCGTCGCGTCCGCCGTAACGGGCGATCTGGCGAGGGTTCGCCGAAGAAGCCCGGTTCAGCCGCCGGGCCGGCGCCGGACTTCCGGCCGCCCGCCCTCGCGAGATCACCTCCCGCTCGGCCGCCGAAAGGTGTGCCTTGGCGCGTCGCTGTGGCCGATGGCGGATGCCTCCGGTCTGCGCCAAGAAGCTCCGGACATGGTGCATGGGCACGCCCCATCGAATTGAACGACTCCCCCGCACGCCATCGCTGCCAGTGGACGTCACCCCGGCTCCTGGTCGCCCAGTTCGTCGCTTGTGGGCGTGCAAGGCCTCAACCCGCGCCAGCCGATCTCGCCGTAGAAGGCTTCCGGCTCCTTGTAATGCGCCGCCCAGATCTGGTTGCCGAAGTCGAAATGCCACCACTCGTCGGCATCGCAGCGGAAGCCGGCACCGATCATGGCGTCCCGCAGTCTCCGCCGGTTGTCCCTGACCAGGGAGTTCCCAGGGCGGTCTTCAAAGTAGAGCGCCGCCGACTCGGGACCGAAGTGATCGAAGGCCGTCCCCATGTCGAGCTCTTGTCCAGCCCAGTCCAGCAGTGTCAGATCCACCGCCCCGCCGGTGGCATGGGGAGGGACGCGTCGCGGATCTCCTGGTTCGGTGACGAAGACCTCCGCCTGCTTGCGCAGTTCGGCCTCGTCCATCTCCGGGTGCGTGACTCGAAGGTTCGCGAGGTAGCGCAGGTAGATGTTGCTCTGCACGGACCGCGGCCGACAGCCGTCCCAGATCCTGAAGGTGAGCGGAGCCAGGCTGCGCTGGATGCTGACCAGCATGCGGGCGACCGCATGACGTACGTACATCGCGCTGGTCGGTGACAGGCCCCGCCGAAAATAGGAGGGGGACAGATCGAAGGGGTAGGAACGGAGATCCACCAAGGGATCTCCGTTCTCCCTGATGGCGACGTGCTCGAACTCGACGGCCGTCATCCGTCTGCCGCCGATCGGCAGATGCGCTCGCAGAGCTCGGGAAACGAGACCCCCGACGCCTGCGCGGCCTGAGGGAAGAGGCTGGTCGCGGTCAGGCCGGGCAACGTGTTCACCTCCAGGCACCACAGGTGTCCCGCCTCGTCCTGCCGGAAATCCACGCGGCTGTAGGAGCCCGCCTTGAGGATCTCGTGCGCCCGGCCCGCGAGATTTTGCAGTTCGGCCGTCAATTCCGGGGAAATGCCGGCAGGGAAGATCTCCAGCGCGACACCCGGCTGGTATTTGGCCTCGTAGTCGAAGATCTCCTTGACGCCCAGCTTGATCTCTCCCACAGCCAGCGGCCGTCCGTCGAGGACGCCGACGACGAATTCCCGTCCGGGCACGAAGCGCTCGACGAGCACACCGGCGTCGTGCATTCGGGCGGTCCTGACGGCGTCGTGCAAATCCTGCGGCCTCTTCACCAGGGTCAGGCCGACGGTGGACCCCTGCGCGTTCGGTTTGACGATCACCGGGCTGCTGGGGGTGATCTCGAACGGGATGCCGCCGGGATCGTCATCCGGCTCCAGGAGCACCCAGTCAGGAGTGGGTATGGCCTCCGCACGGAAGAGCCGCTTGCTCAGGTCCTTGTCCATGGCAATGGCGCTGGCGAGGTGGCCGCTGCCGGTGTAGCGCAGCCCCGCCGAGTCCAGGATCGCCTGGATGACACCGTTCTCCCCCGCTCCTCCGTGCAGGGCGAGGAAGACGAGGTCCGCGCCCAGCAGTTCTTCCACCAGCCGGGGCGCCATGCCCACGACGGGCCGCAGGGCCAGGTCAGGCGGCGCGTGTCCCACCGTCGCCGCCAGCACGCGCTCCTCCTCGGCGGAGCTGAGCCGGCCCTTGACGGTGTCGAAGACCTCCACGCTGTGGCCGCGCCCGCGTAGGGCCGGGATGACCTCCGCGGCGGAGGCGATCGAAACGTCACGCTCGGCGCTGGCGCCACCGAGGAGCAGCGCCACGCGCAGCGGCTTGGAGGGCAGGCCCATCAGATCATCTGCCTTTCGAAGGCTTTTACGATTCGGTGGATGTCGTACAACGGCGTCGCGTCCTCCATGAGGAGGACCTCTGTCTGGACAGGTGTCGCGGTGGACCTGCAGGCCGCCATGTAGGCATGGATCGGCTCGAGGAGGTCGCCGGGAACGAGTTCGGGATTGCCCACCACCGCGGTCTTTCCGGCGTTGCGGAGATGGAGCGCGGAAAAGATGTCGTCGTCGCTGGGCGTCAGGCCTGGATCCACGATGGCGAGGTGAACCCCATCGGCCAGCGCGCCTTTCCGCTGAATCACCTGCGCTGCCGTGACGACCTCGACAACGCGGAAGGGCGTTTCTCGTAACGAGGCGATTCCGCTCACCAGAAGGACAGGAACGGAAAATGTCATGCTGCGGCCCGGCGCATGCCCATCAGATCATCTGGCGTCACATCGGTGGTCCACCGCATTGTCAAGGTCTTCATCTCCCCCTGGTCGTACGGCGCGGCCGAATGCCGGGCCCGAGCGTGTGCAGCGATCTTCGAGACCTGAACCTGTATGGCCGGTTCGAACTCGACATGAGCCATCACCTCGGCGTCGGTCTGCCCGGCCCGGGCGGAAGGCCGCGGCGACTCGCTCGCTTGAGCGCACGCTCACGTCGGGACTATTGGGGCCAGCCGTCTACGTCACCGTTGGGCTGCGCCGTTCGACCGGTACATGCATCGTCCATGCGAGCGACCTCTCGACGACCAGCGCCGGGGCATCGATCTCCATCGTCTCGACAAAGTCCATCTGGTCTCCATCAGGCGTGGACCGCGGATACTCCCAGATCAGCGTGCGGCCGTCTGTGAAGTAGTTGGTGCGGAACCGCTTGCGCTGCGGCGGATCAGTGGACTCTCAAAGGACCGCACCGGGTGCGTAGAGGGCGATGTCGTGGCTCGATGTCATGGTCCTGGGGCTCCTCATTCGGGTCGCGCCTCGTGATCAACGAGGAATCAGTCTGGCCGCGAATTAGTTCGACGCGCGCCGAAGTGTCGCCGCACCGCCACGAGTGATGCGTCCGACGCAACGCATCACGGTGTACAAGCGACACCGCCGCTGGTCGGCCGACGGCATATCACCTCCGCCGCCTCCCGCACTGGGCCGGCAAAGGGGGAACGCCTCCGGGGCAAACCGGGGCGATCCGGTGCTGGCCGCGCTGCGTCCTATCCTGGAACGCATGAAGGCAAGGCCGCTGACACTCGTCCAGGATGAGCTCGTCGATTACGACAAGGCGATGGAGCGCATGACCGACCTCGTCGGTGAGCGCCAACGAGACGAGCGGCCGGACACGCTCTGGCTGCTGAGCCACCCGTCGGTCTACACGGTCGGGCGCCGCACGCCGGTGACCCACCTGCCGGACCCGTCGCGCGGCATCCCCGTGGTCGAGACCGGCCGCGGGGGCCAGCTCACCTACCACGGTCCCGGCCAGCTCGTCGGCTACCTCATCGTCAAGCTGGGCGAGGAGGAGGGCATCGTCGACTACGTACGGGAAGTGGAGCTCCGGCTGGTCGAGGCCCTGGGCGCGCTGGGGCTGCCCGCGGAGCGCCGCGACACCCCGCCCGGCTCCGAGCTGCTGACCGGCGTCTGGACATCCGAGACGGGGCGCAAGGTCGCGTCCATCGGGATGCGGCAGAGCCGTGGCGTCACCAGCCACGGCTTCGCGCTCAACGTCGACGGCGACCTGGAGCCGTGGCACTGGGCTGTCGCCTGCGGCATGCCCGACGTGGACATGACCTCGCTCAAGAGAGAGCTGGAGGCCACGTCCATGGACACCGTCCGCGCGGCCGTGGCCACGGCCTTTGAAGCGTCGTAAGCGTCTTAAGGCATGGGCAGTTCGTCGATGGTTCGGCGGGGCCCGGTGAACCAGTGTTTGGCCGACAGCTTCCACCACAGGGCGATGCCGAGCAGCACGACCCCGACCAGGACCGGCGCGTAGTTCACGTCCGTCCAGGTGAAGTTCTCGTTGCCGGGGATCGCTGAGGGCTTGATCGGCATGATGAAGTAGATCGAGATGATCACGATCTCAACGCAGGCGATCCAGCACATGGCCCGATATTTCCGCCCAAGGGTCCACGGGCCGGGCCGGAAGTTGTCGCCCATGCGCAGCCGCAGCCAGATCGGGATGAGGAACGCCAGGTAGAGCCCGATGACCGCGATCGACACGACGGCGAGAAAGGCCACCGGAGTGGTCGAGCCGGCCGGCGCCCAGAGCGCGGGCAGGGTAATCAGCGCGGCCACCACGCAGCCCGCGAGGATCGCGTTGACCGGCGTCCGGTTGCGGTCGACCTTCGACCACAGCCGCCAGCCCGGCACGGCGCCGTCGCGCGAGAACGCGTAGGTCATCCGCGACATCGAGGTCACGCAGCTCATCCCGCAGAAGAACTGACCGATCGTGGAGATCGCGAAGATCGCGGTGGCCAGCGGCGAGGAGAGGGCGGTCTCGAAGATGGCGCCCACGAAGCCGCCCTGCTTGTTGATCTCGTCCACGTTCGTCGCGGCGAACAGGAACGCCAGCAGCAGGATCCAGCCGCCGATCGCCGAGTAGAAGATCGACTGCCAGAGTCCGCGGGCGGCCGCCGTGGAGGCGCCCTGCGTCTCCTCCGACACGTGCGCGCAGGCGTCGAAGCCGGTGATCGTGTACTGCGTGAGCAGGAAGCCCAGCGGCAGCACGTAGAACCAGAATGGTATGCCGCCGTCGCCATCACCGAAGCCGGAGTTGTTGATGGTGTCGGTGAAGACGAAGCCGACCGTCTGGTGGTGGCTCGGCGCGAAGATCAGAATCGCCACCACGATCGCGGCACCCGCCACGTGCCACCAGACCGAGATGTTCTGCAGCATTGAGATGAGCCGGTGGCTGTAGATGTTGATCAGCGCGTGCAGCACCAGAATGATCACGAACAGCAGGAACGCGTTCCCGAGCGAGGCGTCCCAGCCGCCGCCGGTGAGCCGGTTGATGGTGATGTTCAGGAATGTCGCGCAGCCGTAGTCCACCGACGCGGTGACCGCGATGAGGCCGATCAGGTTGAGCCAGCCGGTGAACCAGCCGTGGATCGGCTTGCCCATCGTGGCGGCCCACCAGTAGATGCCGCCCGCCGTCGGGTACGCGGAGACCAGCTCCGACATGCAGAGACCGATGATCAGGATGAAGACGGAGATCAGCGGCCAGCCCCAGGAGATGGCGATGGGACCGCCGTTGTTCCAGGCCTGACCGAAGGTGGTGAAGCAGCCGGCGAGGATCGAGATGATGGAGAAGGAGATGGCGAAGTTGGAGAAACCGCTCCAGGTCCTTGACAGCTCCTGCTTGTAACCGAGCTCGGCGAGGCGCCTGGAATCCTCTTCTGTGGTCATTGAGGTCTCCTTGGGGGGATGCGCGGCGGAGGACTCTCTAGGATTTGGTCTATCTCTAGACCATTTCCATGTCACAGGCAAGGCGTTACAGCGGAGTTTCGAGCTGGTAAGGACCGTTCTTTACCTAAATGTGGACCTCGTCGCTAAATGCGCAGCACAAGCCACGGCGGCGCCCACGGCGTACCAGAACAGGTCGGGCGGGTTGAACGTGCTGCCCAGCAGCGGCCGCAGCAGCGGCGGGATCTCCCAGAGCTGGGCGAACTCGATCGCCCAGCTCAGCGCGGCCGACCCCAGCGCGGCCCACACCGGCCGGACGCGCGGCAGGACGAGCACGACCAGCAGGTAGATCAGGACCGTGTAGAGCGCGTCGCCCGCGTACTTGGCGAACGGTCCGTCCCACAGCAGCCGCACCCCCAGCCCGGCCACGACGGTGACGACAGCGGCGGCGAGCACGGGCCAGCGAGACATTTGGCTCACGTTAGTAGCATCGGCCTACATGAGCGCGACGATGGTGGTCAAGGACCTTGCGGCGGGGCATGGCGAGCGGATCCTGTTCTCGAACCTGGATCTGGTGGTGGCCCCCGGCGACGTCATCGGGCTGGTCGGGGCCAACGGCGCCGGGAAGTCCACACTGCTGCGCCTGCTGGCCGGGATCGATCGGCCCGAGCAGGGCTCCATACGCCTCAGCCCGGCCACGGCCACGGTCGGCCACCTGCCGCAGGAGCCGGAGCGCCGCCCCGGTGAGACGGTCGGACAATTCCTGGCCAGGCGCACCGGCGTCGAGCAGGCGCAGCGGGAGCTCGACGACGCCACCCAGGGTCTGGTCGAGGCGCGGCCGGGCGCCGACGACGCCTACAGCGTCGCGCTGGAGCGCTGGCTCGCGCTCGGCGGCGCCGACCTGGAGGATCGTGCGGCGGAGATCGGGCTGCCGGTGAGCATGGAACAGCCCATGACCTCGTTGTCGGGTGGCCAGGCGGCCCGCGCGGGGCTGGCCTCGCTGCTGCTCAGCCGCTACGACCTGTTCCTGCTCGACGAGCCGACCAACGACCTCGACCTCGACGGGCTCGACCGGCTGGAGGGCTTCGTCCAGGGCCTGCGGGCCGGCACGGTGGTGGTCAGCCACGACCGGGAGTTCCTGGCCAGGACCGTCACCAAGGTGCTGGAGCTGGACCTGGCCCAGCAGCAGATCCACCTGTACGGCGGCGGCTACCAGGCCTACCTGGACGAGCGCGAGGTGGCCAGGAGGCACGCCCGCGAGCGCTTCGAGGAGTACGCCGACACCCGCGCCCAGCTGGAGTCCCGTGCCAGGACGCAGCGGGCCTGGATGGAGAAGGGCGTCAGGAACGCCCGGCGCAAGGCGACCGACAACGACAAGATCGGCCGCAACACGCGCATCGAGACGACCGAGAAGCAGGCCGCCAAGGCTCGCCAGTCGGAGAAGCTCATCGAACGCCTAGAGGTGGTCGAGGAGCCGCGCAAGGAGTGGGAGCTGCGGATGGAGATCGCCGCCGCGCCGCGTTCCGGCGCGGTGGTGGCCACGCTGCGCGGCGCGGTGGTCAGGCGGGGCGCGTTCACACTCGGCCCGGTCGACCTGGAGATCGGCTGGGCCGAGCGGGTGGCGATCACCGGGTCCAACGGCTCGGGCAAGACAACGCTGCTGGCCGCGCTGCTCGGCCGCACCCCGCTCGACGAGGGGCACGCCACGCTCGGGCCCGGCGTGGTGGTCGGCGAGGTGGACCAGGTCAGGGGGCTGTTCGAGGGCGGGGAGCCGCTGCTCGACGCGTTCGGCGCGCAGACGCCGGAGCTGCCGCCCGCCGAGGTGCGGACGCTGCTGGCGAAGTTCGGGCTGCGGGCCGCGCACGTGCTGCGGCCCGCCGACACGCTGTCGCCCGGCGAGCGCACCCGCGCGGCTCTGGCGTTGCTGCAGGCTAGAGGCGTTAATCTACTCGTGCTGGACGAGCCGACGAACCATCTCGATCTCCCGGCGATCGAGCAGTTGGAGTCGGCCCTGTCGAGCTACCCAGGCACGCTGCTGCTCGTCACCCACGACCGGCGGATGCTCGACGCTGTACACGTCGATCGTCGCCTGAGGGTGAGCGACGGGACCGTTCTTGAGTCGGTCTGAAAATTTACACCGCTCAAGGAAACGAAGGTGAAACAATTTTCCGGCACTCGTTGACACGCAGTGTTCGTATGGTGTGCCTTTCTCTACACAGGACACCCCCGCCTGAAGGTGAGGCACAATGAGGAAATGGTTCGCACGCCTGGCTCTGCTGGGCGTAGCGGTATTAGTCGCAGGTCAGGGCCAGGCGGCCCAAGCCGCGGAACCGGCAGCGGGGAAGAAGATCGTCCGCATCGGCGCCACGCAGGCGATGGACTCGATGAACCCGTTCCTGGCGGTCAGGCTGGTCTCGTCGGCGGTCCAGCGCGAGATGTACAGCTTCCTGACCACGCCCGACCCCAAGACGCTGAAGCCCAGCCCGGACCTGGCCGAGTCGTGGACGACCTCGCCCGACGGGCTCACGTGGACGTTCAAGATCCGTAGCACCAAGTGGTCCGACGGTCAGCCGGTCACCGCCGAGGACGCGGCCTGGACCTTCAACAAGGTCATGACGGACGACGCGGCCAAGACCGCCAACGGCCCGGCCGTCGAGAACTTCGAGAGCGTCACCGCCAACGGCCAGGACCTGGTCATCAAGACCAAGGCGCCGCAGGCGTCCATGCTGGAGAATCCGATCCCGATCATGCCCAAGCATGTCTGGGAGAAGGTCACCGACATGGCCAAGTACGAGGCCGACGTCTACCCGGCCGTGGGCAGCGGGCCGTACATCGCGGTCGAGCACAAGAAGGACCAGTTCGTCAAGCTCAAGGCCAACCCCGACTACTGGCGGGGCAGGCCCAAGGTCGACGAACTGCAGTTCATCTTCTATGACAACCCGCAGGCCGCCATCGCCGGTCTGAAGAAGGGTGACATCGACCTGATCGGCCGCATGACGCCGCCGGACTTCGAGTCGATCAAGGGCGACCCCAACATCGAGCAGTGGAACACCCAGGGCCGCCGCGCGGCGTACCTGGAGGTCAACCCCGGCGCCACCACCACGGACAACAAGCCTGTCGGCGACGGTCACCCCGCGCTGAAGGACCCGAAGGTGCGCACCGCGCTGCACTACGCGATCGACAAGCAGAAGCTGGCCGACGAGGTGCAGAGCGGCCTGGCCAAGCCCGCCGACGGTTCGATCATCCCGCCGCTGTACAAGGAGTTCTTCTGGGAGGCCACGGGCGACCAGAAGGTCACCTACGACGTCGCCAAGGCCAACAAGATTCTCGATGACGCCGGCTACAAGAAGGGCGCCGACGGCGTCCGTACGATGCCCGACGGCAAGAGGAAGCTGGAGTTCCGCTTCAGCATCCACACCGACACTCCGATCGAGGACAAGCTCGCCGAATACCTGACGGGCTTCTTCAAGGAGATCGGCGTCACGCTGACCACGGTGAAGCTCGACTCCAGCAAGTTCTCGGAGCAGACGGGCGTCACGGGCCTGTACGACATCGCGATCAGCGGCTGGTCGGTCAACCCCGACCCCGAGGAGGTCCTGGCCACGCACCTGTGCAGCCGCCGGCCCACCCCGTCGGGCGAGGGCGGCGGCACCGAGTCGTTCTACTGCGACCCGACCTTCGAGAAGCTCTACCAGGAGCAGCTCAAGGAGCTCGACCGGGCCAAGCGCGTCGAGATCATCAAGAAGATGCAGGAGCGCCTCTACACCGACGCTCCGGTGATCGCGATCTACTACCCGAACGACCTTGAGGGCTACCGCAAGGACCGCATCACCAGTATCACCCCGGTCCCCGAGGACAAGGGCCTGATCTACGGCGGCAGCAGCGGCTACCCGTTCTACGCCATGGACGTCAAGGCCACCGGCGGCACCAGCGCGGCCGGCAGCGACGGCGGCTCCAACACCGGCCTCATCGCCGGCGTGGTCGGCGGCGTGGTGGTCATCGGACTCGTGGCCTTCCTCTTGACCCGGCGTCGCAAGAGCGTCGCCGACGAGCGCGAATGACCACACCGCTCGAAGCAGCGGAGCCCGCCGTCCAGGCGGCGGGCTCCGGTGATGACCGCCCCGCCTACCGCGGCACGCTGAAGTACGCGCTGTCGAAGGTCGGCGGGGCGTTGTTCAGCATCGCGATGGTGATCGTCGGCACGTTCTTCGTGTTCCGGCTGCTGCCCGGCGACCCCGTGCGCAACCTGGCGCAGGGCCGCAACATGACCCCGACGCAGCTCGCTCTGGAACGGCACCGGCTCGGCCTGGACAAGTCGCTGATCGACCAGTTCTTCGACTTCGTCGGCAAGACGCTCCACCTCGACCTGGGCACCTCGTACGAGTACAACCGGCCGGTCCTCAGCCTCATCGGCGAGCGCTTCCCCGCGACGCTGCTGCTCGCGGGCGGGGGCCTGGTCATCGCGGTCGGCCTCGGGATCTGGCAGGGCCAGCGGGCCGGATGGCAGCGCGGCAGCCGCTTCGACCAGGTCTCCACGGGCGTCTCGCTGGTGTTGTGGTCCATGCCGACGTTCTGGCTGGGGCTGCTCCTGCTCATGGTGTTCGGCGTCGGGATCGGGCCGATCCCCGGCCTGTTCCCCACCCGGGGCATCGAGAGCGTGGACGCGCCCGACGGCTTCGCCTACGTGCTCGACGTCGGCATGCACATGGTGCTGCCGTGCCTGACCCTCGTGGCCGTGGTCTACGCCCAATACCTGCTGGTCATGCGCTCGTCGCTGCTGGAGGAGGTCAGCCAGGACTACGTGAACGTGGCCCGCGCCAAGGGCCTGCGCGACGACCAGGTGCGCCGCCGCCACGCGGTCCCCAACGCGCTGCTGCCGACGGTGACGCTGGTCTTCATGCGCATCGGCTTCGTGGTCGGCGGCGCGGTCACCGTCGAGACGATCTACAGCTGGCCGGGGCTCGGGCAGCTGTTCTACGAGGCGGTCAGGGTGCCTGACTTCACACTCATGCAGGGCACGTTCATGCTGATCACGGTAGCCGTGATCCTCATGAACACGCTGGCCGACGTGGTCTATCACATCATCGACCCGAGGGTGAGGTCGGCATGACCGCCGTGGCCACGTCTCGCAGGCGTCTGGCGCTCGGCCGCTTCTGGCGGAGTTTCCGTCAGGAGCGGGCCGGAATGGCCGGGCTGGTGGTGCTCGTCGCCGCGGTCCTTCTGGCGCTGGTCGCGCCCCTGTTCATCAGCGACGGCGTGACCAGCGTGGTGTCCGGCACGGGCGCCAAGTGGGCGGCGCCCAGCCTCGCGGAGCCCTTCGGCACCGACGAGTCCGGCCGGTCCGTCCTGCTGATGGTCTGGTGGGGCTCGCGTACCTCGCTGCTCATCGGCTTCCTCGCCGCCCTGCTGAGCATCGTGATCGGCATGGTCATCGGCATCGCCGCCGGGCACTTCCGCGGCTGGATCGGGGCCGTGCTCATGCGGGTCACCGACTGGTTCCTGGTGCTGCCCTCGCTGATCACGGCACTGGTGCTGGCGGCCATCCTGGGCGGCAGCACGGCCACGATCATCGTGGCCATCGGCATCACCACCTGGCCGTCCACCGCCCGGCTGATCAGGTCTCAGACGCTGTCCGTCGAGGCCAGGCCGTACATCGAGCGGTCCAAGGCGCTCGGCGGCGGGCACTGGCACATCACCACCCGGCACGTGCTGCCGAACGTGGCGCCGCTGCTGCTGGCCAGCACCACGCTGGAGGTCGCCAGCGCGATCGTCACCGAGTCCACGCTGGCCTTCCTCGGTGTCAGCTCGAACAAGACCTCCTGGGGCACGATGCTGCGCGCGTCCTACGACTTCGGCGCCGCCACCCAGGGCGCGTGGTGGTACATCCTCATTCCCGGCCTCTGCATCCTGGCCGTCGTCATGGCGTTCACGCTGGTGGGACGCGCGCTGGAGGCCGTGCTCAACCCGCGACTCAGGAAGGCGGGCGCATGACTCTCCTCGAACTCGACGACCTCTCGGTGACCTACCGGATCGCCTCCGGCGAGGTGCCCGCCGTACGGGGAGTGTCGCTGAAACTGGAGTCGGGCGCGGCGCTCGGGGTAGCCGGTGAGTCGGGATCCGGCAAGTCGACACTGGCCATGGCGCTGCTGCGGCTGCTGCCGCGTGACGCCCGCGTCGGCGGCCGGATCCTGCTCGACGGCGAGGACATCCTGGCCATGAAATGGGGCCGCATGCGCGCGGTCCGCTGGGCCGAGGCGTCGATCGTCTTCCAGGGCGCCCAGCATGGTCTCAACCCGGTCCGCAAGATCGGCGACCAGATCGCCGAGCCGCTGCTGGTGCACAACCTGGCCAAACCCGACCAGGCCGGCAAGCGGGTGGCCGAGCTGCTCGAACAGGTCGGCCTGCCCGCCTGGCGGGCCCGCAGCTACCCGCACGAGCTGTCCGGCGGCCAGCGGCAGCGCGTGATGATCGCGATGGCCCTGGCCTGCTCGCCCCGGCTGATCATCGCCGACGAGCCGACGACCGCGCTCGACGTGATGGTCCAGGCCCAGGTCCTGACGCTGATCAAGGAGCTGATCGCCGAGCGGAACATCTCGCTGATCATGATCTCGCACGACCTGTCGGTGCTCGCCGACGTCTGCGGGCAGCTCGCGGTCATGTACGCGGGTCGCGTCGTGGAGCACGGCCCGTCGCGCGAGGTGTTCCACGAGGCCAAGCACCCCTACACGCGGGCACTGGCGGCGGCGTTCCCCACGGTCGGCGACCCGGAGTCGCGGCTGGCGCCCAAGGGCCTCGGCGGCGATCCGCCGGACCCAATGGACCTGCCCACCGGCTGCGCCTTCCATCCGCGCTGCCCGGTGGCGCTGGAGGAGTGCGCGACCCTCGATGTCGAGCTCTGGCCCGCGGGCGACAGCCGTACCGCTGCCTGCGTGCACGTACGGGCGAAGGAGGAGGCCTCATGACCGAGACGGAGACGTCCTCGGAGACCGTCGCCACGGGGCACAAGACCCTGCTGGAGGCCCGTGACCTGCACGTGGAGTTCCCGTCGCGCGGGCGGCGGGCCCGCGCGGTCGACGGGGTGAACCTGGCGATCGGCGCCGGCGAGATCGTGGCCCTCGTCGGTGAGTCCGGCTGCGGCAAGACCACGCTGGCGCGCACGCTGATGGGCCTGGAACGGCCCACTTCGGGGACGGTCGTCTATGACGGTACGCCGCTGGACTACCACTCCAAGGCGCTCAAGGCGTACCGGAAGGCCGTGCAGCTGGTCCTGCAGGACCCGATGGGCTCGCTGAACCCGCGGCACACCGTCTACGAGGCGGTCGCCGAAGGACCGCGCATCCACGGCCTGTCCGGCGAGCGGGAGATCGTGGCCGAGGCGCTGTCCAGGGCCGGGCTGCGGCCTCCTGAGCGGTTCTTCCTGCGCTACCCGCACGAGCTGTCGGGCGGTCAGCGTCAGCGCGTGGTCATCGCCGGCGCGCTGGCCCTCAACCCGAAGGTGCTGGTCGCCGACGAGCCGGTGGCCTCGCTGGACGCCTCGGTGCGGGGCGAGATCCTCGCGCTGCTGCTCCGGCTCCGCGCGGACCTGGGCCTGTCGGCCTTGGTCGTCACCCACGACCTCGGGCTGGCCTGGAACATCGCCGACCGGGTGGCGGTCATGTACCTCGGCCGGATCGTCGAGGCGGGGCCGGTCGAGCAGGTGCTGACCGCGCCGCGCCATCCGTACACGCAGGCCCTGATGTCGGTGCTGCCGGAGTCACCCGAGCGGATCGTGCTCACGGGCGAGCCGCCGGACCCGACGCGGATCCCGGGCGGCTGCCGCTTCCACGCCCGCTGCCAGGTGCTCGCCTCCGGCAAGGCGGCCGAGGCGGGGGTGGACGCCAAGTGCAGGTCGCAGCGGCTCGACATCCTGCCCGCCACGCCGGCCGCGCGGGCGGCCTGCCATTACGCGGAGCTCAGCGCTTGAATGCCGTGGCGTGCTCGGCGGCCCACTGGGCGAAGGAACGCGGTGCCCGGCCGGTGACCTGCTCGACGGTCGGGACCACCGTGTAGCCGATCTCGGGGGTATTGCCGAGCGCGCCGATGAGGAACTCGATCGTCTCCGCGCCCATGCCGTCGGCGCGCCACTTCGCGCGGGCCTCGGCCTCGGAGAGTTCGACGAAGCGGATCTCCTGGCCGACGGCGTCGCTGAGGATGCGCACCTTCTCCGTGGTGGTGATGGCCTGCGGCCCGGTCAGCGGGTACGTCTTCCCTGCGTGACCATCGCTCGTCAGCACGGTGGCCGCCACCGCGGCGATGTCACGCTCATGCACCATGGCGCTGAGCCGGCTGCCGAACGGCTCCCTGATGGCGCCCTCGGCCTTGATCGTCTGGGCCCACCACTGGAGCGTGTTGGACATGAACTCGACCGGCGTCAGCAGCGTCCACTCCAGCTCACTGGCGGCCAGGGCCTGCTCCAGCGGGCCGTCGGCGCGCCCGCCCAGGACGGTGACCTTGCGCACGCCCGACTTGACGGCCAGCTCCACGATCTGCTCGCCGGTCTTCAGCGGCGCGTAGTCGTCGCCGGCGAAGTTGATGAGGTGAACGGCCGCTACACCCTCGAAGGCGGTCGTGAGGCTGCCCGGCTCGGCCAGGTCCCCGGCGACGACCTCCACGCCCTCGGGCAGGTCGGCCTTGGCCGGGTCGCGGGTCAGGGCACGCACCTGGTGGCCGTTCCGGGCGAGCTCGTCGACGATGAGGCGGCCGACGGTTCCGGTGGCACCGGTGACGAGGATCGTCATGACAGGCTCCTTCTGGCATTTATGTGGAACGGAACGTTCGATTCCCAATCTACCAGAACGGAACGCTTTATTCCATATAGTTCTTCAGCGTGATGGCCGTCGCGGCCCGGGCCATGGGCCCGGCGATGCGGTCGATCATCCGGTCACGGCCGGGCAGGTGGGGGAGCAGCCTGATCATCCTGGTCTGGAACCAGATGACCGCGCGTGAGGGCAGCACCATGCCCTTGACGTTGGCCGGGCCCAGCTTCTGGTTGGCGTCCACGAAGGCGCGCATCTCCCGCTCGTAGCCGTCCACGCCGCCGCCGGAGGCCAGCTCACCGGCCAGCACGTACGCCCCCACCAGGGCGAGGCTGGTGCCCTGGCCCGACGCCGGCGAGGCGCAGTAGGCGGCGTCGCCGACCAGCACGACCCGGCCCTTGGACCAGCGGTCCATGTGGATCTGGCTGACGGAGTCGAAGTAGAAGTCCGTCGACCCGCGCACGGCCTCCAGCAGCGCGGGCACCTCCCACTCGACCCCGGCCATGGCCTGGGTCAGCAGCTCCTTCTGCTGGTCCGGGTCGCGGCGGTCGTAGGTGAGCGGCTGCGACGACCACATGAACAGCGCCTTGGCGTTGCCGTCCTGCTTGGTGCTGTAGACGTTCGCGGTCCGGCCGGGGGCGGCGTGGACCGCCTCCTCGCGGTCGAGGCCCAGACGGTTGGGGACCGTACAGATCAAGATGTAGTAGCCGAGATCGCGCACGAACGCCGACTCCGCGCCGAAGACCAGCCCGCGCGTGTTGGAGTGCATCCCGTCGGCTCCGACGACCAGGTCGAACCGCCGCGGCGCCGACCGCTCGAACGTCACCGTCCCGTCCTCGGCGATGCCGGTGATCGAGTCGTCGAAGATGTACTCCACGTCGTCGCGGGCCAGGTCGTAGAGGAGCTCGTTGAGGTCGCCGCGCATGATCTCGGCGTCGGCGCCCTCGCGCCCGCCGAACAGGTCGGCGTCCATCTCCGCGATCCGCCGGCCCTTGCCGTCGTAGTGTGTCGCGATCCGCATGTCGGTGCTCCTGGCGCGGACCGCGTCGAGCAGGCCCATCCGCTCGACCACGTCGAGCGCCACGCCGCGGATGTCGACCTTGTAGCCGCCCTCGCGGATCGAGGGCGCCCGCTCCACCACGGTGGGGGTGAAGCCGTGCCGCCGCAGCCAGTAAGCCGTCGCGGTGCCGGCGATGCTCGCGCCGGAGATCAGGATGTTCGTCATGCCCTGAAAGGTACAGTCGTCTCAGACGCTTGTCTAGTACGGATTTCTGAGACGTCCGTGTTAGACTTTGGGCATGGGAAATCGTGAAGACCTGCTGGCCGGGGCCAAGCGCTGCCTGATCGAGAAGGGCTACTCGCGCACGACGGCGCGCGACATCGCCACGGCCTCCGGAGTGAGCCTGGCGGGCATCGGCTATCACTTCAGGTCGAAGGACGCGCTGATGAACGAGGTGCTGTTCGAGGTGATGCGGGAGTGGGGCGACGACCTGGCGGCGACGCTGGCCGCCGACGTCAAGCCCGACGCGGAGCCGCTCGAACGCTTCGAGGCGGCATGGGACCGGGTGATCGAGTCATTCGACCGGCTGCGGCCGCTCTGGGTCACCCAGTTCGAGCTGCTGGGCCAGATCGACCACCTGCCCGATATTCGGGAGCAGCTCGTGGCCGGAATCCAGGAGGGGCGTCAGGGGCTCGCGGAGTTGTTCGAGGGCATCGACCCGGCGGCGGAGCCGGAGCGGGCGCGGCTGGTCGGCACGTTCTACCAGGCCATGCTGACGGGATTCCTGTCGCAGTGGCTGATCGATCCCGACAGCGCGCTGTCGGGCCGCGAGGTGGTCGCGGCCCTGCGCATGGTCCAGAGGTAGTTGTGGCGGGCGCGGGTTAGAAGGCGCTGATTGTGGCGGGCGCCCGCTCGGCCCTGCTCAGCGTGCGGATCACCGCCGTCGCGCCATGACGGTGTACGGCCAGCCGCGCCAGCAGCTCGACGACCGGCTCGACGACCGAGGCCGGCAGCTCGGGAGTCTCCACGCCCACACTGGCGGCCAGGTCGTCGGAGTGCACGACCAGCTCCATCAGGCGGGTGAGCAGGAGGTCGTCGAACCGGAGCGACCAGCCCGACCACGGCAGGTACACCACCTTGTCGCTGGGCTGCGCGGGCAGGGCGACCCGCTGCCGGTCGAACAGCTCGCCGGCCCTGGCGGCCAGCGCCACCGGGCCGTCGGCGGCGGCCACCTCACCGGCCCGCCGGATGCCCACGTTGCTCTCGTGGTCGAGACCCGCCTGCACCCACGGCGACCTGGTGAAATGCTCGATCAGCGGGATCGGCTCACCGGGCGGGCCGCCGTCCTCGAGCAGGTTGTCGACCCGGACGATCTGGTGGGCCAGGTGCGCGGCCAGTCCGGCCACACTGAACTCGGTCAACGCGCTCGGCTTCTCCCACGCGGCGGCCACGGCCGGCTCACGCAGCAGCGCCACCGCGGACGACGCGGCGACCAGATAGGACTCCCTGATCTCCCCCATGTCCCGCCTTTCCCCGTTTTCTGGTGGTGACCCGGCAAAGACTATCCGGGGTTCTGTCCTGATCGTCAGCCGAGGGCGCGCCTGATCGCCGACCTGATGAAGACCCTGGCCAGCGTCGCGCGCCTGAAGCGGCTCAGGAACGGCCGCGGCAGGCCGTACCTGCGGGCTCGGATGTCCGCCACCACGTTCATCGGCGCGCCGAGCTCGGCCAGCACGTCCAGGGCCTCCCGCTTGGTGATCAGCCGCCCGTCCCGCAACGTGACCGTCGCCCTCGCCACGGTGATCATCCCGAGATCCACCCAGATGTCCCGCAGCCACAGCTTGCGCGTGCGCGTCTTGACCAGCCAGAAGTCCCGGAGATCCGCCCGGATGAACTCGCTCAGCTCCTCGTCCGTCACCGGCGGCAGCAGGCCCGCGGGCGGCTCGCCGTGCAGCTCGAGAGCGCCCGAGTGCAGCTCACGACGGGTCACCGGGGTGACCGGCCGCTCGTACAGCTCCTGGTGCGCCCAGGTCACATGGTCGGTCGCGAAGTCGCCCAGCCGGTGTTTGGGCATGTAGGAGCAGTGCAGATGCTCAGCGAGCGGCAGAACGATCTCCTCGTGCAGCTTGGCCAGCCGTTGCCGCTGCTCCTCGGTGAGGTCCGTCTCGACCACCGCGATGAGATCGAGATCGCTCTTGCCCGGCTGGTAGTCACCCGCCGCGAGCGACCCGTGCGCCCACAGGGCGACCAGGGGTACGGCCGGCCTGATGTCGTGGAGGAAACGGGTTAGCAGAAGATCGGTGGCCGCATGCATGATGGCCACTATGGTCGACACGAGACGCGACGGAAAAGTGGCCCTGGTCACCGGTGTGGGCCGCACTGTCGGCATCGGCGCCGGCATCGCCCGCCGGCTGGCGGCCGCGGGCTGGGACATCGCCTACACGTACTGGACCCCGTACGACGAGCGCATGTCCTGGGGTGCCGAGCCGGGGGCGGCCGACGCGATCGGCGAAAGCCTCGCCGGGCGCGGCGCGGCGATCGAGGCCGACCTGACGGACGCCGACGCCCCCGCACGGATCTTCGACGAGGCCGAACGCCGGCTGGGCAACGTCACCGCCCTGGTGATGTGCCACTGCGAATCGGTCGCCTCCGGCCTGCTCGACACCACCCTCGCGAGCTTCGACCGCCACTTCGCCGTCAACGCGCGGGCCACCTGGCTGCTGATTCGCGAGTACGGCCGCCGCTTCTCGGGCGCCCACGGGACCGGCCGGATCATCGGCCTCACCAGCGACCACACGGTCGGCAACCTGCCCTACGGCGCGAGCAAGGGCGCCCTGGACCGCATCGTCCTGGCCGCCGCCCGCGAGCTGGCCCACCTCGGCGTCAGCGCCAACGTCATCAACCCCGGACCGGTGGACACCGGCTGGATGTCGGACGAGGCCCGGGAGACCTTCCTCCGCCAGACCCCACTCAACCGCCTCGGCACGCCCAAGGAGACCGCCAACTTGGTCGACTTCCTGTGCTCCCCACAGGGCCAGTGGATCAACGGCCAACTGCTGATGAGCAACGGCGGCTTCGTCTAGAGCGGTGTCCACGACGGACCGTTTGCCTCTTCTGCCCCAAAGGACCTCAGCTCACGACGGACCGTTACAGGGATTGAGGCGGTCACCGCACTAAAGCGCGTGGCCACCCGCCACCTGGAGAACCTGACCGGTGATCCACCGAGCCTGGTGCGAGGCGAGGAACACGACGGCGTCGGCGATGTCGGCGGGCTCGCCCACCCGCCCCAGCGGCACGATATCGCCGACCCGCGCGCACATCTCGGCGTCCATCCAGCCGGTCTGCACCGGGCCGGGAGCCACCGCGTTGACCCGGATGCCGGTCGCACCGAGGTCGAGCGCGGCCGCCCGCGTAAGGGCCTCCAGTGCCGCCTTGGACGTCCCGTACCCGATCTGACCGGGAAAGGCGCGCGCGGCGTCCGTGGAGACGTTCACCACGCACGGCTCGCGGCCGTCCCGCTGCCGGCTCGCCAGTTCGGAGACGAGCAGCGCGGGGGCGATCGCGTTGACCTCGTAGTGGCGGCGCAGGCCGTCGGCGGTGAGGGCGCCGAAGGTGTCCGGGGTCTCGCAGTGCGCGGCGTTGTTCACCAGCACGTCGACCGGCCCCAGCAGCCGCTCGACCGCGTCGAACAGCTGTCGCGCCGCCTGCGGCTCACGTAGGTCGGCGGGTACGGCCACCGCGTCGCGGAGCCCGGCGGCCAGCGCCTCGGCGACGTCCCTGGTGGGGGTGACATGCTCCCAGGTGACGCCCGGGGGAGCGGGCCTCTCACTGAAGTAGTGCACCGCCACCCGCGCCCCCTCAGCCGAGAAGGCCCGCGCGACCGCCGCCCCGATGCCTCCACTGGCGCCGGTGACGAGAACGGTCCGACCGGCGAGTTTCGTATCGACCATCCGAGGAGCATGTCGTGATTAATCCCCCATGGCGAGCCAGGGGGACCGGAACCGGCCTTTTGTCAGGGCGCGCTGAACAGCGCGCTCACCGACTCCCCGTCGTGGATCCGCCGCATCGCCTCGGCCAGCGCCGGGGCGATCGACAGGACCGTGAGCTTGTCCGTGGGCTTGGGCACGGGCACGGTGTTGGTGCAGACGATCTCCTCGACCTCGGGCAGCGCGGTCAGCCGCTCGATCGACCCGGCCGCGAACAGCCCATGCGTGCACGCCACGCGTACGGAGTTGACGCCACGCTCGCGCAGCCGGTCGAGCAGCTCGATGACGGTCGTGCCCTTGGCGATCTCGTCGTCCAGGATGATCACGTCCTTGCCCTCGACCTCGCCGATCACCGAGCTGATCACCACCCGGTCGTCGCTGAAGCGCTGCTTGGCCCCCATCGCCACGTCGGTGCCGAGCAGCCGGGCGAAGTGCGCGGCCTCCTTGGCGTTGCCCAGGTCGGGGGAGACGACGACGGTGTTGGACAGGTCGTACTGGCGGAAATGGGCGGCCAGCTCGCGCAGCGCGTGCAGGTGGTCGACGGGCACGCTGAAGAAGCCGTGCACCTGCGGCGAGTGCAGCGTCATCGTCAGCACCCGCCCGGCGCCCGCCGTCACCAGCAGATCCGCCACCAGCCTGGCCCCCATGGAGATGCGCGGCGCGTCCTTTTTGTCACTCCGGGCAAATGCGTAATGCGGCATCACCACGGTCGTCCTTGCGGCGGACGCGCCACGGGCGGCGTCGAGCATCAGCAGCAGCTCGACCAGGTTCTCCTGTACGGGCGGAACAAGCGGCTGGATGATGAAGACGTCGCGTTCTCTGCAGTTGGCCTGGAGCTGGACCTCCAGCACGTCGTTGGCGAAGCGGCTGACCTTGACCGGGTGGAGCGGGGTGCCCAGGTGGGAGCAGATCTCCTCAGCCAGGTCGGGGTGGGCGCTGCCGCTGAATACCGTGATGTCTCGCACGATTCCGAAAGGATAGCTTCACGGGCTCAGGTAATGGTGCACCAGGGCAGGTTCACCGGCCGCGTTGCGCCATCGGGCCCGGGAGGTGGCGACACGCTGCCAGCCGTACCTCTCGTAGGCGGCGATGGCCGCCCGGCCCTCGTCGGAGACCTCCAGGGTGAGACGTCCGTCCGCGTCGGCGAGGGCGGTGTCCAGCAGACGGGCGGCGAGCCCGCCACGCCGGGCGGAGGGCGTGACGAACAGACGGGTCACGGACGCGCGGACGGGCGCGCCGACCAGCTCGGCCACCCGCGACTCGACCTGAGCGAGCCCGACATGACCGACTATGACGCCCTGCTCGTCCAGGGCGATCCAGGCGCGGAGCAGGTCGCCAGGCGTGAGCCAGCTCTGCGGATCGTCGGGCCAGTCCACGGGGTAACGGTCGGCGGCCTGCACCTCGGCCAGCGCCTGCACACACGCGTCGAGATCGGCGGGAGTTCTGAGTCGGATCATCGCTGGAGCGCCGCCATTGTGAGTCGGGTCATCGTACGGGAGTTACTGAGTCGAGTCATCGTTCGAGTGCCGCGACCGTGAGGGAGTCGAGGTCGGGGACCACCTTCCAGGCGAGTGCCAGCGCGTCGGGGGCGGGCGGATAGCGGGGATGGGGCACGGCGATCACCCGCATCCCGGCCGCGTGCGCCGAACGCAGGCCGTTGCTCGAATCCTCCACCGCCACGCTCTCGCGCGGATCGACCCCCAGCTTGGCGGTCGCCTCCAGGTAGCCGTCGGGGGCGGGCTTGCCGCGCGGTACCTCCTCGGTGGAGACGGTGACGGCGAAGCAGTCACGGAAGTCGGCCGCGTCCAGCACCACCTCGATCAACGCACGCGGCGAGGAGCTGGCCAGGCCCAGCGTGAGGTCCGCCGCCAGGCGCCGTACCGCCTCGGGCGCCCCCTTCATCAGCGGTACGCCGTGCCGGTAGCGCTCGGCCATCTGGTCCACCACGCCGCGCGCGATCTCGTCCGGAGGCCGCGCAACACCGAGTTCGTGCAGGTAGGCAGCCCATTCCTGGGTGCTCATCCCCATGAGCCTGGACTGGGTGTCCTCCTGCCAGGTGCCGCCGTGTTCGGCGACGTACGCCCGCCGTACCTCCTCCCAGACCGGCTCGGAGTCGACGAGCACGCCGTCGAGGTCGAACACGCACGCTTCCACGGAACCCCCTAGCGGGCTTTGTCGGGATTGCCCATTAACGAGGATATGCGTTGACCGGTTCTCGGGAATGGGCCTGGGCATGGCCGACCTTCCACTCCACGATTCCAACGACTTCGAGGCGGCGGCGGATCGCGGCTTCATCGCGAAGTTCAGCCCGGCGGTGGTCAGCGCCGTCGACAGCAAGGTCATCTGGGACGGCGAGTCGGCCGCCTTCCTGGAGCAGGAGTGCCCCGGCAGCGCGCATCCCAGCCTGTGGCGGCAGGCGCGGCTCTCCGCCAGGCAGGGGCTGTACGAGGTGACGGACGGCGTCTACCAGGTGCGCGGGTTCGACCTGTCGAACATGTCGATCGTCGAGGGCGACTCCGGCGTGATCATCATCGACCCGCTCATCTCCACCGAATGCGCCGCCGCCGCGCTGCGCCTCTACCGAACCCATCGCGGCGCCCGGCCCGTGACCGGGGTGATCTACACGCATCCGCACGTCGACCACTTCGGCGGCGTGCGCGGCGTCACCGGCGGCGGCGTGCCGATCCTGGCGCCCGCGGGCTTCCTGCGGAACGTCGCCCGCGAGCACCTGCACGCCTGGTCCGCCACGGCCCGCCGATCCGTCTACCTGTACGGCCAGGCCCTCGAACGATCACCCGACGGCCAGATCGGTACGGGCCTGGGCAAGACCCGCTCCATCTCGCTCATCGCCCCCACGATCGACGTCGAACGTACGGGACAGGAGGAGACGGTCGACGGGGTACGCATCGTCTTCCAGCTCGCCCAGTCGCCACCGGAGCTGGCCCTGTACCTGCCCGGCCGCCGGGCCCTGTGCCTGGGCGAGAACGCCACCCGCAACCCGCACAACCTCCTGCCCCTGCGGGACGCCAAGGCCCTGGCCCGGCAGCTGGACGAGACGGTCGCTATGTTCGCGGCCGAGCTCGATGTCGCCTTCGCCTCGCACCACTGGCCCACCTGGGGCGGACCGGAGATCACCCGGTTCCTGACGCAGCAGCGCGACCTGTACTCCTACCTGCATGACCAGACCCTGCGGCTGATGAACAAGGGCCTGACCGGAGCCGAGATCGCCGAGGCCATGCGGGTGCCGCCCGAGCTGGAGCAGGTCTGGCACACGCACGGCTACCACGGGCCGGTCGGCCACAGCGTCAAGGCCATCTACCAGCGCTACCTGGGCTGGTTCGACGGCAACCCCGCGCACCTGTGGGAGCACCCGCCGAGGGAGAGCGCGATCCGCTACGTGGAGTGCCTCGGCGGCGGGGCGGCCGTCGTCGCGTTCGCCAGGCGCTACCTCAAGGAGAACGACCTGCGCTTCGCCGCCCAGCTGCTCAACCACGCGGTCTTCGCCGACGAGGGCAACAAGGAGGCGCGTGACCTGCTCGCCGAGGTGTACACCCGGCTCGGGCACGGCGCGGAGAACCCCACCTGGCGCAACCTCTACCTGACGGGCGCGCTGGAGCTGAGCGACGGCGTCGTGCCGGCCGCCACGGAGCGGGCCGCGCCCGGCCTGGTCGCGGCGCTCGGCGTCGACCAGATCCTCGAATCGATCGCCATCCGGATCGACGGCCCGCGGGCCTGGAACGAGAGCCTGTCCATCGACTGGCACCTGACCGACCTGGGCGAGAGGTACCGGACCACGCTGTCGAACGGCGCCCTCATCCAGCACGCCGACCCGCCCGAGGGGCCGGTCGACCTGACCTTGCGACTGACCAAGGCGCAACTGCTCGGCCTGCTGGCCGGCCGGGGGGTCGAGCGGGTCGAACGAGAAGGCGACATCGGCGTACTGCGGCGCCTGGTGGCCGTACTCGACCACCCGATACCCGACTTCGCCATCGTGACCGCCTAACACAGTGCCCCCCGGAGGGGGTGTCCGTCCTTGGGCCTTGTACGACGACGGACCGGCTTCCTCTTCTCCCCGGAGGGGGTATCTCCCAAAGGACCCCAGCCACCACGACCGTCACAGGCCGTCCGGGGCCCTCAGCCGCTACGGCGGGGCGCCAGACTCGAAATCGCGAAGTAGAGAACTCCCGCCAGCACCAGCGCGACCACCACGCCGATGTTGGCCGCCCCGAACGTCCCCGCCCTCAGCTGGTCACTCATCAGGAAGCCGACAACCCGGGCGATGTTCGGGTCGGTGGAGGTGATGAGCCCGACGCCCACGACAGACGCCACGACCAGCGAGATCACCCCGGACCAGTTCAGAGCGGGCGCCCCGGGCCGAAGCAGCCGCTCGTCGTACGACCGGCCACCCGCCCGCCGGAGCCACATGTCGACGAGGAAGACGGCCACCCAGGCGGCCATCACCACCCCGATGATCGCCAGGAACGCCTGGAAGGTCGCCAGAAAGCTGGTGGAGACGAACAGCAGGTAGTAGCCGCCGAGCACCATCAGCGCGCCGTCGATGAGCACCGCGTAGTGCCGCTTGATCGGCACCCCCAGCGCCAGCATGGACAGTCCCGACGAGTAGATGTCCATGATCGCCCCGGCCAGGAAACCACCGATGGCGGTCAGCAGGTACGGCAGCAGGAACCAGGTCGGCAGCGCCGCCGCCAGCGCCCCGACCGGATCCGCGCCCGCGGCCTGGGCCAGCTTGGGGTCGCCGCCGGCCAGCAGCACGCCGAAGACGAGCAGCACCATGGGCGGCACCGCCCCGCCCACCGTCGTCCACAGCGCCACCGACGAGGGCTTGGACGCGGTGGGCAGGTAGCGCGAGTAGTCGGCGCCGCAGTTGACCCAGCCCAGGCCGAGCAGCGTCATCGCGAAGATGATCGCGCCCACCCAGCCGCCGGGGCCCGCAGTGGTGTCCAGCGAGGTGCCGAGCTTCGGGGCCATGAGAATCATGTACACGACGGTCAGCACGATGAACGCGTACGTCAGATACCGCTGCACCGCCATGATCAACGCGTGGCCGTACACCCCGATCACGATCGTGAGCAACGCGGCGACCGCGAAGCAGGCCGCCATGGCGGTCGTGCCGGGAATGCCGGGCGCGACCCGCTTCAGGATCGCCGCGCCGCCCTGCGCCGACAGCGTCACGAGCACGATCTCCCAGCCGACGTTCGAGACGTAGGAGAGTACGGCCGGCAGTTTGTTGCCCTGGTAGCCGAAGGGGGCGCGGCCGAGCGTCATCGTCGGCACCCCCGACCGGGTGCCCGCGATGGCGACCAGCCCGACCAGCCCGAACGAGAGCGCGTAACCGATCGCTCCCGTGATGATCGCCGGGACGACGCCCAGACCGAGCCCGACGATGTAGACACCGAAGGCGACGCCGAACAGGGAGAGGTTGGCGCCGGCCCATGGCCATAACAGGTCCCGAGGCGCGCCCCGCCGCTCGGCTGCCGGAACGGCGTTGATGCCGTTCTGCTCAACGGTCATCATGTCCATGATCGGACGGTACACCCGGCAACCGCGCCGCCCCAGAGCAGGTGACCGGACGGCGCGCCTGGTAACCGCGCCGCCCCAGAGCACCGGCAGCCGCGGCTGCCCCACCAGCAGCCGGGATCAGCCGTCGAGCCCCAGCAGCAGCTGAGATCAGCCGTCGAGCCCCAGCAGCGCGGCCTCCACCTTCGGGTCCAGGCCGACCGGCGGCCGGTCGGGACGCATGGGCGCCCGCCCGCCGATGCTCCGCAGCCACGCCCACGTGTCGGCCACCGTCTCGGCCACCGGCCGGAATCGCAGCCCGGCCGCCACCGCCTTGGACACGTCGGTTCGGTGGATGGAGTCGTGGTCATCGCCCTGCAGCCAGATCGGCAGATCGGTCCACGGCTCCACGCCGGCAGCCAGGATCGGCTCCGGCTCCACCCACCGCAGCTCGGCCTCGGACTCGGTAACCTGTACGCAGGTCCGCAGTAACCCCTCCATGGTGACGAATCCCGACGGGCTCACCACGTTGTAGGCGCCACCCAGTCCGTCCTTGGCCACCTCAAGGCACCACCGGGCCATGTCGCGCGCGTCCACGTACTGCAGGGGCAGCTCGGCGGGCCCCGGCGCGAGCACTGGCCCGCCACGCGCGATCCTGTTCAACCACCATGGCAACCGCCCGATGTTCTCGTACGGTCCCAGGACCAACCCCGCCCGCGCCAGCAGCGCCCGCTCCCCGAAGGCCGCCACCGCCGCCAGCTCCCCACCGGCCTTGAACCGCGCGTAACCCACGTCATCGCCGTCATCGGCCGAGGCCGCCACCACCGGAGCGTCCTCTCCGGCACCGGCCGCAGTCGGGTAGGTGTAGACGGACCGGCTGGACACGTAGACGTAGTGTCCCGCCCGCTCGGCCAGCAGCGTCGCCGCGTCGCGTACGGCGGACGGCGCCCACGACCAGGTGTCGACCACGACGTCCCACTCACCACGGTCGAGCGCCGCCAGCCCAGCCGGCTTCGCCCGGTCGCCCCGCAGCGCCGTCACTGTGGGTGGCGGGGCATGCGTGCCCCGGTTGAACACGGTCACGTCCCAGCCGGACGCGACAGCCTCCTCGACGAAGGCCCGCCCCACGAACTCCGTCCCGCCCAGCACCAGAAGCCTCATGCCACCACCCTGCCGATCCCGGCCACCGCCCGGTAGCGGTGCACGCCGACAGCGGAATCGCCAGCAGCGAAACCACCGACCGCAGAATCGCCGACAGCGAAACCACCGACCGCGGAACCGCCGACAGCGAAATCACTGCCTGCGCCGTCGCCGGCAGGGGAATCGCCGACAGTGGAGCCCCTTACTCTCCGCGACGATTTAGCGCTGTAAAGGTAGATATATCAGCAGGTCAGTATCAATGCTGTTCCTCGCGGCATAATAGGGAAGTGTCACAGATAGTGATGCTAGGGACCATGGAATGGTGAAAAGGATCTTCCCCTGCTCGATCCGGGCTCGCCTGACCATGATCGCGACGCTGGTCGCGGCCGTGGTCTTCGCCGCCACGGTCGGCCTCACCCTGAGCACGTTGCCGAGCAGCCTCCGCGGCGCCGTGCAGAACCGGGTGGAGCTGGCCGTACGACGAGTGGCAAACGACGCCCGCACAAAGGAGCTGCGCAGTGTGCTCCCGACGCCGGCCCGCGTACCCCTCCTGCAGGTCGTCTCGTCCGAGGGCACCGTCCTCGCCTCCAGCCACAACCTGAGGGGCCAGCCCCCCGTCGCGAACCTGCGGCTGCCCCAGCCGGAGACGATCTACGCTACCGAGATCGAGCTCACCAGCGACAGCGAGAGCGTGGAGCACGGCGCCAAGTACCTGGTCATGGCCATGCAGTCGCGGACGCCGTACGGCCTGATCACCGTGTACGGCGCGTCCTCACTGAGCGACGTCAACCGGGCACTGGCGTGGCTCTATGCCCTGATCTTCCTCGGCACCCCACTGATGCTGCTCGGCGTCGCGGGCATCACCTGGGCCGTGGTCGGCCACACCCTGCGCCCGGTCGAGCGCATCCGGGCCGAGCTGGCCGAGATCACCGGGCACGACCTGAGCCGCCGGGTCCCCGTGCCCGGCGCCGGGGACGAGATCTCCAACCTCGCCGTGACCACCAACGACACCCTCGACCGGCTGGAACGCTCCGCCGAGACGCAACGCCGCTTCGTGGCCGACGCCTCGCACGAGCTCCGCAGCCCCATCACCGCGCTGCGCACCCAGCTGGAGGTGGCCAGCGCCTACCCGGACGACACGGACTGGGCGTCGACGGGCGCCCGGGCCCTGAAGTCAGCCGACCGTCTGACGGACATCATCGAGGAGCTCCTGATGCTGGCCCGGCTCGACGCGGGCGCCGTCATCGACTGGCACGTCGTCGACGCCTGCCAGCTGGCGGAGGAGCAGGGGCGGCGCCGTGCGGGAGGCGACATCAGCGTCGTCACCCACGTGATGGGCACGGCCCCTGTCATGGGCTCGCGCATCCAGCTGGACCGGCTGCTGACCAACCTGCTCGACAATGCCACCCGGCACGCCACCAACAGGATCGACCTCCAGGTGGCGGTCAACCATCGAGACAAGACCGTCGACATCACGGTCACCGACGACGGGGCGGGCATCGCGGCCGACGAGCGCGAGCACGTCTTCGAGCGCTTCACCCGCCTGGCCGAGGCCCGGGCCAGGGACAAGGAGGGCAGCGGACTCGGCCTGGCCCTGTCGAGGGAGATCGCTCAGGCGCACCGGGGGACCCTGACGATCACCGACCACTATCCAGGCGCCCAGTTCGTCACCCGTCTGCCGCTGTACCTGGATGGAGATTCACCGGTGTGAGCGGTTCGCGCCCGTCCAGCACGGCCGCGACGTTCGACACCGACAGGTGACACATCCGCTCGCGGGTCGCCGTGCCCGCGCTGCCGATGTGCGGGGTCAGCACGGTGTTGCCGAGCTCGACCAGCGCCGGGTTCACCGCCGGCTCGCCCTCGAACACGTCGAGGGCCGCCCCCGCGATCGTCCCCGCCCGCAGCGCCTTCACCAGCGCGTCCTCGTCGACGATGCCGCCACGAGCGGTGTTGACCAGGATCGCGGTGCGCTTCATGCGGCCCAGGGCGTCGGCGTCGATGAGGTGGCGGGTGGCCGGGGTGAGCGGGCAGTGCAGGCTGACCACGTCGGCGCGCTCCAGCAGCTCGGGCAGCTCGACGAACTCGACGCCCCGCTCATCCTCCTCCGCCAGCGGCGAGGAGGTGGGCGTGGCCAGGATCTCCATGTCGAACGCGCGGGCGCGCCGCGCCACGGCCCGCCCGATGCGGCCGTAGCCGACCACGCCGAGCGACGCCCCGGCACTGAGATCGAGCCCGAGCAGCATGCGCGGCCCCCAGACCCACGGGGTACGCTCCCGCAGCAGCCGGTCGCCGTCCAGCACGCGGCGCGCGGCGGCCAGGATCAGCGCCATCGTCAAATCGGCGGTGGCGCCGTCGAGCACCCCGGGGGTGTTGGTGACCTGGATCCCGCGCTCGGTGGCCGCGGCCACGTCGATGTTGTCGTAGCCGACCGCGGTGTTGGCGACGACCCGCAGCGACGGGCCCGCCGCGTCGAGGAACTCGGCGTCGATGCGCTCGGTGAGCGTACACACGACCCCCTCCGCGCCCGCGGCCAGGCGCAGCAGCGTGGCGCGGTCGGGCGGGTCCTCCTCGCCGCACACCACGGGACGGCCGAGCGAGCGCACGAGCGCCATGGCGGCGTCGGTCAAGGTGCGGGTCACGTAGATCATCGACTCTCCTCGCTTATCGGGGGTGCCGTGGGGGCGGGGCGGCCCACGATCCTGCCCCAGGTCTCGCCGTACGACTCCCACCGCGCGGCGACGACGTGCGCCCACTCGGGCCGCGGGTCGATGCGCCGATACGGCGGCGCGGGGAGTATGACCCCGTCCGTCCCTTCGGCGGCCATCGCCGCGGCTCCCATCGCGGGCAGGTACGTCTCCTCCACGAGATGGACCGGCCGTCCGAACAGGTCCGCCACGATCCCGGCGTAATCCAGCGAGCCCACCATAACGACATGATCGGAGTCGCCCAGCATCAGGCGGACCGCGAAGGCCACCCCCTCGACCGCGCCCCACGCCGCCGACCAGGCGTCGGTATCGGGCAGGTAGCCGAGCAGGGCGGTGCGCGGCCGTTCCAGCCACAGCGGGCCGCGCTCGGGCGTCACATGCGGGATGAACACCGGCGCCGCCTCGGCCTGCGCGATCGTGGCCGCTCCGGCTCTGGCGATCAGCTCCTCCACCGCGTCGCCGTAGCCGAGCAGCCGCGCCGCGACCGACAGAGCCACGCCGCCGTTCGTCGCGGAATGCCACAGCCATCTGCCCGGCCGTACGTCCGCGCGCTGCAACACCCGCGGCGCCCGATCAGGTACGGCGGAGCTCCGCGTGACCACATGCGTCGTGCCCACCGTGTACAGCGGCGCGCGAGACCCGTGGATGTCGAGCAGGCAGGCGGCGGCCGCCGTGTCGGCCGCCCCGGTGACGACCGGGATGCCAGGGCGCAGCCCCAGCTCGGCGGCGGCCTCGGGCAGGAGGGTGCCGAGGGGCGACAGCGACGGGAGCACCGGCGGCAGGACGTGCCTGGGCACCCCCACCAGGGCGGCGAGGTCGTCGATCCAGTCACAGCCGTCGGTGCAGGCGAACAGGCCGCTGTAGGAGGCCTGCGTGGGGTCGATCGCGTCGCGGCTGGTCAGCCGGTGCCCCAGCCAGGTGCCGACGAACCCCATCGTGCGCGTACGCGCCAAGGTCTCCGGCTCGTGCTCGGCGAAGAACCGCCAGGCCAGCCCCATAGCGGTGGCCGGAAAGGCGGCATTGCCCACCAGGGCGGCCGCCTCGTCGCCGCGTGCCTTGGCGTACGCCTCCACGAGGTCGGGGAGCGCGGGATGATCCCAGCACAGGCCGGGCGCGACGGCCTCGCCGGCGTCGTCGAGGGGGATCGCGACCGGGCAGTGCACGGCCAGGCCCACGGCGTCGGCGCGGGTGGCGTCGCCGAGATCGTGGCAGGCCAGCCGCACGCTGCGCGCCCATTCCGCCGTGTCCACCCGGCCCCGCGCCTGCCGGTGAGCGGGACGGTGGTCGGCGCGGCCGCGGGCGAGCACCCGGCCGGCGCCGTCGACCAGGACGGTCTTGGTCGCCGACGTGCCGAGGTCGATCCCCAGATAGGTGGCCATGTGGTCCCTACTTCAGCAGCTCCGCGGCCTTCTCCGGCTCGACGTCCTCATGGACGACCGCGCGGAGGGCTCGCACCATCTTGCCGGGATCCTCCGCGCCCCACACGTTCCGGCCGAAGGTGACACCGCGCCCGCCCGCCTCGATCACCGAGGCCGCCTGCCGGAGCACCTGCAACGGGCTGTCGGCCTTGGCGCCGCCGGCGGCCACGACGATCGCGGGCGTGCCCTCGACGATCTCGCGGAAGGACTCCGTCGAGCCGGAGTACCAGGTCTTGACCACGTCGACGCCCAGCTCGGCGGCGGCCCTGGCGGCGTACAGGATCGCCTCGACGCTGCCCTTCCTGTCCTCCCACAGCTCCCCGCTGGGGTAGGCGTGGCAGACCACGGGCAGTCCGACCGCGCCGGCGCTCTCCACGACGCCCGACAGCAGTTCGAGGTCGCGCGCCTGGTTGGAGGACCCCGCGCTGATGCCCACCGCGACCGCCTCGGCACCCAGGCGGATCGCGTCGGACACGCTGGCCACGACCGCGTCGTAGTGGGCGTGGAAGTCCACGGAGAACGTCGACGCCTTCAGGATCCACGGGACGCGCGTGGGATTGTGGGCGATCACGTGTCCGGCGATGCCCTTGAACATCGTCACGGCGTCGGGACCCGCCGCCGCGATGCCGTCGTACGTGGGTGCGATCCCCGCCAGGCGAGGGGCGACACCGCGCGGCACCGCCTGGTCGAGGGCCACGGTGACCGTCCGGCCCGTGGCGCCGAACAGCCGGCGCAGCCGGATCGTCCGGCCCAGAGCGCTGGTCGTGCCCGTCGGGTTGATATCGAGTGTGGCGTAAGCCGTCATGTCAGTCCTTCCAAGGAGATATGCCGACGCGGAGGTCGCGGCCTGAAGCGGCCAGGTCGATGGCCTTGGCCATGTCGTCTATCGGGAACTGAGTGCCGACCAGGTCGTCCACCCTGAGCTCGCCCGCGGAGATCATTTCGGCGATCTTCGTGAAGCCGTCGAGCCGGCACGAGGAGGCGCCCACGACGGACCACTCGTTGTAGTGGATGTCGTTGGCCGGGATCTCCAGCACGCTGCCCTCGCCACCGAACCCCGCGAACATGCTGACCCTGGCACCGGGTGCCAGGCAGGCCAGGTAGGGATGCACGGCGTCGAGCCGTCCCACGGCGGCGATGAGCACGTCGACGCCCGCCCCGCCGGTCCACTCCAGCACGTCGGCCGCGGTGCCCTCGCCGGGGGGCAGGGCGAGCTCGGCGCCGGACGCCAGCGCGGCTTCGCGCCGCTCAGGGATCGGATCGACCGCCACGACCCGCGGGACGCCCAGCTCCCTGGCCAGCCGTACGTGCATGAGCCCCAGCGGCCCGCACCCGCTGACCAGCATGGTCTCCGCGCCCGGCGCGCCGGCCAGCAGCTGGCCGTTGTAGGCGCAGGCCAGGGGCTCCACGATGGCGGCCTCCGCGGCGGACACGCCGGGCACGGGCACCAGATTGCCCGCTTCGACCGCCTGCGCGGGCACCCGGACGTACTGGGAGAAACCGCCGGGCAGTTGGTAGCCGAACGCGACCCGGTTGCGGCAGATGTTGCCGCGGTCCTTGGCGCACGCCACGCAGGCGCCGCACGGCACCAGCGGATAGACCGCCACCTGGTCCCCGATGGACAGCCCGGCCGGCAGGGCACCGGCCACCTCGGCGATCGTCCCGGCGAACTCGTGACCCATCACGGTGGGATACGTGACGTTCCGCTTCTTGGTGCCCTGGTAGATGCGGATGTCGGTGCCGCACACGAGGGAGCTCTCCACGCGGACCAGGACGTCGCCCGGCTCCAGCGCGGGCCGCTCGACCTGGGACACGTCCAGGCGCTCTGGGGCGCGCAACACTGCCTGTTTCATCATGGCCTCTCGCTCGGTGGGGGTCGGTCGTCGCTGTCTGTAGATCAGCGGTCATTGCCTGTCGGTCGGTGGGAGGTCCGTCGTCGGGCAGACCACGATCCGCAGGTCACCGCCGCTCGCCGCGCGCAGGGCGGCCAGCGCCTCGGGGTCGGCCCCGTCGTCGGTGAGGAGCGTCCAGGGGCGATCGATCGGCGACCAGTAGGAGCTGGCGTCGTCCAGGAGCTTGGCGGAGTCGGCCACCACGACCAGCCGGCGCGTGTGCTGGCTCATCAGCGTCTTCAGCGAGCTCTGCTCGAAGGTGCGCGAGGCGATGCCCCGGGTGGGATGCACGGCGTCGGCGCCCAGGAAGGCGATGTCCGCGTACAGCCCCCTGACCATCTCCTCGGCCCCCGGACCCGTCATGGTCTGGTTGATGCGGCGCAGCCGCCCGCCCATCACCACGACGTCGACGCCCTCCTCCTCCACCAGCGTGTTGACCGCCCCGAGGCCGTTGGTGAAGACGGTGAGCCCGGACTTGCCCAGCAGGTAGCGGGCCAGCCGCTCGGTAGTCGTGCCGGCGTCGAGCAGGACCACCTGGTCGTCCTCGACGTACTCGGCGGCCTGGCGGGCGATCGCGTCCTTCTGCCGTACGTGCTTCATGCGGCGCTGGCGTACGGAGATCTCGGTGGTGCCGCCGCCGAGCACCGCCCCGCCGTACGTCCTGGTGATGCGGCCTTCCTCGCGCAGCTGGGCGAGGTCGCGGCGGACCGTGGCGAGGGAGACGTCGAGCGTCTCGCTCAGCCGTTCCACCTCTACGGTGCCGTCCGTGTGGGCGGCGAGGAGCTCCATGATGCGCTCGCGGCGCGCCCTGCTGGGCAAACGGCTCACCGTGCACCACCTTCTAGATGATTGAATCGGTCATTTTGATGATTGTATCGAGCAGAGTTGATTGTCAAGTCTCTGCGCGAACCGCTCATTGATATGAGCGTTTAACTCGGAACGACGCCCTGATTGCGCGTTTGTTTCCAGGTCTTGACGGCGAGGTTGCGTGTAACGAGCATCCTGTTAACCACACCACAGCACGGCAGGCCCTGAGCGAAACGATCAAATTGGTGCCGTGCCGTAATCTCGCGAGGAGGTCAGCATGGTGAAGCACGAGACCGCCGCAGCGCCACGATCACCGGCTCCCGACAGGGGCCGGGCGACCCGTGTGCGGTGGGTGGTGGCGGCCTTCTGCTTCGGCGGACTCGCCATCAACTACGTCGACCGGGCCGCGCTCTCCGTCGCCCTGCCCTTCATGACGCAGGACCTGAGTCTCACCCCGACCGAGCAGGGGCTGATCCTCAGCGCGTTCTCCTGGACGTACGCGGTGATGCAGCTGCCCGCGGGCTGGCTCATCGACCGGTTCGGCGCCCGGATCATGTACGGGGCGTGCGTGCTGTGGTGGTCGGTGTTCACCGGGCTCACCGCGCTGGCCAGCAGCTTCGGCGTGCTGCTGGGCTTCAGACTCGGCCTCGGCATCGGCGAGAGCGGCGCCTATCCGGCCAGCGCCAAGGCGGTGTCGCTGTGGTTCCCGCCCAGTGAGCGGGGGAGGGCGACCGCCTTCTATGACAGTGGCGCTCGCATCGGGTCCGCGCTGGCGGTGCCGATCATCACGGCGATCATCGCGGGGTTCGGGTGGCATGCGGCGTTCGTGGTTATGGCCGCTCTGGGGGTGCTGTGGACGATCGGGTGGTGGTCGTACTACCGCTCACCGAAGTCCCACCCCGGGCCGAACGCCGCCGAACGCGCCCACATCACCGGCACGTCTGCCGTTACCTCGACCGGCACGTCTGTCGAGAGCTCGTCCGCTACCTCGACCGGCACGTCTGTCGACACCTCGTCCGCTACCTCGCCCGGTGCCTCCGGTGGCGCCCCGACCGGCGCGTCCGTCGGTGCCACGGCCCGTGCTTCGGCCGGTGCCTCTGCCGCGCCGGAGCGGCGTGGGAGCGTGGCGTGGTTGCTGCGGCACCGCGTGGTCTGGGGCATGATCGGCGGCTTCTCCTGCCTGAACTTCGTGGTCACCTTCTTCCTCACCTGGTTCCCGAGCTACCTCGTCCAGGATCGCGGCTTCGACCTGCTCAAGCTGGGCTTCTTCGGCATGATCCCCGGCCTGACGGCCGTGGCGGGCGGCTGGGCGGGCGGGATCGCCGGTGACTGGCTGCTCAAGCGCGGCTGGAGCCTCACCAGGACCAGGAAGACCTGCCTGGTGGCGGGCATGCTGCTGAGCTCCACTGTCGCGGCCGCCGTCCTGGTGGAGAGCGCCGCGCTGGCACTGGCCCTGCTGAGCATCAGCTACGCCGCGATCGCGTTCGCCATCGTGTCGCTCTGGTGCCTGCCCGCCGACGTCGCGCCCGCGCACCAGGTGGCCACGCTCGGCGGGCTGCAGAACTTCGCGGCCAACATCGCCAGCGCGCTCAGCCCGATCGTCATCGGCGCCCTCGCCCAGGCCACGGGCTCGTTCGTGGTCCCGCTACTGGTGACCGGTGTGGTGGCGGTGCTCGGCGCACTCTGCTTCGGCCTGCTGATCCGCAAGGTGGAGCCGATCGCCGGCTGACCGTCGGGCGAAGAAGAGCGTCGGGCGGAAGAGAGCGTCAGGCGGAAGAGAGCGTCAGGCGAAGAAGGAGGAAGGGCCCGCTTCTCGTTTCCGAAGCAGGCCCTTCACATAAGGAGGGGCCCGCTTCTGCGTTAGAAGCGGGCCCTTCGCTAGTTCGCTAGGTTCGCTAGGGGGTAACGGTGATGCGGGTCGTGGCGGGCGGGGCGATCGGGTTGTCGCGGCCCAGATGGTCGACGAAGGCGTCGATGTCCAGCGGCCCGCTCCAGAGGTCCGTACCGTCCTTGAAGCCGAGGAAGGCGTCACCGCCGCCGACCAGGAAGTTGTTCGCGGCGACCCGGATCGTCTGCGCGTCCGTCACCGCGACGCCGTCGATCTTCATGTTCGACACCTTGGATCCCCACGCCGCGCCGCTGCTGTAGGTGTAGGTGAAGTTCGCCGACGGCTGGAGGATCTTGGTGAACGGCTGGGCGTTCGGCCCGCCGGTGAACTGCTGCTCCAGGACCGTCTTGAGCTGCGCACCGGTCAGCGTCACGACCTGCATCAGGTTGTTGAACGGCTGCACGGTGAACGCCTCGCCATAGGTGACCACGCCGTCACCCTCGCCCGCCGTGGAGCCGGCGAAGGTGAGCGAGGCCCGAACGCCACCCGGGTTCATCAGGGCGATCTGCGCGTTGCCGCCGGTCTTGGTGGCGGCCAGCTGGCCGTCGGCGATGAGGTCGCCGAGCGGGGACTCGCCGCTGGGGGCCGCGGTGTTGGTGATGTCCGCGGTGATCCGGCCGACGGGCTTGTTGGCGACCGGGGCGACCCGGTCCTTCCAGGTCTGCACGAAGGCGGAAATTTCGGGATCCGGGGTGACCGTACGAGTCACGACCTGGTTGTCCGCCACCACCGAGGCGCGGTCGATGTCCCGCGTCTTGACGTTCACGTTGAGATCGACCTTCGTGATGACGCGGCCGAACGAGCCACCCTGCGAGTACAGGCGGTCCTGACCGGCGGGGTCCTTGACCTTGCACAGGTACGCCTGGTGCGAGTGGCCGCTGAGGATCACGTCGATCTCGGGGTCGACCTGCGTGGCGATGCGGTTGCCCGCGCCCGGGACGGCGCTGCAGGCGTCCGGCGACTGGCCCGCGGTCACCTGGTCACCCTCGTGCACGAGTACGACCTGGGCCTTGACACCCACCAGCTTGAGCAGCTTGGACGCCAGGTTCGCGGCCTTGACCTCGTCCACGAACTTGAGGTTCTTGATGCCCTCGGCGGTGACGATGTTCGGGGTGGTCTGGGTGACCAGGCCGATGAAGCCGATCGGCACGCCGTTCATCCACTTGACGCTGACGGGCGGCAGGGCGGGCACGCCCCAGTCGCTCATCAGCTTCTTGACCTGGCTCTGCGGCGCGCCCAGCGCCGCGAGCGCGTCGGTCTTCTCGTTCGGGTTCTTGAACAGCACGTTGGCGCCGACGTAGTCGTACTGGGCGCCCTTCCACGTGCCGGCCGGCGAGCACCCGTCCACCGGGTGGCAGCCGCCCTTCATGATCCGGCGCAGCTCCGTGTATCCCTCGTCGAACTCGTGGTTGCCGACCGCGGCCACCTTGAGCCCGATCTTGCCCATGAACTCGACGGACGGCTCGTCGTGATAGGCCGCCGAGATCAGCGGGCTCGCGCCGATCAGGTCGCCCTGGGCCACCGCGATCGTGTTCTTGTCGCTGAGGGCCTTCATGTGCGTGGCGACGTACGCGGCGCCGCCCGCCTCGACGGTGGCGCCGTTCTCGTCGACCATCCGGCCGGAGGATCCGGTCGGGGGTTCGAGGTTGCCGTGGAAGTCGTTGAGCGCGAGCAGCCGTACCGGAACGGTCTTGGGTGCCTTGCTCGCGTTCGCGGGGGCGGTCGCCGCGGCGAACCCGCCCGCGGCGACGGCTCCGGCCAGCACAAGCCGGAGGAGGGAACGTGGGGTCATGGCCTAAGACGTTACGGCCGGAACCTATGCAGCCAATGTCGCAAAGGTAACGATTCATCGGCCCGCCACATGGCGTTATTTGCCAGCAGTACCCCTAGAGTTCGGACTGTGACAGCGCACGTGGAGATCAGACAACGACTTGATGACCGCGAAATCACTCAGGTGCTCGGCGTGGTGGACGCGGCGACGGAGGCCGACGGCGTCCGCCCGCTCAACGAGCATGTCATGCTCCACCTGCGCTATGGCGGTGATCCGCAGGCCCGTTCCCTGCTCTTGTACGACGACGATGAGGCTTTGGTGGGCTATGCCCACATAGATCCCACCGATGAGGTCGAGGGTCCCAGCGGCGAACTGGCCATCCACCCCGCCCGCCGCCGGAAGGGGCACGGTACGCGGCTGCTGCGGGCCGTACTCGAGGTGTCGGGTGGCAGCCTGCGCCTGTGGGCGCACGGCGATCATGAGGGCGCGGGCGTCCTGGCGGCGTCGGCGGGGTTCGAGCGCGTGCGCTCGCTCTGGCAGATGCGCCGGTCCCTGTCCACGCCGCTACCCGCTTTCGAGATGCCTGAGGGGGTACGGCTGCGCACCTTCGTACCAGGTCAGGACGAGGAGGCGTGGCTCAAGGTCAACGCCGCGGCCTTCGCCCACCACCCCGAACAGGGCGCCTGGACCGCGAGCGACCTGCGCCAGCGCGAGCAGGAGCCCTGGTTCGACCCGGAGGGCTTCTTCCTGGCCTTCCGTGATGAGCGGCTGGCCGGCTTCCACTGGACCAAGATCCACGGCTCGTCCGAGCACGGCCACGAACCGATCGGCGAGGTGTACGTCGTCGGCGTCGACCCCTCCCAGCAGGGCACCGGGCTGGGCAAGGCGCTCACGCTGGCGGGTCTGGACCATCTACGCGTGCGTGGCCTCGCCCAGGCGATGCTCTACGTGGACGAGGCCAACACGGCGGCGATCCGCCTGTACGAGTCCCTGGGCTTCGACCGCTGGGACGTCGACGTGATGTACGCCGTTATTCCACCACCCAGTGCAGGGCAAAGTAGGACACCGCTGCCACCAGAGCCGCAGCCGGAATCGTAAGGATCCAGCCGGTCACGATGTTGCCCGCGACGCCCCAGCGCACGGCCGAGAGCCGCTTGGTGGCGCCGACGCCCATGATCGCCGAGGTGATCGTGTGCGTGGTGGAGATGGGCGCCCCGAACCCGATCGCCGCCGTGTACAGAACCACTGCCGCCGCGGACTCGGCGGCGAAGCCCTGTGGCGGGTCGAGCGCGATGATCCGGCGGCCCAGCGTACGCATGATGCGCCAGCCGCCGGAGTACGTGCCGAGCGAGATCGCCCCCGCCGACGCGAGGATGACCCACTGCGGGATCTCCGACCCCGGGCTGATGTAGCCGCCGACGACGAGGGACAGGAAGATGACGCCCATCGTCTTCTGCGCGTCCTGCAGGCCGTGGCCGAGCGCCATCGCCGCTGCCGAGACGGTCTGCGCGTAGCGGAAGCCGCGGTTGGTCTTGCCGGGCTGGCTGTTGCGGAAGATCCAATATATTGCGATCATGATCGCGCCGGCCAGCGTGAACCCGAGCAGCGGCGAGAGCACCATCGGAACCACCACCTTTTCCAGCACGCCGTCCCAGTGGACGGCGCTGGCCGACGCGAGGGCCGCGCCGACCAGGCCGCCGATGAGGGCGTGGCTGGAGGAGGAGGGCAGGCCGAAGTACCAGGTGATCAGGTTCCAGCAGATGGCGCCGATGAGCGCCGAAGCCACGATGACCAGGCCATGCGAGCCGTCCGGCGCGTCGATGATGCCCTTGCCGACGGTCGCGGCGACCTGGGTGCCCAGGTGGGCACCGATGAAGTTCATCGCGGCGGCCATGAACAACGCGGCCCTGGGAGTGAGCGCGCGAGTCGAGACCGAGGTCGCGATGGCGTTCGCCGCGTCGTGGAACCCGTTGGTGTAGTCAAAGGCCAGTGCGATGACGACCACGCCGATGACGAGGGCGAGCGAAAGGTCCACAGAGGTTAGCTTTCCTTGACCGCGATCGACTCGACCGTGTTGGCGACGTGCTCGAAGGCGTCGGCCGCCTCCTCAAGGGCGTCGACGACCTCCTTCATCTTCATGACCGTCAACGCGTCGTACTCACCGCTGAACAGCTTGGCCAGCAGCCTTCTGTAGACCTGGTCACCCTGGTTCTCCAGCCGGTTGACCTCGATCCAGTACTCGTTGAGGTTCTTCATCGACCGCAGGCGCGGCATGGCCTCGGCGGTCAGCTCGGCGGCCCGCTCCAGCACCTCCACCTGGCGGACGACGTCCTTGGGGAGGTGGTCGATCTGGTAGAGCACGATGAGGTCGGATGCCGCCTCCATGGCGTCCATCACGTCATCGAGGTTCGAGGCGAGGCGGTAGATGTCCTCACGGTCGAACGGAGTGATGAAGCTCTCATTGAGGCGGTTCATGATCGCATGGGTGCGTTCGTCCCCGGCGTGCTCGCAGGCGCGCATCTTTTCGGCCAGGGTTTCCCTGTCCGATCCCTCACTAATGATCTCGACCAATAGACGGGATGCCGTGACCAGGTTGTTCGCGGAGTCGGCGAACAGGTCGTAGTAGCTGTCCTCACGTGGCGTGAGACGCAGGCGCACGTCGTTCTCCAGATGTGCGGGGATGGTCCGTGGTAGAGAGTACGGGTTACCAGGAGAAATGCGAACTTCATGTCCCCTTCTCCTACTGGCTACCCTTCGTATGGTGTGCGACACCGGGCCGGTTGGTAGTTTGGTTGCCCTTTTTCCACGGCGGGGTGGGGGAGACTTGGCCGTGGGTTTCGGTCACCGCTTGTCCAGTCCATCTTGGTGACATTTCCGGACCACCGCTAGTCCGGTCGTGGGTCGTTGGGGCGTGTCTTCGGACGTCTTGTGTCTACTGGCAGGCACATCGCCGCTGCGCATGGGTTGGACGCTGGGGACGCGCTGCTCTCCGCAAGCCGCCCGTCGGTTTTCAGAGGCGCCCCCGCCAGGTACCCGAGGCCCGCCAGTACTCCGGGGGACGCCCGCCGACCACCTGAGACACGCCCGCCAGTTTCCGAGGGCCACCCGCCCGAGGGGCCCATCCGAGGGAACGCCGCCCAAGGGAGGCCAGGTAGGTCCGTCCGGGAGACGCCCGCCAGCTACCCCGAGGCGCCGCCCACGCCCGCCAGTACTCCGGGGGAGGCCCGTCAGTTACCCCGAGACGCCCGCCAACTGCCCGAGGAGCCCTTGCCAGTTGCCCGAGGGGGCGCCAGCCAGCTTCCTGCAAGTCGCCCGCCAGTACTCCGAGGGACGCCCGCACCCCAGGCAAGCCCCAAACCGCAACAGCTCGCCCCCAAACACCCAGAGCATCCGACCTTCGTCAGAGACCTTCGTCAGAGACCTTCGTCAGAGGCATTCATCGGATCATCATCAGATCTTCGTCCGATGGAAGTTCCGGAACGACCGGGAGGGCGTCGGCCCGCGCTGCCCCTGGTACCGCGACCCGTACTTCGACGACCCGTACGGATGCTCAGCCGGCGAACTCAACCGAAACACACACAGCTGCCCGATCTTCATCCCCGGCCACAGCTTGATCGGCAACGTGGCCACATTGGACAGCTCCAACGTGACATGCCCACTGAACCCCGGATCGATGAACCCGGCAGTCGAGTGAGTCAACAGCCCGAGCCGCCCCAGCGAACTCTTCCCCTCCAGCCGCGACGCCAGGTGATCAGGCAGGCTGATCACCTCGTACGACGAGGCCAGCACGAACTCCCCGGGATGCAGAATGAACGGATCATCCCCTTCAGGCTCCACCATCCGCGTCAGATCCGGCTGCTCCACGGACGGATCGATATGCGGATACCGATGATTCTCAAACACCCGGAAGAACCGATCGAGCCGGACGTCGATACTGGACGGTTGAATCATGTCCCGATCGAACGGATCGAGGGCAAGCCGTCCCGAGTCGATCTCGGCCATGATGTCGCGGTCAGATAGCAGCACGCAGAGCAACCTACCGCGTGCCGGTGGGAAACTCGGGGGGCACGGCTGGCTGATGTGGGCCGAGTTTCCGCTAGAGTGGTGGTCGCGGCTACGGCCGATGCGGGTGTAGTTCAATGGCAGAACATCAGCTTCCCAAGCTGACAGCGCGGGTTCGATTCCCGTCACCCGCTCCACATATGAAAGCCCAGGTAGACCGAGGGACTCGGTGCCTGGGCTTTGATCTTGTCTAGGGTTGTTGATCTCTGCGTGCCATTAACGTGCCATTAGGTCTGCGATCAGCCGACCGGGGCGAGCACGCCAGGCGGGTCATCCTCGTCGTCTTCGCGTGCCTGTTCGTGCCCGATCAAGTGCTTGTCGATCGCTTCCGTGATCACCTTGTCGGCACCTCTGACGGCGTGCTGGTAGATCATCGCGGCCCTGACGTTGTCGTGGCCCATCCTGGCCATCAGGTCCTTGAGCCCTGCCCCGGACTCTGCGGCGATCATGTTCCCGGTGTGGCGGAGATCATGGAAGTGCAGACCAGGAAGGCCGAGCGCGCGGACGGCCTCCGTCCAGCCGGACAGCTTGTTGAAGCCGCTCCGCCGCATCGGACCGCCCTTGATGCCCGCGAACACGAGAGCGCCGTGTTCCGGCTGGACGAAGATCTGCAGGTGCTCCCGGAGTGCCGGGATGATCGCCTGCGGGATGCCGACCACGCGCCGGCCAGCCTTGGACTTCGGCGGCCCGATCACCAACTCACCCGTGGAGCGCTCGACGTATGCGGCCTTGATCCGCACCGTTCCGGCGTCGAGGTCGATGTCACTGCGGGTCAGCGCGGTGATCTCACCCCATCGCAGGCTCGCGAAGGTGGCCAGCAGGACGAAGGTCCGAAAGCGCCGGTTGTGGGTGCCATCGGCCTGCCCTTTGTCGAGCATCTTCCAAAGAGCCTGCTCGGCCGCTGCCCGTGTGGCGAAGACCTCGGGATGAGTTCGCATCTCGCCATGCCGCTGGAACCGGAGCCGGTACGCCTTACCGGACTTCCGGATGTTGCCGATAGGGCGACGCCCGATCGCATCGGCCAGGGCGAAGACCTGAGACACGGTGAGGACGGGCCGTTCCTCCGCCTTCTCATCACCAGCCCCGCGGATCCTGCACGGGTTGCGGGAGATGAGCCGGTCGTCTTCGGCCGCGGTCATCAGGACGGCGCGCAGCAGCCGGTAAGCCTTGGCCGCCATGCTGACCGAGACACCCTTGCTCAGAAGATCAGCACGCCACTGCCGAATCATCGCCGTCGAGAGCTTCCCGAGCGGAACCGCGCCGAGATACGGGGTGATGTGCTTCTTGAGCAGCCAGCGGTACAGGTCCACCGTCCTGGGCCGGAGGCCGGGGCGCTGGTCGATCCAGATTGCCGAATACTCAGCGAGCTTGATCTTGCTCCGCTCCGGATCCGTCCACTCACCGGAGAGGATCTGTCCCTCGATCAGGGTGAGCGCCCGATCCGCGTCGCCCTTGCGCTCGTAGGTGTCCTCTCCGGTCCTGATGCGGCCGTCCGGACCGGGGTAACGGATCTGGAACCGGCCAGAGGGCAGCTTCCGGATGTTGCCGAAACGGCGGTGGTTCTCCTTGTTCGCCATCAGGCGGCCCTCCCGGTTGCGTCGAAGGTCGTCATGGGCGCGACGGTGCCCGCGACGACAAAGGCGATCAGTGCTGACTCACGGATGCGGACATGCCGCCCGACCTTCACGAACTCGATGCGACGTTCGGCGATGAGTCGGCGTACGAAGCGAACCGAGGTGTGCAGCAGCCTGGCCGCCTCTGGCACGGTGAACAGTTGGTCCAAGGTCGCCTCCTTCAGGCCGCTTGTCGAGTTGCCGAAAGATTCTGTGCTTCGAGTCGTTGCAGGTGAGCGCGCCAGCGTTGGCGCTCTGCGACGGATCGGAGCAGCCGGACGCCGATCGGGGCGAGATCGGGGTCACCGGCCTTGAGGGGACGCCAGACGTACCGGTGCGGGTCGGGTGTCTCGTCCGGTTGCCCGAGAGCTTCAAGCACCCAAGTGCGGCGATCCTGCTTGTGTTCTGCCAGCGTCTTGTTCGACCACTTCCGGCTGACCAGGACGCGACGGCCCGCGTAGCCAAGGTGTTCCGGCTTGTGCGCCTTGGACCGGCAGCGGCCGGGCTCCATCCCGGCTTTGGCGCTCTTGGGCTGCACGCCGTACCGCAGCCAGTTAGGGCAGGTGGGCGAGCACGGCTCGTAGCGCAGCGCATCGACGAATCGGGCTGCGTGCTCCCGCTGTGTCTGACGGTCCAAGGTCTCCCCGAGACTCTTGGTGAGGTACTTGGACAGGTACCGAATGCACTGGTCAGCGTCCGGCGACCCGGCGAGCACACCCTTGACATCCACCTGGTCGCCGAAGCGGATGACGTGCATGGGCTCGTCGCCGAGCTGGTCGAGAGCTTCGTCCCAGGTGGGCAGGACCTCGCCCGTGTCAGGGTCGAGATAGCCGATGCCGTCGTTCCAGACGGGTAGGTGCTCGCCCTCGAAGCGTGCTTCGTCGGCCTGGGGCCACCAGACCTGGTGATAGGTGGCCGCCGCTATCTGCTTGATCTCCGCGCGCGGGAGGGTGCCCCGGATGGCCATGTGCAGGTGCGGCGCGAGCCGCTTCTGAGGCTCCACAGTGGCGAAGTACTGCACGTCATAGCCCGCCACACGGCGAAGATTCTGCACGAACCGGTCCACGAGCTTGGAGAAGTGCAGCGCATCGCGGGCCGCCCGCACGTAGTCGTAGCCGTCAGGATCGACGGGCGCGCCATTCATGACCTTGCCATAGCCGGGCAGGGTGAGCGTGACGAACAGCGAGGGCCGGTAGGTCTTGCCGTCCGCAGCCTCGAAGGTCCGCCCCAGCGTGGTGCTGGCCATCTTCTGCTTGGGCAGGTCCGGTGCGTCCTGGCGGCGCTTGGTCGAGCGGACCCGCTTGGAGGCCGTACGACCCAGCACGTTCCCCCGCATCCCAGCCTCGTTGATCTCGATGTCGAGCCCGGTGAGCACGGCGTCCAAGTCGGTGGTGTCGCCGCCGGCCATTTCCTCGTTGTCCCGCTTCGCCTGCATGTCAGCCCGGAACTCGACGAGCCAGCGCTGTCCGTCGGTCGGCTCGTCGGGCGTGATGATGGGCTCCTCGTCGAGGTGCCAGCCCTCACGGCACTGGGCCATGCGGAGTTGCCGGTTGCGCTTCGCGCAGGGAGGGCACTTGCTCTCCAGCGGTGTGCCGCACGGGACATCGACGACCTCTGTCTTGCCGGTGGTCATGTCGAGCCGCTTGAGGGCGATGGGACGGATGCAGACGCCGTGCAACTTGGCGATCTCCTCGGCCACATCGCGGGCGAGCGGTTGAGCCATGCGGACAGCGCGCGGAGTCTTGCGGTCGGTCAACGGACCTCCTCTCCAATCTCGGGGAAGGTGAGCGCGGTCTGTCCGCACTCGCGGCACTCGACCAGGCCACGCAGCGGGTCGAGCCACAGGACATTGAGGGCGCAGCAGACAGCGCAGCGCAGGCCATCGAGGAAGTGGGCGAGCGTCATTCGACCTCACCGACCATCACGCGGATGTCCTCGTCGGAGACGTACGCCGCCCGGACGCGAATTGGATCGGGACTGGTCTCCAGCCGGACGTATCCGACACCAGCGCCCCTCTCCGGACGAGGAGAGATCAGGTCGGCCAGCGCGCCGCGATCTCTCGCCCCGTCGCCGAGAACCATGTCCACCTGTTCCGACTCGTCGAGCCGAAGGGCGATCTTGTCCGGGAAGAGGTTGCGGATGTTCATGACCTCCTTGCGCGGGTCCTGAAGAGCCGCCAGGACGCCGAAGCCGACCGCGCGTCCCTGGGTTGTCAGCGTGGCCAGGGCAGCGGAGATACGCTGCCTGAGCTGCTTGTCGGACTGGTACGCGGTCAGGAACGCCACCTCGTCGACCACGACCAGGACGAAGGGATGGTCGAGGGTCGGCGTGTGCGAGCGTTGCGCCCCGGCGAAACGAGCCGCGCGCTTCTGCATGACGCTCACGGCCTCGTCGAGCAGGTCAGCACAGTCAGCGGGATCGGCCGCGTACCGACCGCCGAAGAGCGCCTTCCCGTACGACAGCTCCATCAGCTTCGGATCGAGCGCCCAGACCTCCACCAGGCCCGCCCGCATGGCAGGCAGGAGCCCACGCACCGCTGACCAGATGATCGAGCCCTTGCCCGCCCCGGTGGCACCAGCGACCAGGACGTGAGTCCCGTGCACCCGGAGCAGCCAAGGAGAGCCGTCCTCCTGCTTGCCGACCTCGACCGGGCCCACGGTCGGTACATCTGAAACGGGAAGTGCCGGTATCGGCGTGGCCAGTGGATCACGGCGTGGGAAGGTCAGCACAAGGCGACCGGCCTTGGCCACCGAGACCCGGCATGACTCCGAGCCGAAGCCATGGGAAAGGTTCTCGATCTTGTCGGCCCAGTCCTTGACTGCCTGGCCGTCGAGCATGCGGACGGTAATCCGGTCGGCCCACGAGTCGCAGGTGACCTTGACCAGCCGTGGAACGTACTCCCGTCCGCGTATGTGCCGAGCCAGACCGGAGACGGTCATGACCGGCTGCCAGTGTCGCCGGTAGATCCAGAACCAGCGTGCGAACGCCATCAGTCGCCAGCCGACCCACCGCGCGAACGTGGGCCTGTCGAGGATCGCCCAGGCGATCAGTCCGGCGAGGGCCGGAGTGACGAGCAGCAGCGCGACGCGCCAGCCGTACGCGAAACAGAGCGTGCCCGGAACGGCGGCCACGGTCAGTGCGAACGGATGCCGCCAGATGGGGCGAACCAGACCGGCGACGAACCGCGCGGTGAAGATGATCAGAGTGATGATCGCCGGGGTCTGGACCACGGTCGGTTTGAAGACCACCGCCGTGTCAGGGGTGGTGGAGACGATGCGGTGCGGCTCGTCGCCGGGCATCCTCTTGAACATTAGGGTGAAGTCCTTCCAAGCATGTGGTGTGTGCGGAAGACCGAGGGGCCGCTGGAAGTTGCCGCTTCCTGCGGCCCCGCTGAACATCAGGCCGCCTCGTCCGCGGTGGCCTTGGCTGTCTGCTTGGAGTGCAGCCGCTCGCAGTCAGCGAGGTATCGAGCGGCGGCGTTGAAGATCTCTTGAGCGACGGTGAGGTCCTGATCGGTCACCGGTCCCGCGGTCGAGACGGTCACCGAGGCGTCCGGGGTGTCGAGGTCGAAGCAGGGCTTGTTGCCGTCGCCCAGCCAGGCGCGAGCCCGCAGCTCCACCGAGTTGAAATAGACGCCGACCCGCGAGGGCTCGCCAGCACGCATGGACACCGTGAGGTAGGTGTACGGGTTAAGAGTCATCGGCCCACTCCCAGCCCGTTCGGCAGGCCGTGGAACATGCGCTCCACCGCGCCGGCGAACATCGCGGCCTCACGCGCCAGACTCCGAGCGAACTCGACGTCGTCGAGGGTGACGTGATCGTTCGCTGAGGTGGTGACAAGCACCTGAGTGCCGCCGAAGACCAGCCCCAGAACGGGTGATCGCAGTGGATACGGATGGTTGCGCACGTCGGCGCCCTGACCGGCCTTGAGATTGATCGTGCTGGCTGGGAAGGCCTTGCGCCGCCCCATCACGCCGCGTCCTTGGTCGCGGTCGCCTTGGCAGCGGGACGAGGAGCGCGCATCTCGCGAACCTTGATCGAGTACGCCAGCCGCCCGGCCTGGTTGACGTACGGCGTGACCGCCATGTGGTCGAAGTCCACCGGTGTGAACGGCAGTCCCGGCATGGGAGCCGGAGGAACTGGCTGCACCGGGTTGAGGATCTTCACGGCCACCGTTTTCTGAGCGGCCTTGAGCGACGGGTCCGCGTCCATGACCGTGACCTGCCAGACGAGCTCGCCCGTCTGCTTGTCGCGGGCCTGGACGAAGCGCCCGTTGGTCGAGGCGTCGAAGTCCTTGACGGGCTCGACCTCGCCAACGATGTAGCAGCCGTGCGGGAAGACCATGTCGAACGTGACGGGGATGGGACCTTGCAGTGCCATGGGGCTTGCTCCTAGCTAGTCGTCTTGTCGCTAACTCGTCTTGTCGAGTTGTCATGAAGGTACCCGTGGATCGGCGACTCGACAACACGAGTTAGCGGGAAATCTTCAAGATCTTTTTGAGCGTACGACAAATCAACCCATAAGCCATTGCGGCAAAGCGTGACGATCGATACAAATGTCGATCAAACGCTGGCGTTGGCAAGGTGGCGGTATGTCATAGGTCCGTGGTGGCCGCGAGGCAGGCGTGAGGCGTATGGCGACCATTTGGGAAGTGTGTCCGTGAATCAGCACCAAGATGTTCGGCAGTTCTACTCGAGCAAACTGGGTGAGCCGGTTCGTGAAGCCTTATTCATAAAGGGCGAATATAAGATCGGCGTCCTCAAATGGGATGCTTCTGTAGCCACCGGTGGGGTTGCCCTGTATGCAACACTAGGATCTAGTGACTATCCGCTGCCTGGCAGAGACTTGGATCACCGCCAGGAATTCTTCATCGGCTTTGCTCCGGAATGGGACGACATCGCCGAGCCGCTGGCTCAATTGGGAAGCTATGCACAATACCGGGGCGTAAGCCTAGAGTCGGGGCACATCCTGCGCTTGCCTGGCGAACATGCGGAAGGGGCGTGGCTGGGCGGCTTTCTGGTTGTCGCGCCTTACGACGATATGTTCTCAGAAGCCGCTCTGGCTGACGGTAGGCACGTGGAATTCCTGATGGCAGTTCCTCTCTATGCAGACGAGCTCAATTTCGCTGCCACGTATGGGGTCGAAGCCCTACGAGACGCCATGTCGCGTGACAACATTCCCTTTTGGAAATCCAGCCGCCAGTCCACCTTCCGTTGAAGGCCTTCCTGTCCCGGCTGAGCTGAGCGTAAGGAGCAGGAGCGTCGAAGGAAGGGGCTATGAGCTAAAGCGAATAAGAGTCCTCTAGCTCGTGAAGATTGCCGGGCAGCACCAAGTCCACGATGAGTGCGGGCCGCCCTCCGCCGTTGAACACACTTGCCAGCACCCCGAGGACTGGCGTGGTCTTGCGGATCTCTATGAGCTTGGCCTCGTCGGCAGAGGGGTGCCTGGCACTCAGACGTTCGACGACGTGTTGGAGCTTGAGACCCTTGGTTGCCGCGAGATGCTGCCTGATGCCGGCTGACAGTGGCGCTGCCTCGCTGAGTTGCGTGCCATCGGCGTGATGTGCCGGGCACCAGACGGTAACGAGGTCGGTGGGCTGCTCAGCGTCGCGAAACAGGACGCGACGCCGTACCACGGGAGACCCCTCGGGCACGTCAAGGAGCTTCGCCACCGAGGCGGTCGCGGTGAGTGGTCCGGCGTCAACGACCGAGCAGTTCTCCTCGGCTTCCACTCGATCTAGGACAGCCCGCCCAGGCCGGGTGCTCTGATCCGTCGAGACGGGCGGAGTCGCCCTTACGAAGGATCCCTTGCCGTGCTCCCGCTCGATGATGCCCCGAAGCTGGAGGACTTGGAGCGCCCGCACGACGGTGGGACGGCTCACCCTGAACTCACGGACAAGCTGAGTCTCGGAAGGCAGCAGAGAGCCCGGGGAATAGGTTCCGTCCGCGATCTTCTGCCTGATCGCCTGCACGATCTGGGCGTACTTCGGCGGCGCGAACTCTTCAGACGACATGACGACCATCCAACAACTCGACTTGTCGTTAAGCCTAGTTCGAGTCGGACGGCCTGTCTTCCCCTCAGGCGAGGAAACGTTCGGCATGGCGGGGGACTATCTGACTGCGCAACAGACGTCCCCCACCAACCGAGACGCGACGGTCATGGGCGCCCGGTATAGCCCACCGTCACGCCTGCTTTATCGAGCCCCACCGTCGAGCAGAGCCAGCCAGACATCTTGTGCCTCGCTGAACCGCCATCGGTAGGTCTCATGGCTCTGCACCGACCCGTGGCTCCGCTGAGTTCTGCGGATGAAAGCCTGACCGGCTGCGTGGCAGAGCTCGTACACCGTGTCCACGCAGTCGCAGGTCCAGGCGGCCACGCGGACGCGTTCCTCCGCCTTGAAAGGGTCTCGCCAGACCAGGCGCATGTGATCCGGACGGGCAGGGGCGACATGGAAGCTGAGGCAGTCGGCAATCAGGCTCACGACAGTGCCCCTGCCTTGCCGGTCCCGTTGCATCGCCAGCAGTCGTCCCGGTGCCGCTCGCCGGAAGAGGCGTCAGCGGAGTTCTCGGCCGCCACCAGGACGCGGCGCAGGCTCACGTACTTCCAGCCCCGCCCCGAGCAGGAAACACATCGCGCAGTCATGCAACGAGGATTGCCCGAGGCTCTGTCACGTCTCGATCGCTCCCCAGTACCGTCTGTGATCGACTTGTCTCTTTCCGTCTCCTCTTTGTCTCGTCCTCGCTCGTCTCTGTCGCTAACCTGGGCCCATATGGCACCCCAGCCCGAGGCGCGGATCATGACTGACCAGCCGATCCTGTTGAAGACACTCCTGACGCAACGCCACTGGCAGACATACAGCACGTTCTGTAAGGAGTACGACAAGGCGGCCAAGAAGGTGGACCCCTCGTTGCAGGGTGGTTGGCCGAGCCGTGCGCAACTCCACCGTTGGCTGACCGGCGAACTCAAGGGCTTGCCGTACTCCGGCCACTGCCGTGTCCTGGAGGCGATGTTCCCCGGCAGGTCGGCCCACGAACTGTTCTCCACGCACACCGCCGAAGTGCCCACACCGAGGACAGAGCCGGAGCCAGCCAGAAGCGCCGACCCCGAGACCGAGATCTGCGCCATGCCGCAGATGGCCGATGTGACCGCTGTCTTCAGCAGCCGCTCTGCTTTCTCCTCCGCCTATCCCGCCTCGACTCTGTTCGACAGCGCGAAGGAGATCAACGCGGCGGGCCTGTCGCTCAACGTGCTTTGCCAGGGTTATCCCGATCATCAGCTCCGGCGCCTCCTGGACTCCGGCACCCGGATCCGGTGCCTCTTCCTCGACCCGAAGGGTCAGGCGATTCGCGCACGCGAGGCGGAAGAGCGCTACACAGACAGCACGTTGACGACCCTTACGGCGCTCAACATCACCATGCTGACCAGGTTGCGCGACCGGCTTGACACCGCATCGGCTCAGCGCCTTGAACTGCACGTCTACGACGAGACGATCCGGTTCAACCTCTTGATCGTGGACCGGGCGTTCTGCGTGGTGCAGCCATACCTGCCGCAGGCCCGCGGAGTCGATTCACCTACCTTGGTGATGAGAGATAACACCGCTGCTGACGGCCTGTTTCCCGTCTTCGACCAGGTGTTCAACGAGATGTGGGAGCGGAGCGAACCCGTATGACCATCGACGCCCGGACCCTCCTCCCCATCGCTGAACACGCCGTGTCGATGGCCAGCGAGATTATCCGGACCAAGGCTCCTGGCGTCGTCACGGCCAAGGGCGACCGGGACATGGCCACGGAGGTGGATTACGCCGTCGAACAGGCCGTCCGCGAGTTCCTGTCCCGAGAGACACCGGAGATCGGATTCCTCGGCGAAGAGGAGGGCGTCAGCCACACCGGTGATGGCCTGATGTGGGCGCTCGACCCAGTGGACGGGACGGCCAACTTCCTGCACGGCATCCCACTCTGCGCCGTCTCTCTTGGCCTGGTCGACAAGGACATGCCCACGCTCGGAGTCATCGACCTGCCGCTGCTCGGCATCCGCTACGTCGGCGCAGAAGGAGCAGGCGCCCAAGCCAACGGCTCCGACATCCGGGTGAGTGACGCCCGCGACTTGGAGGCCGCCATCGTGGCCTTGGGCGATTACGCGGTGGGGGAGAACGCTCTGGAGCGGAACCGGCCCCGCTTCGCCTTGACTCATGAGTTGGCAGCGCGGGTTCAGCGCGTACGGATGTTCGGCTCAGCCGCGATCGACCTGGCATGGGTGGCGGACGGCAAGATCGACGCCAACATCATGCTGAGCAACAATCCATGGGACACCGCCGCAGGCGTCGTCATCGCCCGCGAAGCCGGCGCCACCGTGGTCGACATCGACGGCAGCCCGCACAGCATGACCGCTCACGCGACCATCGCCGCTAGTCCGAAGCTGGTGGCTGATCTCGTCGAACTCATCGCTGAGGCGCGCAAGGATGCGAGATACAGCCAGCGCACTGCCGAATAGTTCTTGTAGGTATCAAGGCGGCGGCGCGGCGCGCCGCCGCACTCCCGGCCCTCCGCCCGCCCGCCGTCCGGGCGTGAGGCCTGGGGGCCGGTCCCGGACGGCGGCGGGGCACCGGGCCGGGCGCCGCACACCTGCCGCGCCGTACCGACCGAACGCTCCGACCGGGGTTGCCACGCCGCCGCGCAGATACAGCCCTTACGATCGCCACGGCGTGGTCGGCCGCCGTGCGTGGTTGGGGGCGATCGACGATCCAGGGTTCGTTCCTCACCCTGGCTCACGGAGCAAGGCGGCTGATCACCGATTAGGGCGTGCGGGGTTGTGCACTGTGGGGGCCACATTCATGACCCTTGGCTGAGGAAGTCCACGGGGCGCTCGGGACACTCCAAGCAGACGAACGCGTAGAGCGATCCAGCGTCCTGGATCATGAGATCGGTGGGGTTCTGCACTTCCGGAGGGGCGTGAGGGGTGAGCAGCGGACGCTCTTCGATGGGAGCCCAACGCTTGCCGCTCTCGATGTCGAGTTCCCAGCTCGCAATTGTCAGCAGGTGTGCCATCTCGTGGCCTCTGCCGCACTCGAACTGCACCGGATCCTGGATCCAGTCCACCCAGCCCCCAATTTTGCTCCCAGGAGCAGCTGAGAGGTGCGAGGAATAACTCCAGTCATCAGAGTTCGAGGGATCCTTTTCCCAAGCCCAGATCCGATCCGTGAGCTCAGCGGGAAGTTCCCAGTCTCCCGGGTACTCCTCCACCCGCTCTGGCCACAGTACGCAAGGCGTGGGTAGATACGAGTGGTCGCTGTCAGGATCTGGCTCGGGGGCCTCACTGAGCAGACTCCCGACCTCTTCCGACTTCCGCCAGCGCACGATCGTATGAGGCTGAAAGTACGGCTCGTGATCGAGCGGGCACCACAACACTTGGAGGGCGTCGGTGCCATCGAGGAAGGGCAGCTCGGGAACATCTCGAGCGAAAAGCTGCATGACTGGGATCAGCGGAAGTGGATCCCAACCTTCCGAGGGGTCATGAGACAGCGGCTCAGGACAGATTGGCCAAGGCTCATCCGCAGGCCACAACAACGGCCCGCCCATGGAACTGTCCGTGATGGCCGGCTTTCCCCGACGCGGATGCAGTCGAACTGTGGTCCGGCGCTGACCTGCCAGTTCAGGGAAGACAGCCGCTACATCGAACGGCGCCGAGGGCGTCGTCAACCCCATGCTCACCACTCCGATCACAACAGACGACGTCGTAATGGCACACCGTAGAGCAGAGAACCGACAGAACGAATCCCTGTTCGCGGCTGTGATCGTCGTGCCATTAGCGTGCCATTAAGGGCGGTGACGAGGGGTCACCCACGGTCACTCACGACCGGCCTCAGTCGCAGGCCAGCGCGTCCACTAGCCAAGATCCCTGCAATTCCCAAGCTGACAGCGCGGGTTCGATTCCCGTCACCCGCTCCACAAGCAAGGCCTTCGAAGAGGGGCGCTTCGCGCTCAATAGCTCAGACTGTGTCCAGTGGGGGCGCGGCCCCCACACCCCGCTCAACTGCATCGCCTTCGCGCATGGGGCGCTTCGCGCCGATCAAGCTCAGACTGTGTCTATTGGGGCTCCGCCCCAAACCCCGAAACGAGGGGCTACCGCCCCTCGAGCTCCCCGATCGCTGGGCCCACCAAGAGTAGTTTCTTTGTCGACCTGAGTTCGGGTCGGTAAGGCCGGGTGGCCGTTGACATCGATGTGAATCGGAGCAGGAAGCCGTACAGCTGGGAAGCAGCGAGAAGGCTGCTGTGCCTCTGCTCAACGCCGGGGTCCATCCTTTCTCGAAGCAGGAGGCATAACCACGGCATGACGGCGCGGCCCCCTGGGAAGAACCGCGCCGCCACGCCTGCTCAGAGCGCTCGGCCGGAGACCAGCGACACCCACACGGCGCCTGCCTCGTCGAGTGGCAAGGGGTGGGTCTCGAGGGCTTCTGTCTTGGCCTGCGTCGTGGTGCGTCGGATGAATGCTCGGCTGCTGACGTAGCAGAGTTCATAGATCGTGTCGCGGCAGGAGCAGGTCCAGGCGATCACTCGGACTCGTCCGCCCGACCATGCGGGCAGCCAGTCCAGCCGGTGGACGTCCCGCTTCGGAGCCGCGACATGCGGGCTCACGCAGTCCATGATGATCTCCATTACGCGGCCCTCCTCCTGCCAACGCCCGAGCACTTAAAGCAAGCGACCTGCCCCGAGGCCTCAGCGATGCCGCCGATGCGACGCTGACTATCGGCACGGCCCTTGCGCACCCAGCGCCATCCCTTCGCGCGCTAGGCCCGGCACCTCTCACTCGTCGGCTCATCGTTGGCGTTCATGGATCAAGAGTCTTCAGCTGCGGTTATCGGTCCCATCCCGAGCCGTGATCCTCAGGCCGGATAGGCGGGATCCCTTAACGGAATGATCGCGACGCGTGAGCGTGTAGTTACCGGCAGTCCAAGGACGCAAGGGGAAACGGCAGATGCCCGCAGAAGCGGCCCAACCGGTCGCCATACCGGCTGACCTCTGGCAACGCCCCGAAATGCTCCACGCGCTCCGAAATCGCGACATCGGCCATCTCTTCCGGCTTGTCCGCCAGTTCGCCGGGGTGAGTCCGACTCGTATCGGCGTCGCCGTCGGCCTCAGCCAGGGCAAAGTCAGCGAAATCATGAAGGGCAGTGTCCAGGTCACCTCGCTGGACGTCTTCGAGCGCGTCGCCGACGGTCTGCGCATGCCCGACGCCGCTCGGATGAGTCTCGGCCTGGCGCCGCATGTCGTCACCGGCGTCCCGGTTCCGCGTACACCCATCCTGGCAGGGGATGGGACACCAACAAGTGCGCTGCCTAGCGTGGAACAAGTTGCCGTCGGCCCGCGTCAGCAGGACGCCCCTCAAGACGTAGATGTGCTCACGCTGGCCTGGATAGTCGGAAGGCTGGACGCACACGTGGACCGTCGAACCATGCTCATCCTCGCCGCAGGCATGACCGCCGAAGCCGCAGCTTCCATCGCTGACCCGTGGGAGCGCCTGACCCGGGCTCTGAGTGGACCGCAGGCGCTCGACGAGGACACCGTCGAGCGCCTCGAAGCCCGCACCATCGGCTTCCACCGCCTGGAGTACACGCTCCCCGCCCGGTCCATCTACCAGGGCTTGACCAGCCACATCAACGAGCTGAGCAGCCTTCTGCAGAGCAGCCCGCCTGACCGCTTCCGCCGCCGCCTGGCCGCCACCGCGGGGGAAGCCGCCACTCTTGCTTCCTGGCTCGCATGGGACCTCCAACAGCCTGCGCAGTCCGCCTCGTTCGACCGCGTGTCGGCGCTGGCGGCCAAGGAGAGCGGGCATTCCGTCATCCAGGCATGCACCTATGCCTACAAGTCTTACGCCGTGGAAGGAAAAGCCGCCTTGCAGTTGGTACGGCAGGCGCAGCAGTTCATTCCCGCTCAGGGCGACGACGCGACGCGAGCATGGCTGCTCAGCCGAGAAGCCGAAGAACTGGCCGCTCTCGGTGACCGTTACGCCGTTCAACTACTGCACCAGGCCGAGGAGGTATACAGCGGCGCACGACCTCACCGCGAACGTGCCTGGACCCGCTTCCTTGACCCGGGTCGCATGGCCGCCTTCCAGCTCTCCACCTACATCCAACTCGGCGACGAGCGCCACGTCATCGACGCCGGCCAGGCCGCCCTCAGCTCCATCGCCCAAGACGCCCACCCCAAGCGAGCAGTCGTCGTCTACACCGACGTAGCCCAAGCACAGTTCCAGCTCGGCGACATCACCGAGGGACTCACCTACGCTCGCCGAGCTCTAGAGTCCGCACAGCGCAGCGAGTCAACCTGGGCCCTCCAGCACCTCGCCACCATCGAGAAGACCCTTGCAGCCCACAAGGACCAGGCCGCCCGTGAACTGCTCGGCGACCTCATCTCTACACGCCGGACTCTGGGCTCGTCTCCCGCCTGATCCACTCCAGATAGTCGGCCGTCCCGCCACCAGCGAAACGGCGACGATCTCGGGGACCTCGTAGGAGTGCAGCTCCCGAACACAGGCGGCCAAGTCCTCGAAACGCTCCACGGTCGTCTTCATCAGCAACAGCCACTCGTCGGCTCGTTGTACCTCACCGCCCCACCAGTAGGTCGAGACGATCGGTGCCACCACCTGAGCCGCCGCAGCCAACCGGCGCCCCACAACCGCCGAACACATCTGGTCCGCCAGCTCACGGCTATCCACCGTCACACGAACCTCTATGCAGTCAGCCACACCGCTCTGTCTGGTCTCACTTGATGCTTGACGCTTTGGCATCGGATGATGCTTGACACTCCTAGCTGATCTTTCGCTTCTTAGTATGCGCCTGGGACTTGA
>NZ_JBEZFW010000027.1:0-138498 GCF_040649695.1 Nonomuraea sp. NPDC048901 | reverse complement strand
GGCCGAGGCCATCATCGAGGGGTTCCACCTCATGCGCGCCGACACCGCCGGATTCCGCACCGACACCGTGGAACGCCTGCTCGGGCGCAAGCCCCGCACCTTCGCCGACTGGTGCGCACGCAACGCCGACGCCTTCCGGACCACCTCCTGATCCGCTGCCCAGGTGGCATCCGATCGATCCCGGCCGCTCCCGAGCCGCCCTCGCCGACCTGCGGCGGGCCGGCCCGCACACGGTGATCTGGCTGAATGAGACCCAGCACTACCTGCTCACCGCCGATGACCCCGGGCTCAAAGGCGCCGAGCCACGGATCACGGAGGCCTTCACCGGCCCGGAACTGGAAACGACCGTTCACACGGACGCTGCGGGCGGGGCCCCCGCCCAGCACGGCTCGGTGCGTCACACGTCGAGCACCGTCTTTCCGGCGACGCGGCGGGCGAGCAGGGCATCGGCCGCCTCCATCGCCTTGTCCCACGGCCCGCGCCAGCCGACCTGCGCGTCCAGGTCGCCGGCCGCCAGCAGCCCGACGAGGTGAGCGAGGTCGCCGCCGAACGGCGTGGTCACGTTGAAGTTCTCGATCCGCCCCCGCGCCGATCGAGTGCCCGCCAGCTCGAAGTCGATGATCGTGGCCTCGCGGGCCGCCCGTCCGATGGCCATCACCACGCCGTCGTCCTCCAGCCGATAGAACGCCTGCGTGAGCTGCCGCCCGCCCACGTTGTCCAGCACGCCGTACACCCGGCCCTCCAGGTTCTCCGGACCGATGACGATCTCCGCGGCGCCCAGCTCACGCAGGCCCTCCGCGCGGGCGGGGCTGCCGGCGGAGGCGACGACATGCGCTCCCGCACGGGCGGCGAGCTGTACGGCGTAGCGGCCGACGCCGCCGGATGCCCCGGTGACCAGGACACGGCGCCCGGTCAGCGTGCCGAGTCGTCGGACCGCCTGCAGCGCGGCGACTCCGGCGACCGGCAGCGCGCCGGCCAGCCCTAGGTCGACGGCCTCGGGAACGACGGCCAGCTCAGCGGTGTCCACGGCGCGCAGCTCCGCCCAGGCTCCCGACCAGCCGAAGGTGACCACGCGGGTGCCGGCGGCAGGACCTGAGCCGTCGGCGGCGGCCTGGACGACCACCCCGGCGGCGTCCCATCCCGGGACGTACCCGGGCCGGACGTTCGCGCTTGCGTAGGCGATCTCACCGAAGTTGAGCGAGAAGGCCGCCACCTGGACCAGCGCCTGGGAGGGCGTGGGCGCCGGGTCAGGCACGACATCGAAGGTGAGGTCTGGGTTGTAGATCAGGGCTCGCATCGTTACTCCTCCACGAAGGGTGACGGATACGAACCTGACGGAACGCGCGCACGATCGGCTGCGGGTCAGCGCATGGACGCCTCCTCGCCCAGCGCCGCGCGGACAGCGGCGGCGATCCGGTTGACGTCGCCGCGTTCTGCGGGCGGTAGGGGCGCGCCCACCGACTCCCTGAGCGCGGTGGCCTCACCCAGCAGAGCCGCCGCCTCCTCGTGGGCGCCCTCGGCCGCCGCGACCCCGGCCAGCCCCTCCCGGGCCAGGGCGATGGCGCGCGGATCGCCGGCCTCGCGGGCCGCGGCGAGCCCCTCCAGGTGCAGTGCCCTGGCCGTGGCGCAGTCGCCGCGCTGCTCGGCGATGAAGCCGAGCTCGGCCAGCAACAGCGTCACCCCGTAGAAGGGCACCCCGTAGTCGGCTGCCAGGCGGCGATTCCAGTCCAGCGACTGCTGGAAGAGCTCCGCCGCCGTCTCGAGGTCGCCGGCGCGGCGGGCCACGAGGCCGAGGCCGACCCGGGCGAACTCCTCGGCGAAGCGGTCGGACTGCTCGGCCGCCAGGCGCATCCCCCGCTCGTGCAGCTCCCAGGATCCGTCCAGATCTCCGGTCAGCAGGGCGAGCCGGCCGAGGCTGGACAGCCGGTAGGACGCGTCGATCCACAGCCTCAGGTCCTCGGCGATGCGCAGGCCCTCGCGGTGCAGGCGGGCGGCCCGCTCGTAGTCACCGATGATCTCGGCGAGGTAGCCGAGCATGTCGGATGCCTGCAGCCTTCCCCAGCCGTCGCCCAGGTCATCGAAAATCGTCAAGCTGTCGCCGGCGGACCGCTCGGCCAGGGCATGGTCACCCTGGAACATCGCCTGCTTGGCGCGACCCGCCAACGTCGCCGCCTCGCCCCAGCGGTCGCCGACAGCGCGGAACCCGGCCAGCGCCTCCGTCAGCAGGCCCGCCGCAGTGGCGGCGTCCCCGAAGCTCAGTTGCGCGTGTGCCAGGAACCAGCGTGAGCGTGCGTCGCGAGCGTCCAGCGCCCGAGCCGCAGTACGGCTGCGCTCCAGCAGATCGCTGCCGTCCCCGGTCAGCATCGCGAACCCGGCCTCCCACGCCGCCGTCCGCACGCATTCCACGCCGGGCAGCGCCATGGCCGCGGCGAAGGAGGCGCGGCCCTCCCGGTGCCTGCCGCGCAGGTACCAGTACCACCCCAGGGCGTCGACCAGGCGCAGTGCCAGCGCGTGGTCGGTGGTGTGCTCGAGCGTGGCCCGCAGGTTGGGCGCCTCGGTGTCCAGGCGGTCCAGCCACTGGCGCTGATTAGGACCGTACAGGTGGGGCCTCGCCTGTTCGGCCAGCTCGGTGTAGTAGAGGTCGCGGCGCTGGAAGACGGGGTCGCCGTCGGCGAGCCGTTCGAGACAGTAGGCGGCGATCGACTCCAGCAGCCGGTAGCGGATCCCGCCGGAGGACTCGACCATCGACCTGGTCACCAGCTGATCCAGCAGGTCGGCGACATCCACTCCAGGGTTGAGTCCAGGGCCCGCGCACACCGCCTCGGCCGCCTCCAGAGTGCAGCCGCCCGGGTGGACGGCCAGCCGGAGCAGGATCAGCCGCTGTTGCTCGGTGAGTTGCTCCCAGCTCCAGTCGATCACCGCGCGCAGGGTCTGCTGGCGGGCGGGCCGTCCCCGGCCAGAGACGGCGAGCAGGTGGAAGCGGTCGTCCAGCCGATCGGCCACGCCGCGGACGCCCAGGGCGCGTACTCGGGCCGCGGCCAGCTCCAGCGCCAGCGGCAGGCCGTCCAGCCTCCTGCAGATCGCCGCCACCGCGGGCGCGCTCATCTCGTCCAGGACGAACCCGGGCGCGGCGGCCGCGGCTCGTGCCACGAACAGCTGCACTGAGCCGGCCTGCCCCGGGTCTGCGCCGGGCACCGGAAGCTCGAGCGGCGCTACCGCGTACAGCGTCTCCCCGGGGATCGCCAGCGACTCCTGGCTGGTCGTCAGCACCCGCAGGTCCGGGGCGGCCCGCAGCAGCAGGTCCACCAGGTCGGCGACCGGTTCGACCACGTGCTCGCAGTTGTCCAGCACGAGCAGCAGCCGCCGGCCGCGCAGGGCGTCGGCGAGCCGGTGCGCCAGGCCGGCCGGTCGTACGCCGGGACGCGAACCCGTCGCCGTCTCGTCGCGGACGTCCAGCTCAGCGGCCACCACCTCGGCCACCGTCGCAGTCTCGCCCGACACCCCCGCCAGCTCGACCAGCCACACTCCGTCGGGAAAAGCGTCGGTAGCGAGGTCGGCGACCGCCAGGGCGAGCCGGGTCTTGCCGACACCGCCCGGACCGGTCAGCGTGACCAGACGCGCCGAGCCGAGCAGGGCATCGACCGCGGCCACGGCCTGCTCGCGGCCGATCAGTTCGGTGAGCGGGGCGGGGAGGTTCGTGCGCGGGCGCGCGGGCGCGAGCGAGGGATCCTGACGCAGCATCGCCTGGTGGAGGGCGGCCAGTTCGGGGCCGGGGTCGAGGCCCAGCTCGTCGGCCAGTCGGTGCCGCAGGTCGTCGTACCCGGCCAACGCTTCCCCCTGCCGTCCCGACCGGTAGAGCGCGCGCAGGTGCGCGGCGCGCAGGCGTTCACGCAGCGGGTGTGCGGCCACCAGCTCGCCCAGCTCGTCGGCCACCAGGCTGTGCCCGCCCAGCTCCAGCCGCGCCTCCGCCCGCTCCTCCAGCGCGGTCAGGCGCTGCTCCTCCAGACCGGTGGCGGCGGTACGGACGAATTCCTCATCGCGGAAGTCGGCGTAGGCGGGACCACGCCACAGCGCCAGCGCGTCCGTCAGCAGCTCGGCCTTCGCCTGGAGATCAGTGGCGGCGCGGGCCCGGCCGAGCAGCGCGACAAAACGGGCGGCGTCCACGTCGGCGGCGCGCAAGACATAACCCGGCGCCTGGAAGGCCACCAGCTCGCGACCTCCTGGCTCCGCCTGCTCCAGGGCGCGGCGCAACTGGGACACCTTGGTCTGCAGCGTGTTGACGGGGTTGCCCGGTGGGCTGTCTCCCCACAGATCCTCGGCCAGGCGGTCGGCGGACACCGTCCGCCCCTCGTGGGCCAGCAGGTCGGCGAGCAGCGCCCGGACCTTCACCTCGGGGACCCGCACGGGCCGCCCGTCGTCCCTCCACACGGAAAGAGGGCCCAGCACACCGAATCGCATCAGGTCACGGTACCCGCAGCGAACCCCCAGCCGATCGTGCGCGCCCCTGTCCACAGTGGAGCCCGAAGCAGAGACGCACCACACGAACGAGGAGCACCACCATGACCGTGAACCGTGAGATCCACCTGGTCGCCCGCCCCTCCGGCGAACCGCGCCCGCAGGACTTCCAGCTGGTCAGCACCGCACTGCCCGAGCCGGCCGAGCTGGCCGAGGACCAGGTCCTGGTCCGCAACACCTGGATGTCGGTCGATCCCTACATGCGCGAGCGGATGCACGAGGGGGAGTCCTACCTGCCGCCGTTCCAGCTCGGCGCGCCCATGGAGGGTTCGGCGATCGGCGAGGTCGTGGCCTCGCGCTCGGCCGATATCCCGGTGGGGACGACCGTCGTGCATTTCCTAGGCTGGCGCGAGTATGCCGTGGTGGACGCCGCCGCCGTGACCGTCGCCGACCTGTCTCTGGCCCCCGCCGAGGCGTGGCTGGGCGCGTTGGGCACCACCGGGCTGACCGCCTACGCGGCCCTGACCCAGGTGGCCCCGGTACGGGAGGGCGACGTGGTCCTCGTCTCCGCGGCGGCCGGGGCGGTGGGCAGCATCGCCGGGCAACTGGCCCGCAAGCTCGGTGCCTCCCGCGTGATCGGCTCCGCGGGCGGGCCGCGGAAGGCCAAGAAGCTCGTGCAGGACTTCGGCTACGACGCCGCGATCGACCACCGTGCCGGTTCGCTCGCCGAGCAACTGGCCGAGGCCGCTCCCGACGGCATCGATGTCTACGTCGACCACGTCGGCGGCGACCACCTGGTGGCGGCCATCGACGCGCTGCGGCACGGGGGCAGGATCGCGATGGTGGGTGCGATCAGCTCCTACAACGCCACCGAGCCGGTCCCCGGCCCGGGCAACCTGTTCGCCCTGGCCGCCAAGGACGCCACCCTGCGCGGCATGCTGATCAACTCCTACTTCCACCTGTTCCCCGAATGGATCGGCAAGGCGGCCGGCTGGCTGGCTGACGATTCCCTGCACACCGAGCTGACCGTGGCCGAGGGCATCGACCGCGCCCCCTTCGCCTTCCTGGACATGATGCGCGGCGGCAACGTCGGCAAGATGCTGGTGAAGCTCTGACACGCCGCCTCCACAGCCAACAAACAGATCAAGGAACGGACCATGTCCACAAAAATGACCACGGCTGAGCGGGAGAGCTTCCTCACCGACACGCACATCGGAGTGCTGAGCGTCGCCGGTTCCGGCGGGCGGCCGCCCATGGCGGTACCCATCTGGTACGGCTACGAGCCCGGCGGCGAGCTCACCTTCGCCACGAGCCTCGACAGCGCCAAGATGGCCCTGATCCGCGAAACATGCCAGGTCGGATTCACCGCCCAGCAAGAGGCGATGCCCTACAAGTACGTCTCCCTCGAAGGGACCGTTGTGGGCTGGGAGCCGACCGACGCCGACGAGTATCGCAAATGGTCAATCCGCTATCTCGGTCCCGAGGCAGGCGAGCGGTTCTTCGACAGCATCAAGGACTACGTGCGGACGATGGTCACCGTGCGCGTACGCCCCGAGCGCTGGCGAACCTACGACTTCGGCAAGGAATTCAGCGGTTAGTATCCGGGGGCGAGTTCGCCCCCGTCCCCATCAAGCGATCCAAGTCACAATGGTGAGCGTGACCGGCGCCCTGGAACCGCTCAGACGTCGTCGGGGCCGACGGATGCTCCTCGGTGGTACGAGGTCACCTCTGGGGAGCCGGCCCCGGCCGGATCACCGAGTGGATCACCTGGCAGGTGTTCGTCAAGGGCCCGCTCGACCTCGTCTCCTCCCATCGGGTCCTCATGATCGTTGGACGAGAAGGGCTCTGCGGCCTGATCCCCGCAGGGGAAGAACTGCTGCTGTGGTGGTTCGACCATCGGGCCGGCCACCGTGAGCCGCTACCCACCTCGCCCGTCGAGGCTCCGCGGAGCCCAGGAACCCGGTCTGGTCTGTCGGCAGCACGATCGACTTGGGCGCTGACGGGGTCCCGGGGAACGGGCCGGTGGCGATACCGGCACCGCGCCCCGGGCCGGCTCCAAGAACTCAAGGGATGTTTCTTATAGGCGCTCATCCGATGCTCATCGGCGCCCGGCAGGCTGGAGGCACCCATCGGAAAGGACCGAACCATGACGCCTGCCATCGCCGGCTTCGACTACCAGCGCGTGCCCGTCGCCGACGGCGTGTCCCTGAATGTGGCCGTCGCGGGCTCGGGCACGCCCATCGTGCTGCTGCACGGCTTCCCGCAGACCCACCTGATGTGGCGGCACGTCGCCGCCGACCTCGTGGCCGACCACACCGTGATCTGCCCCGACCTACGCGGTTACGGCGCCAGCGACAAGCCCACCGAGACCGACCGGGCCGGGGCGGGCCGGGCTGGGGCGGACCGCGCTGGGACCGACCACACCGGGACCAACCGGGCAGGGACCGACCACACCGGAACTGGTCCCATCGAGACCGAGCACGCTGAGACCGATCCCGCTGAGACCGAGCACGCCGTATACGCCAAGCGCACCATGGCCGCCGACATCGTCGCCCTGGCCCGCGCGCTGGGCCATGAGCGTTTCGCGCTGGCCGGCCATGACCGCGGCGCCCTGGTCGCCTTCCGCGCCGCACTCGATCACCCTGAGGTGATCACCCACCTGGCCGTCCTGGACGTACTGCCGACCCTGGACATGTGGCAGGTGATGCGCGGCACCAGCGCCGCCGTCGGCTTCCACCTCTACCTGATGGCCCAGCCGCCGGGCCTGCCCGAGCAGATGATCGCCGCGAGCCCGGACGCCTTCTTCGGCCACTTCCTCGACATCTGGACGAACGACCCGCAGGCGATCCCCGCCGATGTCCGCACCGCCTACCTGGACGCCTGCCGAGCCGCGGTGCCCTCGATCGTCGCGGACTACCGCGCCTCAGCCGGCATCGACGTCATCCACGACCAAGCCGACCGGGACGCCGGCAATCGGCTGCGGATGCCGGTTACGGTCCTCCAGCAGGACTGGGGCGCCGCCCTCGGCTTCGACGCGGCCGCCCTGTGGCGCGCGTGGGCACCCGACCTGCGGCATGAAACCGTCACCTGCGGCCACTTCATGGCCGAGGAAGCGCCCGCTGACATCGCCAAGACCCTCCGAGACCTGCTCACCCGCTGAACGACCAGCCAGAGCCGGGCCGCCGAAGGCATCCGCCGGTCCGGCACGGCCTGGGTGCGTCCGGTTGGCCTGTCGGCTTGGGGAGCGAGAGTCTTGGCGCCCGGAGTGGACCTTCCCCTTGGGTGAAGGGGCAGCATCGTGGTGCCGGTCGCTCTGGCCGGCGCGAGGAGGGCGGGGTATGGGGCTGCTGACGATCGGGGCGTTCGCTCGGGCCGCGCGGTTGTCGCCGAAGGCATTACGGCTGTACGACGAGCTCGGGCTGCTCCGCCCGGCCGCGGTGGACGGGGAGTCGGGTTACCGCTTCTATGATCCGGCGCAGTTGGAGCGGGCTCGGTTGATCGTGTGGTTAAGGCGGCTGGGGATGCCCTTGGCCGGCATCCGTCAGGTGTGCGATCTGGAGCCGGAGGCGGCGGCCGAGCAGGTCGCCGGCTATTGGGAGCAGGTCATGGCCGCCACCGCCGTACGCGAGCAGCTGGCCACCTTCCTCGTCGACTACCTGTCGGGAAGGGGCAGCGCCGTGGAGGACGCGGAAGCGATGATCGGGATCCGTTATGCGGCCCGGTCGGAGTCGGGGCTGGTTCGTACGAGCAATGATGACTCCGTGTACGCCGGCACCCGGCTCCTGGCGGTGGCCGACGGAGCCGGGCCGGGCGGGAACCTGGCGAGCGCGGCGGCGATCGAGGCCCTCAAGCCGCTGGAGCTGGCGGCCGTACCCGCCGGGGATCTGCTCGGCGCGCTGGCTGATGCGGTGACCCATGCCGATCGGGCCCTTCAGGGCATCGCCGAGTCGACATTGTCCGGTGAGGCGATCACGACGCTGACCGCGATGCTGTGGTCGGGCTCCCAGCTGGCGCTGGTGCACATCGGTGACACGCGGGCGTATCTGCTGCGCGACGGTGAGATCTTCCAGATCACCCACGATCACACCTATGTGCAGGGGCTGGTCGACGAGGGCCGTCTCAGCCCGGAGGAGGCCGCCTCGCATCCGCAACGCTCGTTGCTGGCCCGTGCGCTCATGGGCAAGGGAGGGGCGCAACCGGACCTTTCACTGCATACGGCTGTCGCGGGCGACCGTTATCTGTTGTGCTCCGATGGTCTGTCCACTGTCGTCTCGGCAGAGGCACTGCACGGTGTCCTGAGCAGTATGGAGGGGCCGGAGCAGGTTCTCGACGAGCTGGTCAGGCTGGTGTACGCCGCTGGGGCACCGGACAACGTCGCCTGCGTGGTGGCCGATGTGGTGATGCTGTGACCGGCGTGGCCCCTCACTCCCATGGCGGCGCGTCGGTGGTCCGTTCCTTCGGCGCGTACACGATCGACCGGCGGCCCCTGGCGATCCCCGCCTTTCGGCGGCTGTGGGTCGCCGCGGCCGTTTGCGCGGTCGGTGGCTCGTTCAGCGTGGTCACGGTGCCGACACAGCTGTTCACGATGACCGGCTCGTCCGCGGCCGTCGGCGCTGCGGCCGTGGTGTCGTTCGGTGCTCTGGTCGTCGCTTCGCTGGGGGCCGGAACTCTCGCCGACCTCGTTGACCGGCGGTTGCTGCTGCTGGCCGCTCACTGCGGGCTCGCGCTGACCTACCTGGCCTTGTGGGCTCAGGCGGGCCTGGGAAATCGCTCCGTCGCCGTCCTGCTGGTGCTGGCGGGGTGCCAAGGGCTGGCCTTCGGGGCGATCATGGCGACTATGGGCGCCGCGGTGCCCCGCCTGGTGCCCGCCGAGCTGCTGACGGCGGCCAACAGTCTCAGTTCGCTGGCCCGGTACACCGGATCGGTCGTGGGGCCGCTCCTGGCGGGTGTGCTGATTCCGCTGGTGGGGCTCGGCACGCTGTACCTGTTCGACGCTGTAGCGTTGCTGGCCGTCATATACGCGGTGGTCAAGTTGCCGTCGATCCTGCCCGACCCGGCCCGCCCGGTGTCGGGGGGCGGGCTGTACGGCGCCGCCAAGCCCTACGGCGGCTCAAAAGCTTCGACAGTGCGGCGGTCGTCGATTCTCGGGCAGACGTTCGCCGGGTTCTGCTACCTGCTCAGCAGCCGGGTGCTCGTGGCCGTGCTGGCGGTGGACCTCGCCGCGATGGTCTTCGGGATGCCGTCAGCGCTTCTTCCGGAACTGGCGCAGCGCACCTACGGCGGACCCGTGGGAGGAGGCGTGGAGCTGGGTCTGCTCTACGCCGCCTATCCGGCCGGCGTCTTCGTGGCCGGGCTGATGTCGGGGACGTTCACGCGCGCCCGCCGTCACGGTGCCCTGATGGCATCGGCCGCCGCTGCCTGGGGAGGGACCGTCGTCGTCCTCGGGTTGGCGCCGCGGCTCTGGCTCGCGCTGACGGCCCTCCTGCTCGGCGGTGCGGTGAACTTCGTGCTCAGCACCTTCCGCAACGCCATCTCCCAGGCGTACACCGACGACGCCATGCGCGGCCGGATCCAGGGATCTCTCACCGTCGTCCTCATCGGTGGCCCCCAGCTGGCCAATCTGCTGCACGGGACCGCCGCGGCGGCGTTCGGCCCGCGGGTGACGATCTGCGTCGGCGGGCTGCTCACCGTGACGACCGTCGCCCTGATCGTACGAGCGGCGCCTCGGCTGTGGCACTACGCCGCCCCAGGGCCTGACACAGGACCAGGCGGTTGACCGGGCGCCTATAGTTAGTTAGGTGACTGACTCGAAAGGCTCCCGGGTGAAGACGGCGACCGCCAAGCGGGAGCGGCTGATGATCGCCGCCGCCCGGGTCGTGCACCAGCAGGGCGCGGAACGTACCACCATCGCCGACATCGCCCGCGCCGCCGATGTGCCCGTGGGCAATGTGTACTACTACTTCAAGACCAAGGACGAGCTGGTCTCGGCGGCGCTCAGCGAGCACGTCCGGCAGCTGGGGATGCTCACCGAACATCTGGAGAGCCTCGGCGGCCCGCTGGAGCGGCTCAAGGGCCTGGTGGAGGCATGGGTCAGCCAGCGCGAGCTCGCGGCCCGCTACGGTTGCCCGACCGGAACGCTGGCCGTCGAGCTGGACAAACGTGACGAGGGTGGCCTGGACGTGGAGGCGGGCAAGGCCATTCGGCTGCTGCTGGACTGGGTCGAACGGCAGTTCCGCGACCTCGGGCTGCCTGATCCCGACGGGCTCGCCCTGACCCTGGTGGGCGCCTATCAGGGCATGTCGCTGCTGGCCAACGCCCTGCGCGAGCCCGACGTCATGACGCGGCAAGGTGCCCGCCTGGTCGCTTGGCTGGACTGCCTGCCGGGCGACGGCTGCCCAGAGCGGTCCGGCGACCGTTCTCAAGCGCACTGATAAAAGGCATGCCGATAAAGGACATATCGCTAAAGAAATGCCAATAACGACATTTAGCGGGCGGAAAGTGGGGCCGTCGGGTTCTGTTTATCGAGCGAGTAAAGCATAACCGCCAAGCGCCAATAGATCATGACAAAGGAGTCGCCAGTTGCTTGTAGAAGGCGTTTCCGGACGTCTCGTGCAGAGCAGGATTTGATCGACATGTTGGCGCCCTGGGGGCGGGGCGGATTCGATAGGGGGTCGGCCATGGGAATGAGCCGATTTAATGCTATACGGGCGGGCACAGCCGCCGCGATGGTCACCACGGCGCTGGCCTGGGCGACCTCCGCCCAGGCGGACACGTGTGCGGAGTCGACCACCTGCTCCACGACGGTGACGTTCACTGTCAACGCGGGCGAGGGGCTGGAGATCAGCGTGCCCGACGGGCCGGTCAGCCTCGGCAGCGGTCAGCCCGGCGACCAGGTCAGCGGGCAGCTCCACGTCGTCACGGTCATGGACCAGCGGGCCGCGCTGAACGCCACCTGGACGGCGAGCGTCTACGGCACGCCCCTGACGACCGGCGGCGGTACGAGCGTCGAGACCGTGCCGGTGAGCGCGCTCCACTACTGGTCGGGGCCCGCGACGGCCACCACCGGTGCCGGAACCTTCGTGCCCGGCCAGCCCACCGCCGCCGACGCGGAGGTGCTCGACGAGGTGTACACGGCCTTCAGCAAGATCAACGGCGCCGGCAACAACTCCGCCAGCTGGAACCCGACCATCGTGATCGACGTCCCCGCCCAAGCGGTGGCCGGTACCTACACTGGCACCATCAGCCACTCGGTCGCCTGAGCCGATGACCAGACGCCCCCGGCCGCACCGGAGCCGATCGCCGCTCAGCTGCTTGAATCAGCTCCGGTGGCGCTCTTACGGCGTGCGCGCAGACGGCGGAAGGTGATGATCAGGACTGTCCCGGCGGCGAGGGCCGCGAGGCATGGGAGGACGAGGATCAGTATCAGCGGGGAGTCCGACACGGCGGCCAGGCCCCACGACCCCGCCTTGCTCGGAAAGGTGAGCGTTCCGGTCTCCGTCCGGTCGATCCGGCCGCTCCTGAGCGTGAGGCTGAACTTCCACGGCCCGTCGGGAAGATCCTGTCCCAGATGTACGGAGACATCCCCCTGCTGGCCGGGCGCCAGGGTCGTGCCCCGCTCGATCGGGAAGGGGCCCGCGCTCAGAGCACTCGGCCCGTCCGTGAGCGACAGCTTCCCTTCGAGGTCGATGGCGCGTTCGCCGGTGTTGGCGATGGTGGCCACGATCTTCGGCTGCCCGTCCTCGGTCCGCTGGGTCAGGATCTCGCCGATCTTGAAGTCTGAGGGTGGCTCACCGCCCGGACCGACGTCGAGGTAGGCGCGGAGCCCTACGCGGTTGACGAGGGTGATGCCCTCCTGCTGCCCCGCGCCGGGCGAGGAGATCTGTGCCCAGATGACGGCGTACCGCTCGCCTTTGGGAGCCCATGCGGGAATGCCGACGGTGGCCTTCACCGACGTCCTGCCCTGCGGAGGCAGGTCGGTGGCGGCCTGGTTGAGCTTGATCCAGGAGCTCAGTTCGTTCGGCGTGCGCTCGGGCTCGAAGGTGAAGCGGCCGTGGCTGATGCCGGCACCGGCGGTGTACAGCTGCACGTGCTGGGGTTTGTCCGAGATGTTGTACACCTCGAAGCGCCGGGTGAACGTGGTGCCGGGATTGACGTGGTCGACGATGAAGGCGTGCGCGCGCGGGTCGTCCATCCGGTTGGCGGGGATCTCCAGCAACCGGATGCCGATGCTGTCCTTGCCGGAGGGGCGCGCCGCGTCCCGGCTCGAGTCCGCGATCGCCGGTGCGCTGAGCATCGCGTACGCGAGCAGCGTCACGGGGACGAGCCGGGGCAACAGTGAAGTGGGCATGTGGGCTAGGCGACGGAGTGGTTCACCGTGCCGGTGTAGACGCCCGCCACCGCTTGGTCGGGGACATTGATCACGATGGTCGGGTTCCAGGTGGCGGAGTTGTCGCCGGAGCCGGTTGTCTTGCTGAAGGCGGTGCGTGAGGAGCTCAGCGACTGCGCGGCCGCCGCGTTCACCTGACCGGGAACGAAGGTCCCGGTCCCTGTGGTAGCGGTCGCCGCGCCGGACCAGTACAGCACGGCCGTGTTGGGAACGGTCTCGGCGGCGGTGCCGCCGCCCGTGGTGAAGGCTCCCGCCGCGGCGACCACGGACGCCACCCAGGTGGCGCTGAGCGCGGCGCGCTGGTCGGCCACCGTGACCGAGCCGAGCTGCGCGCTGATCTGGCCTCCCGAGCTGCCGCTACCGAGGTTCGCCGTGTCGGGTACGGTGATCTCCAGCCCGCCCTCGGCGGCCACGGTGAAGGTCACCGTGGTGGAGCAGGTGGTGGACGCGGCACAGGTGTCGGCCTGTGCGGGCGGGGCCACCGCCACGGTCGCCATCATTCCGGCGATGCCTATCAGGGGAAGGCCCAGACGGCTTTTGAGCACTGCTGTCTCCTTCATCGCATTTCCCGCCCTCTCTGGGCCGTTCTCAGCACATTCTCCTCAGTGATCAGATTTCGGAAACCGTTCCCGAGGGCACATGGCACACTTTTGGTCATCAGATGACGACTATCAGAAATTAGAAATTCACCGCGTGGAGCCATGTGTGAGGAATAACGGTGGTTATGCCGATTTGCCCCTGCACTCTGGTTCACAACGGCATCGGCGTCCCCGGTCCGAGAGCTCTTGTCGTTGTCTTTACGTGGGAATTGCCGCCCACGGATCTGGCGGGGAGACGAAGACAGCGGCAAGTGATCTATGATTCATCGGTTTGCCGCGCGTCGCCGAACAGTCGCCGGACATGAGCGCGGTCATGGCCCTGGGTGAAGATCTGCCTCAAGCTCAGGCAGATGCCGCAGCACCGGCACCTTCACGCCGGGCCTCCGCCCGCACGGACGTCGGCGGCAGCGAGACGGTGACCCGCAGGCCGCCGCCGGGCCGGGCCCGCAGCTCCAGGCCGCCGCCGTGCGCGGTGGCGATGGCCGCGACGATCGACAGTCCGAGCCCGGAGCCGTCGCCGGAGCCGGTCCGGTCGGTGCCGAGCCGCTCGAACGGCTGGGCCAGCCGCGCCACCTGCTCCTGATCGAGGACCGGCCCGCCCGTCTCCACGACGAGCAGCGCGGTCGCGCCGTCGGCCGTGGCGGCCAGGCGGATCCAGCCGCCGTCGTGGTTGTGGGTGATCGCGTTGTCGATCACGTTCTCGGCCAGGCGGGACAGGAGCGTCCGGCTGCCCTGCGTCCACGCGCTGTCGTGGACGTCGCCGTCGTGGACGGTGAGGTTCTTGGCGGTGATGTCGGCGGCTCGGGCGGCCAGGGCCGCGGACACCGTACGGCCGAGCGAGACTTCCGCCCGGTCGGCCAGGGCGCCGTGCTGGGTGCGGGCGAGCACGAGGAAGCCTTCCAGCAGCCGGTCGACCCGGTCGAGCTCGGTGCGGAGCCGCTCGGACAACGCGACCGTCTGCGCGGGTACGGGTTCCGGCTTGGCCAGGGCCACGTCCAGCGACGCCCGCATGGTCGCCAGCGGGGTACGCAGCTCGTGGGAGGCGTTGGCGACGAACCGGCGCTGCGCGGCGAAGGAGCCCTCCAAGCGTTCCAGCAGGTCGTCGATGGTGTCGGCGAGATCCTTCACCTCGTCGGCCGGGCCCGGCACGGCCAGCCGCTCGTGCAGGTTGTCGGCGGAGATCCGCCGGGTGGCCGCGGTGATCGTCCGCAACGGGCGCAGCACCCGGCCCGCGACCATCCGGCCCAGCACGATCGACACCACGGCCATGACGGCCAGCGCGATCGCCGAGCCGATGAGGAGCCGGCGTGATTGGAGCGCCTGTACCTCCGACAGCTGACTCTGGAGGCGGGCGATGAGCTCCTGGGCGGCGCCGGGCGTGAGCCGCTCGACCGGCGCCGTCCCCACGGGGGAGGTGACCCGCGTCCCCAGGCTCACCAGGTTGGTGATGGCCAGCAGTCCGACGCCGGACAGGAGGAACAGGGCGCCGTACAGGGCGGTGAAGCGCAGCCGTACGGTGCCGTCCCGCAGTTTCCTCATGACTCCAGCATGCTGTTTCGCACCTAACAACGACATGACAGCCTCGGTTCGGCCCACGTTATGGCGGCTTGCGTAGAACCGAACCCATGCGAGCAACCATCGAGGTCGCCGGGCTGCGTAAGCGGTTCGGCCAGACCATGGCGTTGGACGGGATGTCCTTCACCGTGGAGCCGGGGCAGGTCACGGGCTTCGTCGGCCCCAACGGAGCGGGTAAGTCCACCACGATGCGGGTGATCCTCGGCCTGGACGCGGCCGACGAGGGCACCGCGCTGGTGGGCGGGCGGCCGTACACGGGCTTGCGCGACCCGCTGCGTCACGTCGGGGCACTGCTGGACGCCGCCGCGTTGCAGCCCAGCCGCACCGGCCGCAACCACCTGCTGTGGCTGGCCCACTCCCAGGGGTTGGGCGCCCGGCGGGTCGATGAGGTGATCGAGCGGGTGGGGCTCGGGTCGGCGGCCGGGCGCCGGGCGGGCGGTTTCTCCCTGGGCATGCGCCAGCGGCTCGGCATCGCCGCCGCGCTGCTCGGCGACCCGCCCGTGCTCATGCTCGACGAGCCGTCCAACGGCCTCGACCCCGAGGGCATCGTGTGGATGCGCGGCTTCCTGCGGGCGCTGGCCGCCCAGGGCCGGGCCGTGCTCGTCTCCAGCCATCTGATGAGCGAGCTCGAGGACACCGCCGACCATCTCGTGGTGGTGGGCCGCGGCCGGGTCGTCGCCGACACCAGCGTGGCCGGCCTGATCGCCGCCGCCTCCACCGGCCGGATCGCGCTGCGCACCACCGCGCCGTCGGAGGCGATGGCGGCGCTGGCACACGCCGGCGCCGCCGTGGCCGCCACCGGCCGCGACACCCTCACGGTGACCGGGCTGGCGGGCGAGCACGTCGTGGCGGTACTCAACCGGTCCGCGGTGCCGTTCTCGGAGGTGTCGGCGCATCGCGCGACGCTGGAGGAGGCGTACATGGAGCTGACCCGCGACGCCGTCGAGTTCCGCGCCGCGGGGCAGGAGGCGGCACGATGAGCGCCACCGCCGCCCACCGCTCCGGCTTCGCGCGGCTGCTGCGCGCCGAATGGACCAAGTTCCGGACGGTCCGTGGCTGGGTGCTCGCCATGGCGGGCGCGGCGCTGGTCACCGTGCTCCTGGGGCTGCTGTCCGCCTCGGGCAGCCACACCTCGTGCGGCGGCGCCTGTCCCGCCGTACCGGTGGGTCCGGGCGGCGAGGCGGTGGAGGACAAGTTCTACTTCGTCCACCGGACGCTGGACGGAGACGGCAGCATCACCGCCCGCGTGACCTCGATGACGGGCCAGAAGCGCCTGCCCGACCTCACCCCCACGCCGGGGACCCGGCGCGTCGTCTCCGGTCTCGTGCCCTGGGCGAAGGCCGGAGTCATGATCAAGGAGAGCATGAAGCAGGGCTCCGCCTACGCGGCGGTGATGGTCACCGGCGCGCACGGGGTGCGGATGCAGCACGACTTCACCCAGGACGTGGCCGGCCGGCCCGGCGGCGTCTCCCAGCGGTCCCCGCGCTGGCTGCGGCTGACCCGCTCCGGTGAGGACCTCACCGGCTACGAGTCCACCGACGGCAGGCAGTGGACTCGCGTCGGCACCGCGCGCCTGGCCGGGTTGCCGGCCACGGTGCAGATCGGGCTCTTCGCCGCCTCCCCAGGCGACCTGACGGTGACGCCGGGCGACTTCGGCGGGTCCAGCGCGGCCTCCCGCTTCGCCGAGGCCACGGCCGCGTTCGACCAGGTCAGTCTCCAAGGCTCGGCCGCCGGTGGCGCGTGGCGCCCAGACGACGTGGGCGTCACCCTGAACCCCGACGGGTCGGCCCACCATCCGGGCGGCTTCAAGGAGTCCGGCGACACGTACACGGTGACCGGCGTCGGCGACATCGCGCCGCTCTCGGACGGCCAGCAGATCGAGAACACCCTCACCGGCGTGCTGACCGGGCTCATCGTGGTGATCGTGGTGGCGGTCATGTTCATCACCACCGAATACCGGCGCGGCCTGATCCGCACCACCCTGCTCGCCGGCCCGCGGCGCGGCCGGACGCTCGTGGCCAAGGCCCTGGCCATCGGCGCGGTCACCTTCGTCGCCGGACTGGCCGCGGCCACGGCGGCGGTCACCCTCGGCAAGGGGATCCTGGTCGCCAACGGCAACTACGTCCTGCCGGTGGCGCCGTTCACCGAACTGCGCGTCATCGTCGGCACGGCGGTGCTGCTCGCCGCCGCCGCGATCCTCGCCCTGGCCGTGGGCACGTTGTTCCGGCGCAGCGTCGCGGCGGTCATCACCGCCATCGTGCTGATCGTCGTCCCGTACATCCTCGCGACCGCCTCGGTCCTGCCAGCGGGGGCGGCGCAGTGGCTGATGCGGCTCACCCCGGCCGCCGGCTTCGCGATCCAGCAGAGCATTCCGGCGTACGCGCACGTGCTCGGCAACTACACCCCATCGGGCGGCTACTACCCGCTGGCACCCTGGGCCGGGCTCGCCGTGCTCTGCGGATACGCCGTGCTCGCGCTCGGCCTGGCCGTCTTCCAGCTACGTCGGAGGGACGCATGAGACGACACCTGCAGGCGGAGTGGACGAAACTCCGCACCGTGGCCGGCACCGGCTGGCTGCTGTTGGGGCTCGTCGCGCTGACCGTCGCCGTGAGCGTCGTGGCGGCCGCCGCCGTGTCCTGCACGTCGGCGGGCTGCGCCTACGACCCGGCCAAGATCAGCCTGTTCGGGGTCCAGGTGGGCCAGGCGATGGTCGCCATCCTGGCCGTGCTGGCGATCAGCGGCGAGTACAGCACCGGCATGATCCGCACCACCCTGGCGGCGATGCCGCGCCGGGCCACCGTGCTGGCCGCCAAGGCGGCCGTCGTCACCGGGCTGACGCTGGCCGCGGGGACCGTCGCGGTGCTCGCGTCCCTGCTGTTCGGGCGGCGCGTCCTGCTCGAGAACGGCTTCACCCGCGGTCCGGGCACCCCGATGCTGTCCCTGTTGGAGGGGCCGATGCTGCGCGCGGCGTTCGGCTCGGTCCTGTACCTCGCGCTGATCGCGCTGCTCAGCCTCGGCATCGCCGCCGCCGTACGGGACTCGGCCACGGCCATCGGGGTCGTGCTCGGCCTGCTCTACGTCCTCTCGATCCTGCCCTTCATGATCGCCGACCCGGACTGGCAGAAACTCCTCTGGCAGCTGTCCCCGATGAACGCCGGGCTCGCCATCCAGGCGACCACCCATCTGTCCACCCTGCCCCTCAGCCCATGGGCGGGACTCGGCGTCCTGGCCCTCTGGGCCGCCGCGGCGCTCCTGGGCGGCGGGCTGTCACTACGGCTGCGCGACGCCTGAACGACGCCTGAGCGACACCCGCCCGCACGACTCGGGCCCTCGCCGTACGCCCAGCCCGCACACCGCGTGGAACGTGGTGGAACGCCCCAAAGAGCACAGAGATGTGCCGCAAGGAAGCGGCACGTTCAGGACGGGGCGAAGGAAAAAACCCATGGAGAATCTCTTTCGATTGATGCTCACACGGCCGGCCGTGGCGCAGGATCCGGATAATCCCAGCATCCCGCTGAGCCAGGACACGCCGTTTCAGCAGTCACTGCGGGAGGCCGTCGAGGCCCCCCAGCGGCGTACTGCCATAGAGGAGGCCGCCACGGCGTTCGTGGCGGGCCCGGAGTTCATCGGCGACCCGGCGGACACCCCGCTGGGCGCCGAGCTCGACGAGCTGGCCGCGCGGCTGGACGAGATGGAGACCGTCGACGGGAGCACCTCACCGGAAATGGTGCGCGAGGCCATCATCGACGTGTTCGGGATGGACCCGGACGACGTGACCGAGCTGGCGGACTTCAAGAACGCGGTCAGGAGGCTGCGGGACAGCCTGATGGCGATCAAGGTGCTCCAGGAGGAGCACTCACGGCCCATCGAGCAGCTCACCCGGCAGTTGCGTACCGCCGAGGTGATCATCCGCCACGTGGCCGACGACAAGTTCCCCAAGGACCTGGACGAGCTGCGGCGCTGGCTGCGGCGTTCGCTCCGCCTGCCCTTCGACCTCGGCCTGACCTCCAGGCTGTCGACCCGCGAGGCGGAGCAGGCGCGGCAAGAGCAGCACGCGGCGGCGGTGGCCGCGCGCCAGGAGGAGATCGACGGACTGCTGACCCAGCACGCGAGCCTGCGGACCGGACTGGAGGAGCTGGGCCGGCTGAACTCCGAGCACTTCCACGTGACGTCCCAGACGGGCAGCGGGTCGGTGCAACCGCCGGAGCAGCTGCGGCTGACGAACGTGGCCACCGCCCTGAGCGCCTTCCACGGCAACCTGCGCGAGCGGGTCGCCCCGACCTCGGTCATCCCCATCGCAGGCGCGGAGGAGGCCGATACGGCCGCCGAGACCACCGAGGAGATCAACGCGCCGGTGGCCCAGGCGCTGCTGCAGACGGCCGCCCCGGTGCTGCGCGGCCGTACGGACTTCCAGCCGACGCCGCTGACCGAGGTCGGCTTCGTCCTGCTGCCGACGGCCAACGAGCAGCTGTCCGCGGCCACCCGCACGCTGCTCACCGACCGCGGCCTCGACCTGACCGCGGTGCCGCTCGACCGGCTCACCCACCGGCTGGAGGCCGATCTGGCGGCGACGGCGGCCCGGCTGGAGGCGGTGGCGGGACATCCGGTGCGCCAGTCGCTCCTGCGGGTCGGCGACGCCCTCGTGACGGTGCGGACGCCCGTGACGACCGGCTGGGGAACGCTCGGCACGGGTGGCTCCGTACCCCTGCCGACGCTCCCGCTGGACGGGCGCGTCCCGCACACCAAGGGCGAGGTGGCCCCGGCCGGCATCGCCGACCTGCTGGTGGTCAAGCAGCAGCTGACCGGATACGAGTCGGCCGACGTCGCGCACATCGAGAGCGTGCTGCGCGGCGAGCGCAAGTTACGCGACCACAGCCGCCGCGACACCACCGAGCTGATCACGATCAACGAGCAGGAGACCAACACCAGCGAGGACCGCGACCTGCAGACCACCGACCGGTTCGAGATGACCCGGGAGACCGAGCAGACGGTCAAGGAGGACGTCGCGCTGAAGGCCGGGCTGAACATCTCGGGCAGGTACGGCCCGGTCGTGGAGTTCGCCGCCAGCGCCGAGGGCTCCATCGCGCGCAGCAAGCAGGAGGCCACCAAGTCGGCCGCCAGGTTCTCGCAGGACGTCACCGAGCGGACCTCCCGCAAGATCGCCGAACGGGTGCTGACCCGCACCCAGCTGACGACCACGACCGAGACGATCGAGAAGAACACCCACGAGCTCGACAACACCCACGGCAACGAGAACATCTCGGGCGTCTACCAGTGGGTCAACAAGGTCTACCAGGCCCAGTTGTTCAACTACGGGCTGCGGGCGATGTTCGACTTCATGGTGCCCGAGCCGGCGGCCTTCCTCATCGCTTCCATGCAGCAGACCAACACCGCCGCCCGCAACCTGATCAAGCCCCCGGACTTTCCCCTCAACCCGGACCAGATCAACGAGATGAATTTCGCGTACTGGGTCAAGCAGACCGGCGCGACCGACGTGCAGCCGCCGCCCGAGCTGTTCAAGACGAAGTCCCTGGACTTCAAGGCCGGTGGCGGCGACAGCGACACCAACTACAACCACTCGGCCCAGATCGCCATCGACGAGGGCTATCGGGCCGTCTATGCCTCGGTGGGCGTGGTGCGCAACATCTGGGAGAGCGACAACACGGTAGAGGTGGTGGTCGGGCGGCGTACGCAGCGGATGCCCGGTGGTGACCGGCTGTGGACCACGACGCTGGACGACGAGCGCGACACGGTGGCCGTGGCCATCGACACCTTCCACGTCGCGCAGGTCGCGGTGGCCGTGGAGGTCAAGTGTCAGCGTACGGACCGGGCGATGGACAAGTGGCGGCTGGAGACGCACGCCAAGCTGGAGACGGCGCACAAGGCGGCCGTGGCCGACTACGAGGAGAAGCTGGCGGCGCTGCAGTTACGGGCCGGGGTGGACATCCAGGGCCGCAACCCGGCCGCCAACCTCGCCCTCATGCAGGCGGAGCTGAAGAAGAACTGCGTCAGCATCCTGACCGACCAGCACTACGACCTGTTCGACTCCATCGAGACCTCCCCGGCCAACGGGCTGCCGGAGATCAACGTGTTCGAGGCCGCCGGTGAGGGCCCGTACGTGCGCTTCTTCGAGCAGGCATTCGAGTGGGAGCACGTGACGTTCGTGACGTACCCCTACTTCTGGGGGCGCAAGAACCAGTGGGAGGAGCGGCTCGGCTTCGACGACCCGGACCCGGCGTTCGCCGACTTCCTCCGGGCCGGGTTCTGCCGGGTCTCGGTGCCCGCCCGGCCGGGCTTCGAGGGCGCGATCGACCACTTCCTCACCTTCGGCGAGATCTGGAACGGCGGCCCGCTGCCGACCATCTCCAACCCCCTGTACCTGCCCATCGCCGACGAGATCGCCGAGCGGCTGGACCGGCCCGGCACGGAGGTGCCGCAGGGGGACCCGTGGATCGTGCGCGTGCCCACGTCGCTGGTGAAGCTGCGTGACGACGACCGGCTGCCCCGCTGGGAGCAGGACGCCGACGGCGAGTGGGTGGAGGTCTAGCGACCCCTCATGGACCGGCGGCGGCCTGTCGCCGCCGGTCCTCGGCCTGATCGTCCGCGGACATGAATGGAGGATTGCGGACATGGCAGATCCAGTCGTGCCGGCCATCGCGACCGGCCCGCTGCTGACCGGGTACGTCGAGCCGGGGGTGGGGCGGGGTGTGCTGACCTTCTTCGCCGACATCGCCGACCCGGTCTTCGGGGCCACCATGGAGATCACGCTCACGGCGCCTCCCTGGAACACCACCGGCCACCAGCCCTTCACCTGGAGGTACCTGCCGCCCACGGCGGAACGGGCCTTCCCCAAGATCTGGCTCGCGGTCGGCCGGCAGGTCACGGTGACCACCCGGCGCACGGGCAAGAGGAGCGCGGCCGATCTCCTGGCGCTCGGCCCGCGCAACCCCTTGATCGAAATCGTCCGTCCGCAGGACGACGACCTGATCCCGCAGCCTGACGCGTCGGTCATCGAGATGTGGCGGTTGCTGCCCCAGCCCTTCACGGTCGGGCCCTTCACCGACGACGAGCGCGGGCGGCGGGACGATTTCCTCTCCCAGGCCGCCACGGTCAACGTCACGACGAAGCCGCTCGGCGTGGTCATCCGGAACGTGCTCAACGGCTATGTGGTCACCATCGACATCGACAACAGGAAGGACGGGAAACCGGCGGCCTTCGTCTACGACATCGTCGTCGATTCGCGCGAGGACGACGACAACATCTTCGGAGACCATGTCACGGTACGCGTCGTGCACACGCACAACGTGACCGTGCACGCCACGGCGTCGCAGGACATGGCCGGATTCATCAGTGTGCAGACCCTGCGACTGGATGACTCGTTCATACCGTCGTTCCCGCCGCAGGGGACCGTGCTCGACAACACGACCTTCCAGCCGCAGGAGGTCGAGGTTCACTTCGCCCCCGAGCATCCCACCCTGATCTTCCTGTTCGAGCTGGCGATCCAGTTCGTACCGTACGTCAACGTTCTCTACGACCTCTCGCAGCTGACCTTCGAACTGGCCACGGGACGCGACTTCTGGGGCAACGAGGTGAGCGGGGGGCAGATCCTGGCCTACGGGATCACGTCGGTGCTGCCGTTCGCCAAGGCGCTGCCGCGCTCGGTCCTGCGGTCCGTACGGACCGAGCTGAAGGCGACCAAGCTGGCGCGAGTCCTCGAAGAGGACGTGATCAGCGAGGTGGGCCGCGTCGCGGAGCGGGAGTTCCTCGAGGCCGTGGGCAGCATGGACGTCAAGGGCGCGACCGACCTGGCCCGGATGCTGACCCGCTTCGCCACGGGCAAGCTGTCGATGGACCAGGTGCTCAAGCGCTTCCACGACCTCGTGGGCAACGCCTATCTGCGGGAGCTGGACCGGCGCGTCGTGGAACGGCTCCTGACGGCCAACTTCAAGACCTTCCGCAACCCCCGCCTGGCGGCCGGGTTCAACGCCTTCTCCGCCAAGAAGCTGAGCCGGGGCATCGTGCGCTCACTCGACCCGATCTCGTGGGCGCTGAGCCAGCGCGGCAAGTCCCGCTTCATCCAGGAACTGGAGAGCGAGCTGGGCAAGAACTGGGCCGAGGTGCTCAAGCACGCCAAGCGGACCGACAGCCGCCTCAGGCAGCTCAGCAGCGCCGACATCGCGCACTACGACCAGCTCGCCGGACGAGTGGAGGACTTCCGCTCGCTGTCCAAGCTCAACCGCGGGCGCGGCGATCTGTACGAGGTCGACCACATTCTCGAGCAGCGTTTCTGGCGCAACGATCCGCGGGTGAGCACGGCGTTCGACGAGAAGGGCGAGGGCATGGCCATGGTGATTCCCAAGAACCCGGCGGTGGCGGCGAAGATGCCGGGAAAGACCATCGCCTATGTGCACACCCTCAAGACCCGCCTGCTCACCGAGCTGATACCGAACGGGCGGGAGGCGGAGTTCACCGTTCAGCAGATCTTCGACGCCCACATGTGGGTGCTGGAGTCGTTGCGGGTCGACCGCTCGGTGACGTTGGGGGATCGCCTCCTGGGCGATTTCCGGCTGCTGGCCAGGGCGCGCCGCGAGCGGCTCGAACTGCGCATGCCGTCCGCCGCCACCTTCACACCGCGGGGCGGCTGGCCGGTGCTCGTGGGAGTCCAGTGAGATCAGCCGCAGGACGGGTGGTCGGTGCTCGTGGAGGGGTAGTGAGGTCAGCCGCTCTAAGGCGCCTGCTTGCTCGCTCGCCACTCCGGCGCGAGCACCGACCAGACCTCCATGTCGAGTCGCTTGCCTCGATACGGGTAGCTCTCGCGTAGCACGCCGTCTTTCGTCATCCCGAGGCGCCGGGCCACCGCGATGCTGGCCGCGTTCTCCGCCGAGACGACCCACTCCACGCGATGGATGCCCCGCTCCTCGACGGCCCAATCGATGATCACGCGCGCGGCCCTGGTCACCAGGCCCTTGCCCGCCGCGGCCGGCTCCAGCCAGCAGCCCACCTCGGCGTTGCCATGCTCGACGTCCATCGTCCGGAAGAGCACCCCGCCGACCAGCTCGCCGTCCGTCCAGATGCCGTAGATCCGGCCCACGTCGGCCGCGGCCTTCTCGGCGTACGCCCGCAGGTACGAGCGGCTCGACTCCAGGTCCGTGACGGCGTCCGGCAGCGCGATGTGCTGCCCGATGAACTCCCGCCCCCGGTCCATGTGGGCAAGGAACTCCGCCGCCCGCCACGGCTCCAGCGGCCGCAGCTCCGCGCCGTCGTCGCCCAGGGATATCGCGTACATAATTCACCTCAACGGTCGAAACAGCCCAAACGGTGAACGGATCCTCTCACGGGCGGCGCGACGTCATCTCCCGGCACCGCCAGGCGACGTCATGTCCCGGCATCGTCAGGCGATGTCATGTCCCGGCACCGTCAGGCGACGTCGCGGTCGCGACAGCGTGGGCCGCGCCGCGTCCGCGGGCTCGGGCGATGATCTCGCCCGCCTGAACGCGTACCGCGGCCTCGGTGGCGTCGCCGATGTCCGGGAGGCCGACGGCCGAGGCGAGGGTGGCGTGGTCGTCGAGGACGAGGCGGAGGCCCGGCCGGGCCTCCGGCCCGAACACCCGCCGCAGGCACCCGGTGAGGTCGCCGACCCTGAGCCGGACGAGGCGTCCGATCTCGGCGGGGTCGTCCGTCACCACCGCCACGGTGATCTGGTCGCCCGGCCGGGCGGCGCGGACGGCTTCCTCCGCCGCCTCCAACCGGCCGGCCCCGAGGACCACGAGCACACCGTCGGCGCCGAACCCGGCCCGGCGGCCGGTGATCTGATCCGGCAACTCGGCGGGCGGCTCCCAGCGCTCCTGGACAGACCGGGCGGGGGCGACGAAGGGCAGGTGCGGCGGGTTCCACGTGTCGGCGAGGTCGAGGCCGGCCAGGTGCTCGCAGGCCCGCGCCACGTCGAAGGGGTCGGCGAATCCGGGCGCTGTATCGGCCAGGTGACCCGCCCCGTTCAGCAGTGTGAGGACCAGTTCGGCCAGCCGTACGCATCGCGTGTGGTGCGGCGGGCGTGACTCCAGCGCGAGAGCGAGCAGCAGCGCCTCCAGCCGGGTGACCTGCGCCAGCGCGGTGCGGCCCGGCTCGTCGTCGAAGACCCCGGCCAGCGAGCGCAGCCGCAGGCTCCCGTCGGCGGGCGTGTCGCCGGCCAGCGGCAGGCGTTCGAGCCAGCCGCGGGCGAACGCGCCCATCGCCTCGGCCAGACCGGGTGGCGACGGCGCCTCAGGGGCGTCCGCGTGCGCGATCGAGTCGTCGGGGGCGTCCGAGTGCTCGATCGAGCCGACCAGGACCGCCAGGTAGAGCGCGCGCTTGCTCGGGAAGTTCGAGTAGACCGCGCCACGGGTCAGCTCCGCCCGCTCCGCGATCCGGTCGACCTTGGCGTCGGCGTATCCACGCTCGCCGAACTCTGCCCGCGCGGCGGCCAGGACGGCCGCCCTGGTGCGTTCCTGCTGCTGCGCCCGGGTCAGCCTGACCATCGCGACCTCTTCGTACCCGCCATGATCACAGGATACTAAGGGCATTCGGATGCATACATCATCTGAGCTTGAGGTGGATGAGTTACTCGGTTGTGCCCGTCGAGTTGCTCCACTTCCTGGAACGCGCGACGCCGCCCCGGCGACAGCCACCACTGGCACGTCCACCCCGCCGTCCATCTGCCGCGCGACCGGAGGAGCTATCCATACCGGTCGAGCGACCTCTGCAGAACAGCCAACATCTTGACCCTGTCACGTCCAGCGGAGTGCTCGCTGACCGGTAGGCCTCAGTGCTTCCCGGGAGGTGGACGAAGGCCTCCATCGTCATGGAAACCACCAGAACTCGGCTTGACGTCCCCCGGCGTAGCGTCGGTGTCATAAGAGGGATGGCGGCCCTGGTGGAGTCCTGAACGAAGGGCGTAGATGTACATCACCGCACGAAAGGAAAGGGAGCCAGGCCATGGCCGATCCACTGGCAGATCGAATCAGCGTCAACGTCACGCTGATCTTCTCCCTGTCCCGTTACGAAGCGGTGATGAACGCTTTCCTCGACGGGATGGAACGCGCCCTGCGGGCCGGACGGGATTTGTCAGCGCTCGCCTCGCCACGCTGGACGGCGTTGGAGGCTGCGGGCGCGCGCCCGCAGCGTCCGGCACTACCAGCACGCCCAGCAGATACTCGAGCGGCTGCGACGGCTGGGCATCGACTACGACGACGTCGTGCAAAGGCTCGAAGACGAGGGAGTGGCCGCGTTCGAGGCGAGCTGGGACCGGCTGCGCGAGCATCTGGCCACCACCCCACGAGCAACCGACAGAGGTGCTGGACATGGCCGTTGACATGACCTACCTGATCGCCGGAGCCGGTCTGGCGGGGGCCAAGGCCGCCCAGACCCTGCGGGAGGAGGGCTTCCAGGGGCGGATCGTGCTGGTCGGTGAGGAGAGCGAACGCCCCTACGAGCGGCCGCCGCTGTCGAAGGGCTACCTGCTGGGCAGAACCGAGCGGGAGGAGATCTACGTCCACCCGCAGCCGTGGTACGGCGAGCACGACGTCGATCTGCTCCTCGATACGGCGGTCACCGGCATCGACCCCGCCGAGCACGAGGTGAGGCTGTCCGACGGCAGCCGGATCGGCTACACCAAGCTGCTGCTGGCCACCGGCTCCTCCCCGCGGCAGCTACCGATTTCGGGCGCCGACCTGGATGGTGTGCTCTACTTGCGCAGGGTCGAAGACAGCGACCGGCTCAAGGCGGTCTTCCCAACCGCGTCCCGGGTCGCGATCATCGGCGGTGGCTGGATCGGGCTGGAGACCGCGGCCGCCGCCCGCGCCGCCGGAGCCGAGGTGACCGTCCTGGAGAGCGCGGAGTTGCCGCTGCTGCGGGTGCTCGGCCGCGAGGTTGCCGAGGTCTTCGCCGGGCTGCACCGCGAGCACGGTGTCGACCTGCGCTGCGGCGTGCGGGTCGCCGAGATCGTCGGCCGTGGCGGCCAGGCCGTGGGCGTCCGGCTGGCCGACGGCAGCCAGGTCGACGCCGACGCGATCATCGTCGGAATCGGCATCATCCCTAACAGCGGGCTCGCGCTCTCCGCGGGGCTAAGGGTGGACAACGGCGTCCAGGTCACCGCGCGACTACGCACCTCCGACCTGGACATCTACGCCGCCGGCGACGTGGCCAACGCCTTCCACCGTCTGCTGGGCAAGCACATCCGCGTCGAGCACTGGGCCAACGCGCTGCACCAACCGCAGGTCGCGGCCAAGGCCATGCTCGGCCAGGACGTCCGCTACGACCGGCTGCCGTACTTCTTTACCGATCAGTACGACCTCGGAATGGAGTATTCCGGTTACGTCGAACCTGACGAATATGACGAGGTGACCTTCCGCGGTGACGTACAGACGCGTCACTTCGTCGCGTTCTGGCTGCGCGGCGGGCGGGTGCTGGCCGGTATGAACGTCAACATCTGGGACGTCAACGACGCCATCCAAGATCTCGTACGTTCGGGCGAACGAGTGGACACCAGCGCGCTGGGCGATCCCAGGACACCCCTGGGCTCGCTGGTCGGCGCTTCGCCCTAAGCAGGAGACGGATGAAGGCGCCCGCCATACAGGGACGCGCACGACCGTGAGGAGGCAACCATGGCAGGCAAGGGCAAGGTTCAGGTGCGCCGGGTCTATGAGGAGCCGGCGGGAGACGACGGCACCAGGGTGCTGGTGGACCGGATCTGGCCGCGAGGGCTGACCAAAATCAAGGCCGGCCTCGACGAATGGTGCAAACAGGTCGCTCCGTCGACAGAGCTGCGTACCTGGTATCACCACGATCCCGAGCTCTTCGCGGAGTTCGGCCGCCGCTACCGCAGCGAACTGGCAGATCCCGAACGGGCAGCCGCGGTGACGCACCTGCGCGAGCTCGCGAACAGCGGAGTGCTGACCCTGCTCACCGCGACCAAACAGCCGGAGATCAGCGAGGCCGCCGTGCTCGCCGAACTGCTCCAGCAGTGACCACGGCCGCCGGCAGGACGGCCGTGCTCGTAGGGCCGATACGCACAGGCATCAGCCGTCAGCCCGCACCACCACGATGCCTACCTGATCACCGGCAACAGGCCGGAACGCCATCGGCGCGGCCAACGCGCGGAGGCGAGAGCAGACTCTTTGACGCAGGGCCAGGAGGCGCGGCATGGGGCACAACATCGCGCAGAAACTGATCGCAGCTCACCTGGTGTCCGGCGATATGACCGCCGGGCAAGAGATCGCAGTGCGTATCGACCAAACCCTCACCCAGGACGCGACCGGCACTTTGGTGATGCTCGAACTGGAAGCGCTGGGCCTGGACCGAGCACGCACCGAGGTGTCGGTGCAGTATGTCGATCACAACCTGTTGCAGACCGACAGCAAGAACGCAGAGGACCACACCTTTCTGCGTTCAGCCTGCCATCGATTCGGACTGTGGTACTCCAAGCCGGGCAACGGTGTCTCCCACCCGACCCACATGCAGCGCTTCGGCATCCCCGGCAAGACGCTCGTCGGCTCCGACAGCCACACACCGGCGGCGGGATCGCTGGGGATGCTGGCGATCGGCCTGGGCGGCATCGAGGTAGCGATGGCGATAGCCGGTGAACCGGTGTACCTGCGGATGCCCGACATCTGGGGAGTTCGGCTAACTGGCGAACTGCCGGCCTGGGTCAGCGCCAAGGACGTCATTCTCGAAATGCTGCGCCGACACGGCGTCAAAGGCGGCGTGAACCGGATCATCGAATACCACGGCCCTGGGCTGGCGCATCTGACCGCCATGGACCGGCATGTGATCGCGAACATGGGGGCCGAACTGGGCGCGACCACCACGGTGTTCCCGGCCGACGATCAGGTCAGGGAGTTCCTGCGGGCAGAACGCCGCGAGCACGACTTCGTCGAACTGCTCGCCGACGCGGACGCCACCTACGACGTCACCGACGAGATCGACCTGTCGAGTCTGGAGCCGCTGATCGCGCTGCCCAGCTCACCGGGAAACGTGGTCACGGTGCGCGAGGTGGCCGGTCGGCAGGTGGACCAGGTGGTGGTCGGCTCGTCAGCCAACCCAGGATTGCGCGATTTCGCAGTCGTCGCCGCCATCGTTTCCGGGCGGCAGGCGCATCCGAGGGTGTCGTTGGACATCAACCCGAGCTCGCGGCAGATCCTCCAGGACCTCACGAAGATGGGTGCCACGTTCTCGCTGATCTCGGCCGGTGCGCGGCTGCACCAGTCCGGCTGCATGGGGTGCATCGGCATGGGCCAGGCGCCGGCCGGCGGGCGCAACAGCCTGCGCACCGTCCCCCGCAATTTTCCCGGACGGTCCGGAACCCGTGAGGACTCGGTCTTCCTCTGTTCCCCCGAGACCGCCGCCGCGGCCGCTCTCACCGGCCAGATCACCGACCCTCGCGACTTGCCGCACCTACTCGGCATCGACCATCCGCACCTGGAGTTGCCGGCCGAGTCCAGCGTGAACACCGCCATGCTCGAACCGCCGCCCTCGACGCACGCCGGTCAGGCCGAACTGATCAAGGGAGCGAACATCTCCTCGCTGCCCGACTTCCCGCCACTTCCCGACCACATGGAGGCGCCGGTCGCCCTCAAGGTCGGCGATGACGTCTCCACCGACGAGATCCTGCCCGCCGGAGCGCGGGTGTTGCCCTACCGCAGCAACATCCCCAAACTGGCCGAGTTCACCTTCGCCCCCATCGATGAGAACTACGTCGGCCGGGCACACGCCTCCCACGGCAGCGGGCACATCGTCGTCGGCGGCGCCAACTACGGACAGGGTTCCTCGCGTGAACACGCCGTCATCGCCCCCCGCTATCTCGGCCTGCGCGTGGTGCTGGCGGTGTCCTTCGCGCGCATCCACTGGCAGAACCTGGCCAACTTCGGCGTGCTCGCGCTGGAGTTCGCCGACCCCAACGACTACCACCGCGTCGAACAGGGCGATGTTCTCGTGCTGGACGACGTACGGCACGCGATCGCCTCCGGCGGCACCGAGATCACCGTGCACAACACCAGCCGAGACCAGCTGTACTCCACCCGACACCGACTGTCCGACCGGCAGATCGCGATGCTGCTGGCCGGTGGGCTGATTCCCTGGCTCCGCGCGCGAAAAAGCAGTCAATCACCCGTACCGCCTACCTCGCACGACGCCCGGTAAAACAACAAGCCGCCGCCGCATCCGCCATCCGTCTGCGGAGCCGGGCTCACGTCGGCTGACCGCGTGCTCCGACGCATTACCGCCGGCCCCCAGCGTAATCGGCGACGTTCCCCTCTCCCCGCGTTAGCGGCGCACTCAAAGGAGAACTAAGTGAAGTGATCTCAGCGAATTGCCGGTCGGCGAGGGTGGGTAGCGGTCGATGGGGATCAGAGTGCCGTCCAGCGCAGTCGGGGTCATCGACGGACTCCCTCTGCGCTGTACCGTCTAGTCACCCGCCCCAGGCGGCGGGTGGTCGCGGACTAGGTGAGGCGGGTTCGACGTCGCCGGGAAAGGCACAGGGCGAGGACCAGAGTGGCCACGACCGTCGTGACGAGGCCGATGATGAGGACCCACGGCCAAGACGAGTCGATCAATGCCGGGATACCCCAGCTGGCGGGTTTACCGGGGAAGAGGAGTGTCGCGGTGACGGTGCGGTGGATACGGCCGCTTTCCAGCAGGAGTTCGACCTTCCACGGGCCCTCGGGCAGCCGTTCGTCGAGCACGACGGAGACCGGTGCACTCGCGTTGATCGCCAGCGTGGTGCCCAGCTGGGCTGGGAACGGTCCGGCGCCGAGTCCGCCGGGCCCCTCGCTCAGCCGCATCTGCCCGCTGATGTCCAGGGCGCGCTGTCCGGTGTTGTGCACCGCGGCCTGGACGACGGGCATGCCGTCGGCCGTGCGGCCGGGGGTCAGCCGGTCGATGCGGAAGTCCGACGGCGGGTCACCACCGGGGCCGACGTCGAGATAGATCCTGATACCGACCCGGTTGATCATTTGGACGTTGGGAGCGGAGCCGGGTGCGGCTGGGGAGGTCGCCTCGGCGAAGATGGCGCCGTACCGTTCTCCCTTGGTGGCGGTCTGGGGAATGCTGATCGTCGCCTTGAGCGGGATGTGGCTGTGCGGCGGCGCGACCAGCTCGGTGCGGTTGATGGACACCCACGAACTCAGCTCGTTGGCGTCGCGCTCCGGCGACGGCACGAACTTGCCGTCGCGGATCTCCGCCGCACCGGGATAGACCGTGATGCGCTGGGGGCTGCTGGAGGTGTTCTCGATTTCGAAGCGCCGGGAGATCTTGGAGCCGGGGTTGATGTGGTCGACGATGTACAGGTAGGCGCGGGGATCGTCGCGACGGTTGGCGGAGGCCTCCAGCAGCTTGATGCCGATGACGCCGCGGGGGGCGCTGTGGGACGGGTCAGAACCGCCCGATCCGCCTTGCGCGAGGGCGGGGGCGCTGACCGAGCTGAGCAGCAGCGTCAGCGCCCCGAACAAGGAGAGCAGCGGCGAGGAGAGCGGCGGCGAGGAGAGCGGCGGCGAGGAGAGCGGCGGCGAGGAGAGCGGCATGGTGCGCAGGCCCACGTGGTCAGGTCACCGTGTGCGTGATCGTACCGGTGTACTGGCCTGCCACGTTGCTCAGGGCGGTTGCGATGGTGATCAGCGGGTTCCATGTCGCTGAGTTGCTGCCCGTGCCGCCCGAATGGCTGTAGGCGGTGCGCGAGGCGCTCAAGGCCTGTCCCGTCGCGGGAGGCGGTGCGGCACAGCCGGTCTGGCCGGCGGTGAAGGTTCCGTTGCCGCTCGTGGCGGAGGCGGTTCCCGAGCAGTAGGACACGCTGGCGTTGGAGATGGTCTCCCCGGGGTCGTCACCGCCGCCGGTGGTGAAGGCCGTCGAGGTCACGGACGCCGTCCAGGTGGGGGTGGCCGAGCCGCGCGCGTCGTTCACGGTGACCGCCCCCAGCTGGCCGGAGGAGTAGCCGCCCGGTGCCGCGTCATTGGTCAGGTCGACCGTGCTGTTGGGCACGGTGATCTCCAGCGCACCCACGGTCACATCGAAGGTGACCGTGGTGTTGCACGCCGTGTTGTTGGCACAGGTGGCGGCTTCGGCCGGCATTCCGGTCAGCGTTCCCAGCGTCATCACCCCCGCCAATCCCACCAGGCCGGTCCGCAAAAGTGCTTTCATGCTGGTGAATTCTCCTTGAACTCGCAGACATCGAAAACCCCCGGCCCGCTCCGGGCGCAGGATGCGGGAACATTAACATGGAGCGAAAGCGACTCCTCTGCCGATACAGTTAATCGCCCCACCAAAAAACGCCAAGCCTTCGAATGCCGTGATTGGCCTGGTAGTCGCCCCCGTTCTGTGAGGTGTCCGCCCAAATCCTGCATCATGTTTGGCGATGAATTTACCGGACGCGGGGATTGCCCTATGAACGCGGCCCGCCATTCGCCAATTAGACTGCCGACGGCATTCGCTTGTCGCCTGAACGGTCGGCGGTCCGGCTCATGCAGATTCATCGGAATCGAGGGAGATACGTGGGGACATTCGCCTCGCTGATGGCGTCGATCGTCGTGAGCCTCGGGCTCGGTGCTCCCGCGGTTCCCGTGGCCGCCGCCGGTGCCCTCGGTGCCGCGACGAACTCCACGTTCGCCTTGCACGTCAACACCCTCACGATCACCGTGCCTGCCTCGGCCAGCCTGGGAAACGGCACTCAGGGCAACACGCGCAGCGCCGGCATGGGCACGATCACCGTGGAGGATTCCCGTAACGGGTCCCTGACCTGGACAGCGACGGTGACGTCCACCAACTTCACCACCGGCGGCGGGAGCGCGGGCGAGACGATCACTAAAGGCAACGTCGCGTACTGGTCCGGCCCGGCCACCAGCCAATCGGGCGGTGGCACCCGCGTCCCGGGGCAGCCCACCGCGGCGGACAAGGTTCCGCTGTCTTCGCCGGTGATCGCGTTCAAGGGGACCAAGGCGCCGCTCAGCACCACCACCAGCTGGCAGCCGACACTCGTGATCAGCGTCCCGATCGCGGCCGTCTTTGGCCACTACACCGGCGTCATCACCCATACGGTTACCTGATCACTCGCTTCCCGCCATCGCGCGGGCCCCGGTTCGACGTCTTCATAGGGGCTCGTTGCGGCGAAGCCGACATTTCCCACTAACCGCCCGCCCACTGCTTTGGCAACCCGGCCGGTGAATTGGCGGACTCATGACCGGCCACAAACGAAGACGGCCGAGGTGGAACGGTGGCGCCGGGAGATATTGGGACGGCTGAGCCGGGCGGAGGTGAGGAATGTCCGAAGTATCGATTATTCGGCGGTGTTCGCGGCGGATATTCGAGCATTCCGGGCATTGCTTGTGGCGGTAAAAGCCGCTCATTCAGCCGATATATTTCCATTCTTCCTGAAAGGGGATGTCATGCGTCGACGCTCCAGAATCCTCGGATATCCACTCGCCGTCATGGCCCTGCTCCTGGCGGCCCACATACCAGCCGCCGCATCCGACGCCAAGCCACCCCACCTCCCCTCGCCCCTACGCCCCTGGGTCAAGCTCTGCCTCATGCTCAAGCAGCGGCCGCACCATAGGCACATCCGGTGCATCTTCCCGCCCGCCGACCGGCACGCGAACGCCCCGATGCGCATAGCCGACTCCCTGCGCACACCGACGATCAACGAGAGCTCCGTACCGACTAACCAAGCGAGCCCTGTCGGAATCACCTCCGGTCCGGACGGCAACATCTGGTTCACCGAGAACTACGCCAACAAGATCGGGAAAGTCACCCCGGGCGGCGTGTACACCGAATACAGCCTGCCCAACGCGGACTCACAGCCCGGCCACATCACCACCGGATCTGACGGCGCCGTGTGGTTCACCGAAGCGAACGCCAACAAGATCGGGCGCATCACCACGTCCGGGACGATCACCGAATACAGTCTGCCCACTTCCGGCGCCTACCCATGGGGCATCACTTCCGGTCCGGACGGCAACCTGTGGTTCACCGAGACCAACGCCGACAAGGTCGGAAAGATCACCACGGCCGGAACGATCACCGAATACAGTCTGCCCACTTCCGGCGCCTACCCCATGTTCATCACCACTGGCCCCGACAGCAACCTGTGGTTCACCGAGCCCCTTCTGGGCAGTCTCGCGAAGATCACCACCAGCGGAACCGTCACCGAGTACGCCGGTCCCACTGGCGCTTTGCCCATAGGGATCGTCACTGGATCCGACAGCAACCTGTGGTACTCCGACGCCCAAGGCAGGATCGGCAAGGCCACCACCGCCGGGAGCTTCACCGACTACTCCCTCAGCGATCCCAACAGCTTCCCCTGGGGAATGGCCCTCGGCCTGGACGACAACGTGTGGTTCGTCGAACAGAGCGCCAACAACGTCGCCAACATCACCACAACCGGCACCATCAGCGAATACGCTCTCCCGACCAGCTACGCCGGCCCCATGCAGATCGCCGTCGGATCCGATGACAACCTCTGGGTCACCGAGAACCCCGTCGACCAGCTCGCCATCGTCACCCCCTGACCAGACCGGCCGGCAGCCTCATCGCCTGCGTGGCGCGGCTGTCGGCCACCTCTCGTCCGAAGATTTCGCATCCGGTGGGCAGGTCCCGGATCCTTCATCCGGACCAACGGTCGGCGCGGCGCTCGACGGCCGCACGGCAGGTCCTGCGGCGGCTGATGCAACCGATGATCAGCGCCGGCCCAACATGACCGGCCGTTGACCGAATCGGACGACGGCCCGGCCCTCGGCGCGGCTACGCACGGACAGGCATGTCCTCACCAGGCATAGATCCGCGTCATGATCCCATGGCGCATCGCCAAGTCCGGGCCAGGAAATGCCACCATCACCGGGGCGCCGCTCGGATCACTGCCTTCAACCAGGGTGAAGCCGCCACTGGTCCGCGTGTGGACATGGGCTTTTGCGTCTTTGAGGAACTGCTCGCAGCTCCGCAGGTCCTGCTCGTCAGCCGCGGTCCAGATCACGTACTGAATGCCGACGGTGCCCAGCACGTGGGGGGCATTGGTACCCATTGCGCGAAGGTAAACCTGGAGGCTGTCCGCGCTGACCAGCAGGGCCGCGGTGGCACTGCGGACCCTGACCTCCATCCCCAGGAGCTCACGGTAGAAATCCACGCTGACGTCCAGATCGCGGACGAACATCACCACCGACGCCGACCGCACTCGGGGGCGGCCTCTGGAAGGGAGACTCGCTGGGCATCTCCCGGCTGGAAAGAGCTGCTGTCCGCGGCAGATTCCCCATGGTCAGAACCCGGTCGCAGGCCCGTCCCCGATCTTCCCTCGCAATCGCGAAGGGCTCGCTCTGGACTACGCTTTCCTTCCACCTCGGTGCCGGCGCGATCGGGGGAGCATGAACGACGGGTCATCGGGCCGGGAAGTACGCGTAGGCGTCCACGGAGACGGTCACCTGCGAGGTGCCCTCGTTCTTCAGCACGACCGTCCCGTCCTGCCGCAGCGCGGCCGTCGTGAAGCCGCTGGTGTCCTTGCTCGCCGGGTACGCCACCACCCGGACGGTGTTCGGGCCGCTCTGGGGCACCACCGAGACGATCCCGGCCGCGCTAGCCTTCGCGGCGACGGACAAGCCGACGGCGGCGACGCCGGACGAGGGGATGTCCGGCACCCCGGTGAACCTGAGCACGCGGGTGCCGCCCGCGGAGATGGTGACGGCTTTGGCCACCGACGCCGGCCGGATCGCCTTGGTGGTCGATCCCCGCTGGGCCGAGGTGTAGTAGCCGCTCACGTCGACGGAGATCTCCACCGTATTGGCGCCGAGATTGTGCAGGTTGATCTTCCCGTCGGGGCCGGGCTTGACGATGGTGAAGAACTGCGCCGCGGTGTTGGCCGGGTAGTCGATGTTGGCGTCGATGGGATAGATGTCCCCGGCGGCGTAGACCCGTATCGTCCCGGTGGCGGCGCTCTTGACCATCACCGTGAGCGCGACCGTGTCCACTCCGGAGGCGGGGACGCCGGACATGCTGGAGGTGGCCAGCTGGACGTTGCCCCAGGCCGGGATGACGGTCCGCTCCGCCGGCCGTACCGGGGAGATCGGCATGTAGGTGCCGCCCACGGCGCCGTCGGCCTGGGCGCGGGTGTGGCCGTGGACGTCGAGCGTCACGCGCACCGGTGCGCCGCTCCTGTTCACCACCTTGACCTTCCCGTCCGCGCCGACCTTCGCGATGACCATGGTGGAGGTGTAGCGGTTGCTGTCGTAGAAGAGCACGTTGCTCTCCGGCTCCGCTTCGTCGGAGGGGTACACCGCCAGGGAGCCCGAGTTGAACCAGTCGCCCTTGGCGGCGATGTTGAGCGCGACCGCGCGGATCCCCGTCGCGGGCAGTCCGGCCACGCCGGCGACCTGCACCGCCATGGTGGAGTTGGCGCTGAGCTGGACGCTGTCCAGGATCCGGCCGCGGGTGTTGAAGTACTGGTCGGGCCCCGGTCTCGGGGTCGCGCCCAGGGCGGCGTCGTCGAGCTGGATCCGCGGCGTCGTGGCGCCGGGATAGCTGATGCTCCTGCCGTTCTCCTTGAGCATCGATTCCAGCTCGGTCACGCTCGCGTTGGGGAATGCCTGGCGCAGCACGGCCAGGGAGCCGGCGACGTGGGGGGCGGCCATGGACGTCCCGCTCATGGAGCGCCACGCGTCACCGGGCACCGAGGAGATGATGTCGGTTCCCGGAGCGAAGAGGTCCAGGAGCGGGCCGCGGTTGCTGAAGGAGGAGACCGCGTCCTCGTTGGTGGTGCTGCCCACGGCGATGGCCGAGGAGACGCAGGCCGGAGCGCTGATCGCGTCCGTGTAGCCGTCGTTGCCCGCGGCGACCACCGTGGCCACCCCGGCGGCCAGGAGGTTGTCGATGGCCAGCTTGCGGGGGTCGCCGTCGCAGGGCGCGGTGTTCCGGCCGCCGCCCAGACTCAGGTTGGCCGCCACGATGGGCAGCTCGCCGTTCAGCTCCCGTACCTTCTCCAGCCCGGCCAGCTGGGCGCTGGTGAAGCTGAGCACGCACGGCGTCCCGCCCCACCGGGTGGTCTCGGTGAGTTTGGCGCCGCCTTCGGCCTCGTAGCGCCGCACCCCGCCGCCGTCGGGGAAGGAGACGCTGCTCTTGAGCGCGTATCGGGTTTTCTCCCCCGAGTCGAGCTCGGTGACCTGGACGGCGTCGCTGAGGACTTCGAGTTTCCTGCCGGTCATGCCGCCGAGGAACTCGGCCTGCCAGCCCGGCCCGAACACCGACAGGTCGGCGCGGGAGGCCGGCACCGCCTTCGGCTGGGCCAGGCTGCCGTCGATGGCGGCCACGCCGTGCTTGCGGCCGATCGCGCCCACCGAGGCGTCGATCTCGTTGAGCTCGAAGGTCTTGGTGTCGGCGAAGTACTGGCCGGGGCCGACGGGCTGGTCGCTGTCCGACGCCGTGGCGGCGACGGCCGCCTGCCCGGGAAGGACGGCCAGCAGGGGCAGGATCACCGCGGTGACCGCCGTGACGATGGCTAATCGCCTCATGAAGCTCTCCTTACGTCGTTGGGTGAAGACGCTCGCGGTCCCGCTGGACGAGTGCCGGGGGTCGAGGATCACTCTTCGTGGAGCGCGGGGCTCCCCCGGCGAGGAGGGGACTTCGAGGAAAGGAACGGTGCTCGAAATCTATGGAGAGATCGGCGGCCCGTCTTCAATCCCTGGTTTGAACCGGCGGTCCACCATCCGCGGTAGCCGCTTCTACTCCGTTCGCTGACACCGTGGGTGTGGCCTACCACGGAAGTCGCAGACGCGCCTTTTGCCATATCGGCAACAGAGTTTGCGGCTGTGGCTCGTGGGGTCGCATAGTTCGTCGCGGAGGTGGTCAAGGTGACCGATCAGCTGAAGGACGGCTATGACGTGGTGGTGGTCGGCGGTGGCGCCGCGGGGTTGAGCGGGGCGCTGATGCTGGCCCGGGCGCGGCGGTCGGTGGCGGTGATCGACGCGGGGGCCCCGCGCAACGCCCCGGCGGAGGGCGTCCACGGGCTGCTGGCCCGAGAGGGGATCCGGCCGGCCGAGTTGCTGGAGCGCGGCCGGGCCGAGGTTCGCGGCTATGGCGGTCACGTAGTGGCCGGGGAGGTCGCCACGGCGGTGCGGGACGCCAAGGGGTTCACCGTGGCGCTGGCCGACGGCAGGTCCGTCCGGGCGCGCCGGCTCCTGGTGGCCGCCGGCCTGGTCGACGAACTGCCGGACGTGCCGGGACTGCGGGCTCGGTGGGGCCGGGATGTGATTCATTGCCCGTACTGCCACGGCTGGGAGGTTCGTGACCGGGCCATCGGCGTACTGGCCAGTGGGCCGATGGCGGTGCACCAGGCGCTGCTGCTGCGTCAGTGGAGCGCCGACGTCACGCTCTTCTCCCACACCATGCCGCCGCCGGACGAGGAGGAGGCGGAGCGGCTGGCCGCTCGCGGCATCACCGTGGTGCCCGGCGAGGTGGCGTCCCTGGAGATCGTCGAGGACCGCGTCGTGGGAGTACGGCTGGGCGATGGCACCCTGGTCCGCCGCGAGGTGATGGCGGTCGCCACGCGGATGGTGGCGCGCGCCGGGTTCCTGGCGGCGCTCGGGCTGCGGCCGGTCGAACATCCCACGGGAGCCGGCGAGTACATCCCCGCTGACGCGACCGGCCGTACAGACGTGCCCGGGATCTGGGTCGCTGGCAATGTCAGCGATCTGGTCGCCCAGGTGGGCACCGCCGCGGCGGCGGGCGCCACCGCGGCGGCCCAGATCAACGCCGACCTGATCGCCGAGGAGACCCGAGAGGCGGTGGCCGCCTACCGGGACCCGTTCTCGGCCGAGGCCGAAGCGCGTCTGTGCGAACTGGCGATGGGCGAAAGCCGCCACGGTCTGTGAACCATCGCGGCAGGTCGCCGTCCTCGCGGCACATATCATGACATTTCGTGATCCGTACCTGGCGTGGCCGACTCGCCCGTGCGCTGCGCGGTGAGCTCGCGTACATCCGCGGCAGCTGGCACGGGCTGGCCACCAAGGACTCCCACCAACGGCTGCAGGCCCGCCAGATCGGCAAAGCCACCCTGGCCGCCGTGCTGGCCTGGTTCCTGGCCAGCCGGCTGCTGCCGCACGAGAGCATCTGGATCGCCCCCGCCACGGCCGTGATCATGGTGCACGCCACGGTGTACCAGACCCTGACCAACGGGTTACGCCGGGTCGCCGCCGTGGCCGCAGGGGTCATCCTGGCCGGCAGCATCGGCTCCCTGATCGGTCTGACCGCGCTCAGCCTCGTCCTGGTCATCCCACCCGCGCTGCTGGCCGCGCGCTGGCGCCGGATGGGCAGGTACGGCTCCGACGTGGCCACCACCGCCGTCCTGATGCTCTCCTTCGGAGCCGCCTCTCAGGAGCGCTACCTGCTGGCCTACATCATCGCCACCGCCATGGGCGCGGTGAGCGGGGCCGCCATCAACACCTTGCTGTGGCCACCGCTCTATCACCGCCGCCCCGACGCGGCCTTCCGGCGCCTGGCCGAACAGGGTGCCGCGCTGCTCGGCGACGTGGCCGACGGGCTGCGCCAAGGCTGGGACCTGTCCGGCCTGGCCGAGTGGCAGGCCCAGGCCACGCGGTTGACGGAGCGCCTGGACGCCGCCGAGGCCGCCGTGGCGGCCGGCGCCGAGAGCCGTCGCTACAACCTGCGCCGCCTCACCGCGCCACCCGGCCGCGACCACACCCCGCACCTGCGGACCATGGCCGCCGTCAGCACCCACATCGGCGCCATCATCCACGCTCTGGCCCACCTCGACCACAGTCACACCCCGCCGTCCGGCTCGGCCGACGTCAGCGACGCGTTCGCCCGCGACTACGCCGACCTGCTGGACCGGCTCGCCGACATCCTGACCCTTCAGGTACGGCACGCCGACGACCCCGACTCCATCCGGGACCAACTGGCCCGCGCGCAAGCCCGGGCCATCGGGATCCACGAGGAGATGAGCGCCGAAATCCAGGCCGGTCGGGTCGACCACCCTGAGGGCTGGGCCGTCAGCGGCAGCCTGCTCACCGACGCCCACCGCATCATGATCCTTCTGGCCGACGGACACGACCCGACCATGGTCGCGCCTGCCCAGGGCCCTCACTGAGAACCACAACCGCAAGGTCAGTGGCGTTCCTGGCGCGGCAGCACCACCTCGGCCGTGATCAGCTGGAGGGCGGCGGCCGCCGGGATGGCCAGCAGCGCGCCCACCACGCCGAGCAGCGCACCGCCGATCAGCGCGGCGACGATGGTGGTGGCAGGGGGTACGTCGACGGAGGACTTCATCACCCGCGGCGCGATCAGGTAGTTCTCGATCTGCTGGTAGACGATGAAGAACACCAGCGTGGCGATGGCCACCGGAAACGACACGAACAGTGACACCAAGATGGCGATGGTCGCCCCGATCCCGGCGCCGATCAGCGGTATCAGGTCGGTGATCGCCACGATGATGGCCAACGGCAGCGCGTAGGGCACGCCGGCGATCGACAGGAACATGAACGTGGTCACCCCGGCGATCAGGGAGATGAGCAGGTTCCCGGCCACGTACCCGCCGACGCTTTTGAAGATCTGATCGCCCAGCATCTGTACGCGCGGTCGCCGGCTCTTGGGGACCAGCCGATAGCCGACCCGGATGATGGAGGGCAGTGCGGCGAGGAAGTACAGCGTCAAGATCAGTCCCGTGATGGCGGAGAAGACCGCGCTGACCACGACGCTGGCCGCACCGAGCAGCCCGCCGAACAACTGCTGTCCGACCTGCCCGCCGGTGAGGTAGGCCTGGGCCTGCTCCAGCAGGCCGAAGCGCTGATCGAGCTCGCGCACCTGCGGGTTGTTCTGCAGTTGGCTGATGTAGGTGGGCAACTGCTCGACGAACTGGCCGCTCTGCTGGGACACGGCGGGCACGACCGCGATGACGAAGACCGCGAAGAACGCGATCACCGCGACGAACACCAGGGTGATCGCCAGCCAGCGCGGCAGGTGCCGCTCTTCCAGCCATTCCACCATGGGGTTGAGCCCCACCGCGAGGAACAGCGACATCACGATCAAGATCAGTATCGAGACGGCGGCGGTCAACGCCTGGACCAGCAGCCAGGCGGCCAGTACGCCGAGCGCGGCGGTGAAGCCGAAGAGGAAGGGGTTGCTGCCGAAGGGACGGCCGGGGCGGCCGAACGGTAACGGCGAGGGTTCCTCTCGAACGGCCCTGGCATCGCCCGGGGCCTGCGCGGTAGGGGGATCAGAGTGTTCCGGCACGGGTGCTCCTCTGCCCGGAGTCCTCGCTTCATACCGTGCCGGGGGTCACAGCTTGCCGAGGCGTGGCGCCATGCATCGGACGACGCCGATCACCAGCGCCGATCAGCGGTGGCTCAGAGAGGCGGTTTGTGGATGTTCGCCCCGGTCCATCCCCTCGAACAGCGCCGCCGCCCGCCCGGCCGTCTCCGAGGCCCAGCGCCCGGTGCTGAGCAGTCCCAGGGCCAGGACGCCGACGCCGAGCCCGAGCACCAGCCACCACACGCCGTGCTCCGCGCCGGTGAACGCCGTGCCGCCGTGAGCCACGGATGACCCGACGATCGTGCCGGAGATCGCGACGCCCAGGCTGGTGCCGGTCTGCCGGCCGGTGGAGGCCAACGAGGCGGCCACCCCGGTCATCGAGCGCGGCATACCGGACACCGCCGTGTTGGTGATCGGCGGGTTGACCGTGCCCAGGAACACGCCGAACAGCAAATAGATCGCGAGTACGGCCGGCAGCGGGGTGGCCGGTACGAGCCAGAGCGACGCCCCGCCGCCCAGCGCCAGTGCGGCCCCGGCGACCACCAGCGGCCGGCGCGGACCGCGCGCTCCGACCACCCGCCCGGTGAGCGGGGACAGCACCACGACCAGCCCGCCGACCGGAAGCAGGCACAGCCCGGCCGTCAGCGCCGACATGCCGCGTACGTCCTGCAGATACTGGGTGGTCACAAACAGGAACGCGCCGAACCCGCACAAGGCGAACAACGCCATCAGAATCGCCGAGCTGAACGGCACACTGCGAAACAGGCGCAGCTCCAGCAGGGGGTCGGCACGGCGCGTTTCGTACCCGAGGATGCCCAGCACGCCGAGCACGGCGACGGCGAGCAGGCCGAGGATGACCGGCGAGGTCCAGCCCGACCTGCCGGACTCGATGATCGCGTACACGACGCTGCCCAGCACCAGGATCACCAGCGTCTGGCCCACCGGGTCGAAGCGGCGCGCACGGGCGGCGCGGGACTCGGGAACGAACAGCGCCGTGCACACGATCGCGGCGACCACGATCGGCACATTGATCCAGAAGATGGAGCGCCAGCCGAAGCCGTCGACCAGCGCGCCGCCGAGGATCGGACCCAGCCCCAGCGACAGACCGGACATCGAGCCGAAAATGCCGATGGCCCTGGCCCGCTCGGCCGGGTCGGGGAACGTGGTGGCGGTGATCGCCATCGCCACCGGGTTGAGCATCGTGCCACCGACGGCCTGGAGCGTACGCGCGGCGATCAGCCAGCCGATGCTCGGCGCCAGGCCGCACATCAGCGAGCCGAGCCCGAAGACGGCGAGGCCGACCTGGAAGGTCCGCCGACGGCCCACCCGGTCGGCGGTGGACCCGGCCAGCAACAGAAAGGCGGCCAGCACCAGGGTGTACGCGTCGACCGACCATTGCAGGCCGGACACCGAGGTGTGGAGGTCGTGACGGATCGCGGGCAGCGCCACGTTGACGATGGAGATGTCCATCACCACGACGATGATGCTGGCGCAGCAGATGGCGAGCACCAGGTATCGACGGCGCCGGCTGAGGCCGGGCACGTCACGCGACACCGGCCCGCGTTCGACGGCCGTCGCCTTCGGCCGCATTGAGTCACTCATGACCACGACGCTAGGATTTAGAGCATGCTCGAAGTCAAGCCGCAGCCGGAAGTCGAGCCGCAGCCGGTCGAGTCGCAGCCGGAACCCGAGCCTGCCCGCTCCGGCCCTGCCCGCTCTGCCCCTGCTTCCGCTGTCTCTACCCGCTCTATCCCTACCCGCTCTGTCCCTGACGCCGGCCTGAGCATCGCCGAGGCCGCTCGCCTCACCGGGGTCAGCGCGCACACCCTGCGCTACTACGAACGCGCCGGCCTGGTCGTCACCGCCGTCGACCGCACCGCCGGCGGCCGGCGGCGCTATCGCAAGCTGGACCTCGAGTGGATCACCATTTGCACCAGGTTGCGGGCCACCGGCATGCCCATCAAGGCCATCCGGCGCTACGCCGAACTCGTCTCCGCCGGACACGGCAACGAGGAGGAACGACTCGCCCTCATGGAGGGCCACCGCGCCGACGTGCTCGCCAAGATGGCCGAGCTGCAGGAGAACCTCCGGCTCATCGACCACAAGATCGACGTCTACCGGGGCCGGCTCGCCGCCGGCGACGCCGACCAGCTCTGGGCACCCAAGGCACCCAACCGCCAAGCGTCTGACCGCCAAGCGGGCGTCCACTGAGCGTGCTGTAGCGAACCTGCGCGGTCCGCTATGTCATCAGCGGTCGAACCAGCGGGCCGCCGAAGGCGTGAGCAGCATGATGACGAGCACCAGCGGCAGGAGCATGGCCGGGAGCAGCGTGGTCCAGCCGAAACCGCCGTCGATCGCGTTCCTGAGGAGGGAACCACCGACCGAGACCCCTTCGACGGCGATGGCACCCCAGCGGACGAGCTTACGCCGCGAAGTCCAGCGGGCGAGCAGCCAGCACATGAACGCTGTGATCACGGCGCTGTAGAGCAGCAGTAGGAGAAACGGCCCACTGAAGGCGAAAGCGACCGTGCCGATCATGATGGCGAGCCCCAAGAGGCTGAAGGCCACATCGAGCGTCAGGACGAACATGGCGACTCGCATGGCGGTCGGCATACGCTCGACCGGGATCGCATCCGTCACATGATCAGGTTAACCGCCGCCACGTCGGGGCGCGATCACTTCCAGATCACGGAGTCCGGGTCCTCGTCATGGGCCCAGTCTCTTTCACCTAGATACTCGCTCTGGGATCCCGGACGCCTGCGGCGGCGATCTCCTCAGACGCCACCGGTCGCCCGGCGGCGGCTCCGCGGAGAACGGATCACCGGCGAGAAGGGGTCAGCACGAGGCGTTGGCCGGGGGCGGTCGGGGTGTTCCATGCCTGCTCGACCTGGTCCAGCGGCATGGGCAGGGGGTCCACGGCCAAGGCGCCGGAGGCGATCTCCGCGGCGAGGGACGGCAGTTCGGCGATGATGCCGGCGGTGGTCAGGGAGCCCTGGCCGCTGCCCATGATGTTCAGGTTCGCCGCGCGCAGCAGGTACGAGGGCAGGGCTAGGTCCTGGCCGGCCATGGAGCCGATCTGGACCCAGGCCAGGGCCTTGGACCGGTCGGAGCGGGCGGTCAGCAGGGCGGGCATGGCCTGCTCGGTGGGCCGGCCCCACAGGTAGTCGATGACGATGTCGACGTCCGCGGCCGCCCGCGCGAGCCGCTCGGCGACGTCGTGGGAGTCAGAGCCGGAGCCGGAGCCGGAGCCGGGGTCGGGGTCGGAGAGCCTGACCACCTCGTCGGCCCCGAGGCTCTTCAGCAGGTCGAGGCGTAGTGGGTCGCGGCCGGCGCCGATCACGCGGGCGGCGCCGAGGTGTTTGGCGATCTGGACGGCGAGTTGTCCGGCGTTGCCGGTGGCGCCCATGACCAGGACGGAACCGCCGGGCGGTAAGGACACGCGGCGGCGCAGCGCTACCCAGGAGGACATGCCGGGGTTCATGGCCGCGGCCACGGCGGCCGGATCGGTGCCCGCCGGCAGGGTGATGGCACGGCGGCGGTCGACGACGGCGTGCTCGGCCATGGTGCCCAGCGCGGTGTCGGGGGCGGCGAAGTAGAGCAGTTCGCCCTGCGCGGTACGGCCGACCGCGTCGATGCCGGGCACCAGGGGCAGGGTGCCGTCGGAGGTGTAGTGGCTGCCGTTCGCGGCTGAGCGCACCCGTGGGTGCAGCCCGGCGGCCAGCACGTCGACCAGGACCTCGTGCTCCCCTGAGGGGGTGGGGGTCGGGAAATTGTCGAAGCGGGGCGGGGCGTCGAAGGAGTGGACGACTGCGGCGCGCATGAGGGCTCTCCTGCCGTAGTTGGTTTGTGGCGCGTACTACTTTGAAAGTAGTTTGTGCCACGTACTAGGTCAAGTAGGCTGACCCCATGACGACCGATTCCACCCCGGCCGACGGGCCCCTGAACACGGTGGACGCCCTGGTGCAGCTGTCCTTCCTGGTCCAGCGCGTCCTGTCCGAGGCCGGCGCGGAGCACGACCTGTCGATCATCCAGATCAGGCTGCTGGGCATCCTGCGCGACCGGCAGTGCGGCATGCTCGAACTCGGTGGCTACCTCGGCCTGGACAAGTCCTCCATGACCGGCTTGGTCGGCCGCGCCGAGAAGCGCGGACTGGTCCAGCGCTCGCCTTCCCCCCATGACGGCCGCGCCGTGCTGGTCTCCCTCACCCCTACGGGCAGGCGGTTCGCCGAGGGGTGCGCCGCCGAGATCGGCCGCCGGGTCATGGGGCTCACCGACCGCCTCTCCGCCGCTCAGCGCGCCCAGCTCACCCGGCTCGCCACTGCCGTCGTGGGGGTCCGGCCCACATCGGGCTGAGTGGATGTCGTTATCCCCGTCGTATATACCCTCGGGGTATAGTGGCGTCCCATGAGCGTCCCCCTCGCCTTGCTCGGCCTGCTGGAACGGGAGCCGAGCCATGGATACGACCTGAAACGCGACTACGACACCTTCTTCGGCCGCGGTAAGCCCCTGCCCTTCGGCCAGGTCTATTCCACGCTCGGCCGGCTGGCCAGAGACGGCAAGATCACCGCCGGGGCGAGCGAGCCGGGCGACGGGCCCGACCGTAAGCGCTACGCCATCACCCCGGTGGGCACGGGCGAGGTCGAGGAGTGGCTGGCCGAGCCGGTGGCGGCCGAGCCGTACCTGCAGACCGTGCTGTTCACCAAGGTCGTGCTGGCCCTGATGCTGGGCCGCGACGCGGCCGGTTACCTCGACGCCCAGCGGGCGACGCATCTGCGGCGCATGCGCGAGCTGACCGAGATCAAGCGCGCCGGCAACCTGGTCGACGCGCTGCTGGCCGATCACGGGCTGTTCCGCCTCGAGGCCGATCTGCGGTGGATCGACGTCACCCAGGCCCGGCTGGACGCGCTGACGGCGGCGGTGCGCGAACGATGATCGTCAACCCGGTGCTGCGGGCCGACGGCATCAGCCGCGCCTTCGGCAACACGCCCGCGCTGCGCGAGGCCAGCCTGTCGGTGAGCGCGGGCGAGGTCCTGGCCGTCATGGGGCCCAGCGGCTCCGGCAAGTCGACGCTGCTGCACTGCCTGGCCGGAATCTTCACCCCGGACAGCGGCGAGGTGTGGTTCGACGGGCGGCGCCTGGACACGCTGAACGACGGCCGCCGCAGCGAGTTACGGCGCAGCGCCTTCGGCTTCGTCTTCCAGTTCGGCCAGCTCGTGCCGGAGCTGACCGTGGCCGACAACGTGGCGCTGCCGCTGCTGCTCGGCCGTACCCGCCGCCGTCGTGCCTACGCGCGGGCCGCCTCCTGGCTGGAACGGCTGGAGCTGGCCGACCTGGGCGGCCGGCGTACGGGGGAGCTGTCCGGCGGGCAGACGCAGCGGGTGGCCATCGCCAGAGCGCTGGTGACCGGGCCGCGGGTCGTCTTCGCCGACGAGCCGACCGGCGCGCTCGACTCGCTCACCGGCGAGCACGTGATGGAGCTGCTGGTGAGCCTGGCCCGCCAGGAGGGCACCACCGTGATCGTGGTGACCCACGACGCCCGGGTGGCCGCCTGTGCCGACCGGGAGGTCGTCGTCCGCGACGGCCGGGTCACCGACCCGTACGCCAGCGGGATCGTCCGATGATCCGGCTGGGCCTGCGGCTGTCGCTGAGCAGCGGCAGGGAGGCGGCAGCAAGGCTGGCGCTGATCGTCGGCGGGGTGGCGGCCGGTGTCGCGGTGCTGCTGGGCACGCTGTCACTCTTCAACGCCTTCCAGGCCACCAACGACCGCCAGTGCTGGGAATGCACGCGCGGCACCGCCCCCAACGGCTGGGCCCTGGACGCCACCGCCGACGGCGCGCTGTGGAACCTGCACGAGGACTACTACGCCGGCCAGACGATCACGAGGCTGGACGCCGCCGCGCTCGGCGCCCGGGCACCGGTCATCCCCGGCCTGTCCCGCATGCCCGCTCCCGGCCAGTACTACGCCTCGCCCGCGCTGGCCAGGCTGCTGGATTCGGCGCCGCGCGAGCGACTCGCCGATCGCTTCCCCGGCACCCGTGCCGGGCTGATCGGCGAGGCCGGGCTGTCCGGGCCCGACGAGCTGGCCATCGTGGTGGGGCGGACATCGGGGCAGGTCGCCGCCATGCCCGGCGCCGCGCAGGTCGACACGGTGGCCACCGGGCCCGCGACCGATGGCTACGCCGACATCTACCGGTTCGGCTTCGGCGTGGGCGCCATCGCGCTGGTCGTCCCGCTGCTGGCGCTCGTGGGCACCGCCACCCGGCTGGCGGCCGCCCGCCGTGAGACCCGCCTGGCGGCGATCCGGCTGGTGGGCGCCACCTCCCGGCAGATCAACGTGCTGGCCGCGGTGGACGCCGCATTGGGCGCGCTGCTCGGCGCGCTGGCCGGCCTGGCGCTCTTCCAGGTCGTACGGCCCGCGCTGGCCGGGGTGCGGATCACCGGTGTCCGCTTCTTTCCCGAGTTGATCGCCCCACATCCTTGGCAGTACGCGGCCGTGCTCGCCTGCGTGCCGGTCGCCGCGGCGGGCGCCGCCCTATGGTCGCTGCGCAGGGTGCGGATCTCACCCCTCGGAGTGGCCAGGAAGGGCGCGGCGCCTGCGCCGAGGGCGTGGCGGGTGATCCCGCTGTTGGCCGGGCTGGGGCTGTTCGCGGGCCCGGTGTTCCGCGGCGGCAACGACCTCGACACCGTGCTGGCCGTGGCGGGGCTCGCCCTGATCATGGTCGGGCTGATCCTGGCCGGTCCCTGGCTGACGATGCGGGCCGCTCGCCTGGCCGCCCGGCGGACCCGGAGCGCGGCGACGCTGCTGGCCGCGCAGCGGATGGCCGCCGACCCCAAGGCCGCCTTCCGCGCGGTGAGCGGGCTCATGCTGGCGGTGTTCGTCGGTACGGCGCTCGCCGGCATCGTCCCCGCGGTGCTGTCCGGCCAGCGGGCCGTGGCCGGGGGAGCGCTGAACCACGTACTGCGCGCCCAGTTCGACCGGCCCGGCAGCGCGGGGCTGTCCCAGCAGGCGCAGAAGGATGTGCTCGCCCGGCTGCGCGGCTTCCCGGGCGTGGACATACTGCCGATCTACGCCTTGGCGGAGCCGGCGGCCGCCCCTATGCCCACGGACGGCCCGCCGCCCCCGCGAACCGCCGTCGAATGCGCGAGCCTGGCCCGCTTCCCCGTGCTCGGGCGGTGCCCGGCGGACGCGCACGCCGTGGCGGGCGTCTTCAACCGCGTGGCCGGCGCCGACAACCCGCTCACCATCGACAAGATCCTGCCCGTCGCGGGAGCCGGCAGCCGATCCGTCTCCTCCACCACCGGCCTCGCCATGGAGGCGATCCTGATCTCCACGGCCGACCCGGCGGCGGTGGAGCGGCTCCGCACGCTGCTGGCCGAGCACACCGTCGAAGCCCCGATGACCTTCGCCGAGGTCGCCCAGGTCAGAGCCACCCTGTACACCCAGGGCCAGAACATCGCGCTGGCCGTCGTCGCCCTGACCCTCATCGTCGGCGGCTGCAGCCTCGTGGTGGCGGTCGGCGGCGGGCTGGTCGAACGCCGGCAGCCGTTCACCCTGCTGCGGCTGGCCGGCACCCCCACCCGGACCCTGGCCGAGGTGGTGCTGCTGGAGTCCGCGCTGCCGCTCGTCCTGGCCGCCGTGCTCGCCGCCGGCGCCGGTTTCGGCGTGGCCGAACCGCTCATAGGCCAGCTCGCGATGAAGAAGGCCGCCCTGGCGCTGCCCGGCCCCGTCTACTTCGCGACCGTCGGCGGCGGCCTGACCGCCTCCCTGCTGGTGATTCTCGCCGGCCTGCCGCTGCTCAGGCGCCTGACCGCGCCCGACAACGCCCGTTTCGAATAGGAGCCACATGAAGCTCATACCGCGACCGGCCGTGCTGGTCGCGCTGTTCGTGCTCGCCTCCTCCGTGGTAGTGAACGCGACCGCGCCGTCCGCCGCTGCCGCCGACGAGCGCTACTCCGCCACGATCCGGCGCACCGAGTACGGCATCCCGCACATCTCCGCCAAGGATTACGGCGGCCTCGGGTTCGGGTACGGCTACGCCTTCGCGCAGGACAACCTGTGCGTGCTGGCCTCGTGGGTGGTGACCATGCGGGGCGAGCGGTCCCGCTACTTCGGCGCCACGGCCATGTCCGACGACCCGGTCCGCCCGGTCACCAACCTGTCCAGCGACGTCTACCGAGATGCGGGCTAGTGCTCCTGTCTTCAGGCGGGATGGTGTAGGCCCACGTGTGAGTGCCCTCTGGGGCGTGAGCGTGCAGTGATCGAAACTGCTTGCGACGCTTCAATCACGTACGGTAAGGTTTCCGTGATTGAACGGGCAAGCGATAACCAAGCTGGCCGTGAGATCGCTTCCTGGATTCATCGGTATGACGAGGCCGCCGGACGGGCGGTGACAGGACGTGGAGACTTGCCGGTAGGCGGGTCAGTGAGGCGTCAAGCATCCTGTTCCACAGCACGTGCTGCTTACGCGGCACGGACTGCTGCGTAAGCAGCACGGGAATCCCCGCCTCTTCAGGGCGAGGAGCACGTCAAACCTCGGTGGTCCCCCATGCCACCGGCGCCAAGGCGCGCCACTGCGCCAAGCCCTCGCCCATCCCGGGCCTGGAGGCATACGTCCTGGACGGCTCGACTTCCGCGTGCCGGTGGGGCAAGGACGGCGACGCCGTGGTGCCCGGCATCTTCCGACCGGGCAAGCAGCCCAGGCTGACCCGCGCCGACTACGTGGCCAACTCCAACAACACCTTCTGGATGACGAACCCTTCGGCACCGCTGACCGGCTATCCGCTGGCGTGGGGTAAGGCGCGTACCGAGCTGGAGCCGCGCCCCCGGGTCAGCCTGGACATGATCGCCCAGCGGCGATCCGGCGCCGACGGCCTCGGCGCGCCCGGCTTCACCCTGGAAACGCTGCAGGCCACCGCGTACGGCAAGCGCAACCACACCTTCGAGCTCATGCGCTCGGACCTGCTCCGGATGTGCCGGGCCAACCCCGAGCCGACCACCTCCGAAGGCGAGGGGGTGAACGTGCGCGAGGCCTGCCGGACGCTGGGCGACTGGAACGGGCGTGCCACTCTCGACGGCCAGGGGGCCATTTTGTGGCGGGAGTTCTACACCCGGCTCGAGCGTCCCACCAAGCCGGGAGAGCCCAGGTTCAGTCCCTGGCGGGTGCCGTTCGATCCCGCGCGTCCGCTGACCACCCCTCGGGGGCTCAAGGGCGAGGATCCGACGGTCCGGCAGGCCCTGGCCGACGCCGTGCTCTTCTTCCAGACCAACCGCGTCCCCCTGACGCTGACTCCGGGCCAGGCGCAGCGCTACGCCTCGATCCCGCTTCCCGGCTGCACCGAGGGAGAGGGCTGCTTCTAGCCGTCGAGGCGCACGGTGACGGTGACGCGGCCCGCTCCGTCACGCCGGGCGACCGCGTGCCCGGTGCGGTCGGCGCCGTCCAGGTCCAGCGATATCGGGCCGCCCTCGTCCAGGAAGTTGCGCCACCACTTCTTGGCGTCCGGCATCTGCACGCCGATGGTGACGACGTCGTCCGCCCGCCGGTAGGCGACGGGTGTGCTGAAGACACGTCCCGAGCGACGTCCTGTGTAGGTGACGATCGTGAGGTGTTTGCGCACCAGCCTGCCCCAGCGAGGAGAGGAGCGCAGCGCGCTCGCGCAGGCGTTGACACGGGTGACCACTTGCTTCGGCAGGGGTCCTTTGTAGGGCACGAATCCTCCATCCCGGTAACTGGAGTGGGTTATCCAGTTACCGGGATACCGTAGCACGGTAAGTGGAGCGACCCCTCCACCTGAAGGGTCTATCGTCCGCGACGCAGCCCGCGCAGGAAGTTCCACAGCGCGGAACGGGGCGCCCCTTGACCGGTGGCGGCCTCACCCGCCGGGGACGGCTGCACGTCCACGGGAGCGGGGGCGGTCGCGGGGACGTGGGGGCTGGCGAGTTCGTACTGGACGGGCAGGGACCGCAGCGCCCGCATGAAGGGAGAGGGGCGCCAGGGCAACTGGTCGGCCGGTAGCGCCAGCTTCATCTTGGAGAACCTGTTGAAGAGCCGGCGTACGGCGATGGTGGTGATCTGGGTCGCGAGCCGCTGACCCAGGCAGCTGTGCGGCCCCGCGCCCCAGGCGAGATGAGCGCGGGTGCTGCGGATGGCCTGCCGATCGATCGCCCCGGCGAATCGCGGGTCGGCGTGCGCGCCCGCGACCGAGAGCATGACCGGATCCCCGGCGGCGATCGTGTAGTTGCCCAGTTTCACGTCCGTCATCGGGAACCGGAAGGTCAGGTTGGCCATCGGCGGATTGAGCAGGGCGACCCGGTTGACCGTCTCGTCGATCGAACCCACGGACAGGCTCTCCCGGACATCCGGATTGGAGATGACCTCGACGACCACGTTGCAAACGAGGCTGGCGGTGAAGTCCAGCAGGCCGGGCAGCATGAGCAGCTCGCGGGCCAGCTCGTCCAGCGTGAAGTCCGGCTTCGCCTCGATCATGTAGGAGGGCAGGTCGTCGCCGGGGCTCTCACGCTTGCTCGCCGCGAGCTCCGTCATGGCCGCGTACAGCCGCTCGAACGCCGCGGGCGCGTCCGGCCCGGCGTCGATCATCCGCCAGAGATCCATCACGACGTCCTCGCCACGTGAGGCGGCGAAGCCGAGCATGCGGTTGGCGACCATCAGGGGGAGTGGCCGCGCGTACTGCGCCGCCAGATCCGCCCATCCCGTGGCACCGCCCTCCGCCAGCGTGTCGAGGAGGTCGTCGGCGTACCGCACGATCGAACGTTCCAACTGCTGCGCCTGGAGGTGGCCGGGGTTCTGGAACGGCGCGAGCGCGCTGGTCCACGCGCCCCGCAATTCGCGCTGCGTCGCGCCCTCCTGGAAGGCCGAGCTGTTGACCTGGAAGACGGGCAGCAGCGGCCAATCCGCCGGTAGCCGCCCCTCGATGTTGGCCTGCCACCTGTCGACGTGCTTGCTCCAGATGCCGCCCGTGTTCTGCAGGACGCGCAACACTTCCTCATAGCCAAGGACGAACCAGACCGGCACCCCGAGGAGGTCGACCGGGGCGACCGGTCCGTACGTGGCGCGCAGGCGCTCGTGCACGAGCGCGGGATCAGCGTCGTATTCCCTGGTCAGCAGCGGTTCAATAGGCGTCGACGGTGATGTTTGCGCAGGCTGCTGGGGCCACGGGCCATGGGTCACGGGGACGAACTACCTCTCTGGTTGCTCCCGTCGCCACGTCGGTGCAGACGTAACAGCACGAGTGATGCGCTCTGGGAGCTTTCGGCCGATTCACATAAGAGGTCAGTAAGCATCACGTATCCCGCTGGTCATGGCAAGGCTCCAGCCTGATGGACCGCTCCGGGAGTGCCAGCTCCTTAACTGCGGCTGGGCCTGCTGCAAGAGGGGACGACGAAAGCATCGAGGCCCTGTTCATGACCACCTTTCGGACCGCCTCTCGAGAGGACACGCTGATGTCGTCTCCGCGCGGCATTGGATCCCCTGGTGTTCGGCGCGCGGGATCGTCCCCATGGCGTACGCGGCCTTCGCCTTCGTCGAACGTGGACAACACCGGCGAGGCCCGCGGCGGCGCGCATCCGCGAGCGGCCCTGGAGTCGGCGATACCCGGCCACACGGGCGCCTGGTCCCCCGCACCCGGAGCGCTATCGGTCTCGCGCCCCGAGGCTGGCCTGATCGGCGGCGGTACGGCCCGCCGCCCAGCCCTCCCGGTCCCAGGACGTGCGGACCGCATGCGAGACCAGGTTCGGGAACATGCGCTCGACCGCCTGCTCCACCTCCTGTTCGCGGGCCGCCAGCACCGGCACCAGGTCGGTGCCCCGGCTGGCGCTCTCCTGCGAGACCGCGGCCGCCGTGGCCTCGGCGAGCCGCTCCCCGATCCTGGAGGCGAACGCCGACAGGAACGACTGGCGGAACGTCTTATTCCTCGATCGGCCGGTGCCGTGCTTTCTGGTGCCCGAGTTCACCAGCGCGGTCTGCGCCTGCACCAGCAGCGAGGTGAACAGCATCTCCACCCAGGACAGGTCCGCCCAGAACCCCAGCACAGTGGCGAACCCCAGCTCCTTCGACCAGATCACCCGGCACCTGTTGGCCTCGGCGATGAGGTTGAGCAGCACGGCCTTGGGCTGCTCGTACGGCGCGTCGATGCCGACCCGGATGCCCGCCGGGGCCTCACCTCCGCCTGGTTGCGCGTCCAGCATCGCCGCGTCGATGCTGTACTTCGCCATCAAGCTCTGCGCCGCCGACATGAACGTCTCCGCCTCCGCCTCGTACGCCGTCGACTCCGCCTTGGCAAGCAGCGCCCGCACCCGCCCGAGCGTCTTCTCACTGACCACGTGCGAGCGTGCCTGGACCGTACGGCGAGCGGCCCCGGGCGGCGGGCTCAACGACTCCAGCCGGGGCAGCCCGGTCAGCAACCCCAGCAGTTCCAGCACACCGGAGACGGTCACCAGACGGCCGGCCCCGTCGCGCGCCTGCCGCGCCGCCAGGTAGCCGCCCTTCCACCACACCGCGGCCTCCAAGCCGGCGAGTTGGTCGCGCCAGCGCTCATCAACCGTGGCCGGCTCATAGGCCCGCATCTCCCAGGCGATGAGGTCGGCCGCCGCCCGCCCGTGCCAGTCGGTCAGCCGCCTGGCCGCGATCCTCACCACGTCGGCGGGCTGCCAGCCGTTCCGCCACAACCCCGAGATCGCACGGGTCACGACCTCCACCAGCACGCGATCGGCGTCGTCCCGGTCGGCCAGGAAGGCGGCAGCGGAGTCGAAGGCCGCCTGATCCTCGCTGGCAAGCGCCTCCATCGCCGCGCCGATCAGCTCATTGGCCTTGCTCACACGTGCCGTCCACCTTATAGAAAGTCCGCCAGAACCCTACCGTGACGGAGCACCGTCCCCTGCTCACCGGCGCGGCGGAAGGCGGCGAGGTCCAGACCGACCCCGGCTGTGTTGTCGTCCCGACCGGCGCAAGTCGGCTTGAGTCCCGGTCCTCAAGCTGCGGAGAATGCTTGTCCGCTCTTATGCCACCCAGTGCAGGGCACGCTGGGGCGTGCCAGCATCGTGCTGACCGCCGGCACCTACGTTTCGGTGTTGCCGCAGCTGTATCACGACAGCGCCAAGCGGCCGCGCGGCTGGTGCTGAAGGCGGTGCGGGGGGGCGGCGGGCCCAAGCACCCCGCCTACCGGGCGATCGAGGAACTGGGCCGCACGGTACGTACGGCGAGTGGCAGAAGCGGCCCACCGACGCCGACCGGCGGGCCCTGTCGCCACTGTTCTGGACCCACGTGAACCCCTACGGCCGAGTCGAGCTGGACATGAACTCCCACCTCGACCTCGCCACGCGGTGGCGGCCACTCTTCCCGGCCCCCGAACCCCGCCCGAGGCGGTCGTACGGCGGTTCTCGATCAGATTGATCTCGGGCTGGGATGTGCCGGCGCCAGCATGTCTGCGCCTTCACTTCCAGGCCAGATGCCTCATTCAGGTGGTGAGACCGGCGCTGGTCAGCCAGATGTGTTCGCAGGTCGAAGATGCCTTTTGTAAATTCTCGCGGGATTCCTGCGAGGCGTGGTAGAAGGTCCGCTCGATCATCCAGCACAGGGCGCGTGCCATCGCTGACGCTTGTTCTGGTTCGGTGCCGGCCTGAACGCCGGCTCGTTCCAGGACAGCGGTGATGGCCGTGATGAACAGGTCAGCCGTGTGGCTCCACAGCTCGCCGATCTCCGGCACGGTCAACGACAGATCGATCGCCGTGCGCATGACCAGACCGTGCTCATCCCACAGCTCAACCGTGCGCTGCATGGCTGCTGCGATGGCCTGGCGCGGCTCGTCGGTCTCTGCAGTGGCCCGGGACCGCTCCCACAGATGCTCAACGGTTCGGGCCACGAGTGCCGTGACCACTTCTTGTTTGGAGCCGAAGTAAAAATACAGGGCGCCGCGGGTGATACCGGCGCCCTGAGCTATGTCGCCGACAGTCATGGCGTCGTAGCCCTTTTGCACCAGTAGAGTTTCGCAGGTGTCCAGAATGGCCCTCTCCCGGACATCGCCCTTGCGTTCGGTGGCGCGCCGGCTCCGCGCGGAGTGGTGGCTGGGCATCAGAGCTGAGCACCCTCGGCAAAGTCGGTCGTACGGGAGAGGGGCTCCCATGCGCGGATGTCCTCGTCCACAGCCTTGCGCGCGGCAGTGACCAGTCGCAGCGCATCCGAGCCAAGGACGAGGTGGGCCGGCGGCTGGTCGACCGACGCGATGTGCACGACGGCCTCCCCGCCCTTGGCCGGATCGCCCAGCTGGTTCCCGCTGGCCTTCTGCCTCGCTTCACGGATGGGGGTGAACAGCTCGTCGTAGTCGTCGATGGACCGCGCGGTGCGTGTCATGGACCGTCCGGCCCAGTCGGTGCGGAAGGAGCCGGGCTCGATCGCCGTCACATGGATCCCGAACTGTGCGACCTCCTTGCCCAGTGCCTCGAGGATGCCTTCCAGGGCGAACTTGCTGCCGCAGTAGGCGGACATGCCGGGCACGGCCATCAGCCCGCCCATGGAGGTGACGGCCATCAGGTGCCCGCGGCGCCGCCGGCGCATGTGGGGCAGGGCCGCCTGCAGCGTGGCCACTGTCCCGAACACGTTGACCTCGAACTGCCGCCGCACGTCGGCCAGCGGCGTCTCCTCGAAGGTGCCCTCCAGGCCGTAGCCCGCGTTGGCAATGACGACATCCAGGGGGCCGACGCTCTGTTCCACCTCCGTGATCACACTCGAGACGGCGGCGTCGTCGGTCACATCCAGGATGCGGCCGTGAGCGTACCCGGGTTTGAGCCCTTCGAAGGCCCGCAGGTCCTCCTCGGAGCGGACCGTGCCGACGACGGTGTGACCGGCGGCCAGGGCGGCTTGGGCGAAGGCACGTCCAAGGCCCGTGCTGACGCCGGTGATGAGCCAGTTCTGCCTCTGCATTGTTCCTCCTGAGGAGACTCGCGAGGAGTTGGACTGCTCCCCATCTCAAAGTCTACACAGTGTCGATTTTTATCATCACCACGTAGATTCTGACAGTGCTTGCGGGACCGCCCCGGCCTCGGTCAGGCGGCGGGCGGTCTCGAAACCACTGCCGTTCTGGTGCCTCGGGCGGTGGCTGTGGGGGAGGCGTCCGAAACTGGCGGTCTCCCTTCGGCCTCCCAATTGGATGCGGCAAGGTCACGGCGTACCAGTGCGCCGTGGACGGCAGGTGCGAGTCCATGCAGACCCGATGACAGCGTCGCGCTGCTCAACCTGCCGCTGGTGGTGCTCACCGACCGCGGCTGCGCCTCGGCGTGCGAGCACTTCAGCTCCGCCGTCCAGGTCCGACGCCGCCAGGTCCCCCAGTCCGTCGCCCCGATTCCTAGGTGCCCGAAGCGAAGGCCAGGGAGCTCATGGTCACCTTGTGGTACACGAGGCGGGCGCGTGCGGGGCGGCGGGCCCCGTACATGACGCGTCACGACCGACCGTTGTCTTCCTCTCCCCGCAGGGGGCATCCCTCTCAAAGAACCCCAGCCACCACGGACCGAGACGGTTGTGTGACGAATCCCCCGGGGGACCGTCAGGTGGCCGGGTCGGCGATGCGGTCGAGCCACTCTTCCAGGAGGCGCTGCTCCGGGTCGGTCAGGACGGTGGTCCGGGGCAGGACGGCGCGCAGGGTAACCGCGGCGGTGACCGGGCCTGGAGGCGTGGCCGCCGGAGCGTCGGTGGTGATCGCGGCGATGACCGCCTCGCGGGCGAGGACGGACAGCTCCAGATCGCGACGGTCCGCGGGCATGGTGATCAGGGTGACCGTAGCCCCCAGGCCGGCGGCCTGGACGAGGTGGGCGGCGCGTTCCTCGCTGACGCGCAGCCGGCCCGCTTCGGCGATCCGGCGGATGTGCGTGGCGAGGACCTTTTCGCCGGCGACGGCGGCGGGCGGGGCGGCGACGTCCCCGAGGCGGGGCTCGTTCATGAGCAGGTACAGGGCCGGGTTGGCCAGGCCGAACCCGATATGCAGGTCCCAGCCGGCACGGAGATCCTCGACCGGGTCGGCGGTCGGCTCCCGGTCGGTCTTGCTGCTCAGGTAGGCGGCGAAGCCCTCGGCCGCGACCGCGTCGAGCAGGCCCCGCATGTCGCCGAAGAGCCGGTAGATGGTCGGCGCCTGCACTCCTGCTGCGGCGCCCACCGCACGCGTCGACGCGGCCTCCCGGCCGCCCTCGGCGAGCAGCTTGGCCGTGGCGGCGAGGATGCGTTCGCGAGGGCCGCCCCCGGCGTCGACGTCATCGGCATCCATGGTGGCAACGATAACAGATTCGCGTTAGCATCACTATTTATCGGTGATAACGTCCGTCTCGTTAGCAGTGATGCGCGGGAGTTTATCTGACCCCGGCGACTCTGCTGCAAGGCGACAACTGGAGGTCATAATGATCATCGTTACCGGGGCCGGCGGACAGCTCGGCCGGGCGATTCTGGAGGATCTGCTCGAACGCGTCCCCGCCGAGAAGGTCGCGGTGAGCGTCCGCGACCCTGAGAAGGCACAGTGGTTGCGGGAACGGGGCGTCCGCGTCCGCCGGGGTGACTACGCCGAGCCCGCGAGCCTCGCCCACGCCTTCGAGGACGCCTCCCAGGTCCTGATCGTGTCCGCCGCCGCCACCGGCGACACGGCGCTCAGTCTGCACCGCGCCGCGATCACGGCGGCCAGGGGGGCCGGCGCGCGCCGGATCCTCTATACCAGCCATATGGGCGCGAACCCGTCCTCGCTCTTCGCGCCCATGCCCGACCACGCCGCCACCGAGGCGGCGCTGGGGGAGTCCGGCGTCGCCTGGACCTCGCTGCGCAACGGCTTCTACGCCACCACGACGCTGATGCTGTTGCGCGACGCCCTGCGGACCGGCGAACTGGCCGCGCCGCAGGACGGGCCGGTCTCCTGGACGGCCCACGCCGACCTGGCCGAGGCCGCCGCGATCGTCCTGGCCGACGAGGGCCGCTTCAACGGCCCGACCCCGCCGCTCACCGGCTCCGAAGCCCTCGACCTCGGCGACGTCGCCGAGATCGCCGCCGAACTCACCGGACGCCCGATCAGGCGCGTCACCATCACCGACGAGCAGTACGTGGCGAACCTGCTCTCCCATGGCGTGCCGGAGCCGCGGGCACGGATGCTCGTGGGCATGTTCGCCGCCAGCAGGCAGGGCGAGTTCGCCCAGGTCGGCCCGGCGCTGGCCGACCTGATCGGCCACCCGCCGACGCCCCTGCGGGACGTCATGAAAGCGGCGCTCACAGAGGGCTAACGCAGACGCGACTCGATGGCCTCGATGATGCGTGGGCGGAGTTCGGCGGCGCGGATCACGGCGTCCACGGAGCCGACCTCGACCGCGCGCTGGATGTTGTGCACCCGGTCGAACTCCGTGGCCACCTCGCCGAGCTTCTCCGCGCGGACCGACGCGCGGAGCTCGTCGAGCTCCGCGGTCAACGCGGCGCGCTCGGTGCCGGCGGCGGCCGCGGTGCGAGCCTCCAGGTCCCGTACGCGCGGGTCGGCCGCGGTGCGGACGTTGACGTCGCCGGAGAACACCACCGCGGCGGCGGGGGCGCCACCGAGCACCGAGGCGAACGAGCCCTCCAGCGCGAGCACGGTCATGTTCGGGTTCAGCGCCTTGGAGAACACCACGAACGCGCCACCGTGATAGCGCGAGATCACGCAGAACACGATGGGCCCGCGGAAGTTCACGATCGCGCGGCCGATCTCGGCGCCGTACTCCAGTTGCAGCTTCCGCATCGACTCCGGCGAGCCGTCGAAGCCCGACAGGTTCGCCAGCACCACCAGCGGCCGGTTGCCGCTGGCCGCGTTGATCGCCCGCGCGGCCTTCTTCGACGAGCGCGGGAACAGCGTGCCCGCGGTGTAGGTGTCCGGGCCGTCGGTGGGCGGGAACCCGCGCCGCGGCACCGCCCGTGACTCGATGCCGAGCAGGCACACCGGGATGCCGCCGAGATGCACGTCCTGCACCGCCGCGGTGTCGGCGTCGGCCATGCCCGCCCAGCGTTCCAGCACCGGGTGGTCCTGGTCGGACAGCGCCCGCATCACGGTACGGATGTCGAACGGCTTCTTGCGGTCGGGGTTGGCCTCGATGGAGAAGATCTCGCCGACGGTGGTGAAGTCGCTGTCCGGCAACGAGTGCGGGAAGTCGGAGATGTCGCGCTCGACGGGGTCAGTGGTCTTCGCCCGCCGTGGCCCCTGCTCGCCGGGCGCGACATACGTGTGGTCGTAGTACGACATCAGCACGTCCCGCGCGGCGGCCAGGTTGGGCGCCCAGTACTGAGCCTGCCCGTTCGGGCCCATCACGCGGTCGTAGCCGCCGATGCCGAAGTTGTCCTCGGCCGACACGCCACCGGAGAAGTCGAGTGACTGCTTGCCGGTCAGCACCATCGCCGAGTCCGGCGTCATCACCAGGATGCCCTTGGTGTGCATGAGCATCGTCGCCTCGGCGTTCCAGTAGGGCTGCGCGCCGACGTTGATGCCCGCGACCACGATGTTGATCTCGCCGCCGTCCTGGGTGAACTCGACGATCCGCTTGAGCGCCGCGGCCACCCAGTCCATGTTCTCCGTGCCGGACTTCATGGAGATCCGGGCGCCGGCCGAGAGCGCGTACCACTCCAGCGGCACCCGCATCCGCTCGGCCAGGTCCAGCGCGGCGATCACGCGGCGGCACTCCGCCTCCGACAGCGCGCCGAGCGACTTGGTCGGGTCGCCGAGCAGCAGGACCCTGGTGACGCCCTGCGGGTGCCGGCGGGTCGGCGTGGTGACCACGCCCGCCACGATCGCCGCGGTGTTGCGCCCCTTCGGCCGGTCGACCGGCACCAGCGCGTGGTCGTCGTCGAGGTCGTACTCGACGAAGTCGCCGAGCCGGCCGGTCAGCTCGTACGGGTAGACCGTGTTGCGGCTGCTGGCCCGCAGCACCTTCTGCCGGTAGTCGTCCAGCGGCTCGACCGGCTCGTCCGACGGCTCGCCGATGGTCAGGTCGGTGCCGCCGGTGGCGTCGAAGGTGATGCGTACGGCCATCTTCGTCAGCTCGCCGGTCGTCCGGTCGCGCTGCCGCGCGATGAACAGGATCTCCTCAAGGCCGGCGCCCACGGTCGTCGGCCGTACGCGCGCGGCGATCATCTCGATCTCGGCGCGGGTGATGCCGCTCGGTGGCCAGACGTAGACCACGATCCGGTTGGTGTTGAAGCGCTTCTCCGACGGCCGCCGCGACTGAGCGCGGCGGATGGAGTCCAGGCAGGTGGCGATGGTGTCCTCGGCCGTCGGCAGCGCCACCAGCCGGCCGTCGTGCTCGCGCAGCTCGGTCAGGTCGCGCACCTGGGCGAAGGCGACGAGGCGGTCGTCCGACGGGTTCTCTCGCGCCACGCACTGGAAGAGGTAGACCTCTTCGTCCGAGGACGGCAGCCGGGTCAGGTCGAACTTGCTCAGCCGCTCCAGCTGCATCCGCTGCGCGATGTACGGGTGCAGGCCGCGGATCAGCCGCTGCTCGGTCATCCCGGTGTCCGACGGGCGGAAGGTGAAGTGGTGGTGCATCACCGTGCCGCCGCTGCCCGCGACGGTGGCGGTGAGCCTGCGGACCTGGCTCGGCAGCGGGTGCGCGCTGATGACCTCGTGCAGCGCGGCCGCCATCGCCTCGGAGCCCTCCGGCTGCCTCTCCCAGGCGAGATAGATGTCGGCGTCGACGGCGTCCTCACCGCTGACCAGCTCCGCGAGCCCGCGCAGCGCGCTGCCCAGATCCTCGAAGGCGACCGCGGAGGAGACCACGCGGGAGCCCGCGCGCTCGGCGACCACGAACGTGCAGCCCGCGGCCTGGCTGGTGCGGACGCCGGTCAGACCCTTGTTGCCGTAGTAGCGCCGGGTCAGCACCTCCAGCATGATCGCGTTGTCCAGGTTGTCGCGGGTGAGCCGCTGGCCGAGCAGGCGTACCAGCGGCTCGGTGGTGCGTACCATCTCGGCGATGCGCTCGGCGCGGTCCGGCGCGTCGGGGTGCGCGTCCAGGTGGCGCAAGTGCTTGCGGACGTCGGCGTAGACGCGGGCGCGGTTGCGGCGCAGCAGCGGCTGGGCGAACCAGGCGAACACCACGCCGCGCGCGAGGTCGGAGACCACGGGAAAGCGGACCTGAGTCGCGGCCAGCAGGCGCTCCAGCGCGAGACCGGCGGGCTCGCGCAGCGTCTCGTCCGGCGGCGACTCCCGCAGCCAGGCGCGCAGCAACGTCGTGACCACCGCGGCGTCGGCGGACGCGCGCTGCTGGGCGAGGAAGATCCGGAACACCGCGGCCTCGAGCTCGGGAGAGCGCTCCAGGTCGGTGACGCCGTAGTGCCCGAGCGCCTTGGCGAGCTTGGACTGGAAGGCCGCCGGCAGCCCGGCCCGCTCGACGTCGAGGCTCTGCAGGTAGGTGTGGAAGTACTCGCGAGCGCTGTAGACGTGGCCGGCGCCGCCGTCCTCGCCCGCCGGCCGGTTGCGGCTCAGCTCGGCCAGGTCGGCGAACACCTCGATGAGCGCGAGCTCCTCGGCCAGCGGCCGATGGCCCTCCTCGGTGGCCGCCCGGCGCGCGGCGAGGTAGTCCTCGAGCACCCCGCCCTCGTCGTGCGGGTCGACGTCGAAGCCCAGCAGCAGGCTGCGCAGGTCCTCCTGGCCGCGCGCGGCGCGCTTCCACGCCGGGATCTCGCCCGGCGCGGCGGGCAGGTCCAGCTCGACGGACGCGGCGGCCGAGGTGCTCGCGGCTTCGGCGGCGTCGTCGGCGAGCGGCTCCAGCCGCAGCAGCGGCGCACCGGTCTCGACCTGGCTGCCCACGGAGACGACGCACTCCTTCAGCCGCGCCTTGAACGGCGCCCGCAGAACCGTCTCCATCTTCATGCTCTCCAGCACCAGCACCGGAGCGCCCGCCTCGACCTCGGCGCCGACCTTCAGCGGCGTGGCGACGACCAGCGCGGGCGCGGGCGAGCGGACGACGCCGCCCTCGTCACGGCTGACCCGGTGCGTCACGCCGTCCACCTCGACCAGGTGGATCGGCCCGTGCGTGCCGGTGAGCAGGCGGTAGGGGGTGCCGTTGACGATGATCCGCCCGGTGTGCCGGTCGAAGCGCTCGAGCTCGACGTCGGCGGTGCGGACGTCGTCACCCGCTTGGACGCCGACGCGGAAGCGGTGCGCGCCGACCCGCGCGACGCGCACGCGGTAGCCGGCGCCACGCAGCTTGAGGTCCAGCGGCCGGCCGCTCTCGTGCTGCACCTGCGGGCGGCCGCCGAACGCCGTGGACAGCAGCCGCTGCCGCTCGGCGCGTTCCTCCTCCTCGTACGCCTCGATGGCGGCGGCCGCCAGCGCGACGGCGGAGTGCCGGTGGGAGACGAGCCTGCCCTGGCCGCGGACGCGGTCGATCCAGCCGGTGTCGGCGCTGGCGTCGATCACCTCGGGCTGGTCGAGCAGGTCGAGCACGAAGCTCTTGTTCGTCGCGCCGCCCTCGATGATCACCGTGGTCTGTGCCATGGCCCGGCGCAGCCGGCCGAGGGCCTCGTCGCGGTCGACGCCGTACGCGATGATCTTCGCGATCATCGAGTCGAAGTCGGCCGGGATGGTGTCGCCCTCGCTGACGCCGGTGTCCACGCGGATGCCCGGCCCGGCGGGCAGGTCCAGACGGGCGATGCGGCCGGGGGAGGGCGCGAAGTCGCGGTCGGGGTCTTCGGCGTTGAGCCGGGCCTCGACGGCGTGCCCGCGCTCCACCGGCGGCGCGCCGTCGAGCCGGCCGCCGGATGCCACCCGCAGTTGCGCCTTGACCAGGTCGAACCCGGTGGTGGACTCGGTGATCGGGTGCTCGACCTGCAGGCGGGTGTTGACCTCGAGGAAGGCGAACAGCTGGTCGCCGGGGTGGTAAAGGAACTCGACGGTCGCCGCGCCCCGGTAATCGACCGCTACGGCCAGCCGTTCGGCCGACGCCTTGAGCTCGGCCGTCTGCGCGGGGCTGAGCACCGGCGAGGCCGACTCCTCGATGACCTTCTGGTTGCGCCGCTGCACCGAGCAGTCGCGGACGCCGAGCGCCCACGCGGTGCCCTGGCCGTCGGCGATCACCTGGACCTCGACGTGCCGGGCGCCGGTGACCAGGCGCTCCAGGAACACCACGCCGCTGCCGAACGCCCGAGCGGCCTCCTGGCTGGTGCGCTCGTAGGCGTCGGCGAGCTCGGCCTCGTCCGTGACCACGCGGATGCCGCGCCCGCCGCCGCCCGCGGTCGCCTTCAGCATCAGCGGGTAGCCGATCTCGGCCGCCGCCGCGAGGGCGGCGTCCAGGGTCTCGACCGCGCCGCGGCTCCACGGCGCGACCGGCACGCCGACCTCCTCGGCGAGCAGCTTCGCGCCGATCTTGTCGCCGAGCCGGCGCATGGCCTCCGCGCTCGGCCCGACGAAGGTGACGCCGATCTTCTCGCACAGCTCCGCGAACGCCGGGTCCTCGGCGACGAACCCCCAGCCGACCCACGCGGCGTCGGCCCCGGTCTCCACCAGCGCGCGCTCCAGCGCCTTCAGATCGAGGTACGGGCGCTCGGACGCCGGACCGAGATCGTAGGCGAGGTCGGCCTCGCGCACGAACGTGGCGGCGCGGTCGACGTCGGTGTGCAGCGCGACGGTTTGGATCGGTGTCGCGGTCTCCGCGGCCAGCTCCCGGACTGCGTGGATGAGCCGCATCGCGGCCTCACCACGGTTGACGATGGCGACACGACTGAACACCCGACCGAGCCCTCCTGTTGACTGTGCGCGCCTTCCCTGTGGCACCCCCCGCACCTGTACAGCCTTGCCTCTGCCGGCTCGTAGGGAAATGTCGCAGAGGGAGCACACCAAGGCTCCACAGTTGTAGGGAACGACCAAAAGCACGCGTGCGCGAGCGCGCCAGGTGGCCCTAGGTTACCGTGCGGCCACCACAGCGTGACGCCGTACGGCCTCGGCGAGGCCCGCTGTGGCGAACGCCGCCGCCACCAGCACGGCGCTGACCCACAGAGGCGAGTGGTAGCCGAGCCCGGCGGCGATGGTGGCGCCGCCGATGGCGGGACCGGCCGCCGCGCCCACGTTGAGGGCCGCGGTCGCGAAGGAGCCGCCGAGCGAGGGCGCCTGGGTGGCCGCGTACAGAACCTGGGCGATCAGGGTCGAGCCGACGGCGAACGACAGGGTCCCCTGGACGAAGACGAGCAGGAGCGTGGCGACCGGGCTGCCGGCCGTGGCGGCGAAGAGCGCCCACCCGGCGAGCAGGGCGATCCCGCCCGCGATCAGGACCAGCGTCGGCCGCGTGTCGGACAGGCGCCCGCCGATGGTCACCCCGGCGAACGACCCGAGACCGAACAGCGCCAGCACCGCCGGCACCCAGCCCGGCGAGAAGCCGCTCACGTTGGTGACCAATGGGGTCAGGTACGTGAACGTACAGAAGGTGGCGGCGTTCACCAGCGCGGCCAGCACCAGCACGACGAGCAGCCGCGGGCCGCGCAGGGCCCGGAGTTCGCGCCCCGCGCGGGGGTCCCCCGTCGCCGGCGCGACGTCCGGCACCGAGCGCAGCACGGCGAAGACGGCCGGCAGGGAGATCAGGGCCACGGCCCAGAACGCCGACCGCCAGCCGAACGTCTGACCGAGCGCGGCACCGGCGGGCACCCCGGCGACGCAGGCGAGCGTGATGCCGCCCAGCAGGATGGAGGTGGCCCGCCCCTTGGCGTTCGGCGGGGCCATGCCGGCCGCCGTCGCGAGCCCCACGGCGAGGAAGCCGGCGTTGGCCAGCGCTCCGAGCACCCTGGTCACCAGGAGCACGGAGAAGCTGGCGGTGAGGGCGCCGGCGACGTGCACGAGCATGAACGCGACCAGGAAGACGAGCAGTGCCCGTCTACGTGGCCAGCGCATACTGAGCACCGCCATCAGCGGCGCTCCCACGATCATTCCCGCGGCGAAGGCGGACGTCAGCGCGCCGGCGGCCGGGATGGACACGTTCAGTTCAGCGGCGATGTTCGGAACCAGTCCGGAGAGCATGAACTCGGACGTTCCTTGGGCGAAGACCGCCAGTCCGAGGATGTAGATGGCGAAGGGCATGAGCGAAAGACTCCAGGCCGCGTTGAAAGGGCATCACAGGACGACGCGGCGCGCACCAGCGTCCATCAGGGACGCGGGCGCTACCGCGTGAAAGGAAAGGACCAGGTCCGGCACCACGACAGGGGCGGAACTCCTGGAACGAATCAGTCCGTACGACGGTGATCCGGCGGCGGGAGTGACGAAAGGGCGCGCTGGCCTCAGGGGGCGGCGCTGCCGCGTGACATCACGAGAAGCCACCGGAAGAACCGGTGGCTAGCGTCTTGACGCCTCAGGACTGGACATAGGCCACACGATAGTCAAATGTCACAGAACTCGTCCAGCGCATAATCGCTTTTGCCCAGACGCGGGTTTTTCGCACCTGCGAAGTGAGCATGATGCGCACGACCCCTCGGTGGACGTCCGGAGGGGAGAAGCGATGAAGGGGTACGACTTCGAAGGAGCGGCACTGGAGCTTGGTGCCCTGGTGCGCGAGGACGGCACCGCCGACTCCGCCGAGCGGATCCGCATCCCCCTGAGCATGCTGAACCGGCACGGACTGGTCGCCGGCGCCACCGGGACCGGAAAGACCAAGACCCTCCAGCTCATGGCGGAGCAGCTCGCCGCCCAGGGAGTCCCGGTCTTCCTCGCCGACATCAAGGGCGACCTGTCGGGCCTGGCCTCACCGGGTACGGCCTCCGAGCGCGTCACCCGGCGCGCCGCCGAGGTGGGCGAGACCTGGCAGCCCGCGGCCTGTCCGGTGGAGTTCTTCTCCCTGGGCGGTCTGGGAGACGGCATCCCGATCCGCGGCACCATGACCGCCTTCGGCCCGACCCTCCTCGCCAAGGTCCTCGGGCTCAACGAGACGCAGGAGTCGACTCTCGGGCTGATCTTCCACTTCGCCGACAAGCAAGGGCTGCCGCTGCTCGATCTCAAAGACCTGATCGCGGTCATCCGGTATCTGACCACCACGCCGGAGGTGCTGAGCGGCATCGGCGGGCTGTCGGCGGCGACGGCCGGGGTCATCCTGCGTGCCTTGACCAACTTCGAGGCGCAGGGGGCGGAGGCGTTCTTCGGCGAGCCGGAGTTCGACGTGCGCGACCTGCTCCGGGTGACGCCGGACGGTCATGGGGTGATCTCCGTTCTCGAGCTGCCCGCCGTACAGGACCGGCCGCAGCTCTTCTCCACCTTCCTGATGTGGCTGCTCGCCGACCTGTTCCACGAGCTCCCCGAGGTGGGGGATGTCGACAAGCCGAAGCTCGTGTTCTTCTTCGACGAGGCGCATCTGCTGTTCGACGACGCGTCCAAGGCGTTCCTGCAGTCGATCGCCCAGACCGTACGGCTGATCCGGTCGAAGGGTGTGGGCGTGTTCTTCGTCACCCAGACGCCGAACGACGTGCCGACGGACGTGCTGGCCCAGCTGGGCGCGCGCGTGCAGCACGCCCTGCGAGCCTTCACCCCCCAGGACGCCAAGGCGCTCAAGGCCACCGTCTCGACCTTTCCCGCGTCCTCCTACGACCTGGAGCGGCTGCTCACCGAGGTCGGCATCGGCGAGGCCGTCGTGACGGTCCTGTCCGAGACGGGCGCGCCGACCCCGGTCGCCTGGACGCGGCTGCGCGCCCCTCAGACGCTCATGGGACCGTCGAGCCCGGACGTGATCCAAGGCGTTATCGCCGCCTCGCCACTTCAGCGGAAGTACGGTACGGCGGTCGACCGCCAGTCGGCCTACGAGATCCTGTCCGCGAAACTGGCCGAGCCTCCCAAGGGCCCCGCTCGCGAAACCCCGCGAGAGCCGGAGCGAGAGCCGGAGCGAGAGCCGGAGCGAGAGGCGAAGCAGTCCATGCTGGAGCGGGTGCTGGAGTCGAAGGAGTTCCAGTCCCTGGCGCGGTCGGCGGCCTCCAGCCTCGGCCGGGAGATCACCAGATCCATCTTCGGTACCGCCCGTCGCGGGCGACGCTGAATCAACGCACGCGGACCCGGCCCGCGCCGGCGCATATGAAGCCGCCCGAGCCTGGGAGGGCGCGGCCCGGGGTTTCAGGCCAGCGCGGCGGCGACCCGCTGCCGGAGCAGGGCCTCGTGGCCGGGGTCGGTGCACAGGGTCGCGGTCAGCCCCGTCTTGGCCGCGTCGGCAAGGACGGCCAGCAGGGTCGCGAGCTGCCCGGGAGGCTCGGCGCTGAGCAGTTCCTCCGCGTGCCCGACGATCAGGGTGACCGCGCCGACATCGCGCAAGGAGTCGGTGAGCGCGTCCCAGTTGCGGCCGAAGTGGCCGGGAAGGCGCAGGGCGCGTGCCACCTCCTCGAAGAAGGCGGCACGCGTCCGGCAGGCCCGCCCATCCACCAGCGTCGGCGCAGGGCCGGTGGACACTGTCAGCCAGTGCGGCGGCGGATGTGCGGCGGCGGTCATGGCGGTCCTAGAGCCGGTAGAAGTCGGTGTAGTGGTTGGGGGAGAACCACGTCACACCGCTGCTGCGGTTGACGACGATCCGGTACGCGTCACGCGCGGCACCCCGCGCCCGGGAGTAAACGTCGTACTCATAGTAGGTGGCGCCGCTGGGCAGCTGGCCTTCCCGGTTGTAGAAGCGCCCGCCGGTGTAGTTGTACCTGCCGTCCGTCCAGGCGTACCAGCCGCTGCTGGTGGGGTAGTTCTTGGCGGCCCAGATCGAGTTGGCCGAGCGTGCGTCGGCGCAGCGGGAGATGGTGCAGGAGTTGTAGACCGTGGCGTTGGCGGGGGTGATGCCGACCGGGCCGACCAGGGAGGTGATGGCGGCGAGGACGACGGTCAGTCGTACCGGCCAGGAAGGGCGGGGGCGCGGCTGTGTGTGCACGAGGCCTCCTTCGGAGGGTGACAGACATGGTCATGTTCGCCGCTCATCTCAGGTCAAATCACGGCAAAGAATGCCAAGGGGAAGGTGAACACTTCGCGGACGGCTCCTGCTCAATCACTCTGTACCCGGCGGGGCGGCTATGTCGGTTGCCGCGCTGGCATAACGGCGGGCCAGGCGCGCGAAGGCGTTCTTGAGCTCGGCCGGGCCGACGACCTCCATGTCGGCGTCGAACCTGCCGAGGGTGGCGGCCAGGCCGGTCCAGGACCACGAGGTCAGGACGAGCCGGCAGCGGTTCGGGCCGAGCTCCTCGACGACTCCGTCGTGGGCGAAGCGGGAGACGGCGGCGGCGGGTAGGTCGAGGATCACCTCGCCGCGACAGGGCCAGTTGCCGGCACTGTCGACGCCCCGGAACTTGCTGGTCACGAAGGCGACCAGGTCGCCTCCGGGCAGCTCGCGCGGGGTGAAGCGGGGCCCTGTAGGGGTGCGCGGGGTGATCCGATCGGCGCGGAAGGTGCGCCAATCCTCGCGGTCGAGGTCCCAGGCGACGAGGTACCAGCGCCCGCCCCAGGTGACGAGGTGATGGGGCTGCGCCCGGCGCGGCGGGGTCGGCATACCGTCGTCGTCCACACCGGGTGGGTAGTCGAAGCGCAGCACCTCCCGGGCGTGGACGGCGGCGCTGATCGCCATGAGGACGCCGCTGTCGACCTGTGGGCCCGGTCGGCGCGCCGGCCGCTCGACGGCGGTGATCTGGAGGGTGTCGATCCGGTGGCGCAGCCGTGCGGGCATGACCTGCCGGACGGTGTTCAGCGCGCGCGCCGCGGCTTCCTCGATGCCCGCCCCACTGGAGGTGGCGGCGGTCTGGAGCGCGATGGCCAGGGCGACGGCCTGCTCGTCGTCGAACAGCAACGGGGGCAGCTCCGCGCCTGCGTCGAGCCGGTAGCCGCCGTCGGGCCCCTTGAAGGCCAGGATGGGATAGCCGAGCTCACGCAGGCGGTCGACGTCGCGGCGTACGGTGCGCGGGCTGATCTCCAGCCGCTCGGCCAGCAGCGCCCCCGGCCATTCCCGGCGCGTCTGGAGCAGCGACAGCAACGACAGCAGTCGCGCGGAAGTCTTCGGCATGACCTCATTTTGCCCGGAGAAGAGGCCACTCCCTGTCCGCTACCTCTGCGACTGTTGTCGTGTGCCAGACAACGACGACAACGCGAAAGGCCCGAACGCCGTGACCGCCACCACCACGCCCCCCGTAACCCTCGACGCCGAGCGGGGCGACCTGCTCGCCGCGATCGCGAACGCCCGATCGGCCCTGATCAACACCGTCCGCGAGCTCAGCGACGAGCAGCTCGGCGAGCGCCCGACGGTCAGCGCGCTGTGCCTGGGCGGGCTGGTCAAGCACGTCGCGTCCATGGAGGAAACGTGGCTGCGCTTCGTGGTCGACGGCCCGTCGGCGATGACGTACGGCCTGCCCGAGGGCGTCACCTGGGCCGACATCGCGGCCGGTACCGCACGCGAGTTCCCGCAGTGGATGATCGACCACCAGAACGACTTCCAGATGCTGCCCGGCGACACGCTGGCCGGGATCCTGGCTGGTTACGAGCAGGTCGCCGCCCGCACCGCGGAGATCGTCGCCGCCGTCCCCGACCTGTCGGCGACGCAGCCGCTACCGGAGGCACCCTGGCACGAGCCGGGCGCGGTGCGCAGCGTGCGCGGGGTGCTGATGCACGTCATCGCCGAGACCTCCCAGCACGCCGGGCACGCCGACATCCTGCGCGAAACGCTCGACGGTCAGAAGTCGACCTGAGCGGCGATGACCGTTCTGGACACCCGGGCGCTCAACCGCGCGACGCTCGCCCGGCAGTTGCTGCTCGATCGCGCCGACATGCCGGTGCTCGACGCCGTCGCGCACCTGTGCGGCCTGCAGGCGCAGGAGCCGCAGGAACCGTTCGTCGGGCTCTGGTCGCGGTTGCGGGCGTTCGACCCGGCGGCGCTCTCGGACCTGCTCATCCGGCGGGGCGTGGTGCGTACCCACCTCATGCGCCGCACCGTCCACCTCCTGACCGCCGACGACGTCCTGGCCTGGCGGGGCCGCCATGACGCCATGCTGCGTCAACGCGTACTCGGGACCTATCGCCGCGAGCTCGCCGGGGTGGATCTCGACGAGCTCGCGGCGGCAGGACGGGCGGTGATGGCCGACGACGAGCCGCGCTCGATGAGCGAGCTCGCGCGGGCGCTGGCCGAGCGCTGGCCAGAGCCGGGGCCGCGGGCCCTGGGCGAGATGCTGGTCGCCGCGCTCATCCCGATGGCGCAGCTGCCGCCGCGTGGGGTGTGGCGTTCGAGGGCGGGAGTACGCAACGTCCTGCTCTCCTCCTGGCTGGGGCGTGAGATCGACCCACCGGCCCGGAACGGCTCCGGTCCGAATGGCTCCGGTCCGGTCGGCACTGATCCGGTCGGCTCTGATCCGAACGCCTCCGATCCAGTCGGCTCCGATCCGGTCGGTCAAGCGCTGGTGCGACGCTATCTGGCCGCGTTCGGTCCGGCGGCCTCGGCCGACCTACGGGCTTGGTGCGGCCTGGCCGGACTGCCGGGCGCGGTGGCCGCGATACGAGAGGAGCTGGTCACCTTCCGGGACGAGCGCGGCCGGGTCCTGCTGGACCTCCCCGACGCGCCGCGCCCCGACCCCGACACACCGGCCCCGGTACGGTTCCTGCCGGCGTTCGACAACGCGCTCCTCGGTTACCACGACCGCGGCCGGATCATCGACGACGCCCACCGCCTCCTGTCGGTCGCCGGGGCCCGAGTTGTCCTGGTCGACGGCCGGGTCGCCGCGACCTGGAGCGTCCAGGCGGGCACCGTGATCGTCACCCCGCTGGGCGGCTTCTCCCGAGCCGACCGGGCTGAGGTCGCCGAGCAGGGGCAGGAGCTGGCGGCGTTCCTCTCCGACGGCGAGAGCGACCGCGTACAGATCGACGCGTCTCCCCGCTGACCGCTACACCCGCGAGCCGCTTCCCCTGAGCACGGGATCGTCAGAAATCCCTGGAGAGGGCGCAGCCGGCGCGCGGGTGTAGCGTCTGCTCAAGCGAGCCGATCATGAAGGAGGTCACCCGCTGGAACCGCGCGGCTTGGACATGTCCCGGGGTGAGCGTCTTGGCAGATACAGCGCTGTGGCGAGCGCGCTGGCGTTGCGCAGTGACCGGCGGTACGGCGACGCCTGCACGCCCTTGCGCGAGCCACCGCCTGCGTCGTGCTCTTTCAGGAATTCATCCCGCACAGCCTCCATGACTGGCTCGCCGCACAACTCGCCGCCGGCCGGGACGCAGCGGTAGCGGCGTGCGCCATGGTCGGGTCACGCCTGCCGGCCGATGTGGCGTTCATGAACGGCCATGGGCTGACGCACTTCGACGCCCCCTTCGGCAACGTCCTGACCGACGGCCGACGCCTGTACATCGCCGACTTCGGGCTGGCGACCTCCCCTCGGTTCGACCTGTCCGCCCGCGAGAGCGGGTTTCTGGCCCGCAACGCGACGCATGACACGGGTTACGCGCTGATGCAGCTGGTCAACTGGCTCGTCACCAACATCTGCGGGGTGGCGGTGCCACGAGAGGGCGGGCCCGTGCGGCGCAACGCGTACATCCGCGCGTGCGCGGCCGGTGCGGACCCCGTCGGTGCTCCGCCGGCCGTCGCCGCGGTGATCCGCCGGTACGCACCTGTCGCGGCAGTCATGAACGACTTCTACTGGGAGTTGTTCGGCGTTGCTCGCACGACGCCGTACCCGGCCGAGAAGGTCGACGGCCTCCTGAGCGCGCCGCGCTGAGCGATCACCTCATCGCCGGTCCTCAGGTACGGCGCAGCCGTGCACCATGACCTCGACCACGTTCTGGACGGCCGCCCTGCTGACGCTCCCCGGCGGCGCGGCGACCAGGGTGAACAGCGCACCCCCGTAGAGCGTGATCAGGGCCGGGATCCTCTCGCGCGGGATGGTGAGGCCGAGCTTGTCGTGGTAGCCGGCGGTGAGCAGCGACGCCGTGTCCTGCAGGCTCGCGAGCGCCGAGGCGAGCGCCGGCCGGCGCGCGGCCTCCATCTGCAGTTCGAAGATCGCCAGGTAGCGGTCGCGCAGGGTGGTCGCGGCTGTGAGCAGCGATTGCGTCCACAGGTCGACCAGCGTCGTGGGCTGCTCGGCGGCCCGGTCGATGGCCTGGTCGGTGTCGGCGTGATGCAGTTCGACGATGCGCTCGGCGGCGGCCACCAGCAGTGCTTCCCGGCTGCGGAAATAGTTCGAGGCCGTTCCTGGTGGCAGGTCCGCCTGCTTCTCCACCGCACGGTGGGTCAGCCCATGGACGCCCGAGGACGCCAGCAGCTCGATGGCGGCATCGGTCAGAGCTCGGCGACGGGCCGGATTGGTCGGCGGCATGCGGCCATGCTACCAATAGTCGTACTAGTACGATCGTAGTGAATCGGCGAGGAGGTCCCATGAGGATCGCGGTGGTCGGTGCCGGGCTCGGGGGAGTGGCGGCGGCGGTGGGGCTGCACCGCCTGGGCCACGAGGTGACGCTCTTCGAACGCGGCGCGGAGCTCCGGGAGGCGGGCACCGGGATCGTGGTCATGCCCAACGGGCTCCGCGCGCTGGAGGCGCTGGGGCTGGCCGGCGATGTTCGCGGGCACGTCATGCGGGCGACCCATGGCGGCTTGCGGGACCGGCGGGGACGGCCGCTGCTGGTCACCGACTTGACCCAGGCGCAGCAGGAGATCGGGGCGCCCGTCATGATCGAACGAGCGGAACTGCACCAGGCGCTACGCGCCCCGCTACCCCCCGACCTGGTGCGCACCGTGACCCTGGTCGAGCGCCTGGAACCCGACCCCACCGGGGTGACCGTGATCAGCGATGGCGGCCCCATCACGAGAGCGGATGCGGTGATCGCGGCCGACGGCATCGGCAGCAGGCTGCGCGCGCAGCTCTTCCCCGGCCATCCCGGGCTGCGGCGGACCGGCCGGCTGGACCTGCGCGGCATGCTGCCCCGCCCTCCCGGCCTGGCGCCGGAACTGCTCGCCAGCCAGCTGGTCGACCGTCGCAGCGGGGCGATGTTCGGCCATCTATGTCGATCCGATCGCCTGCCTGGCCGAACCCCTGCCCTCGTACGCGGCCGGCCGGATCGCACTTCTCGGCGACGCCGCGCACGCCATGCCACCCGACCTCGGCCAGGGCGCCAGCCAGGCCTTCGAAGACGCGGCCGCGCTGACCCGCCACCTGACCGGCGCCGAACCGGTGGACGTCGCCCAGCGGCTCCTGTGCTACGACGCCGAGCGCAGGCCCAGGGCCAACGGCATCATGCGGGCGGCGTCCCGGCAATCGCGGCTGACCTCCCAGACCGGCGCCGCCGCCTGGGTGCGCGACATGTTGTTCCGCGCCGTACCGTCCCGGCTGGCCGTCCGGCAACTCGCCGCCCTCTGGCGCGCCTAAAGGTTACTCTGCGTGAGGACTACGGCATCGACCTCGAACCCCGGCGGCCGCAGTCGCTGGACGCGGTCACGGGCTTCGACTACGTGATCACGTTGTGCGACAAGATCCGCGAGGTTCCTCGCCACCACGGATCGGCCGCCACGACGCATTGGAGCGTCTTCGGTTCCCTGTGTTTACCTAGATAAAGCGACATCGGCGTAGTCTCGTCGCACCCGATCGGGGCCGGGTAGTGATTCGGTGGAAGCCGAAGCCGCGTCTGTCCGGCAAGCCGGGCGGACCGTGGGTGAGAACCGCGTTGTCGGGGCCTGACTGCGCGCTCCTGGAGGGAGTGCGCCTCTTGGGCCACCGCCCCGCCGGACGCTTTCCCGTTGGTGCGGACACCAACGGGGGCGGGGACCGAGCGCCAGTCAGGCACCCGGCTATGACAGAAAATTACCTCACGATTACTATCCGTCACAACCGATCACTGCTCGCCGACCCCGCTGGTAATCTCATCGAGCTGTTCCAGCCCGCTCCGCGTAAAACTGAAAGCACCTTCCATGCTGATACGCCGCCGTGCGCGATGGCTCCGTACTCCGAGACTGATCGGGGTCGTGGTGCTGCTCGCGGCGTTCGTGACGATCGCGCTGTTCGTTCCGTATCCGGACGCCCAACAGATCCGCGACTGGGCACGGGCGGCCGGTCCGTGGCTTCCTCTCATGTTCTTCGTCACGCATGCGCTGGTAACCATCGCCTTCCCGCGGTCCCCGTTCACCTTCGGCGCCGGGCTCCTGTTCGAGCCGGTCACCGGCATCGCCATCGCGCTCTGCGCGACCACGGTGAGCGCGGCGCTGGCCTTTCTGCTCGCCCGCGCGATCGGTCGCGACGCGGTCGCCGCGCGGTTGACCCACCCGGCGGTCGCGGCGGTCAACCGGCGCCTCGCCCGTCGTGGCTGGCTCGCCGTCGGGTCGCTGCGGCTGATCGGGCCGGTTCCCTTTCCGCTGGTCAACTACTGCGCGGGCGTGTCGTCGGTCCGGCTCGTGCCCTTCCTGGTCGCCACGGCCGTCGGTGTGGCTCCCGGCACGATCGCGGTCGTCCTCCTCGGTGACGCGCTCACCGGGCGTACCGATCCTGCGCTGGTCGTCGTCACCGTGATCTGCGGCGCGATCGGATTGGCCGGCCTGCTGGTCGACGGTCGGCTCGGCGTCGAGCAGCCGGACGCGGAAGATCCGGCCGGGTCCAGGTGAGCCAGGACGAGCCCGGAGCGCACGGGCAGGACCCGGTGGCGGCCCGGCGTCGGCTGCGTGAGGTGACGCTGGTGTTCCTCAAGCTGGGCTTGATCGCCTTCGGCGGCCCGGCCGCGCACACCGCGATGATGCGCGACGAGCTGGTACGCCGCCGCGGCTGGGTCAGCGACCAGCGGTTCGTGGACCTGATGGGCGCCACCAACCTCATCCCCGGCCCCAACTCCACCGAACTGGCCATCCACCTCGGTTACGACCGGGCCCGGTGGCGCGGCCTGATCGCCGCCGGGGTGTGCTTCATCCTCCCGGCCGCGCTGATGGTCACGGCCCTGGCCTGGGCGTACGTCACCTACGGCAGCACGCCGGCGGCCGAGGGTCTGTTGTACGGCATCGTCCCGGCGGTGATCGCGATCATCGCGCACGCGCTGTTCGGCATGCTGCGCACCGTGGTCAAGACCGTCTGGCTGGGTGTGCTGGCGGCCGCCGCGCTGGCCGCGTACCTGCTGGGCGTCAACGAACTGCTGGTACTGGCGGCCGGGGCGGCGCTGGCCGCCACGGCCCGAGCCCTGCGCCGCCCGCCGGGCCGGGGCGCGGCCCACGGGGTGCTCGCCGCACCACTGCTGACGTTCGGCGGGTCCCCGATGATCGGTGGGTTGCCGGTGTTCGGCGACCCCACGGGCGGCCAGCTGCTTCAGCTGTTCGCCACCATGCTGAAGATCGGTTCGGTGCTGTACGGCAGCGGCTACGTGCTGCTGGCCTTCCTGCGCGGCGACTTCGTCGACCGGCTCGGCTGGATCACCAACCAGCAGCTCATCGACGCCGTGTCGGTCGGCCAGGTCACCCCGGGGCCGGTGTTCACCACCGCCACCTTCGTCGGCTACATGATCGCTGGGCCGCTGGGCGCGTTCCTGGCCACCGTGGCCATCTTCCTGCCCTCGTTCGTCTTCGTCGGCCTGCTCACCAAACTCACCGACAAGCTCCGCTCCAGCGAGTGGACCTCCGCCCTGCTCGACGGCCTCAACGCCGCCGCCCTCGCTCTCATGGCCGGGGTGTCCTACGAACTGGGCCGGACCGCGATCATCGACCCGCTCACCGCGGTCATCGCCGTGGTCACGCTCGTACTGTTGTGGAAGACGCGGCTCAACAACGCCTGGTTCATCGCCGGCGGCGCCGCCATCGGCATCGCGCACACCCTGCTGTTCTGACGCCCCGGCCCCGCCCCGCCGAGTGCGCGGAGCGGGACCGACGCTGAGCGAGTCAGGGACTGTGGAAGGCGACCTCGGAGTCGGCCGGTGACGGCCCGTTGAGCAGCGGTTGCTTCCTGCCCTTCAGGTGCAGGTCGAAGAAGGCGCCGACGTAGGCGCGGGTGAGCTCGAGGGAGCGTTGCGGCGACAGCTCGTCAGGCGCTGACATGCCGACCGCTTTCTGCAGGATGGTCAGGTCGGTGAAGCTGGTGTGGCTGGTATGGGCCACGGTGAGCCAGCGCTTCCAGCCGCTCATCTTGGACCAGCTCGCATCCCAGGTGTCGTCCTTGCCGGGGACGTGGTCGGCCTGGCTGCCCAGCAGCAGGAAGGGCCGGTCGAGCGTCACGGCGGGGTGGAAGGTGCCGTCCAGGTTCACCCCCGCCCGTACGCGCTTGTCGACGGCCATGGTGGCGGCACTGGCGTCGCCGCCGAGGGAGTGGCCGGCCATGCCTATCCGCTTGGGAGCGATCATGCGGGACTTCTTCCAGGCGGGGTGCCGACCGGCCAGCTCGTCGATGACGAAGGAGACGTCCTTGGTCCGGTTCTTGGTGATGGTCGCCTGCCCGCCCTCTGGAGGCTTGGGCTGGTCGCACAGAGGGGCGCAGGTGATGGTCTGCCCGTCGGGCAGGGTGGTGCCGGAGGACTCGTAGGCGTGGTCGAGCAGCGCGATGACGTAGCCGCGGCTGGCCAGGTCTTCGGCCAGGAAGGTGAGGCTGGCGCGCGGGAGGCCGAGGCCGGGGGAGAGGACGACGAGTGGATACCGGCCGCGCTTGGCGGGAGCGCCGGTCCGGGCGTACGTGCGGGTGGCGCTGACGGTCTCGGGAGGGAGTTCGACGCCGGGAGCCTTGCGCCGCAGCAGCGAGGCGGCCTCCGTGGTGGTCATGTAGGGGGCGGGGGCGCCGGTCGCGGAGCGGGCCGGATAGTACATCGACAGCATGAGTTGGCGTGGGCCCGAGTCGGGCACCCAGGGGTCCTTGCGGCTGTTGTCGACCAGGTGCAGGATGTCGCGGCCGACCGCGTCGGGGCCGGTCGGGCGCGGGAGTGCCAGCCGGACGGCGGTGGGGGCCGGTTTTCCGGACACGGTCGCGGTGGGGGCCGGGTTTCCGGTCGCGGTCGCGGTCGTCGTGGTGGCGGCCACCGCGATCAAGGTGAGGCAGGCCGTCAACGGAACGGCCGGCAAGCGGGCCAGTGTCATGCGATTTCTCCTCGTTAGGGCGCTCATACGTCACGGCGACGTACGACGATCAAGGTCACGACGGCGGCGGCCAGCGGCCAAAGCGCGAAGGCGGCCCAAGAGCCGGCCACCGTCGGCAGAGCGGGGTCGTCACGGAGCTGGGGCAGGCCCAGGCAGGTGCGCCAGATATAGAGGGGGACCAGGGCGTACAGGTCGTTGAGCCACTGATGGACATTGGGCTGGAAGAAGGTGGGCACGATGACCAGCGCGGCGCAGACGGCGACAATGGCGGCGGCGGTGTGCCGCAGCAGCGCGCCGATCCCCAAGCCGGTCAGCGCCGACACCGGTGCCAGCAGCGCGTTGGCGGCCAGGACGCGCAGGACGGCGGGGTCACCGAGCGAGACGGCGACGCCGCGGCCGGACAGGACGGCCTGGCTGACGCCGAACGTGCCCAGCGACACGAGCGTGCCGGTCGCGAGCGTGACCGTGGCGACGACGGTGAGCTTGGCGGCCACGACGCGGTGGCGGGCCGGGACGGCGACCAGGAGGTCGCGGAATCGGCCGCCGGTCATCGCGGGGCCCCGGCTCGGTAGTCGGCGCGGTCGGCGGTCAACTCCATGAACGCCTGCTCCAGCGAGGCGGTACGCGGGGCGAGCTCGTACAGCATGATCCGCCGCTGATGGGCGAGCTCGCCGACGCGGGCGGCGCTCAGCCCGGTCACGGTCAGGGCCTCTCCGCCGTCCGGCCGGACGTGCGCGCCCTCCAGGGTGAGGACCGCCGCCAGCTCGGCAGGGTCGGGAGTACGTACGGCGATGGACGCGCCGGTGCCGCGGGCGGCGAAGTCGGCCAGGCTCTCCTCGGCGATCAACTCGCCTCGCCCGATGACGACCAGGCGGTCGGCGGTGTTCTCCATCTCGCTCATCAGGTGGCTGGAGACCAGCACGGTGCGCTTCTCGGCGGCCAGGCGCCGGAACAGGCCGCGTACCCAGCGCACGCCCTCGGGGTCCAGGCCGTTGATCGGCTCGTCGAACAGCAGCACGGGCGGGTCGCCCAGCAGAGCGGCGGCGATGCCGAGCCGCTGGCGCATGCCGAGCGAGAACCCGCCGATCCGGCGGCGCGCCGCTCCGGCCAGGCCCACCTCCTCCAGCACCTCGGCCACCCGGCGGCGGGGCAGGCCATTGCCGGCCGCCAGTGCGCGCAAGTGAGCGGCGGCGGTGCGGCCGCCATGGACGTCGCCCGCGTCCAACAGCGCGCCGACATGACGCAGCCCGGCGCGATGGCGGGCGAAGGGGCGGCCGTCGATGGTGGCGGTGCCCGCGGTGGGGCGGTTCAGGCCGAGGATCATGCGCAAGGTGGTGCTCTTGCCGGCGCCGTTCGGGCCGAGGAACCCTGTGACGTGCCCCGGTCGTACGGCGAAGGTGAGGTCCCGCACCGCCGTCACCGCGCCGTAGCGTTTGGTCAGTCCGTTGACTTCGATCACCCGGTCAACGCTGTCGCAGCTCCCAGAGGCGCCCCATCTGGCCGTGGGACGGTTTCCGCGGCGCGGGGGTGGCCTGCGGGCATACGCCCACAGGCCGATGCCCGACGGGAAGCGGATGACTACGATCGACCGGGTGCGCGACAAAACGCCCAGACCACCCCTTTGGTCACGGTTGCCCTCCGGCGTGCGGGCGCTGCTCATCTGGGGCGGCGTCGCGGCCCTGGTGCCCCTGCTGTACGCCATGACGCTGACCGACAGTGAAGACCTGTTCCCGGTGGGCGCGGCGCATGCGGGGTTCGCCGTCGCCATGGCCGTCCCCTTGGCCTGGGCACGGCAGCGGCCGGCCATGGTGCTCGCGGTGCTGCTGGCCGAGATCGTCGTGGCGACCTTCCTGGGTTACCCGGCCCAGGGGGTCTGGCCGCTTTTCCCGGCGGCCGACGTCATGGTCTGCCTCTTCGCCGCCACCCGGTCGCGCCGCGCGGGCCTGGCGGCGGCCGCCGCCGCGTTGATCGTGCAGCAGCCGGCCTGGCAGCTGGACCTGCTGCGCGACGGCCTGCGCGCCTCGGCGCCGGGCTTCCTCGCGCTGTCGCTCCTGCTCGGCTTGGCCGTCTTGGTCGCCTGGCTGGCCGGGATGTTCATCCGGCAGCGGCGCGAGTACGACCGGGCACTGCGCGCGTACGCCGAGGCTCGGGCGGTCACCGACGAGCGGCTGCGCATCGCGCGAGAGTTGCACGACATGGTCGCGCACAGCATCGGCATCATCGCCATCCAGGCCGGCGCGGGCGCCCGGGTGATCGACAGCCGGCCGGAGCAGGCGCGCCAGGCGCTTGACGCGATCGAGGACACCAGCAGGCAGACGTTGAAGGGGCTGCGGCACCTGCTCGGCGTGCTCCGCACGACTGAGCGCGGGCAGTCTGGCCCGACCGGGCGCGGGCAGTCTGGCCCGACCGGGCGCGGGCAGTCTGGCCCGGCTGAGCACGGGCTTCCCGGCTCGACCGGGCGCGGGCGTCCTGGCCTGGCTGAGGGTGGGTATTCCGGCCTGGCTGAGCCGGCTGCTCCCGTGGGGCTGGCCGACGTCGACCGGCTGGCGCAGACGACGATGGCCGCCGGTGTCCGCGTAGACGTGCGCCGGCACGGAGAGCCACGCTCGCTGCCCGCCGCCGTCGATCGGTCCGCCTTCCGCATCATCCAGGAATCGGTCACCAACGTGCTCCGCCATGCGAACACGGACCACTGCCGGGTCGTGATCGACTACGGGAAAGAGGAACTACGCATCGACGTCATCGACGACGGACACGCCGCTGTCCGCGAGTGCGACGGGCATGGGATCGTCGGCATGCGCGAGCGGGTCGCCCTGTTGAACGGCGGCTTCAGCGCGGGCCGCCGGCCCGATGGCGGCTTCCGCGTCACCGCACGTCTGCCGCTCGCGCCAAGCGGACTCGGCCAGGACGCGGACATCGACCTGATGGAGGCCCGGTGACGATCCGCATCGTGCTCGCCGACGACCAGCCGCTGATCCGCGCGGGCCTGCGCATGGTCATCGACGCCGCCCCCGATGTCGAGGTCGCCGGAGAGGCCGGGACCGGAGCCCAGGCCGTCCAGCTCGTCCGCCGGCTGCGCCCCGACGTCGTGGTCATGGACATCCGCATGCCGGGCATGGACGGCATCGAGGCCACCCAGACCATCCTCGCCGAGTCCCAGACCACCCGCGTGATCATGCTGACCACCTTCGACGACGACGACAACGTCTACGCCTCCCTGCGCGCGGGAGCGAGCGGATTCCTGGTCAAGGACATGGCGCTGGAAGACATCCTGTCCGCCGTCCACGTCGTCGCCGCCGGAGACGCCCTGATCGCCCCCGGCGTCACCCGCCGCCTCATCGAGGACTTCACCCGTGGTCCGGCTCGCGCCCCTTCTCCCGAGGCGCGGCGGCTCGTGGGCGTCACCGAACGGGAGCACGAGGTGCTGGCCCTGGTCGGGGGCGGCCTGTCCAACGCCGAGATCGCCGCCCGGCTGCACATCAGCCCTGGCACCGCCAAGGCACACGTGGCCAGCCTGCTTGCCAAGCTGAGCGCCCGTGACCGAATACAGCTGGTCATCATGGCTTACGACGCGGGCCTGGTGTTCCCATCCCGTTGACGGGCCGGCCTCCTGCCGGCCGGTGAGTTCACGAGGGACGTCAGCTGACAGGCCGACCCCCCTGTCGGCCGGCGAGTTCATGACGGACGTCAGCGCTACCTCCTGGGGCAGACGGCTCAGGAGTCGGATCGCAGCAGCTCGGCGGCCTCCTGGTAGGCATCGGTTGCGCGGTCGAAGTAGTCGAAGAGGACGTCGAGCTGCTCGGTCGAGTAGCCGGCGAGGATCGCGCCGACCTTCTGCCGGGCGGGGGCCATGACCTGGTCGAGCTCGGCCGGTTTGCCGATGGGCTCGACGATCACCTTGCGGCGGTCGTCGGGTGCCGGAACACGGCGTACATAGCCGGCCTGCTCCAGCCGATCGATGAGCCGGGTGGTCGGCCCGGTGGTCAGCCCGGTGCGCGTGCCCAGCTCGCCGGGGGTCATCGGGCCGGTCAGCTCCAGGATGTTCAGCGCGTACAGATCCGTAGCGCCCAGGTCGCACGCCTTGGCGCTGGCTTGGCCGTGCAGCATCACCGCGCTGAGGTAGCGGCGGTAGAGCCGGCCGGCGTCCGATCGTCCCGGTGTGGTTGACACGCGATCCTCCGCTTCATATTCTCTTCTTCGGAGAAGATACTTCGTTAAGGAAGTAACTGCTCCTTAGAAGCTATCACGAGAGGGTATCGCCATGACCACCACGATCGACCTCGCCGCCATCCGTACCGTCCTCCAGCGCAGCCAGGACGCCTGGAATCGCGGAGACGGCGCGGCCTACGGCGCCTGCTTCAGTGACGACGCCACCGACGTCACCTTCGTCGGTACCGTGTACCACGGCGGCGCCGAGATCGGCCGCGCCCACCAGGCCCTGTTCGACAGCTTCCTCAAGGGCACCCAACTGGTCATGGAGATCCTCGAGATCCGCCGCTACGGCGCCGACACCGCCGTCGTGGTCACCCGTGGCGAGGTCGTCAAGGGCACGCCCAAGAAGCTCGGCAAGCTCGCCACCTACACCCTCGTCCGCGAGGCCGACGGCCAGTGGCGCATCGCCGCTGTCCAGAAGACCAAGCACAAGGGGCTCATGGAGGCCGTCTCCTTCAAGTTCCAGCCCGCCACCAAGCCCGCCGCCCAGTAACCGCCACCCAATAGCCCGCCGACGCTCGGGGAGGAATACACCTATGAGCTCCATCGCCGTCATCGGTGCGGCCGGCCGTACCGGACGGCTCATCGTCGAGCGGTCCCTGGCCGCCGGACACCGCGTCACCGCGATCGCCCGCCGGGCCCAGGCCCTCCAAATGACCGAGCCCGGGCTCACCATCCGCACCGCCGACATCCTGGCCCCCGGCTCGCTTCAGGGTCTGCTGGACGACCACGACGCGGTGATCTCCGCGCTCGGCGCCGCCGGACGGGGACCCACCGCCGTCTACTCCACCGGCACGGCCGAGATCATTTCCGCCCTCAAGCCCGGTGCCCGGCTGGTCGTGATCTCCTCCGCCGGGCTCGGCGTCCCCACCGGCGCCGGACCGGGCACCCGCCTGGCCGCCCGCCTCCTGCACCGCCTCATGCGGCACACCTACACCGACATGGCCCGCATGGAGGATCTGCTCTCCACCAGCGGCCTGGCCTGGACCGCCGTACGCCCCACCAGGCTCACCGACCGGCCGGCCACCGGCCATCCCCGCGTCTCCATCGGTGCCACCGCCAGGGTCGGCTCCCAGACCTCCCGCGCCGATCTGGCCGCCTTCGCCCTGGACGCGATCGACGACCCTCGCAGCTATCGGACCGCGGTCGCCGTCTCCTCCTGACTGCGGAGTGACTACGGACTGACTACGGACGAAGTTTCGCGAGCAACTCGCCGCCCGTTCTTGTTCGATGAGCCGCTACCTTTGCCGACGGCTGCGGCCTGGCGCGGCGGCGGCGAAGCGATGGTTGACGGGATCTGCGATGGCGCGCGTGCCGGAACGGCGACAAGGGCGTACCGAGGCTATTCGTCGCTCTACGCATTCCTTCTATGTGCGCGATGTGAGAGGCTCACATGCCCGCGAAATGTCCCATTGTTGTCCTAGGTGCCATAGAAGCGAACGTGTTAACTTTCTCGCAATAGCCGTTCTTCATCGCAGGAAAGAACCGCAATGCGCCCGGTCGGGTGGCGGATCAGAAAAACAGCCATTGCCCTGGGCGCGATTCTACAAGTGCCGTTCGTCATGTGGTTCACCGGAAAGATCTAGCGGGAAATCACCAGGCAGGGGAGAAGGAAATGAAGAGAATGGCATGGGCTGCCGCGATCGCCATGACAGCAGGTCTTCTGGCTAGTGCGGCACCCTCCGCATCGGCGGCCTCACCAACGGACAACGGGGTTCACAATACGAGCACGATCGCCCTCGGCGCCGTCGAGGTCTGGAGGGGGGCCAGCTGTATTTACCGCCAGGGTTGTTACGATGCCCTGATTCCGGCCGGGCAATATTCAGGCTGGCGGCACACGGCTGCTATTTACTTCGGAGACAATTATTGCTTGCGAGTCCGCAACTGGCTACCAGGAGGTGGTCTGGGGCCCGTACAGATCAGCCCTGAGGGGCCCAGGTGGGCCCTATTTCCCGATGCCCCTCCTGGTTTTGACGTGAGGGCGGTGCCGATCGGCGATGCCGGCTGCGACACCTCGACAGCGGCCTCCAAGGGTGCAGTGGACTTTGTTCGGGCCGAGTAGTAACGCCAGCGGGTCTGAAGGCACTTGACCTGTTTGCCTGGGGGTGTGAAGCCCCAGGCAAACCTGGCGCCGCATCAGCGGTTGAAAGACAAGCTCAGAAGGCGTTGACGAGGACGACGTAGACGGCGGTGCCGATTCCGACGCTCAGGATGGTGCGGCGGCCTGAGGCGAGGTGGATGACCGCGGTTACGGCGACCGCGAGCAACGCGTACAGCGTCGTGTGCGGGTCGGCGGTGATGGTGCCGTGCAGGGCGGTCAGGGCGAGGATGGCGAGGATGCCGACCGGCATCCAGACCGACAGCTGCGCCACGGCGGCCGAGCCGCGCAACGTGCGCAGCGCCGCGAAGGGGACGGCGCGCAGGGCGAAGGTGATGCTGAAGACGATCGCGAGGACGGCGAGGATGTAGGCGAGGTCAGGCATCGTCGGCCTCCGGGACGGGTCGGCGGGCGGTGAGCGCGTGGCGGGCCAGCAGCAGGGCGACGAACAGCAGCAGCGCCGTGAACATGGCGACGCCCGGGGTGACGATGAGGGCGGCGGTCACGCTGGCCGCGGCGAGCAGCACGGAGGGGATCTCGCGGCGGGAGCGGAACGCGTCCAGGGTGAGCACCGTGAACAGGGCGCACAGGGCGAACTCCAGGCCCTTGATCGGTGCGGGCAGGGCCGCGCCGATGGCGACGCCGACCAGGCCGCCGCCGACCCAGTAGGTCTGGCAGGAGATCTGCATCGCCAGCAGCCGGGCCGCCGAGCGTTCCGACTCGGGGAGGGAGGCGTTGACGGCGTACGCCTCGTCGATCATCGCGTACACGGCGTACGCCTTCGCCCACCGGTTCTTGACCAGGTGAAGCGGGAAGGAGAAGGCGTAGAAGACGTGCCGGAAGTTGACCACCAGGACGGTCAGCGCGACTGCGGCGAGCGGTGTGACCGTGGCCATCATGCCCACCAGCAGGAGCTCCAGGGAGCCGGCGAAAGCGGCCAAGGACAGGGCGGGGGCGAGCCACCCGGGCAGGCCGGCCTGGAGGACCAGCAGGCCGAGGGCGATCCCCAGCGGGAAAATTCCCAGCCCAGCTGAGAAGGAATCGCGCACACCCGCGGCGATCTGCTGGCGCCGGGTGGTGTGGGCGGGGGTCACCGCGGTCGGGACTAGTACATCTTGCACCCTTCTAGGGTGCCGGAAAACGGCTGTTATGTGGTTGCGGATATTGCTCAGCCAGAGGTCTGCGGTGCAATATTCTTTCGTGGACTCGATTGACAGAGCAATCATCGCCGAGTTGGAGCGAAACGGGCGGCTGACGAACGTGGAGCTGGCCCAGCGGGTCGGGCTCACCACCGGGCCGTGCCTGCGGCGCGTTCAGCGGCTGGAGGCCGAGGGCGTGATTCGCGGCTACCGGGCGGTCATCGACGCCGCCGCCGTGGGCCGGTCCTTCGAGGTCCTGGTCGACCTGACGCTCGACGCCCAGGACGCGGAGACGGTCGAGCACTTCGAGCAGACCCTGGCGCGGGCTGAGGAGGTCGTCGAGCTGCGGCGGTTGTTCGGCAGTCCCGACTACTTCGTGCGGGTGGCCGTGGCCGACCTGGCCGCCTATGAGGCGTTTCTGAGCCAGTACGTCATGACCATCCCGCGCGTCCGAGGCATCACCTCGCACTTCACGCTCAAGAACCTCAAGCCGGCTCCATAGCGCGCACGACCTGCCCAGCCCGCCGGGATGGGCAGGTCGTGCGCGGGGGTCGCCATCCTGTTCAGCGGCCTGCCGGGCCAGATGTTCTCCCAGCCGACCAGGTCCGCGCAGCCGGTGCTGCTGGAACTCGAAGGCTGCCTCATGGACGCGCTGCGCGACCGGTTGGTCAAGGCGGGCAGCGAGGAGGACGAGCAGGCGCTCGCTCTGCGCGCCTCCGTGCTGTCCCGCGCCAATGTGGGCGCGCTGTGCGCCACCGTGCTCGCCTTTCACGCCCTTCCCGAGGAGGAGCGGACGCTGGAGTCGGCGCGGCGGCCGGCCCGCCAGGCGTTCGACATCCTGCGCGACACATGACCCCGCGGTGCTGGGCCGGTCTCAGAGCCCCGTCGAAGCTCTGGCGGTCGCGGCGACGTGCTCGTCGGCGGTCATGCCGAGGTCGGGGTCCTGCCGGTTGAGGTCGTGCTGGTCGTCGGCCCATCGCTGGTAGTCCCGCCGTACGGTGCGCTCGTCGGAGTCGACGATGCGGGCGATGTCGGCCCAGGTGACTCCGGCCAGCACCGCGTGGTGAATGTTGGCGGGATGACGCACGGTACGCGCGATGCACTCCGCCAGCCCCAGCAGCTCGATGTGCTCGGCCACGGTAAGGGGAGGACGGTCCTCGGCTCCGTGCCGGTCGGGGTCATAGATCCCTCGGGTCACCAGCTCGATCCGGGCGCGAGCCGACGCGTGCTTGGCGGCCAGCTCGTCGTAGCGCGCCAGCTGCCGACTGACGGGCATGTCGTAGCGAGCGTCGCGCCAGGTCGCGATGTGTTCGGGCACGGTCATGATGACTTCTCCAGGGTGATTCGGGGGCGTGACGACGAGCACGGCAGGAAGCCAGAGCGCCGCCCCGGCTGATCGACGCTGCCATGGCATCCTGTGGATGCGGGGATGATGACATGAAGCTTTCCGAATGCGTGACACCGGGTTCGGACGTAAGGCATCCTCTTCCGCCTGGCCGGGCAGCTGGAGCGCGCCCGCCCATGGGCGGACCGGACGCCGGCCGTCCGGGCCGGCAGCCACCAAAACGTTAGGTGAGGCGTTCGAGCCAGCGCAGGAGAAGGGCGACCTCGGCCGGTTCGAGGGCGTCGGTGCCCCCGAGGCCGAGTTGCGCGTGCAGGCGCAGTGCGGCGGTACGCAGCGGGTCGGCGTCCTCTTGAGCGGTTGTTTCGGTGAGCACGTATGAGAACACGGCGTCGCGCATGCGATGGGACAGCGCGGGGTCGTCGAACAGGGCCGGGCCGGCGATGTGGTTGAGGGCGTTGCCGATGCTCGCCGACAGGATCAGCTGGGCGGCGGTCCGCGGCTCGACCTTCAGCGCGCCCGTCGCCGCGCACCGTACGAGCGTCGCCACCAGCAAGTCGAACACGCGATCCCGGGCAGTAGAGTGAGACCACGGCCGGGGAGTGAACATCAGCTGGTAGAGGGCAGGATTCTCCCTTGCGAACGCCATGTGGTCGTCCCAGCCGGCGCGCAGATCGGCCACCGGATCGGCTGTCTGCTCCTGCGCGGCCTTGAGCGTGGCGTACCTCTCATATCCGTGGTCGGCGATGGCGTCCAGGAGTCCTCGTTTGTCGCCGAAGAGCCGGTAGAGCACGGGCTGGCTCACACCGACCGCCTCACAGACCGCCCGCGTGGCGATCTCGTTGTCCGAGGAGGTCGCCAGCTGACGCTCCGCGGCTTCGATCATCGCCGTGCGAAGGGAGTCCGTTCCTGTCATGCGACCAATGATACGCCACAGCGCTAGCGACGATACGAAGACCGTGCTACCGTCGTGCCTTAGCGGCGATATCGCTGATGCGTATCGACGATACGAATGGAGGGGTTTCCATGAACGAGCAGCGCGTAGCAGTGGTCAGCGGCGGCTCCCGCGGGATCGGCCGGGCGATCGCGACGACTCTGGCGGCACAGGGGTCCGCGGTCGTCGTCGGATACCAAGGGTCGGCCGCGGCCGCCGCCGAGGTGGTCAAGGAGATCACCGCGGCCGGCGGCCGGGCGATCCCGGTGCAGGCCGACGTGGCGGACGAGGCCGCGGTCGCGGCGATGTTCGACGAGGCGGAGAAGGTCTTCGGCGGGGTCGACGTCGTCGTGAACTCCGCGGGACGGCTGTCACTGTCCCCGATCGCCGACCTCGACCTCGCCGACCTTGACGCCCTGCACCGCACCAACATCCGCGGCACCTTCGTCATGGCGCGGGAGGCCGCGCGTCGCGTGCGCGCCGGAGGCGCGATCGTCACCCTGTCCACCTCCGTGGTGGGCCTGCAGCTCCCCAACTATGGGGCGTACGCCGCCAGCAAGGGTGCCGTCGAGGCGATGACCCTCATCCTGGCCCGCGAGCTGCGCGGGCGGGACATCACGGCCAACGCGGTCGCGCCGGGGCCGACCGCCACCGACCTGTTCCTCGAGGGCAAGGACGAGGCCACGATCGAGCGGCTCGCCAACCAGCCCCCGCTCGCGCGGCTCGGCACCCCGGAGGACATCGCCCGGGTCGTCGCCTTCCTGGCCGGCCCCGCGGGGCACTGGGTCAACGGGCAGGTCGTGCGCGCGAACGGCGGCATCATCTGACGTCCGCCGAAGGCTCATCTCTGAATCATCCACACGAAAGGGAAAACACCATGCCGTTCGCCAACCTCAAGGTGCCCGCCGACACCCTGACCCCCGAATCCAAGAAGAAGCTCATCGACGCCGTCACCGACGCCTACGCGGCCGTGTACGGCGAGCGGGCCCGGGCGAACACCCTGGTCCTCATCGACGAGGTCCCCGATGGCGGCTGGGGGCTCGGCGGGGACATCCTCACCGCTGAGATGCTCGGCCGAAGCTGAGCACCTGTCCCACCCGCGAGTGGCATTCGTGCAGGTAAAGGGCCATTTGGGGGTGGTATGTTCGTCCCATGAGTCCGGAAGACCTCGCTAATCTCGCGCACCTGCGCCGAGCGCGCGATCTGATCGACCGGGAGTACGCGCGGCCGCTCGACGTGCCGGCGATGGCCCGCCACGCGCTCATGTCGCCGGGGCACTTCTCGCGACGGTTCCGGGCGGCCTATGGCGAGACGCCGTACAGCTATCTCATGACCCGCCGGATCGAGCGGGCGATGGCGCTGCTGCGCGAGGGCATGAGCGTGACCGACGCGTGCATGGCGGTCGGCTGTACGTCGCTCGGCTCGTTCAGCTCGCGGTTCACCGAGGTCGTGGGGGAGACGCCGAGCGCGTACCGCGGCCGGGAGCACCGCGTTGAGGCGGCGATGCCCGCGTGCGTGGCGAAGGTGCGCACGCGGCCGACACGAAACCCGCCGAGCAGGATCGGAGAAGCGGATCGCGTCGCCGCCGCCTAACGTGGGCGACATGACCATCGCACTCCGCTACTGCCACATCACCGTCAACGACGTGGACGAGTCGCTCGCCTTTTACCGCGACGCGCTCGGCCTTGAAGTACGCAACGACGTCGCCTCCGGCGGGTTCCGCTGGGTCACGCTCGGCAGCGCGACCCAGCCGGACCTCGAAATCGTGCTCTCCGAACCACACGCCGGCCGTTCCCAGGCCGACGGCGACGCCCTGCAGGAACTGCTCACCAAGGGCGTCCTGTCGATGATCATCTTCAGCACCGACGATCTCGACGCGACCTTCGAGCGGGTCCGGGCATCCGGCGCCGAGGTGCTGCAGGAGCCCATCGAGCAGCCCTGGGGGCCGCGCGACAGCGCGTTCCGCGACCCCTCGGGCAACCTGGTGCGGATCCAGCAGGCGCCCAAGGCGTAATACTCGCGTTCAGCTTCTGGAATTGGTCGGGGTGGGGGAGGCGACCGTCATGACGAGGGAGCGACGGGTCGCGATATCCCAGAGGCGTGCCGTACCGTCGTAGGAGCCGCCGCTGACCAGAGACCTGCCGTCCGGGCTGAAGGCCAGGTCGGCGATCTGCCCGCTGTGGCCGGTCAGTGTGTCGAGCGGGCGCGTGGTGGCGACATCCGTCAGCACGATCGTCTTGTCTAAGCTGCCGCTGGCCAGCGTCTTGCCGTCCGGGCTGAACGCCACCGGGCCGACCCCGTCGGTGTGTCCGGTCTTGAGGTCCTTGCTGGTACGGGTCGTCAGGTCCCACATCTGGATGGCGTACGTGACCCCGCTGGAGCTGGCCAGTGTCTTCCCGTCCGAGCTGATGGCCAGGTAGTGGATGCCGTCCTGGGAGCCGGTGAGGGTGCCCTTGGTGTGGCCGTTCGCCGGGTTCCACAGGCCGATCGTCTTGTCCTCACTGGCGCTGGCCAGGGTCTTGCCGTCGGGCGTGAAAGCCAGCGCCGTGACCTCGCCCGTGTGACCGGTGATCAGGGTTCGGGTGCGGCCGGTGGCCACGTCCCAGAGCCGGATGGTCTGATCGATGCCGCCGCTGGCGAGGGTCTTGCCGTCCGGGCTGAAGGCGACGGCTCGTACGACACTGGCACGACCGCCGTTCGTCAGCGGGCCCTCGGTGTGACCGGTGAGGTCGGTGATCGACGCACCGGTGCGGACGTCCCACAGGTGGATCGAGTTGTCGGCGCGGCTAGCGGCGATCTTCTTGCCGTCCGGGCTGAAGGCCATTCCGTAGAGGCCGCTGGTGTTGCCTGAGTCGTTGAGGGTGGACAGGGCGGCTCCCGTTGACGCGTCGCGTAGCCAGAGGTCGCCTTTGAGGTAGCTCGCCATCGCGACGGTCTTGCCATCCGGACTGAACGCCACCGACGTCATCGGCGCCTCGACGCCACCGCTGCCGCTTTCGTGGCTGCTGTCATGGTTTGATCCGTATAGCAGTGCTGTGGTGATGGCTGTCGCTCCGACGACCACTGCGAGCCCGGCCAGGAGAACGACGCGGGGCCGCCGCCGCCACATCGCGCCGATCGAACCCGCGATGGCAGATGGCTTCAGCGTGACGGGCTGCCGAGTTGGGCTGGCTGGTTGAGGCGGGGGAGAGGGCTCGACCGGTGTGGCGGGAGCCTGGGACGTGGCGGCGGGTTCCGGTTCGGCGGTCGCCGGGGACGTGGCGGTGGGCTCGGGCTCGGCGGCGGGTTCGGGCTCGGCGGTGAGGGCAGGTTGAGCGGTGCGTTCGGGTGGAGCGGTGGTGCCCGGCCCGGCGGTGGCGAGGGCTTGGGCGGCGGCGGCGGAGACCATGCGGCTGTCGTCGTCGGCCAGCTCCCGCAGGGCCATCCGCGCGGCCAGGGCGAGCCCAGCATGTGCGCCGCGCAGCAGGCGCTCCAGCTCCCCGACAACGGCGGTGCGCACCGTGGGAATCGGATTCTGCAGCGCTTCGCGTAGTTCGGCGGGCAGTTCGCTGGGCCGTTCGACCGGGCGGGCCCGCCGGGCGACGACCAGATCACCCTGGACGTCGAACGTCCACTTGCCCGGCGTCTGCTTGGGGGTGATCGTGCGCACCCGTTCGTAGACGAAGTCGTACAACTCATTGATGCCCACATACCCGTCCTGGTTGAGATCGGCCTCGCCGGTCTCCAGCCCCTGGACGAGCACACCGGTGAACACGGACGGAGCGGGCTGCCGGTCGTCGGCCAGGTCGAGGCCGTCGAAGGCGTACTCCAGCGCGTTCGAGGCGGTGATGACGACGCGCCCACGCCCGCCGAACTGGTCCTCGACGTGCATGCTGAACCCGGCCCTCGGCATCGCGCCGCGCGCGAAGGCACCCGCGTAACAGCAGTCGAGCAGCAGGACGATGCGGCGGCAACGACTGCGGCTCATCCCCCGGTTGACGAAGTCGGCCGGCACCGCTGTCGCGGCGAGCCGGTTCAGCTTGGTGCTGGAGGTGGCGAAGTACAGATCCCCGCTGTCGTCCTTCACACCGTGCCCGGAGAAGTGCAGCAGGAGCAGGTCGTCAGGATCGCGGTCGGCGAAGAAGTCCTCGATCGCCTCGGTGACGACCGGGGTGGGCTCGTTGACCAGCGTACGCACCTCGAAATCGCCGATCGCGGGATCGCCCAGCACCCGGGTCAGCGCGTCGGCGTCCATGGCAGGCGCGCGCAGCCGGCGCAGCCCCGAGTCGCGGTAGTCGTCGCAGGCCACGATCAGCGCCACTCGCCGGCCGCCGCGAGGAGCGGCCTCGGTGAGCTCCTGCCGCGCCTGGCGGCGGGCCAGCCACTCATCGATCAGCCGGCGCTGATCCGCCGACGACACCCCGGTCACCTCGAGCACGTCGCCGTCGAGACTCATCTTCACCGAACGATCCCGGTGCCGCGTCAGCCAGGCGGTCACCGCCTCCACGATGGCGCCGAGGAACTCGGTGCCCGCCAGCGCGACCGTCAGGCCGCCGATGGCGAAGGACAGGATCGCCCTGCTGCCCGGCGGCGTCGCACCCGCCTGGGAGAGGCTGACCATGACATCCATGTCGAGCAGTTCGGCGCGGAGCGCGGCGGTCAGCTCGTCCAGTTCCTGCGGATCCGCGGAGTCGTCGACCACCCACAGGTTCAGCTGGTTCGTTCCACCCGCCATAGCGGCTCCCACAGGGAAAGGATCCGGGCTGCGTCGAGTGGAGCCTATCCGGGGCTCATCTCGATACCGTCACCTTCTCCGTACCGGAGCGAGCCTGCTCGATCCGCGCTGCGAAAGGAGCGCCGGTAGCTGTCAGGTGGGACTCCGACGATCCGTTTGAACTGGCGCCGCAGCGTCGTGGCGGTGCCCATGCCGGTGGCGACGGCGACCGCCTCGACGCTCTCGTCGGTGGCCTCCAGCAACTCCTGGGCACGGCGTACGCGCTGGGTCAGGAGCCACTGAAGCGGCGTCTGCCCGGCCACTGACCGGAACTGCCGGCCGAGATTGCGCGGACTCGTGTTCGCCTTCCGCGCCATGTCGGTCACCGTCAGCGGCTGATCCAGCCGTTGCCGGACCCAGGCGAACAGGTCGGCGAGCAGGTGGTCGCCCCGGACCTGCATCGGCGTGGCCACGAACTGGGCCTGACCGCCGGGCCGATGCGGTGGCATGACGAGGCGGCGGGCGACGGAGTTGGCGACGGCGGCGCCGTGGTCGAGGTGGATGAGGTGCAGGCAGAGGTCCACGGCGGCGGCCTTGCCCGCGGCGGTGAGCACGCTGCCGTTGTCGGTGTACAGGACGTCCGGATCGACCACGGCCAGTGGATGGCGGGCGCTCAGCTCCGCGGTGTGAGCCCAGTGAGTGGTGGCCCGCCGGCCGTCCAGCAGGCCCGCGGCGCCGAGCACGAACGCTCCGGTACAGAGGGAGGCGATCCGGGCCCCCGACTCGTGGGCCGCGCGTACGGCTTCGACCAGCTCCGCCGGCGGCGGATCGTCGATGTCGGCGCACGCGGGCACGATCACCGTGTCGGCACCGGCCGAGCGCTCCAGCCCGCAGTCGGGCTCGACCATGAACGGGCCGACCCGCACCGGCCCCGGCCCGCAGAGCAGTACCTCGTACCAGCCCTCCGTGGCTTCGCTCGGGGGATTGCCGAAGATCTCGTAGGCCACCCCCAGCTCGAAGTGCAGCAGGTGACCGGCGGTCAGCAGCGCGACGGTGGGCATGTCCGAAAGTGTACGCATGATGGCGTTCCGGACCCTCACCGTCGGGTCCCGCCCACCGCGAGACTGAGGCCCTCAGAACATCGAGATGGGGGAACCATGAGCACGACGGTCGCAGTGGTGGTCTACGGGGCGACAGGGCACACCGGCCGCTTCGTCGTCGCCGAGCTACGCAGGCGTGGCATCGCCACTGTCATCTCCGGCCGGGACGCGGCTCGGCTGGCGGCGCTGGCGGCCGAGTGGGCCGACGTGGTCGTGCGGCCGGCCGGCGTGGACGACGCGCGCGCACTGGACCGGGCGCTCGCCGGTGCGGCGGCCGTGATCAACTGCGCGGGACCGTTCGCGGTGACGGGCGGCCCGGTCGTCGAGGCGGCCTCGCGCGCGGGGATCCCGTACGTCGACGTCGCGGCCGAGATCGAGGCGAACGCCGCGATGTTCGCCGACCACACGGCGGCCACCCGACCCGTGGTGCCGGCGATGGCCTTCTACGGTGGGCTGGGCGACCTGCTGGTGACCGCGGCGATGAGAGAGTGGACCGCCGCGGACGAGGCGCACGTCGCGTACGGGCTGAGCAGCTGGCGTCCAACCGCGGGCACGCGGGCGGCCGGACAGGTGTCCCATGAGCGTCGCGGGGGCCGTCGGGTGCGGTTCACGGACGGCGCGTTGCAATACCACGACGACAAGGCGGTGGAGCAGGACTGGCTCTTTCCAGAGCCGCTGGGCCGGCGGGCGGTGATCGCGGAGTTCACCATGGCCGATGTCGTCACCGTTCCAAGTCACCTGGCCGTGCCTGAAGTCCGCACCTACATGACCGTCGAAGCCGCGAGGGACCTGGCCCGGGAGGACACGCCGGCGCCGGAGCCGGTCGACGCCCTGGGGCGGTCGAACCAGACTTTCGTCGTCGACGTCCTGGTACGCGCGGGCGGCGTCGAGCGCCGCGCCACGGCCCGGGGCCAGGACATCTACGCCATCACCGCACCTCTGGCGGTGGAGGCTGTCCAGCGGATCCTCGCCGGGCATACCCGGACGACGGGCCTGGCCTCGGCGGGCGCGATGTTCGACGCGGCGGACTTCCTCCGGGCGCTGAGCCCGCACCTGTCGGTGGAGCTTCCGCACTGACCGCATCCATCGCGCCGCGCCGGGCCTGAAGGACAGCGGCGGTGTGATGCTTACTTGGCGGGCGCGTCGAAGGTCCACACGGCGCGCGCGCCGGGGCCGACGGCGAGGGTGGACCGGCCGATCCGCTCCTCGGTCATGGACAGCAGGGGCTTGTTGAGCGACATCTGGATCTGCTTGAGGCCGGCCTGCTCGCGCGCGACGGAGTCCAGCTGGATCCGGGTGCCGCCGCCCTCGGCGACGACGCCACCGCCGGGAAGCGTCCGGACGGTGAAGCCGCCGGCACGCAGCAGCGGCACCGTGTTGGCGAGGTCACGAGCGGGCACCCCGATGCGAATGGAGGTCACGTCACGCATCAGGTGGTCGCGGTAGTCGTCGGGCAGGTAGCGCTCCCGGCCGACGTCGCCGGGGAAGCTCTCGGGCTCGGTCTTGCTGCGCGGGTCGGCGAAGTACTCCGGCAGGTATTCCATCGCCCACGGGTCGAAGGCGTCGTACTGGTCGCCGGTGGTACGGATGGTGTCGAACCACGGCACCTTGACCCCGTCGCCGAAGTCACGGGTCTGGCGGTACGGGAACGGGTTGGCGATCCCCGCGGCCTTCAGGCGCTCGGTCACCGTGGCGAGGTCCCCCGCGCGCTCGACCGAGGTCCCGAGCCCGGCGGAGCCGAACTCGGCGTCCTGGCCGGGCAGGTCGCCCACCGAGAACAGCTCCAGATAGGTCTCGCGGCCCTTCAGGTAGCGGCCTTTCCAGGTCATCCCGCCACCGGTCGTGGTGCGGACCTCGAAGTTGGCGAACTTCCGGAGGTAGTCGGAGTTCTCGACCGCGTCGGCGGTCTCCTTGTCGACGACGCTGTAGGCGTGGTTGTAGAAGAGCAGCTGACGGTCGGGCTTGGGCCGGCTCTCGTCGGCCATCGCCGCGCTCGCGCCGCCTGTGACCGCCCCGGACAACGCGACGGTGAACGTCGCGGCGAGGACGGTGATCGTCCGTAAGGTTCGGTGAATCAGCATGGAGGTGATCTTAGGTTTGGGAAGATCACATCCACTGAAGATTTGACAAACCTCTAACAATGCGCCGGAACCATGCCCACTGCCCTCGCGAATCCGCAGGTCAACCGCCATGTCGCCCGGCCGCTCTGTGTTATGCGCGTCGCTGCCGCCCCATGCGATGATCGCTACATGTCGTCGTCACGTACGTCCGCCGCCCTGACCGGTTTAGCCCTGGCCGTCCTGGTCGCCGGATGCGCCGATCCGGCCGCCGACCGGGTGTCGCTCATCAGCGCACCCCAGCCCCTGACGTCGCTCACGGTGGTCCCGTCGCTGCCCTCGCCCATGGTGTCCTCGGGTCCCGTACGGCACCCGTTCCCGATGGCGACCTCCTTGGCCGAGCCCATGGCGACCGGAGCGCCCCTGACCGCGACGGGCCCGCCGCGGTTCTTCGTCTCCGCGCGCACTCCGCTCACCCACTTCCCCGGCAGGTCCAAGACCGCCGTCTTCACTCCGGTGCCGCCCGCCGTGCACAACGCCGAGACCGGGTCGTTCATCGCGAACATCCCGCTGCCGCCCGGCGCTGAGAGTTCCTGGCACCTCGTGGCCGCCGCCCGGGACAACCGCACGTTCGCGGTCGCCGGCTGGACTGAGCCGAAGAAGCCCCGCATCTGCTTCTTCCTGGTACGTCTCGGCGAGGACGGGCGGCCCGGTAAGCCGGTGGCCGTCACGCAGACCGACCCCGACGACCTGACGTTCGTCTTCGACCTCGCCCTCAGCGCTGACGGCACCCGGCTGGCCTACTCCACGCCGCTCATCGGAGGTGGCGCCAAGATCTCCGTGCTCGACGTCGCCACCGGCCGGCGCCGGGACTGGAAGACGATGGCGCACTCGATGGTGTCCGGCCTGTCCTGGGCCCCGGACGGCCGCTCGCTCGCGTACGTGCTGGGTGGCCGGGCCATCGCCTCGCTCGACCTCGCCCGCCTGGACGCCGACCCGGAAAGTGCCGCGTCCCGGATCATCAAGAACACCACGGGCGCCATGCCGATCGAGTCGGTGGCCCACACCCCCGACGGCAGCGCGTTGATCTACGCCTCCGGGCACGTCGTCGAACGCGTCCCCGTGGCAGGCGGGCCGGCGCAGGTCCTGGCCCGGCCGGAGCTGCCGCCCGGCGCCTCACTGAGCCTGCGCTTCAGCGTCGACGGAACCGGCGAGCACCTCCTGTATGTGCACGACTGGCGCGCCTACCGGGTCGGCCTCACCGACGGCGCGGCCACCTCGGTGCCGATCACAGTCGACCAGCGTCCGGGTGAGGGCGACCCGCCGCGCGCGGCCTGGTGACCACAGGGCTTCGTGAGCTCGGCGGGCCAGGTAGAGGTCAGCCGGCTTCGGCGGAGTCGAGATGGCGGGTGTCACCGAGGATGACGACCTGACGGTTGTGGAAGAAGTCGTCTTCGCGCAGCGTGGTGATGCTGCCGGACGGCGCCCGGAAACTGGCATGGCCGACCGACTCGATCGGCATCTTGATCCAGGACGCCACTGGCCTTCCCCCCGCCTCTCCGTAGGATTTCTCCCGCAGCCTGCGGTCCAGGGTCGCTTCCACGCCGGACAGCTTGGCAACCTTTCAGCCCTCGACGTGGTGCGTCGCCTCCGGATGGGTGATGGCGTAGATGGTGCGCATGAGTGAGCTCTTCCTGTAGGGGAAAGTTCCGGGATGATCTTAAGAGCGGCCCTACCGGTGATCGGTGTCGGTGGTGTAGCGGGCGGCGACCTCGGCCGCCTTACGGGCCAGAGCCTGGCGGAGTTCGGCCGGAGCGAGGACTTCGGCGTCGGTGCCGAAGGCCAGCAGTACCTCGGCTGCGGCCAGGGAGCGGAAGCGCAGCTCGACGTGCACCCGCTCCGGGTGGTCGTCGGCGTCCGGCGAGAGGTCGGTGGGAGGAGGCCCGGCCAGGTCCGCTTCGTGGATGCGCAGGAATCTGGCAAGGATGTCCCGGTGGACGCTGACCGTGACGGGCAGTGGGGCGGGGATGTCGTCGATGTGGCGGCGCAGGCCGTCCCAGACGTCGGCCAATTCGAGGCCGTCGCGGCGTCGTACGGGCTCGTCGAGGATGCCGGCTGACAAGGCTCGGTCGGTTCGGAAGAGTGCGGGCTCGCCGCGGTGGTCGGCGACGAGGTACCAGACGCCTGCCTTGTTGACCAGGCCGTACGGATCGAGCGTGTAGGAGCGGACGCGGTTGTCGCGGCCGTGCCGGTAGCGCAGGCGCAGCCGCCGGTCGGTGAAGATCGCCTGCTGGAGTACGGCCAGGTCGACGGCCGGCCCGGTGGCGGGGTGTGCCGGCCCGCCGCGCCAGCGCACCGGGTCGATGAGGATACGACGGCTGGCCAGGTCGGCGTCCGGCCGGTGCGGGGCGGGCAGGGCGGCCATCAGCTTGCGCAGCGCGGAGCCGAGGGCCCGGCCCAGGCCCAGCTCGGTGTGAGCATGATCGGACAGCAGGACGAACAGGGCGCGAGCCTCGTCGGCGGTCAGGCCGGTGACGTTGGTGCGGTAGCCGGGCAGCAGGGCGATGCCGCCATGGGGCCCGCGCACGGTGTAGACGGGCACACCGGCCGCCGACAGCGCCTCGATGTCGCGCATGACGGTGCGGACCGACACTTCCAGGCGCTCGGCCAGGTCTCCGGCGGCCAGCCGGCCGTGGGTCTGGAGCAGCAGCATGATCGACAGCAGGCGCTCGGACCTCATGGTTCCAAATTTACCTATGTATATGACAGCACCTGACATATACCTCGGCGAAGCTGCGGGCAGACGAGCCACCTACAGGAGGCGGCTTCGAGCGTCCCGGCCTTGCCAGGGACAAAGCACCACGAAAGGAACTGTGCTGTGACCGCAACGAACGCGCTCGCCCAGAAGGTCGCCGAGGACTTCGTCCGCGCGTGGACCAGCAAGGACGTAGAGAAGGCCCTGAGCCTGCTCGCCGACGACGTCGTGTGCGAGGCCCCGACCGGCACGTTCGAGGGAGTAGAGGGCTACCGCCGGTTCCTCGAACCGTTCGCGAACACGCTCATCGGCGCCACCGTCATCGACGTCCTGGGCAACGACACGAACGCGGCGACCGTGTACGCCGTCGACACGCCCATCCTGAAGGACTTCCGCGGCATCGACTACCTCACCGTCGAGAACGGCGAGATCACGCGCGTGATCAGTGTCTTCGACCTGCTCCCGATGGCTAAGGCCAGAGGCGACATCCAGCACTGACCCGGCCCCGCGCCGACGGGACCGCATACGTGAGCGGCGACAGCCTCGGTCAGGAGGCGCGGGGCTGCTCGGCCGCATCGCGGGCAGCCATTCAGGCGGTGTGCGGGTCGAAGGCCGCCCGGTTCTGGGCGACGAAGCCCTCCACATCGAGGGGGTCGGCGCCGCCGATCTTCTTCACCAGGTCGTTCGTGCCGGCGAAGACGCCGTTGCGGTAGTCGACCGCGACGGCGAGAAGGTGCTGGATGAGGTGCTCCGGCGCGCCGCGGTTCTCCAGGATGGTCCTGAACTCGTCGAGGCTGATGGGCACGTACGTGACCTGACGGCCGAGCGCCTGCGACATCTTCTCGGCGATCTCGTAGTGGTTGAGCTCCACCGCCCCGTACAGCGGATAGATCTTGCCGGCGTGCGGGGCGGGATCCTCCAGGATGGCCGCGATCACCCTTGCCTGGTCGCTTTCAGCGATCGGGGCATGGCGTCCGTCGGCGAAGGGCAACCGCAGTTCGCCGGTTCCGTCGGCCCAGGTGTCGATCAGCCACTGGGCGAAGAAGGTCGGGCGGATGTGGGTGACGGCCACCGGGAAGCGGTCCAGCACGCGTTCGGCGACCCAGTGCTGGCGTGCCGCGTTGCTGGCGGAGTCGCGGCGGGCGGAGATTTGCGACATGTTCACGATCGCCCGCACGCCGCTCTCCTCCGCGGCCAGGGCCACGTTCGCCGTGGCGTCCATCAGGCCGTGACGGATCGGGTAGGTGAAGTACAGGGCATCGATCCCTTTCATCAAAGTCTAGTTGTTACTCCTTCTTTGGAATTAGCGGCGTGCGGCGGGGTGGATGGTCGTTCGCCGCAGAACGCTGACCGCTCAGCGGATCGCCCCTGACGCCTGAGCCGTCACCTCTCGTGGTTCTGGCCCGGGTGCGGCCTCGGTGGGAACGTCCCGGACGACCTCTGTCAGCTCGCCGGAATCGACGTTGTAGAAGAGGCCATGAATCTCAACGTGCTTCGGCGTGCCTTGGCTGTTACGGATCAGGTTCACGTCGTACTTGAGTGACTTCTCGAAGTCGGCGATGCGGATGCCGTCCCAGTCGTACACGGACGAGATATCGGTGTGCTGTTCACGCTTCCACGCGTCGATGATCCCCTCCTCCGTGAAGGAGGTCCCGCCACAGAAGGAATGGTGTACGACGACAACCCGCTCGATTCCGAACAGGTGCTGGGAGACGGTGATCGAGCGAAGAGCGTCCGCCGCGCGTCCGCCTCCGACGATGAGGGGGAACACCGTCGCGGTAGAACCTATTTTCCGGCCGGTCTCGTCGAGAATGAGTTCTCCAGGATAGACCTCGTCACCGAAGTAATCGGCCACCGCTTGCGCGACGCCGGCCGCCCGGGGGTCGAAACAGTAGATGGCGATCGTCCTGACGGGAATCGAACTGGTGACGATCTTCCGGACCGCCGGTTCGCTGTATCCCGGCTGCCCGCTGAACGTGAATTCGACAAAATTCGACATGCTTGACTCCAATTCTTGTGGGCCTACTCTCCCCACGGGCCATTCGTAGGTCAGGTAGGTCAGCAGTCCCATGCGTTCGGGGACCTGCGGCCCGTGCCGCGGCGAGGCTCGCCTCAACCAGCGGCCCGGTCGGGAGAGCGAGTACGTCGTTCTGCGGCCCTTCCGAGAGGGCGGCGGTATCGGTCATGACTCGACGGTACGAGGCGGAACCCGGGCAAAAGTGGCACGGATGCCATTCGGCGCTACAATCGTGCCACTATGGCAGACAGACACCACGTCGCAGTGCTCGTACAGCCCGGGGTGCTCCCGCTCGAGTTCGGTGCCGCGACGCAGATCTTCACCATGGACCCCCACTATGAGCTGACGGTCTGCGCTGACACCGAGACCGGACTGGTGCCGGGGTGCGGCTTCGCGATCACCGTCGCGGCCGGCCTCGAGGCGCTGGACGACGCCGACACTGTGATCATTCCGGGTTACGACGACATTGACGCGACCCCGTCAGCTGAGCTGCTGGCGGCGCTACGGGCGGCCCACACCCGAGGCGCCCGGCTCGTCTCCATCTGCACCGCGGCCTTCACCCTTGCCGCGGCCGGGCTGCTCGACGGACGCCCCGCGACCACACACTGGCGCGCGGCCGAGCAGTTGCGTCGGCGCTACCCACGCGTCGATGTCCTGCCAGATCAGCTCTACGTCGACGACGGCGATATCCTCACCTCCGCCGGCGTCACCGCGGGGATCGACCTGTGCCTGCACCTGATCCGCACCGACCTCGGCGCCGCGGCGGCGAACACACGCGCACGTGATCTCGTCGCGCCGCCACGGCGACGGGGAGGTCAAGCGCAGTTCGTCGAACAGTTCCGCCCCGAAGCGAGCGGAGATGTGCTTGCTCCTCTGCGGGAGTGGATGATCGACAACCTGGCGAAGCCCCTCGCCGTCGACGACCTCGCGGAACGCGCCCATATGTCGCGGCGGACGCTGATCCGCCGCTTCCGCGAGGAGACCGGCACTCCGCCCATGGCCTGGCTGACCGACGCGCGCATCGACCGGGCACGCGAGCTGCTGGAGGCGACCACCGTGCCCATCGAGCAGATCGGCCGCCTCACCGGGCTCGGCGCTCCCGCTTCCTTGCGGGCCGTGTTCCATCGGCACCTTGGCACCTCGCCTCAGGAATACCGGAGCCTGTTCCGTCACAAGGACGAGATGACGGACGCCTGACCGGTCACACCCGCGCGTCAGTCGTGCTCGCGCCCGAAGGCCCGGATCTTGGCGAACATGTCCTCCAGCAGGAAGCGCACGTCGACCTCCTCGCAGACCCGGATCGGGTGGTTCGAGCCGGGCAGGTAGGAGCCGTCCGCGCCGAAGCGGGGAGCGGGCCTGACGCGCAGGTTTCCGCTCGCGGGGAAGAGCATCAGCGCGACGGCCGGTGAATCGCCCAGGGAGCGGGACTCGATCGGGCCGGGGTGGTACGTCGCGTTCCACTCGTGCAGCTGCTTGATCAGGTAGCGGCCCAGCGGGCCGGCGTCGCCGATCTTCTCCGCCAGCTCGGCGTAGCTCACCGAGACCTTGGTGTAGACGTCTCTGGGCACCTGCCACACGGTCATGCCGGAGTCGAACACCACGTTGGCGGCGTGGATGTCGTTGGAGAGGTTGAACTCGATCCGCGAGCCTTCGTCGTAGCCGCGGTATCCCGAGCCGCCGATCCAGATCACCACCACCGGCCGTCGTACGAGGTCGGGGTCCAGCAGGATCGCCGAGGCCATGTCGGTCAGCGGCCCGAGGAAGGCCACATAGAGCGGATCCTCCTCGCTCGCGAGCTTCGACTCCTCGATGATCAGCCGGGCGCCGGGGGAGTCCACGGCGGTGTGCTCGTCCGGCAGCGGCGTCGCCGCGCCGTTCGCGACGGTGACGGAGCCGGTCAGGCCGAGCAGATCCAGCAGGAGATCGATCTCCTCGCGGGACTCCTCCATGCTCCGCTGCGACCGCCAGGTGCCGAAATGGGCAGGAATGAGCCCGCGCATGTCGAGAGTCGGCGACAACAACCCGTGGACGATGGCGAACTGGTCATCGGCCTCGTTCTTGGCGTCGGTGTTGATGATCACTCTGCGCTTGCGCATCGCAGCTCCCGTTGCATAATTATGCACTGCCGCATAATCTTCCGTTCCGGTAGGTTGTCCGATCTTCGGGGCGCTGTCAATGAGGAGCGCTGTCAACGACTGGCAGACGATCTCGGATCGCCTGGCTGCCTGTTATACGGTTAACCGTGTCGATTCACCCGGTTACGGTGGCGGGCGCCGTCGCCGACGAGCTGTGCCGTCGGCTGCTCGCCGACCTGGAAGGCGCAGTGCGGAAGAGGAGCGTGCACGGTGACCTTCAGCGATTTCGATGCCCTCAGCTTCGACTGCTACGGGACCCTCATCGACTGGGAGGCCGGTATCGCGGCCGTCCTGCGTGAGTGGGCCGGCACGCATGGTCTCCGGATGACTGACGAGCAGTTGCTGACGGCGTACGCGACGCACGAGGCGCAGGCCGAGGTCGAGCACCCCGGCGACCTCTACCCCCGCATCCTGGCCCGCGCGATGCGGGGCCTGGGTACGAAGCTCGGCGTGCCGGTCAGCGACGAGGAGGCCGAGCGGCTGGCGGTCTCCGTGCCTGACTGGCCGGCCTTCCCCGACTCGGCGGAGGCGCTCGAGCGGCTCGCGCGCCGGTACAAGCTCATCATCTTGTCCAACGTGGACCGGGCCTCCTTCGCCGGCTCGAACAAGCGCCTCGGCGTCACCTTCACCAGCGTCCTCACCGCTGAGGACATCGGCTCCTACAAGCCGTCTCCCCGCAACTTCGAGGCGCTGATGAGCGAGGCCGGGCGGCTCGGGGTGGCCGACGGCAAGCTGCTGCACGTGGCGCAGAGCCTGTTCCACGACCACGTGCCGGCCAAGGCGGCGGGCCTGCCGACAGTGTGGATCGACCGCCGCCATGACAGCCCGGGCGGGGGAGCGACGCCGGCGCCGTCGGCCGACGTCACCCCGGACTGGACCTTCACGTCCATGGGCGCGTTCGCGGACGCGGTCGATGCCGACAACTCTGTTTGAGGGTACGCGCTCGTAAACAGCCAGAAAGGCCGCCAAAGTTTAAACTAAGAGTTCAACGATACAGTCGAATGCATGACGGCCTTCAGCCGGGACGCCGCCCGTCCCCTCGCCGGCGGCGCCCTCACCGCGCTCCTGTCTCCGGCCACCCGCCTGCTCGGCCTCGGCGAGCCCACCCACGGCGTCGAAGCCTTCCTCGAGCTGCGCAACGAGCTCTTCCTCCACCTCGTCGAGCGCGAGTGCTACCGCTCGATCGCCTTGGAGAGCGACTGTCTCGCGGCCCTGGTCGCCGACGCGTACGTCACCGACGGCACCGCGACCCTCGACGACGCGATGAGCCGCGGCTTCAGCCACGGTTTCGGCGCCTCACCCGCCAACCGTGAGCTCCTGCGCTGGATGCGCGCCTACAACGAGCAGCGTCCCCCGCACGAGCGGCTCCGCTTCTACGGCTTCGACGCCCCGCTGGAGGTGATCGGCGTCGCCAGTCCCCGCCCAGCCCTGACCGCGCTGTACGACTACCTCGCCGCCCACCTCGACCTGGCCTGGAGCCGCGAGACCCTTGACGAACTCCTCGGATCCGACGAGCGCTGGATCGACCGGGGCATCATGGATCCCACCGAGTCCGTCGGCCGCACCCCCGAGGCCAAGGAACTGCGCCTGATCGCCGACGACCTGCGCGTGCTGCTCACCGCGCACGCCCCCCACCTGACGGCCACCACCTCACCCGACGACTGGTGGCGCGCCGACCTGCACGTCCGCACCGCCGCCGGGCTCCTGCGCTATCACGCCGGCCTGGCCGACACCGCGCCCACCCGCCTCGGCACGCTCATGTGCCTGCGCGATGCGATGATGGCCGACAACCTCGACGCCATCGTCCGCCGCGAGGCCCGTCGCGGCCCCACGCTCGCGTTCGCCGGCAACCGCCACCTGCAGCGCGACAAGAGTCACTTGTGGTTCGCGGGTCAGTCGCTCCAGTGGTGGAGCGCGGGCGCCATCATCGGCACCCACCTCGGCGACCAGTACGCCTTCGCCGCCGCCACCTTCGGCACCCGCGACTCCGACGTCCCTCCTCCCGACACCCTAGAAGGACTCCTGTCGACCCTGCCCCACGCCCGCGCCGTCATCGATCCCGGCCGCCTCGCCGCGACCCTCGACCGGAAGCTGACGCCTCGCGTGCCGGCCGACCACACCTACCTGTCTCTTGACCCGGCCGCCATCGACCGGATCGACGCCATCGTGTTCGTCAAGGAAATCTGAGCCACCCATCGTGGCCGCCGTCCCCCGAAGGGGGTGGTTTGTCAGACGACCGCCTCAATCCCTGTGACGGCCTGTCGTGGCTGGGGTCCCTTGATGGGAATGCCCCCTTCGGGGGGAGATAGCCGACCGCCTCAGTGGTGGGTGGGTGTGCCGTCGAGGTGGTGGAGGGCGGCGAGGAGGGGCCAGGTCGACGCGGCCATCTCGTTCGGTGTCCGCGGGCAGCCGCGCTGGAGCCAGTCGGAGGCCACGCCGATGAGCGCGCCGGCGGTGAACGCGGCGGGTACGTCATGCGGGACCTCAGGCGCCGCGACCGGTGACGCGCATGCGGCGAGGTGGATGGTCGCGGTGATCCGGCGGCGTACGTGGTCGATGACGCGCGCGCTGCCCTGCGGCCCCAGCAGGCTGCGATAGAGACCGGCGTACTCGGCGAGGTTGGCGAAGAACGCCGCCAGCGCCTGGACCGGGTCCGGCGCCTCGTCCGCCGTCTCGCAGGCGAGGGCGGGCAGCGACTCGATCAAGTCGTCGACCATGGCGGTGCAGGCGGCCTCGGCCAGCTCGTGTACGTCCCGGTAATGGGAGTAGAAGGCGGAGCGGCTCACCTCGGCCCGCTCGGCGACGTCGGCGACGCTGATCTGCGACAGGTCCCGCTCCTCGGCGAGCTGGATCAGAGTGCGCCGCAGGGCCGCCTGGGTGCGTCGCACGCGCAGGTCGAGCTTCGGGGGATTGCTGTCTCTGGTCGTTGTCACATCCACAACTCTAGCCTACCGTACATGTGTCTTTATTCTTGCATGTGTGCTGTATCTTGCAGATGTCCCGTAAATTTCCCCACTGAGATGGAGACGCCATGACCAAGACTCTCGGCCTCATAGGCACCGGAATGATCGGCGGCACGCTGGCCCGCCTCGCCGTCGCCGCCGGTCTTAACGTCGTTCTGAGCAACTCGCGCGGCCCCGAGACTCTCTCCGATCTCGTGACGGAGCTGGGCGGGCAGGCCCGCGCGGCTACACCGGCCGCGGCCGCCGAGGCGGGTGACCTGGTCGTGGCCACCGTTCCGCTGCACGCCTACGAGCAGCTGCCGGCCGCCGCTCTGGCGGGCAAGATCGTGATCGACACGATGAACTACTACCCGGAGCGCGACGGCCGCATCGCCGAGCTGGACTCCGACGAGCTGACCTCCAGCGCCCTGGTGCAGCGGCACCTGGCCGGCTCACGCCTGGTCAAGGCGTTCAACAACATCGACTTCCACCGCCTGTCCACCAGCGCCCGGCCTGCCGGGGCCGCCGACCGCAGCGCCCTGCCCATCGCGGGTGACGACCCGGCCGCGAAGGCCGAGGTGACCGCGCTGCTGGACGTCCTCGGTTACGACGCGGTGGACGCCGGGTCGCTCGCCGACAGCTGGCGCGTCGAACCGGGCACGCCGGTGTACGTGCAGCCGTACTTCCCGGGGCAGGCGCCTGAGGGGGTCGGCCAGGACGAGGCGTTCCGCTGGTTCTTCGAGACCCCGGGCGTTCCGGTTCCGGCCGCCCGGGTGAAGGAACTGATCGACAGCGCCGTCCGGGGCGTGGCGGGCGGAAAGCTTTCCCCAGGGGCATAACCCGACGCGGCCGGGAGCGGGCTGATGACCTCGGTCACGATGTCGTGGTGACCAGCAGATCTCAGCCCGACCTGGCATGGCCTTTCGGCGTCGGCAGTTTCCACATCGTGTCGCGGGCAAAGCGGGCGAGGAGGCGTTTGAGCGTGTCCACGTCCTCGTCGCTCCAGTCCGCCAGGAGCGACTCAAGGTCCTGCTGGACGCACTCCATGATCCGCTCCCCGATCTCCCGTCCGCGGGGAGTGAGGGCGAGCAGCACGCTGCGTTCGTCCGACGGCTCGCGAACACGCACGATGAGGCCGGCGTCGTGCAGGCGATGGGCGATCTTGGTGAGATTGGCCCGTCCTGTTCCGAGGGCCAGCGCGAGGTCACTGGGGCGCATCGCTCCCCGGTAGCTGAGCTGGTTCACGACGAGGAACATCGGCAAATCGTTGACGGGGAATTCGACGGCGGCCATGAGCGCCAGCCGAACCGCGTGACTGTCCGCCCAGTGGATGATCGAGGAGAGGGAGACGCGCGGATCGAGGAGGTCCGGGGCGATGACGGAGGACAGGTCGATGTCCTGATCGTCCAGCTCGTGGCGTTGCGCCCGCGTCACGATGTGCCTCCCCTCTCCCGTTGTATCCCCGGAACCCTACTGCCGGTCGGTCAGGCGGGCGACCGGATGCCGAGGCGCCCCGCGCGTCCGGTCGCCCGCCCGCCCGACCCAGCCCGCCGCCCGCCCTCCCGGCTGGTTCAGTTCGCCGTCGCTTCGCGCAGTAGCAGCAGTCGCACCGGTCCGAGCAGGCCGTGGTCGTGTACCTCGGTCCGCTGCGTCCCAGCGCCTCCGGCGAGCTGCGCGGCGATGTCGGGAATCGAGTCGTAGTAGCCGCGGGCGAGCAGCCGGTTGTTCAGTGAGCTCGACACCCGGACCGTCACCGTGTTCTCCCCGGGCCGCAGGTCGGAGGTGACATCCACGGTCGGGCGGGAGGTGTCGAAGCCCTTGACCGGGCCCTCGTTGACCTGGACGGAGCCGAGACCGCCCGCCGTCGACCCGAGGTCGAGCACATACCTGGCTCCCGCGACAGGCGCGTCCTCGAAGGTGAACGTCGCGTCGTATGCTCCGACGCCGCTGACCTCGGGACCGACCTCGGGGAGGTCCTTCCACGGGCGGAGCGGGCCGTGGCCGCCGTCGAGGCTGGTGATCGCGGTGGTGGGCCGTACCTCCCGGGTCTCGTAGCCGAGTCCGCGGTCCTCGCTGATCACCTCGAGCTCGCCGGCGTCCCAGCTCTCGACCGTGGTCGTCCACTCCGCGATCTCCTGGAGGAGGCGCGGCTCGACGGGCTCGGAGCTCGCCGGCTCCCGCGCCGAGCGGTCGATCGTGAACAGCGCGGTCTCCCCGGGCGCCAAGCTCACGGTGATGATCGTTCGCCCCGCTTCGTGCCGGATGCCGGGGTGCGGGTGGATGTCGCCGGTCCAGGGGTCGATCCGGTGCGCGGTCCCGGTGCCGGGCAGGGCGATCTCGGCCGTGGTCGGCTCGCCGGTCTCGTACAGGAAGTGGTACAGGTACAGGTGCAGCAGGTCGCCGTCCTCACGCAGGTGGCTGAGCAGGCTGCGGTTCTCTCCGATGAACTCGGCGCGTCCGGCGATGCCGAGCTCGCGCAGCGCCTCGACGGTGCCGGCCGGGTCGTTCACCTCGGCGACGGTCGGCAGCGCGCGAAGTCGCGCCATCGTCTGGGCGAGCTCCTCGTCGCGGCCGTCGAGTCCCGGGGTGCGGGCGGCGGCTCGGGGGTGGGTGGTGTACTGGCCGGCCGTGAGCCACTTGAGCTCGGTGGCGCCGTTGACGATGAGCAGCTTCAGCCCCTGCCGCGCCCACTCCAGGAGCTTGACCGCCACGTCCGGGTCGAGCGTGTCCTGATAGACGACGAGCGCCTGGTAGCCCGGGCCGTGCGGTTGCACGATCCCGTCCGCGAACGACACCTCCTCGCGCAGCAGCAGTGACCCGTCGAAGAACTCGTAGGTCCACCCGGCGTCCTGCATGCTCAGGTCCCGCCACCAGTGGTTGTCCCGGTCGCGCATCCACATGCGCCCGTAGGCGTCCTCGTCCGGGATCCGCCGACCGTCCTGGTCGAGGAGGGCCACCCCTGAGGTGTTGTCGGTGAAGTGGTCGGTACGGAGGATCCCCACGTCGATCCGCGGCCGGCCCTGCCGCAGGACGCACTGGTAGCGGCCGATCGCCTTGTTCCACAGCGGGTAGAACTCCGCCGCGGGCTGACGCGTGTCGAACCGCTCGGAGAACATCGGCCACATGCCCTCATGTCCCGGCCAATGGGTGACGCCCTCCGCGCCCGCGGTGCTCGCCCAGCCGTGCAGCACGGTCTTGGTGATCCCCGCCGCCAGCTGGGTGGCGATGATCTGGTCGTAGAAGCGGTGGTCGAGCATGTGGTTGCGGGTGGTCGCGCCGGTCTCGGAGGAGTACTGCTTGCCGAACAGGTGAGCCGGCCCGGCCAGCAAGCGATAGGCGTCGATCTGCGCGGCGAACTCCAGCGACTCCGTCTCGATGCCGTCGACCTCAGGTCCCGGGCGCGTGAGCTCGAACGGCAGTCCGTAGCTGATCTCGGCGCGGAGCGAAATCCCGTTGTCGTGCAGGAACGCGGCGAAGGGGCGCAGCATGTTCTCGATGTAGAGGTCGGTGAGCGTACGCACGTAGTCGAAGCGCACCTTCTCGACGGTGACGCGGTGCTCCTCGCGTACGTCGTTGTGGTAGGTCGTGCTGACAGCCATGAAGGGCGCGGACCGGATCAGGAAGGGCAGCCAGCGGGTGAGGTCGTACCCGCGACGGGCGCGGAACTCCCGGGCGACGGTGCGCCCCCAGAACATGCCACCGGCGCCGTAGACGGACAGTTCGAGGGAGTCCATGTACATCTGCGCGCGCGGGTTGCGGCTGATCTGCTCGCGCAGCTCCGGCGTGAGGACGACCGAGTCCCAGTAGTCGATGACCGCGTCGACTCCGTCCCGGTCCAGGTAGTTGACGGTGTAGTTGACCGACGCCGAGGGCGAGGCGGTCTGCCCGGTGCCGTGCATCCAGAAGACGAAGAGCCGCCAGTCGCCGTCGGCGGGCGCGCTCCAGTCCAGCGCCTCGTCCCGCACCTGGTCGGAGAGGTCGACGACGGAGTCGAGGTCGAGGATCGCGCCCGTCGCGCTGGTCTCCAGCAGGCGGGCGGCCACGACGGCCACCAGGTGCTGCTCGGTGATCTTGCCGCGGTGGCCGGGAATGTGCAGCGTCGGCGGCTCGGCGTCCAGGTCGACGCGCGGCAGCGCCCCGCTGCGGGAGCCCGAGGGGACGAGGTCCTCGAACACCACGTCGAGCTCCTGGGCCGCGGCCGGGTCGTCGGGGGTGATCGTGGGGAGGTTCGCGTTCGACCAGTTCGTGCCGGAGGTGAAGCTCACCGACATGTTCCGTTTAGTGGTCTCCTCGACGACCACCTGGGAGTCGTGCACCCATTCCTCCGCGCCCCAGCCGTAGCGGGAGTGGTCGATGGCGCCCTCGTCCATCGCGAGGAACTCCATCCCGCCGAAACCCAGCCGGTGCGCGGTGTCTATCTCGCGGACCAGCGTCTCGTCGGTGTGCAGCCCCTCCGCCAGCCACCAGCGCAGCTCGGGCCGGAACTCGATCGACGGGTCGGCGATCATGCGGGCGAGGTCGTCAAGTGACACGCGTTTCTCCCTGAACGTCAATGGGCGGCCCTGAGGGTGCCCGCCGGACCGACACTAAGGCGCGCGACAGCAGAAAACAATGTCGTGAGGAAACAATAAATTGTCCTGAGGAAACTGGTGAGCCCTCGCGTACACCTGGGAACAACGGGTCGACAGCGTCGCGGCTTCGCGGCAAGCTTGAGATCATGCGCAAGCTGGCCGGCCAGATCGGGCTGAGCGCCCACGGCACGCTGCCCTGACGGTCGGCGCGGTGGTGACGTTCCCGCTGATCACGGGCGGTGCCGCCGCGACGGTCCGGGTCGGGTTCGAGCGCGACACCGACGACTGGGTCATCCTGTACGGCCCGCAGGTCGCCCAGGCCGAGGTGACGACGAGCATGGCGTACGAGGGCCGCCACAGCCTCCTGGTCACGGGGGTCATGGTGTTGTCGTCACCGCCCGCGAACCCGAGCCGGTTCAGGGTCGCGAAGAAGGTGTCCCAGTCGACCTCTCCCCGCCCGATGTCCAGGTGCTGGTGCACCGAGCCGTGGAGACGGGCGGGAACCCGTCGTCCTTCCCGGCGGTCTCACCGAGCGTCAGGGGGCGGCGGCGCTGAAGCGCCTCCGCACAGATGTCACGGCGGCCATCGGCCCGTGGGGGTCACACGACGGCGACGGCGTCGATCTCGACGAGGAACCCGGGGCCCAGGCCGGCGACGACGTGGACTGTGATGGCCGGCGGTGGGTCGGCCCGGTTCCACACCTCCTGGAAGGCGGCAACGCCCTCGTCGAAGGTGTGGCCGTCCACCACCGCGATGCGCCAGTGCACGATGTTCGCCAGGCTCGCCCCCTCGCTCTCCAAGATGGTCGTGAGGTTGCGGAACACCTGCCTGGCCTGCTCCCCGACCGTGGGACCGACGACCTTGCCGTCGGCGCCGACGCCGTTCTGCCCGCCGATGTAGATCGTCTTGGCCGGCTGTTCGACCACGACGGCCTGGCTGAAGGCCGGACTGCGGTGGAGTCCCTCGGGGTTGATGTGCCGTGTGCTCATGTGTCGCTCTCCTCGGACGCTGACACCAGTAATAGTGGTTTCGTACGACACCAGTTATAGTGGTTTCATGCGCGCGAGCACAACCGGCCGGATGCTGCACGACCCCAAGGGAGGGTCGTTCTGGTTCGACGCCGGCGCGGTCTGCCTGGACTTCGCCCACACGGGCGGCGAGGGCCGTTACGCGGTGTTCGAAACCCTGCACCAGCCTGCCGACCTCGGCGAATGGCTGGCCGAGCCGCCACTGGCCGCGGTCATGACGGTCCCCGTGACGGTCCGCGAGCTGGCCGCGGCCAAGGCCCTCCGCCAGGCGATCTGGGACGCGGCGCACGCCCAGGCCGCGCGTCGCCCTCTCCCCGCCGAGGCGGTCACGACCATCAACCGGGCCGCGGCCGAAGCACCGCTGATCCCCGAGCTGATCCCCGAGCCGGTCCACGAGCTGGACTCCGCGCCGGTCCACGAGCCGGTCCACGAGCCGGTCCACGAGCCGGTCTCCGCGCCGGTCGCCGGAGGCGCGACCGCGGGGTGGGTGTCGCCCGTGCGGGCGACGCAAGCGCTGTCGACGCTGGCGCGGGAGATGATCGAGCTGCTGTCCGGGCCGCTCTCCGAGCGCATCCGCGAGTGCGCGAGCGACGACTGCCCGCTCGTGTTCGTCGACTCCTCCCGCCCCGGAGCCCGGCGCTGGTGCGCGATGGAGCGCTGCGGCAACCGCCACAAGCTCCGGGCGCACCGCGCCCGGCGCACCACGGAGCCGGATGGCGGCTGATGCCGCCATCCGGCCCGTGGAAGGTTACTCAGCGGGTTTTACGGCTTGCGCACGCCCGTTCTCAGGGCATGCCGAAGAGGAGAACAGCCGCGTAGTAGACTGCCGCGATCTTCCTGCAGGCGCCCCGCACCAGGAAGAAGTAGCCCCCGCACACCTTGTCCTTCAAGGTGATGTAGAAGCGGGTGTCCACGTCGGCCTTCCGCCTGAGAGTGCGGTCGAGGTAGTACTTGTAGTGCTTCTTCTGGTTGGTCATCAGGCCGTACCCGTAGTCGTGGGAGTCACAGGCCGGTCGGAAGTCGAACCCGGCGGGGCGGTCCGCTCCCGGCTTCGTGCAGTGGTCGTAGTCGATGCCCCTGACCTTGAAGCCGCTGGCGGTCCGCTTCCAGCTCGGCTTCCGCCATTTGCCGCCATGGAATGCCCAGGCCGAGCAGCCCGACTTCGTGTACCACATCCAGGTCTTGGCCGTGTCGCACTTCTTCGGGTAGGACTGCGGGGGGTCCACGCCGTCCGGCAGGAAGTCACTGGCCGGCGGCTCGGTGGCGTTGGGGTCGTCGAGTCCGGCCGCGCCCTCGGTCGTCCCGCCGTTGGCCGGCATGTCGGTGTCGGTGGCGGTCACCTGGGGAGCGGCGACGCCCGCCGGGAAGGACAGCTGCCAGCCGCCGTTGCTGGCGGACTCGATCGACGACAGGCGTCCCACCGGGTCGTAGGCGTAGGTCCCCTGGGTGGCGCCGACGCTGGGGTCGGTCACGGTGCGCAGCAGGCCGTTCGGGTCGTAGGAGTAGCTGGCCTCGGTCTGCGGCGCCTGGGTTCCGTACGCGACGGTGACCTCCTTGAGCCGGCCCGCGAAGTCGCCGAAGGAGGTGCCGGCGGCCGTGGTGGCCGTGGCGTAGGTGAACTTGGTGACCGACGCGGGGTTCTCGCCACGGGCCGGTTCCTTGACGGTGCTGACCCGGGCCTGGGCGTCGTAGGTGATCGTGGACTTGCCGAGGGCGGCGGTGCCGACGCTGGTCACGCGCCAGGGGTCGGCGCTCGGCGCCCCGGCCGACCGTGACCAGACGTAGGTGAGCTGGAGGTCGGCGGCGCTGATGGGGGTGCCGTCGGGGTAGGTCATGGGCTCGGCGCCCGGGTTCAGGGGACCCAAATCCGTTACGTACGTCTCGGTCGTCGTGGTGCGCATCGCGCCGACGGCCGCGTCCCACTTGGTGGTTTCGGTGATCTTGGATCCGTCGGCGGCCTCGTACGTCTGGATGCCGCCGCCGTCAGGGGTGGAGACGCTGCTCTTCAGGGGGTAGCTGGTCGAGGTCCCTTCGTCGAGTTCCGTGACGACGAGGGTGCCGTTCTGGTTCTCCAGTTTCCGGTTGATCTCCCCACCGGCGAACTCGGCCTGCCAGCTCGGCCCGAAGACGCCCAGCTCAGGGCGAGTGGACGGGGCCGACTGCGGCCGGGCCAGATCGCCACCGGCCAGAGCCACACCGTGCTTACGGCTGATCGCGCCCGCGGACACGTCCAGCTCGGTGAGTTTGAAGGTTTTGGTGTCGGCGGAGTACTGGCCGGGGCCGATCTCCTGCACGTCGGCAGGCGGCGGGTCGGCGAGCACCGCGACGGAGGCCTTCGAGGTGACCGTGGCGGCGGAGACCTCGGGGGCGAGGAAGGGGAGGAGCATCGCCGTGACGGCGACGGGGAGCGCTAATCGGCGCAAGTGGTGCCTCCAGGAAAAGAGAAAAAGTGATTTGATCACCTGGAGGATAAGTGCTAATAAATCGCTTTGACAAGAGCTTGACTATTTCGCAGGACGATGTTCAAATCGCCCATGGAGCTATAGCTTGGAGGTGATTCATTCATGCGTTTGCGCAGGTCGGCGGTCTGTATGGTGAGTTTATAGCGAATTTATGGCGATACTGTGGCGGCTTCGACAATAATGACTTGACTTTGGTTATTGGCAATTGTGCTGTCGCGTCACCAGGGATCGCGGCGGCGTCGTTCCATCGTCTCGTCGTGGGCCGATCGCGGCGGTAGGTCGAGGGGCTCCGGGTCGGACAGGACGAAGATCTCGAACAGGATGCCGCACACCACAAGGATGGCCACCACGGCGATGAACACATACGGCAGCGATTCAGGTACGAAGATCACCACCGTCAGAGCGACGAACCCGAGGATCAGAACCGCCACGAAGGCGAGGGCGAGCTGCCGCAGCCTCTTCTTCACACATCCTCCCGATCAGAGCAGGTAAGGGGAACGCTCAACTGCTTCGACGGCGCAGGCGACGCCGAAAGCGTTGAGCGCTTTCTTGACGTATTCGTCGGGAACCACCGCTGCGGATTCCGGATAAATCATGAATCCGGCGAGCTTGCGGATTCCGCCGCCGAGATGCCGAGGGCGGACAGGAACGCCGCGGCGACGGGGGAGGGCTGGAAGCGGCTCCAGATGAGGTGCTCCATGCGGGCGGGAGCGTCGCGAAGCTGGAGGATGGGCAGATCGGGGAGTTCGGCCACGAAGGCGGCGGGCAGCATCCCGATGCCCAGGCCCTGCCGGACCAGGCGGGCGATGAAGTCCACGGTCGTCACCTCGAAGGCGACCTCGCGCCTTACCCCGGCCGCCGCGAACGCCTCATCCGACTGGGCCCGCGCGGCGGTGCCCACGGGGAAGTCGACGAACGGTTCGTCCGACAGCTGGTGCAGGTCCACACACTGCTCGTCCGCCAGCGGGTGATCGGGCGCGACCAGGGCGACGAGGTCGCCGCGCGCCAGTTCGCGGCCGCGGACTCCCTTGGGGCGCACGCCCAGGGGAAGCCCCAGGAAGGCGACGTCCAGGGTGCCCTGGCTCACCCCTTCGATGAGATCCTCGCTCGCGCCCGAGCGGAGGCTGATCCGTACCTGCCGATGCCGCAGGTGGAACTCCTTCAGCGCGGCCGGCAGATCGACCGCCGCGACCGTGGGGATGGCGCCGATGGCGAGCCGGCCGCGGATCTCGCCGGCGGCGGCCGCCACCTCGGCGCGGGCGCGTTCGGCGGCGTCGAGAGCCTGGCGGGCCGCAGGCAGGAACGCCGCGCCGGCGGGGGTCAGCCGGACCCGGCGGCTGGTGCGCTCGAACAGCTTGGCACCCAGCTCACGTTCCAGGCGGGCGATCTGGTGGCTCAGCGCGGACTGGACGACCAGGCACTGCTCGGCGGCGCGGGTGAAGTTGCTCGTCTCCGCGACCGCGACGACGTAGCGCATCTGCTGCAGTTCCATGGATCAATCGTGATACGCGATCGGTCCGATGACAAACATGCGTTGGACTCATTGATCCCCTGTCGCTCAAGGTGGGGGCATGATGGTGATGAGACCTCACAACACGGACGGCGGCCTGTCGCGCGGGCTGCTCCTGCTCATGTCGGTGGCGACCGGGCTGGCCGTCGCGGGCAACTACTTCGCGCAGCCGCTGCTCGACCTGATCGGCCGGGAGCTGGGGATCGGGTCATCGCGGGCGGCGCTGTTGGTGACGGCCGCGCAGATCGGGTACGCACTGGGGCTGGTCCTGCTGGTGCCGCTCGGCGACCTGGTGGAGCGGCGGCGGCTCGCCATGTCGCTCTACGGGGCGACCGCGGTGTTCCTGCTGGTCTCGGCCACCGCCCCCAACGGCATGGTCCTCCTGGTCAGTACGGCCCTCACCGCGCTGACCTCGGTGGGAGCGCAGGTCGTGGTGCCGTTCGCGGCGACGCTGGCGGCCCCGGCCGAGCGTGGCCGGGTGGTCGGCACGGTGATGACCGGGCTGATGCTCGGCCTGTTGCTGGCACGTACGGCGTCCGGAGCATTGTCGGAGCTGGGCGGCTGGCGGACGGTCTACTGGGTGACCGCGATCCTGATGGCGTTGATGGCCGTGCTGCTGCGCGCCTTCCTGCCCCGGCTCGGCGGAGACAGCGGCGATGGCCGGGACGGCGGAGGTGGCGGACGCCAGTCTTATGTCGGTCTGCTGCGCTCGACGGCGGCGATGTTCCGGTACGAGCCGTTGCTGCGATGGCGGGCGGGTATCGGCGCCTTGAGCCTCGCCTCGTTCAGCGTGCTGTGGACGGCGCTGACCTTCCTGCTGGCGGGCTCGCCGTACGGCTGGTCGGAGTCGGCCATCGGCCTGTTCGGGCTGGCCGGTGTCGTGGGCGCGCTGACCGCCACGGTGGCCGGGCGGCTGGCCGACCGCGGGTACGTACAGATCGTTTCCGGCGCCGGGACGGTCCTGCTGGTGGCGTCCTGGCCGGCGCTCGCGGCCGGGGCGCACTCGCTGGTCTTGCTGCTCGTCGGCGTGATCGTGCTGGATCTGGCCCATCAGGCGGTGCTCAACAGCAGCCAGAACGTCCTGTACGCGCTCCGGCCCGAGGCCCGCAACCGGATCAACTCCGCCTTCATGACCTCCCTGTTCGTCGGCGGCGCGGTGGGGTCCGCGCTGGCCTCGGCGGTCTGGGCGAACAGCGGCTGGACCGGCGTGTGCGTCCTGGGCGCCACCCTCTCGGCCGGGACCCTCGTGCTCTGGCTTCTGGAGCGCGTCACCGTTGCCCGGGCGACAGGCAAGCCAACGAAGGACGTCCGCAACCTCGTCCGTACCTCCACCAAGGGAGAATGAGCATGTCGCGTACCGTACTGATCACCGGCGCCACCGGAACCGTGTCCACCGCGCTGATCAACGCGCTGGAAGGCGCCGATGTGAGACTCCGGGCTCTCGTCCGCGAAGAGTTCAAGGCGGCCGGCCCGCGCGAGCGGGGCGCCGAGGTCTTCGTCGGTGACCTCGACGACGCCCGGTCGCTGCCGCCCGCCTTCGAGGGCGTGCAGGACGTGTGGCTGCTCACCCCGAACGGGCCGCGCGCTCCGGAGCACAACATGAACGCCGTGTGGGCCGCCCGACAGGCCGGTGTGGAGCGCGTCGTGCGCCTGTCCGTCGTCGGCGCGGCACACGACGCGCCGAACCGCAGCGGTAGGCTGCACGCGCTGTCGGACCGGGAGACCGAACGGTGCGGCATGCGCTGGACGATCCTGCGTCCCCACTGGTTCATGCAGAACCTGCTGAACGAGGCGGGCGACCTCGCCGCCACCGGCACGTTCTCGCTGAACATGGCGGCGGCGCGGGTCGGCATGATCGACGCACGCGACATCGCCGAGTGCGCGGCCCGCGTGCTCCTCGACGACCCGGATCGCCACCACGGCCAGACGTACACCCTCACCGGCCCGCGCTCGCTGACGTTCGACGAGGTCGCCGGCCACTTGAGCCTCGCTCTCGGCAGATCCATCACGCACGTGCCGGTCAGCGACGACGCCAAGCGCAAGACACTGCTCGGCTACGGCGTTCCGCAGTGGATCGTCGACATGCTGGAGGAGTACGCGCGGGCGTATGAATCCGGCTGGGGAGACTTCACCACCGATACGGTCGCCGACCTTCTCGGGCGCCCGCCGCGCGACGTCGCCGACTTCGCCCGCGACCACGCCGCCGCGTTCGCCCCGGCCGTCGACAACTGAAGGCATCAGACCATGCGATCAATCAGGGGCCTTCGCGCGATTCTCGCCGCACTCGTCCTGGCCATCACCATGGGCGGGTCCGCCGGAGCGACAGCGGACCGGCGGGCCGGGACGTCTCCGACCTCCATCTCATTACCCGACGGCTTCCAGCCCGAGGGCATCGCCATCGGCCCCGGCCCGTTCGCCTTCATCGGCTCCATGGCCGACGGCTCCATCTACCGCGCCGACCTGCGCACCGGACGCGGCGCGATCATCAGCCGCGGGTCCGGAACACCGTCCCTCGGGATGAAGACCGACCCGCGCGGACGGTTGTTCGTGGCGGGCGGCACGGGCGGCGACGCACGCGTCATCGACTCCCGCACTGGCCGGGTGCTGGCCTCCTACCGGCTGGCAACCGGCCCGGCGTTCGTCAACGACGTCATCCTCACCCAGGGCGCCGCGTGGTTCACCGATTCCACCAACCCGGTGCTCTACAAGCTGCCGCTGCGCGGCGGACGGCTGCCCGCCGCCGCGGCGCGGATCCCGCTCACCGGGGACCTGGTGTACGGCGACGGCTTCAACGCCAACGGCATCACCCCGACTCCGGACGGCCGCGGCCTGATCGTTGTGCAGTCGAACACCGGCAGACTGTTCCGCGTCGACCGGTCCGGCAAGACCCGCCGGGTCAACCTGCACGGCGAGTCATTGCGGGAGGGCGATGGCCTGTTGCTGCGCGGCCGGACGTTGTACGCGGTGCAGAACCGGCTCAACGCCGTGGCCGTCCTGCGGCTGAACGCGGCGGGCACCAGCGGCCGCGTCGTGCGGCGGGTGAGTGATCGCCGGTTCGACGTACCGGCGACCGTGGCGGCCTTCGGGACCCGGCTGTACCTCCCCAATGCCCGCTTCGACACCAGCCCGACCCCCACCACCCCGTACACCGCCGTCGCCATCCCCCGCCCCTGAGCGGCGCTCGTGAGCCGGCGCGACCTCGCCGCCACGTTCGTCTCGGCTGTAGCCGCGGGTGCCGTCGCGCGGCTCCCCGGCAAGAGCTGATCTGGGCCGGGCGGATCAGCGGCCGAATGCCTTCCGGTAGGCGGACGGGGAGGTGTGCATCGAGCGGCTGAAGTGGTGACGGAAGGTCACCGGGCTTTCGAAGCCGACGGCGGCCCCGACCTCCTCGACCGGCGCCGTGGCCGACTCCAGCAGCGGCAGGCTGGCCGCGATCCGCTGCGCGATCACCCAGCGCAGCGGGCTGGTCCCGGTCCTGCGGTTGAAGTGCCGGACGAAACTGCGCTGCGACATCCCGGCGACACGGGCCAGCACCGCCACCGTGATCGGGCGGGAGAGATTGGCCAGCGCCCATTCCATCGTCCTGGCCACGGCGTCGTCGTCCTCGACGGGGGTGACGGCGGCCTCGATGAACTGCGCCTGGCCGCCCTCCCGGTGCGGCGGCACGACCAGCCTCCTGGCCACCGCGTTGGCCACGCCCGGGCCATGGTCCCGGCGGACGAGGTGGATCAGCAGGTCGATGCCGGCCGCGCTGCCCGCGCTGGTCAGAACATCGCCGTTGTCCACGTACAGCACGCCGGGATCGACTCTCACCTGCGGAAAACGCTCCTGGAGCAGCTCGGCGTACCTCCAGTGCGTGGTGGCCGACCGGCCGTCCAGGAGGCCGGCCGCCGCGAGGACGAAGGCCCCCGAGCAGATCGACACGACGCGGGCGCCCCGCTCGTGCGCCCGTCGCACCGCGTCGATGAGCGCGGGGGAGACCTCGGCACGGACGTCCGGCACACCCGGGACGATCACCGTCCGTGCCTCGGCGAACACCTCCAGCCCGTACGTGGCCTGGATGGTGAAGCCGCCGACCGCCCGCAGCGGGCCGTCGTGCTCGGCGCAGACGGCGAGGTCGTACCACGGGACGTCCAGCTCCGGCCGGGGAAGCCCGAAGACCTCGACGACGCACCCCAGCTCGAAAGGGCTCATGCCGTCGTAGGCCAGGACCGAGACGGTGCGGTTGCTGTCATAGCGCCAGAGCATGGCTGGATATTAGCGACATTAGGCATTCATGCCACTCGTGAGGCGGTGGGGGCGCGCTGCACCATTCATGGCAGGAACGAGTTGGAGGTAATCCCGAAATGTCAGCAGTTCTTGCCACGCTGGCCGCCGACGTGGCCGCCGCCGTCGCTCATTTCTCCGCCCGTCTGGCGTTCGAGACGGACGTGTCCGATGTCCACGCCGATCTCAGCGCGGGCGATGCGAGCATCGTCGTGGTCGACTCGCGCAGCGTGGAGAGCTGGCGTCAGGGTCACATCGAGGGCGCGCTGCACCTGCCCACGGCGGAGATCGCCGCACGCGCGCCATCGATCGTCTCCCGCGACGTGACCGTGGTGACGTACTGCTGGGGGCCCGGGTGCAACGGCGCGACGCGCGCGGCGCTGCAGTTCGCCAGGCTCGGCTATCGGGTCAAGGAGATGATCGGCGGATTCGAGTATTGGGCGCGCGAGGGCTTCCCCGTCGTGACCGTCTCCGGCGTGGAGAGGCGGCCCGCCGACCCGCTGACGGCTCCCGTCCACGCCGACGCATGCGGCTGCTGACCTGGTCACATGCGGCCGCTGACCGCGGACCCCGGCTTCATAGGGTGCGCAGGTCGATGGCGTCGGCCATCGCCTGGTAGCCCGCCGGGTTGGGGTGGAGGTGGTCTCCGCTGTCGAAGCCGGGCCGAATCCGGTCGGGGTCGGCGGGGTCGGCGACGGCGCGCTCGAAGTCGACGACCGCGTCGAACGCGCCGCTGGTCCGGATCCACGTGTTGACCGCGTCGCGGATCCGCTCGGCCTCGTCAGTGAGGTACGCGTACCCCTTGGCGGGCAGGAGGGTGCCGCCGATGATCCGCACGCCGTGTGCGTGGGCGGCGCGGATGAGCTGCCAGTAGCCGCCGATCAGGTCGTCGGCACCGACCTTGACCGCGGGCGTGGTGCAGGGCGTGGGTTCCTGCAGGCCCAGGAGGATGTCGTTGATGCCCTCCAGCACGATCACGCTCTTGACGCGGGACCGGTCGAGCACGTCCCAGCGGAAGCGCGCCAGTCCCCGCTCACCCAGGCACGCCGAGTCGGTGAGCAGGCGGTTGCCGGCGATGCCGAGATTGACCACCGGCCGTCGTCCGGCCAGCCTGTGGGCCAGCGCGTCCGGGTAGCGGTCGTCGGCGTCCTGGGTGGCGCCGTACCCGTCGGTGATGGAGTCGCCGAAGGTCGCCACCGCTGCCGCGTCGCCGTACACGTCCACGCCGGACAGGTAGAACCAGGAGCTGTTGGTCTCGGCGAAGGCGGTCGCGCCGAGGTCGCGGAGGTGATCGCCGGTGGCCCGGTAGGAGGTGGCCTGCGCGAGGTTGTGGTAGGTGGCCGGGCCGGTGGCGCCCTGGAAGTAGAGCGTCACGGTCAGCCGCTCGCCCGGCTTGACCGCGAGCCGGACGGGATCGCCGGCGGCCTGCCCGCCGGCGGGGATGTTCACGGAGGCGGAGTGCGCGAAGGTCAGCGGCCGGAGGGTGCCCGCCTGCACGGCGGCGCCCGTGCCGGCCTTGCCCACGCTCGCGCCGGTCAGCCGGAGCGGGCTGCCGCCGTAGCGGTTCGACAGCCGGATCCGGAGCTGCGAACCGCCGGCGGTGACCCGCACCACCTGGCGGACGGAGTGGTCGGCGAAACCTTTCTCCGCCCAGGTGGGATACCAGACGTCGGCCGACGGCTGCTGGACGGCGCTCGCCCATCCCGCTGTCCACCTGCCGGTTTCCGCGTCGGCGGGTGCCGGTAACGCCGTCAATGCGGCGATCAGGGCGGCCGCGGTCGCGATTTTCCACACGTGGGTGCTCCTTCAGTCCAAGACGGGGAAGTTGGCGCGGAAGACGCCATAGGGATCGCGGTCGCGCTTGATCTCGCGCAGCCGGGCCAGGGCGCCGGCGGGGAAGGCTTGGGCGGCGTTCTCCGCCGGCGCGAGGAAGGTGTACGGTTTGCGCCCGCTGACCGCCTGCCCCAGCGCCTCGACCAGGGCTGCCTGCTTGCCCCGCACCGCATCGGCCAGGTGGGGCAGCCGCAGGCCGAGCAGGTAAAGCATGTACGGCTCGGCGAGCGCGCCACCGGCGCCGCCGACGGGATCGGCCTCGGCCAGCGCCCCGCCCAGCTGCCGGACCTGCAGGTTCAGCAGCGGCGCGAGGTCGGCGCCGGCGAGCGTCTCCAGCGTCGCCTCGTCCAGGCCGGTCAGCAGTTCGGTACGGGCCAGCATCGGGCTGGGCTCGATCGGCTCAGCGGCGATCGTGCCCAGGTCGGCGAGGTCCATCAGGCCACGGCTGTCGGAGAGGCTGCCGCCGATCTCGTCGAAGACGGCGAGCAGCGCCTTGGCCTCGGCGTCGTCGCCGAGGTAGGTCACGTCCACCGTGACCATCGGCGGGGCGGGCGGCGGCGGAGCCACGCGGTTGACCCACACCGACAGCTCGCGCGGCGCGTCCGCGGTGACCTGGCGGAAGGCGTCGAACACCGCGGCCGTGCGGGCGGCTGGCCAGACGATCCGTCCGCCGTACACGCTGGGCGCCGGGTACAGCGCCAGCTCGATCGAGGTGATCAGCGCGTAGTCGCCGCCACCACCGCGCAGCGCCCAGAACAGCTCGCTGTCGGATTCGGCGGTGACCCGCACCTGCTCGCCGTCGGCGTCGACGATCTCGAAGGCGCGTACCGAGTCGGCGGCCCAGCCGTACTTGCGGCCGAACCACGAGATCCCGCCGCCGGCGACGAACCCGGCGACCGTCACCGCCGGGCTGCTGCCGGCCGGCCCGGTGAGGCCGTACTTGCCGGTCTCGGCCAGCACCCGGCCCCACCGCACGCCGGCACCGACCCGGGCGACACGCGCCTCCGCGTCGACCTCCACCCGGTCCAGGCGGCCGGTACGCAGCAGGATCACCCCCTGCACATCGCCCGAGGCGCCATGGCCCGACGGCTGGGCGGTGACCGTCAGCCCGGCTTCGCGGGCGTATCGCACCAGCGCCGCCACATCCGCGGCGTTCTCGGCCGTCACCACGGCGGCCACCGGCTGGTGCACGCCCACCGCCCACGGCCGGGCCGCCTCGTCGAACCCGTCCTCGCCGGGGAGCAGTACACGCCCTCGGACGGCATTACGCAGATCCATAGCTGTCATCTCCTTCAGGAATTACCAGGGACTACGAGGGAAGAGGGCCTTCGTGCTGGACGAAGGTGGCGGTGGGGCCGTCGGCTTCCAGCAGGGCCATGGCCACGATCGGTGCGGCGCCTTTGGCTCCGGTCCAGGGTGCGGCCGATCGAGCCGCGCTCGCTGGAGACGTTCACGATGCGGCCCGCCGCCGAGCGGCGCAGCAGTGGCAGCATCTAAGCCGATGCCCTTGTTCGCGCCGGTGACGAGGGCGACCGCTACCATGCCGCGCCCGCGATCTGCCTGGTGGTCGCGTTGAGCCTGTTCCACAGGTTGACGGTGGAGACCGTCATGATCAAGGCGGCGAGCTCGGTCTCGGAGTAGTGGTCGGCGGCCTCGTCCCACACGTCGTCGCCGACCTGACCGCCGTCGGCGAGCCGGGTGACGGCCTCGGCCAGTGCCAGCGCGGCGCGTTCCGCGTCGGTGAAGTACGGGGCCTCGCGCCAGGCGGCCACGGCGAAGAGCCGCTCGTCGCTCTCGCCCTGCTTGCGCAGGTCCTTGGCGTGCATGTCGACGCAGACGCTGCACCCGTTGATCTGGCTGGCCCGCAGCAGCACCAGGTCGGACGTGACCTTGGGCAGCCCGGCCTGGTCGGTGGCCTTCTGGAGGTTCATCAGCGCCTGCATGGCTCCGGGCAGGACGATGGCGGGGTTCTTCATGCGTGCTTGCATGGTCTGTCTCCTGGAGAGTTCTGAACGTTGTCGCTCATATGACTGAGGCGAGCGGGGAAATGTGACCGCCGCGCCGTACGACCAGCATCACGGGGGCGATTGATACATCCGCGATGCATCGACGATGTGGTGATCCGCCGCGGATATAGACTCCTGCGATGCTCGGCTGGAATGTACGGTTTGTGGTTCTGGGTGCCGTGGAGGTGTCGGTCGAGGGCCTGGAGCTTCCTTCGCTCGCCCCGCGGCACCGTGCGTTCCTGGCGTACCTGTTGCTGCATTCCGGCACGGTGCTGAGCGTCGAGCGGCTGAGCGAGGCGATGTGGGGCCCGACGCGGCCGGACACCGCCCGGGCACAGGTACACGCCGCGCTGACGGCGATCCGGCGCACGCTGCGCGCGGCGAACACGGGCCACCTGGTCGAGACCCGGCCGGCCGGATACGTGATCACTCCGGAGCCGGGACAGCTCGACCTACAGGAGTTCACCACGCTCGTGGCCAAGGCGGAGTCCGAGGCGAGGTCCGAACTGAGGTCCGGGCCGGGGTCCGAGCGGGGGTTCGAGCCGGCTGCGGCCGTACGGACGCTGCGTGGAGCGCTCGCCCTGTGGCGCGGGCCCGCCTTCGCCGATGTCCAGGCCCATTTCGCCGAGAGCGCCAGGGCACGGCTGGAGGATCGGCGGCTTGCCGCGATCGAGCGGCTGGTGGAGCTCGAGTTCGCCGCCGGAAGGCACGAGGAGCTCATTGATCAGCTGGCCGCCGAGCTGACCGCGCATCCCTTGCGTGAACGACTGGCCGGGCAACTGATGCTGGCCCTGCGCCGCGCCGGGCGCCAGACGGACGCGCTGGCCGTCGGCCGTGACTACCGCCGCAGACTGGCCGATGAGCAGGGGCTGGATCCGGGCCCTGACTTCCTGGCAGTGGAGGAGACCGTCCTGCGCGGTGAGCCGTCTGCGGCCGCTACGATCCGGCCCCCGGCGGCCGACCTACTCGCCACGGCGAGGCCCGCGGAGGCCGTGCTGCCCGCCGCCGTCACGGCCCGGCGCGAGGCGGCGTTCCTGCCCTACGACATCGCCGACTTCGCCGGCCGCTCCGTCCAGGTGGAGGAGTTGTGCGAGCCCGCCGGCCAGGCGGTGACGATCTCCGCGATCGACGGCATGGCCGGCATCGGCAAGACGGCGCTGGCCGTCCATGCCGCGCATCGGCTCGCCGAGCGATACCCCGACGGTCAGCTCTTCATCGACCTGCACGCTCACACAGCGGGCCAGCGGCCACTTGAGCCCGGGGAAGCGCTGGAGGTGCTGTTGCGGCAGCTCGGCGTGCCGACCGAGCGCATCCCCGCGTCCATGACGGAGCGGGCCGCGCTGTGGCGAGCCGAGCTGGCCGGCCACCGAGTAATGCTGGTGCTGGACAACGCCGCCGACGCCGCCCAGGTCCGGCCCCTGCTGCCGGGCGCTTCGGACAGCCTGGTGCTCATCACCAGCCGCCAGCGGCTCACCGACCTGGATGGCGCGCGGGCCCTGTCCATGGACGTACTGCCCCTGCCCGACGCCTTGGCGCTCTTCACCGGCATCGTGGGCGAGCGTGCGGCCGCCGAGCCCGAGGCGGTCACCGAGGTTCTGCTGCTGTGCGGGTTCTTGCCGTTGGCCGTACGCATCGCCGCCACCCGTCTGCGGCACCGCCCTCGCTGGAGCGTGGACCATCTCGCCGAACGCCTGCGTGATGAGCGCCGCAGGCTCACCGAGCTGGCCAGGTCGGAACGCGGCGTGGCGGCTGCGTTCACCCTGTCGTACCGCCAGCTCACCGCTGACCAGCAGCGGCTCTTCCGCCTGCTCGGACTGCATCCCGGCCGCGACTTCGAACCCTACGCTGCCGCCGCGCTCGCCGATCTCCCCATGGAGCGTACCGAGGACGTACTGGAGGACCTGCTGGACGCGCACATGCTTCAGCAGCGCGTTTTCGGCCGGTACGTCTTCCACGACTTGCTCCGCCGGTACGCCGCGGACCTGGTGGCCGAGCAGGAGCCGCCGCAGGCCAGGGACGCGGCGCTGACCCGGCTGCTCGGCCACCAGCTGACAACTGCGGCGGCCGCCATGGAGGTGCTCTACCCCGACAGCGCCCACCGGCGACCGCGCATCGAACGAGCCACGCTCCCACCGGTCCCGCTCCATGACGCGCCGCAGGCATTGGCGTGGCTGGACGCCGAACGAGCCAACCTCGTCCTGGCCGCCGATCGCGACGTGGCGCACACCAGCCTGCTGGCCACCACGCTGTACCGCTATCTTTACGACCACGCCCACCACGACGACGCCCTCACTCTGTACGGCAAGGCACTGCGGGCCGCCCGGCGCCGTGAGGATCCGGCCGACGAAGGGCGGGCGCTGACCGATCTCGGCTGGGTGCATCAGGTGCGGGGGCGACATGACGTCGCCCGTGAGCACTTCGACCGGGCGCTGGCCGCCTGCCGTACAGCTGAAGACCGGCGAGGTCAGGCGCGGGCGCTGCTCGGCTTGGCCAGGGTGAGTACGGACGAAGGCGACCACGAGCGGGCCAAGGAGGCGAACCTGCGCGCCCTTGAACTGTTCCGCGACATCGGCGACCGGTTCGGGGAGGCCGTGACGCTGGACTACCTCGGCATCGTCCACGAGCGGCTGGGCCGGTACGCGCGGGCGGCCGACCTGCATCGTCAGGCGCTGGAGCTGTCCCGGGAGATCGGCAGCCGAGGCGGTGAGGCCGACGCTCTGGACAACCTCGGGGTGGCCTGCACCCGGCTGGGCCGGCTCACCGAGGCGCGCGACCATCACGAGCAGGCGCTGGAGCTTTATCGGCTCTTCGGCTACCGGCGAGGCGAGGCCAAGGCACTCAACAGCCTGGCCGAGATCGCGGCGACCATGGGAGAGCTCGGCCAGGCCGTACGCCTGCACAGCGCGGCTCTCGATCTGGCCGTGGAGCTGAGCAACCGGAGCGAGGAGAATCGCGCCCGCGAGGCCATCGCCCAGCTCCTCTCCGTACCGGAGACCTCTCGCCGAAAGTGACCAGGGGCTGGCGGTCACTGGTACGACGACGCTTGCGAACGGCACATGTCCTACCGCCGGACCGGCCACGGTCGCCACGACGGACTCGCAGTCGACGGCGGTATCAGCACAGATGGCGGGCGAAGAAACGCAACGCGCTGTCGGCCTCGAAGGCCGGCACGTCCCCGTGCTTGCCTGGGTTGGCGTGCAGCGTCTTCTCGCTCGAAGCCAGGGCGTCGAACAGCGCCAGGGCATCCTCGCGCGGAACCCGCTCGTCGTCCCACTGCATCAGGAACAGCACGGGCACCGCGACCCCGGCGGCGGCCTCGGCCGAGGCCGGCGACGTCCCGCTCAGCCCCAGCACCGCCGCGCGGACGCGCGGCTCGGCGGCGACCAGCGGAATGCCGAGAGCGCAGCCCAGCGACATGCCCCAGTAGCCCACTGGGCCGACATCCCCGAGCGCGTCCAGGACCGTGCGCCATTCCGGGACGGTCTGGGCGGCCAGCAGAGTGTGGAGCTCGGCCAGCAGGGGGAGCGGGTCGCCCGCGCCGGCCATGCGGGCGCGCATCTCGGTGATGATCCGCTCGTGTTCGGCGCTCTTGGGCCGGTCGCCGTGGGCGGGGGCGTCGATGGCCGCCGCCGCGTACCCGGACTCGGCCGCCAGCCGGATGGCGCGGGCCACCACGCCAGGGGCCTGCTTGTGCTGTCCGCCGCCGTGTCCGATGAGAATCAGGGCACGGGGCTCGGCTTCGTCCGGCGTCCACAGTACGCCGGGGATCTCGCCAAGGGTGAACGGTCGTTCGGTGACGCCGTCGGTAGACGTCTGAGAGATGAAGCGCATGCGCGTTTCACGCCTTTCGGGATGCCTTGCGCGGGCCTCCCTAGGCCATGCGAGGGAGGGAGCCCCGACCTGTCACAGCGTTGATCGGTCTCACCTCCTGCGGTTTGATGCGGTGCACGGCGACGCCGAAGTTATCACAAGGGGGCCGCTCATGTTCCGCGAGGGCGAGCGATGCCTGACGCGGCACCAGGGCCGGCGGACGGTCAAGGAACGTCGCGGGCGACGAGGCCGTGTTCGTGGGCGTAGATCGCGGCGTGCACGCGGGTCCGCAGGCCGAGTTTGGTGAGAATCCGGTTGACGTGGGTTTTGACCGTGCCTTCCTCGATGGTGCATGCCGCGGCGATCTCACCGTTGCTCAGTCCTCGGGCCAGGAGGCGTAGCACGTCGTGTTCGCGCGGGGTCAGCAGGTCGAGTTCAGGTGTGGCGGGGCGCGGGGACAGTGCGGCGAAGCGGCTGATCAGGCGGCCGGTGACCTGCGGGTCGATCAACCCCCGGCCCTGGTGCAGTTCGCGGACCGCCGTGACGAGCACGTCGGGATCACTGTCCTTCAGCAGGAAACCGGCCGCTCCCGCGCGCAGCGCGCCGAACAGGTACTCGTCGAGGTCGAACGTGGTCAGAGCGAGCACACGGGAAGCGGATTGGGCGCCGGCGAGACGGTCAATGGCCGCGATGCCATCCATGCCGGGCATCCGCAGGTCCATCACCACCACATCCGGCCGCCGCCACAGCGCCTGGTGCACCGCTTCGGCGCCGTCGGCGACCGTCGCGACCACGTCGATGTCGGGTTCGCCGTCGAGTATGCACCGCAGCGCCTCCCGCGCCGCCTCCTGATCGTCGGCGACCAGCACCCGGATCGTCACCACGCGCTCCCTTCCCCGGGCAGATCGGCACGGACCCGCCAGCCGCCCGTCTCGACCGGTCCCACCGACAGTGTGCCGTCGAGCAGGCGCACCCGTTCCCGCATGCCGCGGATACCCTGGCCCTCGGCCTGGGACGGCGGCGCCGGGGCGCCGTTGTCGAGGACCTCAACGCGCAGGCCGCGATCGTCCTGACGTAGGTCGACGGTGACCTCGCTCGCGGTCGAATGGCGTACGACGTTCGTCAGCGCCTCTTGGACCACCCGGTAGGCGGTGTGGTCGACGGCCGGCGGCAGGACTCCTGCTGTCCCCGTACGGCGGATGGTGATCCTTCGGCCGGCGGAGGTGAGCTGCCCGGCCAGCCGCTCCAGGTCGGCGGTGCCGGGCTGAAGGGCGGCCGGGTGCTCGCTGAGCGTCCGTAGCAGGTCACGCACCTCCGTCAGCGCTGACAGCGACAGGTTCGAGATCACTTCCAGGGCCCGCGTCGCCGAGGTCTCGTCGCGTGTTCGCCGGGCCGCCGCGGCCTGCAGGCGGATCGCCGTCAGGTGGTGGCCCACGCTGTCGTGTACGTTCCTGGCCAGCCAGGTACGCTCCTCGGCCAGCACGCGCTCCGCCTCGGCCCGCTGCACGCGCAGCGACTGACCGGCCCGGTCCCGGTGCAGCCGCAGCGCGTAGCCCGTGGCCACCGGGGCGACACTCATGATCACTATGCTGGTGAGCGCCAACCCTTTTCCGCCGGTCACCATGCCGATGCCCGTCACCCAGCACGTGGAGATCGCCAGCACCAGAGCGGGACGCCGCGGCCGGTGGTAGACGGCCGTGCAGAACACGGCCATCGTGACCAGCATCCCTTCCCAGCGGTGCAGTTGGACCATCCCGGCCAGCGCGATCACCGCGGAGGCCACCGCGGCGGTCAACGGCAGCGCCCGCCGGACGAACAAGGGGAGGCTGACGCCGACGCTGAAGACGATCAGGAGCGGCATGTCGGGCGGGACCGACCCTTCCAGCGCCGTCAGCAGCGCCGCAGCGGTCGCGGCGCCGGCGACGAGCAGAACCTCCCTCAGCCAGCGCATGTCACGATGATGCCGGACCGCAGGTCGTGCCCATGGGCGGGAGTTGTCCGGTGGTCAGGTAGCGGTGCACATGATCGCGGATGCAGGGGTTGCCGCTCAGGTAGAGCGCGTGACCGCCCTTGGCCGCCATGTAGCGGGCGCCGTCGAGTTGTGCCGTGATCCGGCGGGCGTACGCGGGCGGCGCCACGTCGTCGTACAGGCCGCCGGCGATCAGGATCGGGGGCAGGCCGCGAGGCTGTACCGGATGGGGCGGGAAGGGCGTCTTTCGCGGGAGTCCGGTGCAGAAGTTGGCCAGCGGCCACGCGATGGTCCAGCCGATGCGCGGCGCGGCGCGCTTCAGCCGCTTCTCCATGGCCTTGACCTCGCCATATGCGGTCGGGTACGGGAAGTCGGCGCACATCGTGATCCTGCTGAAGTCCGGATCGGCCGCGCCGGTGGACGGCTTGGCGAACCGGGTGGCGTCGCCGGCGGACGCCTCGGCCAGGGACTTGGCCAGTTCGGGCCACGTCGCATCGAACGTGACAGTCGCGCGGGAGGCGATCAGGGTCGCACTGGCCGCTGCTCCGGCGCCGGCACCGGGCGCGGGGATCGGCCGCTTGGCGGCGCGGTCCATGACCTCGTCCCACACCTGGAGCACGTCGCGGCCGTGGAGCGCGCAGCTCTGGTCGGTGGCGCACCACTCGGCGAAGCGATGGAGGTTGTCCTCCTTGACCTTCGCCTTGGGCAGGAGCCATTCGGCCCACGATCGGTTGGTGTGGTCGATCGGGCTGTCCAGGTACATGCGGCCGACACGAGAGGGGAACTTCTCGGCGTAGGCCACACCGAGGACGGTGCCGTAGGAGTTGCCGTAATAGTGGAGTTTCTGTTCGCCCAGCGCCACTCGGACGGCCTCCAGGTCGTGGGCCCCTTGACCGGAGTCCAGGCTGCCCGCGAGCGGGCCGGCGGCCTCGGCGCAGCCGAGGCCGAAGCGGTGGTTCTGCTCTGTGTACCGGGCGTAGGTGGCGCGGTCGGGGAACACCCACTCCGCGTTCGCAGCCCACGGCGCCGGGTCGGGGCAGCGCACCCCGGTGCTCGCCTCGAATCCGCGCGGGTCGAAGACCACGACGTCGAACCATTGGGTCAGGTCGGCGAAGGCCTGCTTCGCCTGACGCATGACCGAGATCTGCTGGGCGGGGCCGCCCATGTTGAGCACGAGCGTCCCCTTCTTGGCGGCCGGGTCCCTGGCGGGCAGCTTGGCGAGCCCCAGCGTGATCTGCTCACCCTTGAGGACGGCCCAGTCGGCGGGTACGGTGAGCCGGCCGCATTGCAGGCCGTCTCCGCAGTCCTGCCAGGAAAGCTTGGCGCCTGCCGTCGCTGTCGCCGGTGCCGCCGCCACCGTGGAGAGCAGCATCGTGCCGAGCACGGCGAGGATCGTCTTCTTCATGACCCTCAGCCTTGCCGGACGGCCTGCTGCCGGTCGTCCACCTTTCGATAGATCCTCGCGTGCGCACTGGCGAGCGCGGCGACCCGCGCCTGCCCTGGGTATGGCCCTCCGCCCGCGTTGCATCGGACGTACCCGTAAAGACTGATTAGTAGCTAAACATGACGATGACCACACTCGCATTCTCAGAAATGAGGAGTTGTGGAAGCGGGAAGACCCCGGCAATGTGCGGGAGATCGCCGGGGTTCTTGATGTTCACGTCGGCGGCTAGGGGCGTGTTTCCGCCGGCCGGCTCACCTCATCTCTTCATGTCTTGTTCGGCGTTGCCGGAGGCCACTGGCCAGGCGTGTAGGTTCACCGCCATGCTGAGAGCTTCACTCGGCGGGGCGGCAGACGGTGCCGGGTGGAGGGAGGCGCAGGCTGGTCAGGTAGCGGTTGACGTGGCCGATGATGCAGGAGACGCCGCTGTTGTAGAGCGCGTGGCCGTTCGACTGGTATTGGACCGCCACCGAGCCGGGTACGTGCCGTACGAGGTCCGCGGACGAGACGAAGTCGGTCCAGGAGCCGACGCCGAGGAATGGCGGCAGTCCCTTGGTGGGCAGCGGCTCGAACGGGTTGGTGACGGGGGTGGGCCAGCCGACGCAGCCGAGCCGGTGCCACAACTCGATACCGGAGAAGTTGGGCAGCAGCCGCTCCCCCTTACGGCGCTTTTCGCGGTATTCCTCGTAGGAGTTGTATCCCATGCCATCAGGGCAGTGGGTCATGTTCCCGCCGACGACCGACGGGACCTTGAGGCTGTACGTGCCTTGCCGGACATAGTCGGCGAATCCGGAGGCGTCGCCGCCCACGGCCCGTTTGATCGCTTCGGCGAGTTGCGTCCATCGCGGATAGTCGGGCTTTTGACCAGGCGAGATGATGCTGGGTGCGGCGGCCTCCTTGATGTCGAACCCGCTGTAGGCGACCTGCGACTGCTCTCCTCTGATCGGGATCGGCGAGCGGTCGGCGCGCTTGATCAGCGCCCGCCAGACGTCGCCGACGTCCTGGCCGTGCAGGGCGCAGGCGGTGGTCGCCGCGCACCAGGCGCCGAAGCGTTCGAAGGACTTCTCGCTGGTGAGCATGATGAACTCCGCGTTGTCCATGGTCGGGCTCATCGTGCCGTCGACCACCACCGCCCGGACGCGGGCGGGGAACAGGCGGGCGTAGGTGACGCTGGGGATACCGCCGTAGGAGGAGCCGATGAAGCTCAGCCGCTCCTCGCCCAGCGCGACACGGATCGCCTCCATGTCACGCGCCACGGACGCCGAGTCGAGGTGGTCGAAGTACTCCGGGTCGGCGGCGCGGCAGCGCTGCGCGGCCTCCCGGTTGCGACGGCCCAGCTCGGCGTACTCGGCAGGGCTGTCGGGCAGAGCGATCCACGGGCCACCGATCAGACACTTGTCCGGCAGCACGCCCTTGTCGACGGTGTTACGCGGTTCGACGGTGACGATGTCGAAACGTTCGCGCAGCTCGGAGAAGCTGCCCGCGTACCTGCTCAGGTCCTTGACACCAGAGCCGCCCGGGCCGCCGGGGACCGCGAACACCGCGCCGATGCGGCGTTGGACACCTGTGTTCGGCAGCATGCCGACGGTCAGGCGGATCTTCCTGCCGGATGGCTTGGACCAGTCCACGGGCACCTCGATCGAGGCGCACCTCATCTCCTTGGACAGTTCCTTGTCCGCGCAGGCCGCCCAGTCCAGCGAGGACGGGCCAGAGCCGGGCGAACCGGACGCGGCGGCGGGCACCGCCGACACCAGGACGGTGACAGCCGCACCGATGGCCAGGGCCCTGATCCGGCGTCCCCTGAGCGTGATCGCCGTCGCGCCCGCCGTCAGTGCGGCGATCACGTACGCGACCAGCAGCCCCGCCGCGGCCGCGGGCGACAGCTGCCCGCCGCCGACCCCCGCGATCTGGAGCGGCAGATTCTCGATCATGAACGAGCCGACCTGGGCGCGCAGGGGCGAGGGCAATGTCTTGGCCACCACCGGCAGCACCACGATGATCACGGTCAGCACGACCAGGGCGCCGGGGGTGGAGCGGACGGCGGCCCCGACGCCCAGCCCGATCAAGGCGAACGCCGCCATCGACAACCCAGCGGTGATCACCGAGGCGAGCACGCCCGGCTCCGACAGTGGCGTGCCCAGTGTCTGGCCGTCGCGGAGCAACTGGCCGGCTCGGTCGCCGAGCACCACCATGGCGGCCGCGTGCATGGCGAACGCCAGAATCTGACCCGCCACCAGCGCGACCGCGGCCAGACCCGGGATCTTGGCCAGCAATAACGCGTGCCGGCGCGGCACGGCGACCAGGCTCGTCTGGATCATCTTGGTGCTGTATTCGGAGGTGATCGTGAGGGCGCCCAGCGTGGCGAAGACGAAGTAGGCGACCGCGATCCCGTTGCCGAGGCCGTCGCCGTTGCCGGGGAAGGTCATTCGCTCGTCAGGCGACTGGTTGTCGAACCCGCGGCCGATCATGAACGCCACGCCGGCGCAGGCCAGGACGGCCGCCACCGAGCAGGCCAGCAGGTAGAGGTTCGAGCGGAGCGAGCGGAGCTTGAGCCACTCGGAAGCGATCACATCGATCATCGGACGGCCTTCCTGCCACCGGCCTTGTATTCCGTCATCGGACGGCCTCCCCGGCACCGGCCCGGTATTCCGTGCTGTCCTCGGTGAGCCGCATGAAGGCCTCCTCCAGGGAGGCGCCGCGCGGGGACAGCTCCGCCAGCGCGATACCGCCGGAGAGCGCCAGTACGCCGATTCTGGCCGCGTCGAGATTCCGTACGGACAGGGCGCCGTCGTCCTCGGGGATCACTGTCGCACCGTGCGTGTCCAGAAGGGCGGTCAGGCGGGCCGGGTCGGGCGTGCGGACCAGCACGTCGCGCTGGAAGTGGCCGGCCAGGGCATCGATGGGGGTGTCGGCGATCAACCGGCCCCGTCCGATGACGATGACATGGTCGGCGGTGAGCGCCATCTCGTTCATCAAGTGGCTGGACAGCAGCACGGTGCGGCCCTCGTCGGCCAGCGAGCGCAGCAGGTCGCGCAGCCAGCGGATGCCCTCCGGGTCGAGGCCGTTCAGCGGCTCGTCGAACATCAGCACCCCCGGGTCCCCGAGGAGCGCAGCCCCGATCCCCAGGCGTTGCCGCATGCCCAGCGAGAAGCCGCCGATCCGCTCGTCGGCGACGCCGGTCAGGCCGACCTGCTCGAGCACGGCGGCCACCCGGGCCCGGCCGATGCCGTTGCTGCGGGCCAGGCAGGCGAGATGCGCCCGCGCGCTGCGGCCCCCGTGCACAGCCCCGGCGTCGAGCAGCGCTCCCATTGAGCGCATGGGCCTGGACATTGACGCGTATGGACGGGCGTTCACCAGGGCCTTGCCCGCGAGGGGCACCTCCAGGCCGAGCACGACGCGCATGGTGGTGGATTTGCCCGCGCCGTTCGGGCCGAGGAAGCCGGTTACCAGTCCCGGTTTCACGCTGAACGTCAGGTCGTCCACGGCGACCTTGTCGCCATATCTCATGGTCAGCCCGCTCACTTCGATCACGGCCTGGCCTCCCTTCGTCGATTGACGGCCGCCAGCTTTCCGGCTCGGGCCGTCGATCTCGATGGGCGTGCGCCCACCGGCCGGGGCGAAGATTCCCACCTCCGGAGGTAGGCCTAGACCTACCGACCGCGCGCCGCGCATCGGGCAGACTTCTGGCGTGACCGGCATTCGACACCTCATCGCCGCAGGTGGTGGGCTGCTGCTCAACGTGTGGCCGCGTTGGTGCTGCTCGCTGCTCGACGCGCTCGTTCATGGTCGTCCGGATGTCGCCGTGGTCGATGTGCGGCTGCCGCCCCGCTGAGTCGGCGCTGGTGACGGGGGCGGAGGGCGGGGCGCTCCTGTGGCGTGGATGACTCCTCTGCATGGTTCCACCGGGCGCCCCGCGCGGTGCTACAGGACCGCGCCCGTGCCCTGCCGGCGGCGTTTGCGCGGCTGGGGCGGCTGGGGTGGGGGTTGCTTGCTGAGGCGTTCGAGCTCGATCGCGAGGGGGCCGGCCACGAACGATGACGACGCGGTCCCCACCACGATGCCGAAGATGAGCGCGATGGCGAAGTCGCGCAGCGTGTCACCGCCGAAGACGGCCAGCGCGGTGAGGATGAACAGGGCGCCCAGGCCGGTGTTGACGGTACGCGGCACGGTCTGCAGGATCGCCGCGTTGACGATGCCGGGGAAGCGTGTCTGCCGCGAGGCCTGCCATAGTTCGCGGACGCGGTCGAAAACCACCACCTTGTCGTTGATTGAGTAGCCGATGATGGTCAGCATGGCTGCCAGGAAGACCCCGTCGATGGGTTTGCCCAGCCAGGCGAACAGGCCGAGCACAGCGAGGGTGTCCACGACGAGGGCCATCACGGCGGCGGCGCCGAACGTCCAGCGGAATCTGACGGCCAGGTACAGCAGTTGTGCCGCCAGCGCCACGGCGAGCGCGATGAGCGCGTTGCGGCGCAGTTCGTCGCCCAGGCTGGGGCCGATGAGCTCGTCGCGTTGCTTGGTCACTTCGCCGAGGTGGGTATCGAGTGCCCGCTCGATGGCGGCGGTGTCGTCGGCGCTGATCTGGCCGGCACGCACGGACACGCTGGTGCCGGAGCTTTGCACGTTGGCCGCCGGGTGGCCGGCCTCGGCCACCGCCTGCCGCGCGGTCTCGGCGCTCACCGGTTGCGCGGCTGTGTACTCGAGCATCCGACCGCCGGTGAACTCGATGCCGAGGTTGAGCCCGTGCAGGGCCAGCCCGGTCACGGCTGCGGCGACCAGGGTGGCGGCCGCGGCCAGCCACCGTCGGCGCCCGGCCATCATGGACGGGTTGCGCCGGGTGATCCAGGCCCTGACCCGGCCGTGCACCGCCAGCCCGGACAGCCGGGCCAGCCGGGGGCTGGTCCCGCTGAGGATGAGGTGGGTCAGGACACGGGTGATGAGCATGGCGGAGACGAGTGAGGCAAGGACGCCGACGGCCAGCGTCACACCGAATCCGCGCACCGGCCCTGAGGCCAGCCAGAACAGCAATCCGGCAGCCAGGAGCGTGGTGATGTTGGAGTCGGCGATGGCGCTCCAGGCGTTGGCGAAGCCTCGGTCGAGGGCGGCGCGCAGGCCGCGGCGCGGCGCGCGGCCATACTCTTCACGCGCTCGCTCGAAGACCAGCACGTTGGCGTCGACCGCCATGCCGATGGCCAGAACGAATCCGGCTAGGCCGGGCAGGGTGAGCGTCGCGCCGAGGGCGAGCAGGGCGGCGTAGGAGATGAGCCCGTAGGCGGCCAGCGCGAGGGCGGCCAGCAGCCCCGACAGCCGGTAGGTGAGGATGATGAACAACGCGGTGAGCAGGACACCGGCGATGCCTGCCTTGGCGCTGGCCTCGATGGCCTGCGCGCCGAGCGTGGGGCCGACGGTGCGCTGCTCGATCAAGGTGAGCGGGACGGGCAGGGCGCCGCCCTTGATCAGCACGGCCAGGTCTTGTGCCTCCTGGTGGGTGAAGGAGCCGCTGATCTGGGTGGATCCGCCGGGGATGCCGATCTGGCAGGGCACGCTCGCATCGACTTGGGGCGAAGAGATGATCTCGTTGTCCAAGACGATGGCGACCCGCCGCTGGGGGTTGCTCGGGCTGTGGCAGGCGGCCTCGCCGGTCAGCCGCTGCCAGGCGGCGGCGTCGCGGAAGTCGACGGTGGCGAACCAGCCCGGCCCCTGCTGCGGGTCGTTGCGTGCGGCGGCGTCGCTCACCCCGTCGCCGGTGATCGCGGCAGGGCCGAGCCGCAGGCGTTGCCCGCCTTCGTCGGCCAGGACTTGCCCGGACGCGCCGATGCCTCTGCTGGTGGGGGTGCCTTGATCGGCGCTGGTGTCGTCGGCTTGTTCCAGGACCGGGTGGAAAGTGAGCTGGGCGGTCTTGCCGATGACTTCGGCGGCCTGGCGGGGGTCGAGCACCCCGGGCAGCTCGACGATGATGCGCCGATCGCCGGAGCGCAACAGGGTGGGGTCGACCACGCCGAGCGCGTCGGCGCGCCGGCGCAGCACGTCCAGGGCACGGTCGGTGGCCTCGGCGTCGGCCTTGACTGTTGAGGCGTCTCGGGTTTCGAAGACGAGTTGGGTGCCACCGCGCAGGTCCAGCCCTAGACGTGGCGGTGTGGTGACGGTGAACAGCAGTGCGGTGGCGGCGATGGCGCACGCCGCCACCGCGCGCCAAAAGGGCGCGCGGGACATGAAGCCTCCACGGGCTGTCGAAGAAGGAAAGGGGACGTCAGCGCGTCGTGGAGGGTGGCGCTCGGGCCGGCGCCTGACGGGCGGGCGGCTGAGGTGCCGCGGTGAAAGGCCGGGCGAGGGTCGTCAGGGGCCGTGCCCGTGGCCCGGGCCGTTCGGTGGACGGCAGTACGGCCGGCCACATCGGCAGCGCGGGCGCGCTGCGGGCGGGATGCAGCCGGGGCAGGGCCGCGTCCTGCACGGCGTGCTCGGACGGGCCGCTCCACCAGGTCGCAGGCGTTGCGGTGCCGGGCAGCTGGGCGCTGCCAGGCGCGGGGTCCAGCAGGAAGGTCGACAGCAGCAGGAGCAGGACGGCGGGCAGTCTGCTGCGCACGTCTCCTCCTGACAGGTCACGGGTCGGCTCTTGGCGGTCACCGTACCCCGGCCCCGGCGCGGATCGCACCTGCGATGGAACGGCATGCCCTTTTTCGCGCCGTCTGGGCTATGGTCTGCCCTATGACGGGACCGTGGAGAACACCACGAGGGTCCATCGCGTTCGCCGGCGTGATGGGTCTGGTCCTGCTGTGCTTGGTGCTGGCCGGCGCCACCGGCAGTGCGAGCGCCGAAGGCCCGATCGCGCCTGAGAATTCGCTGTCCGGCCTGGCATGGAGCCCGGACGGTGGGGGCGGTGACGTGCCCGGTCTGCCCCCGCAGGCGGGTAGCGCCCGTGAGCACCACGTGCTGGCGCTGTGGCCGCCGTTGCGCGGCGAGCGTCACGATGAGCCCGCTTATCTGGCGCTGTCGGCGTCGCCTGGCTCGAAGGTCGATGAGCTCCGCGATCCGCAACAGCTCGCGCACCGCACTGCGGGATCGCGCAGCCCGCCGCTCATCTAGCTGACGCTACCTCTCTCCGAAGGGCTGCGGCCGCTCGTGCCGTGGATCCTGACGCCGCATGTCCCGAGCCCATGGACTGCGCCCTGGTGGGGCTGGTCCATGCTCGCCGTCGCCTTCGGAGCCCTCTCGCGGTCCCTGCAGCAGGGCCGTGTTCCTGTACTGCCTTGTTCCTGTACTGCCTTCCTTTGGCCTCAGCAAGGAGCCGATCATCGTCATGTCCGTTGTCGAATCAGTTCACGCCTGGCCGCGGCCGGAGCGGCCACATCCGGCATCGCCGGGAGGTGCGAGGTGAGCACCGCGCAGCGCTTCGTGGCGCTCGACCTGGGTACCGCGCGTACCCGGTCGCTGTCATTGAGCGGGTTCGCCATCGTGGACCGGCCGTCGTCGGTCACCCGGCCGCCGGCCGGCTCCGGCCTGGCGGCCGCGCTGTGGCCCGTCCGGCACGGCATGGTGGCCGACCCGGACGCCTGCCGGCGGCTGGTGCAGCGGCTGCTGCAGGACGCCCAGGTATCGGGGAGCCGGCCGCGATGGGTGCTGGCCGGCGTGCCGGTGGCGGCCTCGCCGGGCGATCGCCGGGCGGTCCGCGCCGCGGTCGCCGAGGCCGCCGGATGCGAAGTGGGCCTGATGGAGGAGCCGCTGGCCGCAGCCGTCGGCGCCGGCCTGGACATCCTCGATTCCCGGCCCTGCCTGGTCCTGGACGTGGGGGCGGGCATTGTCGAGGCCGTCGCCATCGCGGACGGGGCCGTCACCGACGCGGTCGCCCTCCAGCTCAACGCCACCACCGGCGAGGGGCTGGTGTCGTATGCGCTAGAGGGCGTCATCGAGATGACGGCGGGCCTGGTGCGTCGCCTGCCCGCCGCTTCGCGTCCGGCCGCGCGCGAGCGGGGTCTGACGGTCACCGGCGGCGGTGCTCACCAAGAGCAGTTGCTGGCCCGCCTCCGCGCCGCGCTTCGCCTGCCGGTCACAGCGACGCACCAGCCGCAGCACGCCACCATCCGCGGCCTGATGCGCCTGTGCCTGCAGCCGGCTCTGACGGCCGCCCTCGCCCCGCGCGTCCGCTGACGTCTTCGCTTCGCAAGAAAGGACCTTCGATCATGACCGACAGCCACGCGACCTCACACCTCAGCAGCGTGCAGCTTGAGTCGCTGCGCCAGGAGCTGACCCAGCAACGGGAGCAGCGCAGCCGGTACCTGGATAGGCTGAGGGCACAGGAGCAGGACGGTAGCGGCGCCGACGGCACCTGGCAGGAGCTCCTCGCCTCGATCACCGCCGCCGAGCGCGCCGTCGCCGAACTCGCTCAGGCCTACGACAGGCTGGAGGCCGGCACCTACGGCCGTTGCGGCCACTGCCAGGCGGCCATTCCGTTCGAACGGCTCAAGATCCGGCCGCTGGCCCGCAATTGCATCGACTGCCAGCGGCGGCACGAGGCCGCCTGACAACCAGTGAGAGGGGAGCGGGGTCGCCCCGCCCCCTCTTGGCATCCGGAGCCGCACATGATCACATTGGACCGCCTGGTGAACGTGCTCGGCGGGTACGGCGTACGGTTGTGCGGCCGTCCCGAGACCCGCTCGGCCTGGCTGCGCAGCGTGGCGGTGCCGGATGCCACCGACCGCCACGTCACCGGTGATCTGCTCCTGGCCGTCGGCACCTCCTCGATCGCCGAGGCGGTGCGGTGGGCGGCCGCCGCCCGCGCCGCGGCGGTCCTGGTCCGCCCCGTCGAGACCGCGACCGGGACCGGCGCTGACGCCCCGTGCGCCTCGCCGAGCGCGGCGGCCGATCTGATCGGCCATGACCGGCTCAAGGCGAACCTGGGCCTGGTCTCCAATCGCATCGCCGACACCGAGATCCCC
>NZ_JBEZFW010000026.1:0-142001 GCF_040649695.1 Nonomuraea sp. NPDC048901 | reverse complement strand
CTCGACCTGGCCTGCGACCTCTACGTGACCCCCCTCACGGACTGACCACACCAGATCCGAAAGTCAACCCCGAGAGACTTCCAGGCAAGGCCACTTAGCGCCCTGCTCAACAGGTCCGCCGCGTCCGCCCGTACAGCTGAGGCGGGTTCTCGGCCGGCTTGGGCGGGTTCTCGGCTGGCTTGGGCGGATCCTCGGCCGGCTTGGGCGGATCCTCGGACGCGATGCTGGAAGGCCAGGCGGGAGACGACGGTGGCCGCCTGATTGCACAACAGCACTGCCGCCGTCAGGGCGTCGGCCTGGGCCGCAGTGGGCGTGAGCCGCGCCACCATTCAGATGAAGAGCGTCGTGGAGAACCGGCCCCTGCCCCTGTGAGCCGCCCGGCCGCGCAAACTACGCATAAGCTTCTCTTTCATGACTCTGAGTGCAGTAAGGGGCGAAACCGCGTGACCGGCGCTGAAGACCGTGGCGTGAGAATCTCGCGGCGCGCACAGGCTGTCGCGCCGTTCTTCGCGATGGAGTTCGGCAAGCACGCCGCGGCGCTGGAGTCCCAGGGGCATCACGTCATCAAGCTCAGCATCGGCGAACCGGACTTCGGCGCGCCCCCGGCCGTACTCGACGCGATGCGCGAGGCCATGGACGGCAGGCCGATGCCCTACACGGCGGCACTCGGGCTGCCCGAGCTGAGGCAGGCGATCGCCCGGTTCTACCGTAACGAGCACGGCGTCGAGGTCGACCCTTCCCGGGTCGTCGTGACCGCGGGAGCCTCGGCCGCCTTGGTGCTGGCCACCGCGGCACTCGTCGACACGGGCGACGAGGTGCTGATCGCGGACCCGTCGTACCCCTGCAACCGGCAGATCGTCGAAAGCTTCGGCGCCCGTGTCACGCTCGTCCCCGCCACCGCCGAGACCCGCTTCCAGCTGGACGCGGCATTGGTGAAGGAGAACTGGACGGACCGGACCCGAGGGATCATGATCGCCACCCCGTCGAATCCGACGGGCACCTCGGTTCCGGCCGGCGAACTGGCCGCGATCTGCGAACTCGCCCGCGAGCGTGACGCGTGGCGCCTGGTCGACGAGATCTACCTCAATCTGAGCGACCACGACGAGCGGGGCCGGCCACCGCGGAGCGTGCTGTCGTTCGATCCCGGCGCCATCGTCATCAACAGCTTCTCGAAGTACTTCGGGATGACCGGCTGGCGACTCGGCTGGTGCGTCGTCCCGGAGATCCTCGTGCCGGCGATGGAACGCCTGGCCCAGAACTACTTCCTCTGCGCCTCCGCGCCCGCCCAGCACGCCGCTCTGGCCTGCTTCACCCCCGAGTCCCTGGCGGTCTGCGAGGCACGCCGCGTCGAGTTCGCCGAGCGGCGCGCGCTCGTCCTCGACGGGCTGGCGCGGATCGGGCTGCCGGTTCCCGTCCCGCCCGACGGCGCGTTCTACGTGTACTTCGACGTCGGCCGCACCGGGCTCACCTCCTGGCAGTTCTGCGAGCGCGCGCTGCGGGAGGCGCACGTCGCTCTCACGCCGGGCAGGGACTTCGGCGTCCACACGGCGGAGACCCACGTCCGGCTCTCGTACGCGGCACCGGCGGACGATCTTCGCGAAGGGCTCACCCGGCTCGGGAAGTTCGTGTCCACCCTTCAGTGAGGCGCGCGGCCGGCGAGCGACGCGTCACAGGTTGAAGGTGATGTCGTCTTGGTCGTCATGTTGAGGCCGTAGCTGCCGTAGGGTGGCGCGGTTGTCGACGTACGCCTGGTGGAACAGTTCGGGGTCGTGGGCGGCCAGTTCCCGGTACAGGTCGACCGCTTCCTGTGCCACCCGCAGCCGCTCGCCGTACTCACCTACCCGGTCCAGCGCGGCCGACAGGTTGCCCAGGGCTTCGCCGAGGACACGGCGGTGGGCGGGGTTGCCGTCCACCAGCTCACGGCACAGGCCGACCTCTTCCCGTGCCACCTGCAGCTGCTCGCGATGCTCACCCACGTGGTGCAGCGCGAACGACAGGTTGGCCAGGGCATCGGCGAGGTCGGACCGGTAAGCGGCGTTGCCGTCCATCAGCTCACGGCACAGGCCAACCTCTTCCCGCGCCACCCGCAACTGCTCGTCGTGCTCACCCACCCGGTACAACGCGACCGACAGGTGGCCCAGGGCTCGGCGGAGGGCGGGCCGACGACCGGGGTTGCCGTCCGCCAGATCGCGGCACAGGCCGACCGCTTCCCGCGCCACCCGCAACTGCTCGTCGTGCTCACCCACCCGGTTCAGCGCGGTCGTGCATTCGATCAGGGCCTCGGCGAGGTCGAATCGGTGGGCGGCGTTGCCGTCCGCCAGATCGCGGCACAGGCCGACCACTTCCCGCGCCACCCGCAACTGCTCGCGATGCTCACCCACCCGGTTCAGCGCGGCCGACAGGTGGATCAGGGCGTGGGCAAGGGTGGGCCGGAGGGCAGGGTCGCCGTCCGCCAGCTCACGGCACAGGCCGACCGCTTCCCGCGCCACCTCTAACTGCTCGCGATGCTCACCCGCCCAGTGCAACGCGACCGCGAGCCTGATCAGTGATCGGCCGAAACCGGGTCGGTGGGTGAGGTCGTCGTCCGTCAGCCCGCGCCGCAGGTCGACCTCTTCCCGCGCCACCTGTAGCTGCTCGCGAGGGTTACCCGCGTGGTGCAACGCGACCGACAGGTTGCCCAGGGCTCGGCCGAGGTCGCGCCGATAAGCGGGGTCGCCGTCCGCCAGCTCACGGCACAGATCGACCGCTTCCCGCGCCGCCGACAGCTGTTCGCGAGGCTCACCCGCCCCGTTCAGCGCGACCGACAGGTTGCCCAGAGCCTCGGCGAGGTCGAATCGGCGGGCGGGGGTGCCGTCCGCCAGCCCGCGCCGCAGGCCGGCCGCTTCCCGTGTCACCAGCACCTGCTCCCTGTGCTCACCCACCCTCTCCAGCGCGGCCGCGAGGTCGGTCAGGGCGTCGGCGAGTTCAGACGGGGTGCCGGTGACGCGGGTGTCATGCAGGCGGTGGCGGGCCAGCGTGAGGGCGCAGCGGGGCAAGGCGTACGCGGGGGTGAGCCGCAGCAGCCGGGTGGTGGTGTCGGTGTCGAGGTCGGCGGCGGCAAGAGCGGTGGCGGTGGTGTGGTCCAGCTCGCGACGGTTCGTGGCGGTGGTGAGGGCGGCGTAGATGGCGTGGCGGGCCAGCCGTACCGGGTCGCCGCCCAGCAGTTGCTCGAACAGCAGCCGGGCGGGTGGGTGATGTTCGCCGGCGCGGGCCAGCAGGGTCAGGATCCGGGCGGCCTGCTCCTCGGTCGGGTCGTTCAGCAGGTGGCGGGCGAAATGGCGGTCGCCCTCCGTACGGGTCAGGCTGGTGGTGATGAACCAGTCGGCCAGCAGGTTCGGGCCGATCCGCACTCCCGCCCCCGCGGCGGGCGGGTAGAGGGAGTGAGCCCAGCGGACCAGGTTGGTGACCCGTTCGGTGGGGGCGTCGGCCAGTTCCGGGACGCGCCTCAGCACCCCGATGGCCTCCGGCTCGTCGGCGGGGGCGAACAGGGCCAGGGCGGCGATGATCCGGGCCAGCAGCACGTCGGTGACCGGGCCGACCGCCCACCGGTCCAGTGCGGCGGTGCCGCGCCACCAGCGTGCCTCGTGCTCGAACAGCACCCCGGCGACCTCGTCCAGGGGCGCGGGTGAGCCGGTCGGCGCGGCTCGGCGTAACACCGTCACCATCGCCTGGGTCAGCACCTCGACCATGGTCTGGCCCTCCCGGACCGGCGCGATCGTGTCCGAGACCGGGGGCGCCGGCGTCGCCCGCGCGGCCGCGAACGCGCCTACGGCCTCGCCGTACCAGCGGATCAGGTCAGAGGTCTCCCCCAGCGGCAGCAGCGACATCACCGGGGCGTTCTTCACCGTCAGGGCGTGTTGTTCGGGGAGGTGAGCTTGTAGCGCCTGGCCGAGTTCGACGCCGTGCCGGGCGATCAGCACCACCCGCAGCCGGGCCCGCCCCTCGTAGCGCGCCAGTGCGCCCAGCAGGCTCGCCAGGTCGGTCCGGGTGTCGGCGTTGTCGACCAGGACCAGTACCCGAGAGTCGGCCACCGCCGCGGCCGCGTCGACCAGGTCGGCGGCCTTGCCCTCGCGCAGCCAGCCGGCCACCCACCCGTCCGCGACGACCTCCTGGGCGGCCCGTAACGCCAGCCGGGTCTTGCCGCACCCGCCCGGCCCGTCCACCACCAGCAGCCCCGGCATCGCCTCCTCCTGACACCAGGCCCACAACCAGTCCCGCTCGCCGCGCCGCCCCCAGAACGGGGTGGGGCACGAGTGCGGCAGCAGCAGCTCGAACACGCTGCGCTCTCCGCCGGCCGGGCCCTGCGGGTGGTGGATCAGCGGGTCCAGAACCAAGCGCAGCGCCTCGATGGCCGCGGCGGCGCTCTCGGCTCGGGTCAGCACCACGCCGAAGTACGATCCGCTGGCACCGGCCAACGCGGCCGCCACGACCGCGATCAGCGCCCGCCCCACCAGCGGCCACTCCCCCGGCACCACCAAGGGCAGCACCCCGGCACCGATGCTGGCCACCGCGCCCAGCACCCACGGGTTCTTCAGCCGGCTGAGCGTCTTCAGCCTTGCCGGGTTCTTGAGCCCACGCCCCATCACACCAGCATCCGCGCTCGCCTGCCCTCTATGCCAGGGCCTCACCAAGACGAGCCTCAGCAAAATAAGCCTCAGCAAAATAAGCCTCAGCGAAATAAGAAGGGCGACGCCTGTGCGGCGTCGCCCAACGTACTGGCCCGTTCAGCCTGGTATCACGCGCCGATCGCGTGGGCGCCGCCGTCCACGTGGACGATCTCGCCCGTGGTGGCGGGGAACCAGTCGGACATCAGCGCCACGCACGCCTTGGCGGCGGGAACAGTGTCGGACAGGTCCCAGCCCAGCGGGGCGCGCTCCGGCCAGCTTTCCTCGAACTCCTTGAAGCCCGGGATCGACTTGGCCGCCATCGTGCGCAGCGGCCCGGCGGCGACGAGGTTGACGCGGATGTTCTGCTTGGCCAGGTCGCGGGCGAGATAGCGGTTGCACGACTCCAGGCCCGCCTTGGCGACGCCCATCCAGTCGTAGACCGGCCACGCCTTGCTCGCGTCGAAGTCGAGGCCGACGACCGCGCCGCCCTCCTTCATCAGCGGCAGGCAGGCCACGGCCAGCGACTTGTAGGAGTAGGTCGAGATGTGCAGGGCCGTGGCGACGTCTTCCCAGGTGGTGTTGAGGAAGTTGCCGCCGAGGGCGCTCTGCGGGGCGAAGCCGATGGAGTGGACGACGCCGTCGAGGCCGTCGACGTGCTCGCCGACCCGGTCGGCCAGCGTGTCGAGGTGCTCGGTGTTCTGGACGTCGAGCTCGATCACCGGCGGCGTCTCGGGCAGCCGCTTGGCGATGCGCTCGACCAGGCTCAACCGGCCGAACCCGGTGAGCACCACAGTGGCGCCCTCCTCCTGGGCCAGCTTGGCCACCGAGAACGCGATCGACGCGTCGGTGAGCACGCCGGTCACCAGGATCCGCTTGCCTTGGAGAATTCCCACGTCAGTGCCCCATTCCGAGTCCGCCGTCGACCGGGATCACGGCCCCGGTGATGTAAGAGGCGTCGTCACTGGCCAGGAAGCGGACGACGCGCGCGACCTCGCTCGGCGACGCCTGGCGCCCGAGCGGGATGTTCTTGGTGATGGCCTCGACGTCGAGGTCGGCCGTCATGTCGGTGGCGACGAAGCCGGGCGAGACCACGTTGACGGTGATGCCGCGCGAACCGTACTCGCGCGCCATGGACCGGCCGAAGCCGATGAGGCCCGCCTTGGAGGCGGCGTAGTTGGTCTGGCCCGCCGAGCCGGACAGGGCGACGACGGAGGAGACGAGGATGACCCGGCCGCGCTTGAGCTTCATCATGGGCCTGATGGCCCGCTTGGCCACGCGGTAGGCGCCGGTCAGGTTGGCGTCGATGACGTCGGTGAAGGTCTCCTCCTTCATCATCGCCAGCAGCGTGTCCTTGGTGACGCCGGCGTTGGCGACCAGCACCTCGACCGGCCCCTGCTCGGCCTCGACCTTGTCGAAGGCGGCTTCCACGTCGGACATGCTGGTCACGTCGCACTTGACGCCGAACAGCCCCTCCGGCGGCTCTCCCGATCGATAGGTGACCGCGACGGCGTCGCCGGCCGCGGCTAGTTCACGGGCGATCGCGAGGCCGATGCCGCGATTGCCTCCGGTGACGAGTACAGAGCGTGCCATGACACCTGACGCTATCTCCTACCGGCGGGTATCCACTTGTCCGGGGGATACAAGATCGCAGGGTTAGGATCGTGGACATGCGCCAGATCGATTCCGATTTCCTGGAGCTGCCGATGCGGCAGCTGGCGGACGCCGCCCTGCAACGCGCTCGTGACCTGGGCGCCGAGCATGCCGACTTCCGGTTGGAACGCGTGAGAGCCGAGTCGCTCAGCCTCTACGACGCCCGGCTCGAAGGAGCCATGGACGCCGACGACCTCGGCTACGCGGTCCGCGTCGTCAAGGGCGGCACGTGGGGCTTCGCCGCAGGCATCCATCTCACGCCCGAGGCGGCCGCGAAGGTGGCCGAGCAGGCCATCCGGGTGGCCGAGGTGAGCGCCCCGATCAACCGGGAGCCCATCGAGCTGGCCCCCGAGCCGGTCCACTCCGAGGTGGTGTGGGTCTCCGCCTACGACGTCGACCCGTTCGAGGTGCCGTCGGCGGAGAAGGTGGCGCTGCTGGCCGACTGGTCGGCCGGGCTGCTCAAGGGCGCCGACCACGTCTCGGCCCGGCTGCTGCAGGTCAAGGAGCAGAAGTTCTACGCCGACACGGCGGGCACGGTCACCACGCAGCAGCGCGTACGGGTGCATCCCAAGCTCAACGCGATGAAGGCGGCCAACGGCGGATTCGACGACATGTCGACGATCGCGCCTCCGGTCGGCCGCGGCTACGAATACCTGACGGGCACCGGCTGGGACTGGGCCGATGAGCTGGCCCAGCTGCCCGGGCTGCTGGCGGAGAAGCTGGCCGCGCCCTCGGTGGAGGCGGGCGACCACGACCTGGTGATCGACCCGTCCAACCTGTGGCTGACCATCCACGAGTCGATCGGGCACGCCACCGAGCTCGACCGGGCGCTCGGCTACGAGGCCGCCTACGCGGGCACCAGCTTCGCCACCTTCGACCAGCTCAACGAGCTCGTCTACGGCTCGCCGGTGATGAACGTGACCGGCGACAGGACCGTCACCCACGGCCTGGCCACGATCGGCTTCGACGACGAGGGCGTGCAGGGGCAGAGCTTCGACATCGTCAGGGACGGCATCCTGGTCGGCTACCAGCTCGACCGGCGGATGGCGCTGATGAAGGGGTTCGGGCGGTCCAACGGGTGCGCGTTCGCCGACTCGCCGGGGCACATGCCGATCCAGCGGATGGCCAACGTCTCGCTGGCCGCCGCGCCTGACGGGCCGTCGACCGAGGAGCTCATCTCGCGGGTCGAGCGGGGCCTCTACATCGTCGGCGACAAGAGCTGGTCGATCGACATGCAGCGGTACAACTTCCAGTTCACCGGGCAGCGGGCCTATCGGATCTCGCACGGCCGGCTGGCCGGGCAGGTGCGCGACTTCGCCTACCAGGCGACCACGACGGACTTCTGGCAGTCGATGGAGGCCGTCGGCGGGCCGCAGACGTACGTGCTGGGCGGCGCCTTCAACTGCGGCAAGGGCCAGCCGGGCCAGGTCGCGCCGGTCAGCCATGGCTGCCCGTCCGGCCTGTTCAGGGGCGTACGGATCCTCAACACCGTGCAGGAGGGTGGAAAGTGAGCGAGCAGCGATCCGGGGCGGGCCATACCGGTCTGCCCGTTCAGATCTCTCCGCAGGACATGGTGGAGAAGGCTCTGGAGCTGTCCACCAACGATGGCTGCGTCGTGCTCGTGGACGAGGGGTCCACGGCCAACCTGCGGTTCGCGGGCAACACGCTCACGACCAACGGCGTGGCCCGCTCCGCCCGGCTGACCGTGATCTCGATCGCCGGCCAGGGCGTGGGCGTGGTCTCCCGTGCCGCCGTACGACCGGATCAGCTCGCCGACGTGGTGGCCGCTGCCGACCGGGCGGCGCGCGAGGCGCAGCCGGCCGAGGACGCGCGGCCGCTGGTCGAGGGCCTGCCGGCGAGCGCCTCGTGGGCCGAGCCGGTGACCCCGACCGACATCGGGGTGTTCGAACGGTTCGCGCCCGCGCTCGGCGACGCGTTCGCCGCCGCGGAGGCGGGCGGCAGGAGGCTGTACGGCTTCGCGGAGCACTCACTGACCTCGACGTTCCTCGGCACCTCCAGCGGGCTGCGGCTGCGCCACGACCAGCCGTCCGGGCGGCTGGAGCTCAACGCCAAGTCGGCCGACCTGAAGCGCTCGGCATGGACGGGCGTGAGCACCCGCGACTTCTCCGACGTGGACGTGGCGGCGCTCGACGCGTCGCTGGCGCAGCGGCTGGAGTGGGCCAAGACCCGGGTGGACCTGCCCGCGGGCCGCTACGAGACGCTGCTGCCGCCGAGCGCGGTGGCCGACCTGATGGTCTACGCGTACTGGTCCGCGGGCGCCAGGGACGCGCTGGACGGCCGCTCGGTGTTCGCCAAGCCGGGTGGCGGCACCCGGGTCGGCGAGCGACTGGCCACGCTGCCGGTGACGCTCGCCAGCGATCCGGCCGCACCGGGCATCGAGTGCGCGCCGTTCGTGGTCGCCCACGCCTCCAGCCGCGAGAGCTCGATCTTCGACAACGGCCTGCCGCTGTCGGCGACCGACTGGGTGCGGGACGGGCAGCTCACGGCACTGCGGCAGACGCGCCTCTCGGCCGAGCTCAGCGGGCTGCCGGTCACGCCCTCGATCGACAACCTGATCGTGCGGGCCCCCGGCGACGGGCGCTCGCTGACGGAGATGATCGCCGACACCGAGCGCGGCCTGCTGCTCACGTGCCTGTGGTACATCCGCGAGGTCGATCCGCAGACGCTGCTGGTGACCGGGCTCACCCGTGACGGGGTCTACCTGGTCGAGCACGGCGAGGTCGTGGGCGAGGTGAACAACTTCCGCTTCAACGAGAGCCCGGTCGACCTGCTGGGGCGGGTCTCGGAGGTGGGTGCCAGCGAGCAGACGCTGCCGCGCGAGTGGGGCGACTACTTCAGCCGTACCGTGATGCCCGCCATCAGGGTGCCGGACTTCAACATGTCCACGGTCAGCCAGGCGAGCTGACCCTTTCGCCGTAGCACTGGCTCATGAGCGCGTCCAGGTCACCTGGGCGCGCTCATGGCCGTTTCAGCGCTCTGCTCGGGGCCGTCAGGCGTCCTCGAGGCGGAAGCCCACCTTCATGCCGACCTGGAAGTGCGCCACCTCGCCCGCGTCGATGTGCCCGCGTACCTCTGTCACCTCGAACCAGTCGAGGTGCCGCAGCGTCTCCGACGCGCGTCTGATCCCGTTGCGGATGGCCTGGTCGATGCTCTCACCCGACGTGCCGACGATCTCGGTCACCCGGTACGTACGATCCGTCATCTCCACACTCCTTACTCGAAGGCCATGATCGCATGACCGCTGCCGCCGCCCCTGGTCGCTGTCGCGGGCGGCGCACCCGGGGTCTACCGTGGATGTCATGAAGGGGTGGCGCAAGAAGCAGGACGTCCACCAGGTCACGGACGCGAAACCGTCGCTGAGCTCGGACATCCACCGGCGGGAGATCAGCTACCTCATCAAGATGGGGATCCGCACGCTGTGCCTGATCCTGGCCGTGGTCGTCCCGGTGCCCGTGCCGTACCGGCTGCTGTTCATCGCCGCGGCCGTCTTTTTGCCATACATAGCCGTAATCGGGGCCAATGAGAGGGGCAGGGATGCCCCTCCCCCTACCTTTCACACACCGGAAGCTAACCAAAGCGAGATACCAAGGCATCGACGCGAGATCGGGTCGTGACTAAGTCTTGACGCATCCCATGGGTTGTAGGTGTACGCTTTAGGCAAGCGCTCCGGTCCCCCGTCGGAGTGCTGGTGCCGGCGTTCCGGGCCCCCGTCGGAACGCCGATGAAGCGACGCCGGGTGGTTTGCCCCCGTAACCACCCGGCGTCGCCCTTTTCCTGGGGAAACTCTCACTCGGACGATCAGTCCAATGCCCCGGAACCCGGTTGGGTAGGGCCGCTTTCCCAAAATCGTTTACGCTCTCTGCCGCTCATTATTCGCAGAAAATTGGCAACTTTGAGCATGGCTTGACACCAACAGTTCGTTGGGGTGTCAACTCTCGGTCAGCGTCTCGGTCGTGGCCGCGCCCCAGTTCTTGGCGAGCGCGGTAATCCGGGCGACGGCGTCCTCGGGCGCGGTGCCGGCGCCCTCGGCGAGCCCCAGCAGATAGGCGGTCAGCGGCGCGGCGGGCCTGGCGACGCCGTGCGCCACCTCCTTGGTCAGGTCCAGGATCAGGTCCCGGTCGACGCGGGCCGGGTCGATGCCCAGCTCCTCGCAGGCCAGGGCGGTCCACTCGTTCAGCACGTTCATGCGAGCCTCCTCTAGATCGTCCATTGTGTCGCAGTCGAACCACGCCCGGCCGGACAGCGCGACGCGCGCGCGGATGAGCGGGCCGAGCAGCCCTTTCAGTGAGCGCCCGGTGTAGCCGTCCAGCGCTCGACGCAGTGTTTCGGCAGGCCACAGGCTCAGCAACCACTGCTCCCGCCCGCCGTCGTCCAGCGCCACCACCCCGCCACCGACGCTCCCGACGTCCAGGCCACTGACGGCGGCCGCGCCTTCGCCGCTGGTGCCCGCCGCGCGAGCCGAGGCACGGAGCAGTTCGGCGACGTGTCCGGCTCTGAGGTACGGGAGATCTCCGGCGAGCAGCACCACCCGTGGCGCCGTGACCTCGCGCAGCCCGGCCCGCAACGCCGGAACGGGCCCGCCGCCCGGCGGATCCTCCCGCGCGAAGAACACCCCTGGCAGCGGGCGTTCGGGGCCGACCACGATCACCCTGCGGGCTCCGGCGGCCGCCAGGACGACGCTCTCGATCATCGCCCGCGCCCCGACACTCAGGCCGGGCTTGTCCACGCCGCCCAGCCGCCGCGCCTGTCCCCCGGCCAGGATGACCGCGTCGTACTCTCCGCCGATCGTCACGCCCCCACGGTACGCACCCCGGCCACGGCTCTCGGCCGGCGGGGCAGCGCCCGCACCGCGTACGGATACGGGCAATGCACGGCTAAGAGGGTTAGCCGCCGATCGCCGACATCGGGCGGGACGGCTGGAGGAAGGACGGGTCGTCGATGCCGTGCCCGGCGCGCTTGCGCGATACGGCGGCGATCCAGCGAGCGGCGAGTTCCTCGTCGGAGGCGCCGGCCCGCAGGGGCGTCTTCAGGTCGGACTCCTCGGTGGCGAACAGGCAGTTGCGGATCTGGCCGTCGGCGGTCAGCCGTACGCGGTCGCAGGCGCCGCAGAACGGGCGCGTCACCGACCCGATCACGCCCACCCGGGCGGGGCCGCCGTCCACCAGGAAGCGCTCGGCCGGGGCGCTGCCGCGATCCTCGAGATCGTCGGCCGTGAGGTCGAACGAGGCCGACAGCATCGCGAGGATCTCGTCGGCGGTCACCATGTTCTCGCGGCTCCAGCCGTGCTGGGCGTCGAGCGGCATCTGCTCGATGAAGCGTAGTTCGTAGCCCTGTTCGAGGCAGTAGCGCAGCAGCGGCACGGCCTCGTGGTCGTTGATGTCGCGCATCAGGACCGTGTTGACCTTGACGGGACGCAGGCCCGCCTCGTGGGCGGCGCTGAGCCCGGCGATGACGTCGTCGAACCTGTCGCGGTGCGCGAGCCGCTTGAAGGTGTCGCGGTCGAGGGTGTCGAGGGAGACGTTCACCCGGTCGAGGCCCGCTTCGACGAGCACTCCGGCCAGCCGGGCCAGCCCGATGCCGTTGGTCGTCAGCGACACCTGCGGCCTGGGTTCGAGCGCCACGGTGCGGCCGACGATGTCGGGCAGCTCGCGGCGCAGCAGCGGCTCGCCGCCGGTGTAGCGGACCTCGGTGATCCCCAGCCGCTCGACGCCGATCGTGACCAGCCTGACGATCTCGTCGGCCGTGAGGAGCTGGGCGTTGGGCAGCCAGTCGAGCCCTTCGGGCGGCATGCAGTAGGTGCAGCGCAGGTTGCACTTGTCCGTGAGGGACACCCGCAGATCCGTCGCCACCCGTCCGAACGAGTCTCGCAACATGGCGTCACCTCCAATCCGTCGCCAGAGCCCAGCCTATGCCGGTCTTCCAGCCGCTCCCAAACCCGACAACTCACCGGACGACAACGCGGTTCGCGATCAGGTGATTCCTCACTGAGCGTTCCGGAACTCGGCGGCGTGGCGGGTGATGTGTTCGATGTCCGTCAGGTAGAGGTCGGCGTGCCCGTCGGCCAGGTGGGCGGCGAACGCCTCGTTGCCGGCCGCCGCCTGCCGCCGCATGTGATCCACCATCGCCCGCAGCCGTTCGGCCGCCATTTCGGGCAGCGCCGTACGCTCGGCGCCGGAAAGGCCATAGGCGTCGGCGAGCAGCCGGAGCCGCCTGGCCTGCTCGGTCACCGGCGTCACGGCCTCGCCGTTGCCGACGGCCGTGAGTGGGACGAACCGGTAGGCGGCGTAGGCGACGTCCCACAGGCGCGGCCCGGGATGGGCGGTGTCGAAGTCGATGAGCGCCACCGGCAGGCCGTCGCGGTAGACGCAGTTGTAGGGCGCGATGTCGCTGTGGCAGACGACCTCGGCCGGCTCGCGCGCCGGGAAGTACCACTCGGCGTCCGGTGCCGCGAAGCCGGTGGTGGCGTCGTGATAGGCCCGCATGAGTACGGCCAGAGCCTCCAGCGCGGCGTCGCTCCAGGCGTAGGCGGGCACCGGGTAGTGCGCCACGTCGCCCGGGACGAAGTCGAGGATCTCCCGGCCGGCCTCGTCCAGCCCGTACGCGCGGGGCGCCCCGTCGAACCCGGCGGCGGCCAGGTGATCCAGCAGACGGTGTACGGCCGGCGTCCAGGGACCGGTCGGCCGCCGGACGGTGTTCCCGACCCGGACGACCGTGTTGACCCCGCCACCCGCCAACGGCTCTTCGATCATCCGCGGGACTCTACGCCATCACCGGTTGAGCCATGCGCCTGCCTGGGTGGCGCGCACCTAGGAACAGCGCTGCCTGTCAGCGGACAGAGACGGGCGGAAGACTGACAAAGGAACAGAGAACCGACGAGGGGGGATCCGATGTCCGACGTGAACGTGGTCGGCATGTGGGTGACGGCCGACGGCCACATCCGGCAGGAGCTTCTGCCGGACGGGCGCTACGACGAGGCCCGCGGCGACCGGCGCAGCGCCTACACCGGCCGCTACACCGTGACGGGCGCCCATCTGGACTATGTGGACGACACCGGGTTCACCGCGACAGGCGACATCCGCGACGGCGTCCTCTACCACGAGCACCTGGTGCTCTACCGGGAGGAGCCACATTCCGGAAAAAGCGCCCCGAAAGCCTAAAGACCAGAAATGCCCGGCCCCCGTAACGGGGGCCGGGCATTTCTCAAGCCGCGTGCGGTCAGTAACGGCGGCCGACGACCTTCACCCAGTCGGTGGCCTGCGAGCCGTCGAGCCACTCGGCGCCCTCGAAGACCGCCTTCCAGGTGCCCGAGGTGTAGGCCGGGACGCGGGTGGAGAAGTAGCCGTCACGGCTGGTCCGGACCGACTGCACGTACTCCCACCGGCCGCTGCCGTCGGCCTTGAAGAGGATCGAGATCCGCTTCCAGCCGAGGCGGTGCCACGACTCCGACTCCTTGCAGTAGTCGGCGTGGTGGACGGACACGAAGCCGCTGATGTAGTCCTCTTCGCACTGCACCGACAGCTTGCCCTCGAGGTTGAGGGGCTTGCCGCGCCAGGCTGGTTCGGGGTTGGCGTCGAACTGCAGGGCGGTGTGACCACCGTCGGGCTCGGGATCCGCCAGCGCCGGAGTGGCGGCGGTCGCCACGACCGTGGCGCCCAGAGCAGCCGCAGCCAGTCCGGCGGCGAGACGTCGCATCATGAATGAACTTCCTTCCCCGTGTGGAGAACGCGCCCCAAGGACAGGGCACGTCAACACCATTGACGCGGTTGGGAAAGGAAAAGTTGCGAAAGCCCCGATAACCATCTTGCAACGACAATTCACCCGACGGGCTTTATGGCACCGTTTTTAGGTGTTTATCCCGCTTTCATGGATTTTCGAGACCTTTGGGGCGTAATGGTCGGTTCCCAGGTAGCGGGCTCGCCAGTAGCCGCCGGGGCGTCCCCGCACCGTCCTGCCGAAGTCGCCCGTCTCGCCGGTGGTCGCGATCGCCACCCGCTCCCAGGTGTCCTCGGCCTCCGCGCGCCACAGGATCTCCACCTGCTGGTCGGCGAACGGTGCGTAGTCCTCGTAGCCGCGCGGGTCCACCCTGGTCAGGGAGCCGCGCAGCCGTACGGAGTCGGCTCCGCCCGCCTTCTCCGCCCGTACGGACGACATCTTGGTCTCCCGCTTGAGCTGGAACGTCTGGTTGCGCGTCACGCTCTGCCCGTCGTCACCCGTCGCGGTGGCGGTGATCGTCCAGGTGCCCGACGGGTAGAAGCGGGTGAGGACCTTGTCGGGCATGAACCGCCAGGTCTGCCAGCCGTCCAGCATCCGCATCCCGACCGGCACCGTCCGCCACTCCGGCATGAACGGCAGCGCGGGCTCCACGGTGATGGGCCGCGGCTGTGGCCGCCTGGCCGACGCCCAGATGTCCGGGCCGAACCAGGCCGGCCACCCCTCCCCGACCGGCCGCGCCCCGCTGTCCACGGCCTGGGCGGGATCCACGACGGCCGCTCCGCCCGGAGCGGTGACGCGCAAGGCGCCTCGGTGCCCGACGAGTCCCGGGCGCGGAGCCGCCGTACCACGCCGGGCCGCCCCTGTCGGACCGGGCGCGAGCACCCCGGTGCCCGTGGAGGGGGCGGGAGGCGTACCGGGGACCGATGGTACGGCGCCGACGGGTGATCCGCCGGTGATGGGCGTCTGGCCCGTGGCGCCGGGCGTGGAGCCGGGCTCCACCTTGATGGTCACCCCGTCCCTGCCCTTCACCCCCTTGGCGACCACGTCGATCACCAGGCGGACGGTGTTCCCGGCTCCGACGACGGGGCTTGCGGGCCTGATGTTGATCTCACGAATGGCGAGCTCGGTCGCTGCGGAGGACGCCGGTATGGGCACCGCGAGGGCCCCCGCCGCGAGCGAGACGAGAAGAAGACTTCTGGTCATGATCGAGACGCTAGGAAGCACCCGGTAATGACCAGGACCACGACGCACGCCCCGAACGGCAAAGGATCAGCCGGAGTACAGGCCCTCGATGACGTCGGCGTACTTGGCGTGGATGACCCGCCTCTTGAGCTTCAGGCTGGGCGTCAGCTCCTCGGTCTCGGCCGTCCACTCGGTGCCGAGCAGCGCCCACCGCTTGACCTGCTGCACCCTGGCCAGTTTGGCGTTGGCCACCACGACGGCGGCCTCCACCTCCTTGAGCACGGCGGGGTGCTCGGCCAGTTCGGCGAGCGAGCCGAAGGTGATGCCGCGCGCCTGAGCCCAGCCGGGCGCCACCTCGGCGTCGAGCGTCAGCACGGCCACCGGGTAGGCCCGGTTGTCGCCATAGGCGAGGGCCTGGCCGATGAGGGGGTGCTCCTTGAGGTGGTTCTCGATCTCGGCCGGGGAGATGTTCTCGCCGCCGGCGGTGATGATCAGCTCCTTCTTGCGGTCGACGACCCGGTAGAAGCCGTCGTCGTCGACCGAGCCGATGTCGCCGGTGTGCAGCCAGCCGTCGTCGTCGATCAGCTGGGCGGTGTCCTCGGGACGGTTGTGGTAGCCGCGGGTGTTGAGGGGGCTTCGGGTGAGGATCTCGCCGTCCTCGGCGATGCGGACCTCGACGCCCGGCTCCGCCCGACCGACGGTGCCCAGGCGGTAGCAGGAGGGGCTGTTGCCGGTGAAGGCGCCGGTCGTCTCCGTCATGCCGTACACGTCGATGACCTTGAGCCCGAGACCGGCGTAGAAGCGCTGCACCTCGGCGGGGAGCGGCGCGGCGCCCGTGGCGGTCCACCCGGCGCGGTCGAAGCCGATCATGCCGCGGATGACGGACAGCAGCGAGGAGTCGGCCTGCTCGTAGGCGGCGGTGATCTCGGGGGTGAGCGTGCCGCCGTACTGGCCTGCCTCGACATAGGCGACGCCGGCGGCCATGGCCCGGCGTACGGCGTCCTGCTGCTCGTCGGTCTGGGTGGCGAGGACCGCCAGCAGGCGGGCCATCATCTTCTCCCACACGCGGGGCACGCCGAAGAACATCATCGGCTTGACCTGCCCGAGCGCGGCTCCGAGGTTGGCCAGGTCGGTGCAGAAGTGCACGTGGGAGACCTTCACCAGGGGCAGGTAGAGGCTGAGCACCCGCTCGGCGATGTGCGCGTAGGTGAGATAGGAGATCTGCGTGCCCTTGATGGGCAGCGAGGTGATGCGGTCGGTCGACTCGACCTCGTAGAAGACGTTCGCGTGGGTGAGGGGGACGCCCTTGGGCCGGCCGGTGGTGCCCGAGGTGTAGAGCACGGTGACCACGTCGTCCGCCGTCACGGCGCGCCAGCGGGCCTCGACCTCTTCCGGACGCGCGGCCAGCGCGGCGCGGCCCAGCTCCAGGAAGTCCGTCCAGGACAGGAACCGGTCGTCGTCGGGCGCGCCCTCCAGCATGATGATCTTGCGGAGTCCCGTCAGCCGATCGAGCACCGGCTGCCAGCGGGCCAGCTCGGCGGGGCCGCCGAGCACCGCGATCCGGGCGCTCACATCGGCGGCGACGAACGCGATCTGGTCGGGCGCGAAGGTCGAGTAGACGGTGCAGCCGACGCCGCCCGCGTGCACCGCGCCGAGGTCGGCGAGCACGTGCTCGCTCCTGTTGACCATCATCAGCGCGACGGATTCGCCGGGTTCGAGGCCGAGCGCGGCGTATCCGGCCGCTATCTCGAGCACCCGCTGCCTGGCCTCGCCGTAACTCAGCGTGTTCCAGCCGCCGTCGACGGGGTCGGAGTAGGCGGGCGCGTCAGGGTAACGCTCGGCCAGCTCGCTGAGCTGCCCGCATACCGTACGGCCGGCGATTAAACGGTCGATCTCCGCCCGGACTTCGAGGACATCTGCCATGGCACCCGCCTCCAGTCAGTAATCACTTGCTCAGCTGGGATGCATCGCACCACACCGCCGGGGTAGCGGCAAGACCTCGGCATCGTCGTCACGTAGAGTGATGGATCGCGCACAAAGGCGGGAGGGCGCATGGCCAAGGGCGAAAGGACGTTCTTCGGGCATCCGTGGGGCCTGGCGACGCTGTTCGGCACCGAGATGTGGGAGCGGTTCAGCTGGTACGGCCTGCGCGCCATCCTGGCCACCTTCATGGCGGCCTCGCCCGCCCAGCACGGCCTCGGCATGACCGAGCAGACCGCGCAGGCGGTGGTCGGCGTCTACGGCGCGCTGATCTACCTGGTGGCGCTGCCCGGCGGCTGGATCGCCGACCGAATGCTCGGCCCGCGCAGATCGGTCTTCCTGGGCGGCTTCATCATCATGTGCGGCCACATCAGCATGGCCCTCCCGGTCGGCGGGTCGTTCTTCGTCTGGCTCGGGCTGCTGCTGATCATCGCGGGCACCGGCCTGCTCAAGCCGAACATCTCGGTCATGGTCGGCCGGCTCTACCGCGACGAGGACGACGGGCGCAGGGACGCCGGGTTCTCGCTGTTCTACCTGGGCATCAACATCGGCGCCTTCCTCGCGCCGATCGTGGTGGGCGAGCTGGCCAAGGGTGGCCGCTGGCATCTGGGCTTCGGCGCGGCGGCGGTCGGCATGGCGCTCGGCCTGCTGCAGTACACACTGGGCAGGAAGAGCCTCAGGGGCGTCGGCGACGAGCCGGGCCTGCCGCTGACGCCGTCCGAACGGGCCAGGGCCGTCAAGCTCGTCTCGTTCGCGGTGGCGGTGACCGTGGTGGCCATGGCGATCTGGGTGGCGACGGGGACGTTCACGCTGTCCAGGCTCACGGTCGTGGTGACGGTCGTGGTGCTGGCGGTGCCGGTGTTCTACTTCGGCTACATCATGCTCGGCAGCCACGACCTGACCGAGGACGAACGGTTGCGGATGAAGGCCTACATCTGGCTCTTCGTGGCGGCCGCGATCTTCTGGATGATCTTCGACCTGGCGCCGAGCAAGCTGCTGTTCTTCGCCCAGCACAACACCGTCCTGTCGCTGTTCGGCATCCCCATCGAGGCGGCGACGACGCAGTCGTTCAACTCGCTGTTCATCCTGCTCCTGGTGCCGGTGTTCGCGGCGCTGTGGACGAAGCTGGGGACCCGGGTGAGCACGCCGCAGAAGTTCGCGTTCGCGCTGTTCATGGCGGGTCTGAGCTTCGTGGTCATGGCGCTGGCCGCCAAACTGGCCGAGACGGGCAAGATCTCGGTCTGGTGGCTGGTGCTGGTCTATCTGATCCAGGTGTTCGGCGAGCTGTCGCTGAGCCCGGTCGGGCTCTCGGTCACCAGCAAGCTGGCGCCGCGGGCGTTCAAGGGCCAGATGCTCGGCATCTGGTTCATCGCGGTGTCGGTGGGCGACGCGGTCGGCGGTCAGACCGGGCGGCTCAGCAACGTCATGTCCGAACCCGCGTACTACCTGCTCCTGGCCTCGACGGCGGTCGTGGCGGGAGTGGTGCTGCTGGTGTTCACCCGGCGGCTGCGGGTACTGATGGCGGAGCACCACACCAAGCCGCTCCGGTAGAAATCTCTCTCGTGTCGGAAATTCTCGATCTCGTAGGCATCTTCGTCTTCGCCCTGTCGGGCGCGCTGATGGGCGTACGCAAACGGCTCGACGTGGTGGGCATGGCGGTGATCGCCGAGATGACCGCGCTGGGCGGCGGCGTCGTGCGCGACCTGATCCTCAACGTCCGGCCCACCGCCTTCCAGAGCTCCGGGTACGTGCTCGTGCCGCTCGCGGCCACGGTCATCGTGTTCTTCTGGCATCCGCACGTGGCCAAGGTGATGCCCGCCATCCTGGTGCTCGACGCGGCGGGCCTCGGGCTGTTCTGCGCCGTGGGCACCGAGAAGGCGCTCGACTACGGGCTCGGCCCCCTGCACGCGGCCCTGCTCGGCGTCACGACCGCGATCGGCGGCGGCATGCTGCGCGACGTGCTGGCCGGCGAGATCCCGACGCTGCTGTACGACCGCCAGCTCTACGCGGTACCCGCGACGCTCGGCTCGGCGGTGATGGCCGCGCTCTACACGCACGATCTGCATGGCTGGCCCGCCACGCTGGCCGCCGCCGTGCTGGCCTTCGGCCTGCGCATCGCCGCGATGCGCTACAACTGGCGCGCCCCGCTGGCCAGGGGCGTCAAACCCCCGGAATAAGCCAGGCGCCTCAGACCATCGGCATGAGCGAGTCGGGCAACCGCGGCCTGGTCCCGGCGGCTCCGCGCTCGTGAGCCGCCGCGATCCGGCTGACGGCCTCGGCGAGCACCTGGGGCGAGTGCGTGTACGGCAGGCGCAGGTAGCCCTCCAGCGTCCCTTCCAGCCCGAACCAGGGCCCCGGCGCGAGCCGTACCCCCTGATGGGCCGCGGCGTCGGCGAGGGCGACCGAGGAGCCCCCGTCCAGCCGTACCCACAACGTGCCGCCGCCTTTCGGCACGGTGAAGCTCCACCCGGGCAGCCGTTCGCGGAGCCCGGCGACGAGCGCGTCGCGGGAGGCCCGCAGCGTACGGCGGCGCTCGGCCCTGGTCTGCTCGATCCGGTCGAACAGCCGCGCCACCACGAGCTGCTCCAGCACCGGGCTGGCGATGTCCACGGCCCCGCGGTGGACGGCCAGGCGGCGGGCCAGCGCGGCCGTGGTACGCACCCAGCCGATGCGCAGCCCGCCCCACCACAGCTTGGAGGCCGAGCCGATGCTGATCATCCGGCTGTCGGTGTCGAAGGCGGCCATGGGCGCCGTGCGCGGCACCTCCTCCAGGGCCAGCTCCGACCAGGTCTCGTCGACCACGAGCACGGTGTCCGTACGCCTGGCGGCCCCGGCGATCGCGGCCCTGGTGGCGTCGTCCATGAGTGCGCCGGTCGGGTTCTGGAAGTCGGGCATCAGATAGGCCAGCCGGGCCGCGGACTGGCGCATGGCGCAGGAGACCAGGTCGGCCTGCCAGCCCTCGTGCGAGATGCCGACGGGCACGATCCTGGCGCCGCGCTGGCGGGCCACGTCGATGGCGTGCGGGTAGGTGGGCGACTCGACGAGCACCGGGTCGCCCGCGCCGACGAGCAGGCCCAGCACGAGCTGGATCGCGTGCTGGGAGCCGGTGGTGACGAGGATCTGCTCCGGCCTGGTGGCCAGTCCGCGGCCGGTGTAGTGGGCGGCGATCCGCTCCCTGAGCGCGGGCAGGCCCATCGGGTCGTAGCCGTGGCCCATGCCGTACCTGGGCAGGTCCGCCACGGCCTCGGTCATGGCCTCGGCCAGCGCCGACGGCGCGGGCGGGGCGGCGCAGTGCAGCGGGATGAGCCCGTCGCCGTCGACGGACAGCCACGGGTTGTCCGCCGACATGGCCGGGTCCGGCAGCGCGGTCCAGCTGCCCGAGCCCTGCCTGCTGTCCAGGTAGCCCCGCTCGCGCAGCAGGTCGTAAGCGGCCGTTACAGTGGTGCGGCTGACCTCCAGGGTCTTGGCCAGGTCACGTTCGGCGGGCATGCGCACCCGCACCGGCAGCTGCCCGTCCATGATGAGCGCGCGCACGGAGTCGGCGAGCGCGCGGTAATAGGGCCGGGCGCCCGCCGGGACGTCCACCAGCCTGGCCACCTGAGTCGCCGACAAATGCCTCATAAAGGCCACTTTCCGGGATTGGCCCTGTTTTGGCAAGCCATGTCCCTGCCACTCTGGGACCACTATGAGTGAAGCGACCGTCCCACGCCCGAACACCCTCCCCGTCCGCCTACTGCGTCTTTACGGCGGTCTGGCGCTGTACGGGCTGGGCATCGCCTTCCAGCTCGTGTCCGGGCTGGGCAACGCCCCGTGGAACACCCTGCACCAGGGTCTGGCCATGCGGACGGGCCTGTCGGTCGGGACGATCATCCTCGCGGTCGGCGTGCTGGTGATGCTGCTGTGGATCCCGCTGAAGGAGAAGCCCGGCCTCGGCACGATCAGCAACGTCCTGTTCGTCGGCCTGTTCGCCGACGCCGCCTTCTCGGTGCTGCCCACCGCCACGCATTGGGCGGCGAGCTGGCTCTACCTGGTGCTCGGCGTGCTGTCGATCGCCCTGGCCACTGTCCTGTACATCGGCGCGGGGATGGGCGCGGGACCGCGTGACGGCATCATGACCGGCCTGACCCGGCTGGGCCTGTCGCTCCGGCTCGCCCGCTTCCTCATCGAGATCATGGTGCTGGCCGCGGGCTGGCTGCTCGGCGGCACGGTCGGCGTCGGGACCCTGATCTTCGCGCTGGCCATCGGCCCGCTGACCCAGCTGCTCACCCGCTGGTTCCCCATGACGTGATCTCGCGGCCGTGCCCGCTCGCGACGCGACGTGCGCGGAGCGGCCGCGAGATCGCCCTTCCGCCGGTAGCGTCAATACATGCGGATCGAGGACTATGCGCTCATCGGGGACATGCAGTCGGCGGCCCTGGTCGGCAGAGACGGCTCTATCGACTGGCTCTGCCTGCCCAGATTCGACTCCCCCTCCTGTTTCGCGGCCATGCTCGGCAGCGAGCGCAACGGCCACTGGTGGCTCGGCCCCACCGGCAGGCGGCCCGCCACGCGGCGGCGCTACCGGCCCGACACGCTCATCCTGGAGAGCGAGTGGGACACCCCGACGGGCACGGTCCGCATCATCGACTTCATGCCGCCGCGTGACCGCAACCCCGACGTGGTCCGCATCGTCGAGGGCGTCTCGGGCACGGTCGAGATGTCCACGCAGCTCAGGGTCCGCTTCGACTACGGCAGGATCGTGCCGTGGGTGCGCCGCACCAACGGCCACCTGCAGGCGGTCGGCGGCCCCGACTCCATCTGGCTGCACTCCCCCGTCCCGCTCAAGGGCGGCGACTACGCGCACCGCGCCACCTTCACCATCAAGGAGGGCGAGCGGCTGCCGTTCGTGTTCACCTGGCACCCCTCACATCAGCCGATGCCGTCGCAGATCCACGCCGAGACCCAGCTCACCGAGACCGAGACGCTGTGGAAGGAGTGGGTGGCCAAATGCACCTATGAAGGCCCGTACCGTGAGGCCGTCGTCCGCTCGCTGATCACCCTCAAGGGCCTCATCTACGACCCCACCGGCGCCATCGTGGCCGCGCCCACCACCTCCATCCCCGAGGACCTGGGCGGGGTGCGCAACTGGGACTACCGCTACTGCTGGCTGCGCGACGCGACGATGACGCTCGACGCCCTGATCAACTCCGGCTATCTGGACGAGGCCGCCGCCTGGCGGGCGTGGCTGCTGCGCGCCATCGCGGGCCGCCCGCAGGACCTGCAGATCATGTACGGCGTCGCGGGCGAGCGGCGGCTGCCGGAGATGCAGCTCGCATGGCTCGACGGCTACGAGGAGTCCCGCCCGGTCAGGATCGGCAACGACGCCGTCAATCAGCTTCAGCTGGACGTCTACGGCGAGGTGATGAGCTGCCTGTTCTTCTCCAGGACCTCCGGCGTGGCCGCCGACGACCGCGCCTGGGCGATCCAGCGCCAGCTGCTCGACTACGTGGCCGAGCACTGGGACGAGCCCGACGAGGGGCTGTGGGAGGTGCGCGGCCCGCGCAGGCACTTCACCCACTCCAAGATGATGTGCTGGGTGGCGCTCGACCGTGCCGTGAAGTACGTGGAGAAGTTCGGCAGGACCGGCCCCGTCGACCGGTGGCGGGAACTGCGCGACGTCGTCCACTCCGAGATCTGCGAGCGGGCCTACGACCCCACGCGCAACACCTTCACCCAGTACTACGGCTCGACGGCCCTCGACGCCTCGCTGCTGCTCATGCCCATGGTGGGGTTCCTGCCGGCCGACGACCCGCGCGTGGTCGGCACGGTGGCGGCCATCGAGAAGGAGCTGATGTCCGACGGTTTCGTGCTGCGCTACCCGGTGGCCGAGGACAACGACATCGACGGCCTGACCGGCGGCGAGGGCGCGTTCCTGGCGTGCAGCTTCTGGCTGGTCGAGGTGATGGCCATGCAGGGACGCAAGGAGGAGGCGAAGCAGCTGTTCGAGCGGCTGCTCGCGCTGCGCAACGACGTGGGGCTGCTCGCCGAAGAGTACGACCCGCGATACGAACGTATGGTGGGAAATTTCCCCCAGGCGTTCAGCCACGTCCCCCTGGTGCACGCCGCCCGCGCGCTCTCCCGGCTGGGCTAAGCGGCGAGCCGGGCCAGCACCTTGGCGAACTCCGGCGGCGGCGCCACCACGAGGCGGGCCAGGCCGTCCTGCAGGACGATGTCCGCCCTGATGAGGGTCAGCCGCCCCTCGTGCCACCAGTAGACCTGCGGGCTGAGCCCGTCGGTGCGTACGGCGTGCACGCGCAGCCGCTCCAGGGCCCGCACCACGCCGATCCCGTCGACCGGGTGCACGATCAGTGTGTACGGGTCCGGCAGCACCACCAGCACCCCGTCGGCGGGCAACGGCAGATAGTCGCCGAGCCAGCGCAGATGGGTGGCGGCGGCCGGGGTGCGGCTGGTCAGGCGCCACACCGGGGTGCCCGACAGCTCGATGGACTCGATCTCCAGCCGCTCGTCCCGCCCCACGTTCGTGACGGCCAGCTCCAGCGCCCTGCCCGACGGTACGGGCCAGCAGCCGGCCTCCTCGGGGCGTACCGGCCTGGAGCCCACCGTGAGCAGTTCGACCAGGTCGCCGTTGAGGTGGCGACCGACCACCCTGGTCAGGTCGGCGACCTCGTCGACCGCCTCGACGCGGGTCCTTAGCAGCGGCTTGACCTGGTCGAGGTCGCACACGTCGAGCCGTTCGTCGGCCGCCGCGACCGCGTTGGCGAGGTGCTCGGAGACCAGCATCGGCCAGTCGTCCCTGGGCCTGCGGCCCGCCTCGCGGCGCAGCCCGGTGAGCCTGACCAGGATCTCCCTGCCGCCGCTCAGCGTCAGTGAGGCGCCGTCGGCGGCGAAGACGCAGGTGAAGCCGAGGGAATCGGCGACGAGCCCGAGCAGGGAGTCGAGATCGGTGTCCTCGATCGAGCGTCGCGAGGGCTCCCGGTCACGCCTGAACAAGTTCACGCGCCGTGTCCCCTCTGTCCGTTTTGTCGGTATGCGTGTCTTCCTACCTTGCCTGCTCCTCGTCGCGGAACAGACCAGCCAGCGAGCACGATTCGGTATCGATAGCCCCAAGAGCCCCAAGCCACACACTCATCTGTGGTGTGCCGTGACCCACCGGCAACCCCGCCAGGACAGGCACTCCGAGCGGCAGCAGCCGGTCTTTAAGCACGGGATAGGGGTCTCCGCAGTCCACCCACGAACCGAGGGCGATCCCGCGCACGCCGTCGAAGGCACCCGCCTGCAAGAGCTGGGTGAGCATCCGGTCGATGCGGTAGGGCTCCTCGCCGATGTCCTCCAGCAGCGCGATCTTCCCGGCGAACGACGGGTGGTAGCGGGTGCCGCACATGGAGGCGAGCAGCGACAGGTTACCGCCCGCCAGTATGCCCTCGGCCCGGCCGGGAGACAGCACCTGGTCGCCGACGACGGGCGGCGCCTGGCGGGCCAGGGCGGCCCGCAGGTGCTCCCAGGTGCGCGGCTCGGCCCGCTTCTCGTTGGCGATCACGTCGCAGGCCGGCATCGGGCCGTGCAGCGTGGGCACGCCCAGCTCCGCCGCGAACGCGTGGTGCAGCGCCGTGATGTCACTCGACCCGATCAGCGTCTTGGGCCCCGCCGCGCGCATGAGGCCCCAGTCGAGCAGGCCGAGCAGCCTGGCCGCGCCATAGCCGCCCCTGGCGCAGAACACCACGGAGACGGCCGGGTCGCACCAGGCGGCCTGCAGGTCGGCGGCGCGGGCCGCGTCGGCTCCGGCGAGATAGGGAAGGTCCTGGCTGCCGAGAACGTGCTCGCCGACCACGACCTTCAGCCCGAGCCCCTCAAGGCGCTCGACTCCCCGTCTGAGCAGGATGGCGTTCGGTGGCCCCGAGGGCGAGACGACGGCGACGGTGTCACCCTGCCGCATTGATCAACTCCCGGACGGGCGGCGACGCCGACGTTGGCTTTTTCACTCGCCAAACGGTGTCACACTTACCTCTCGTATGCGACTTCCGCCCCACATCCTCGTGGTCAACGGCATCAAGGTCCGCAGGCCGGTCTTCCTGCTCGGTGCTCCGCACTCCGGCGCGGACCTGCTCGCCCGCGCCCTGAAACGCTCCCCCGGCTTCCACGTCACGATGGGCCGCGCGTCCGTCGCCCACGTGGTGTACGCCTTCGCCCGCAAGCCGTCGATCGGCCAGACGTCAGGTGCCGTGCGGGTGCTGCGCGACGCGCTGGCCGAGTCGTGGCAGGTGCTGCCCCGCTCGTGCGGCCAGTGCGCCGCGGCGTGCCGGGAGGCGGGCGGCGTGATGAGCATGGGCCCGTGCGTGGCCACGAGCGAGGTGACCAGGTTCGGCGACGGCAGCCCCGACCTGCTCTACAGCGCGCCCGTGCTGCTCCGGGCCTTCCCCGACGCGCGGTTCGTGCAGCTCATCCGCGACGGCCGCGACGTGGTCGCCGACATGCTCGACGACCCGGACTGCCTGGCCTGGTTCAAGCCGGTGATGCTGTCGGAGGAGACCGAGTTCCCCAACCCGTTCCTCGGCGTCAACCGCGACGAGCACCGCGACCGCTGGAAGGGCATGCCCGCCGCGGGCAAGAGCGCCCTGCGCTGGCGCAGCGCCGTACGGCTCAGCGCCACGCTGCGCAAGGAGCTGCCGCCCGGCCAGCTCCTCACGCTGCGCTACGAGGATCTCGTGCAGCGGCCCGCGGAGCCGGTGGCGGCGCTCACCGAGTTCCTGGAGACGCGCGTCTCCAAGATCGGCTTGTACGCCCCGCGGGTCTCCGAGGTCGGCTCCTGGCGCACCCGCCTGCGGCCCGGCGACCTCACCCTGGTGGAGAAGGTCGCCAGGCAGGAGCTCACGCGACTGGGCTATCTGAAGCGCTGAACTGGGTGCGGTAGAGCTCGGCGTAGAGCCCGCCGCGCGCCAGCAGCTCCTCGTGGCGGCCCCGCTCGGCGATGCGGCCGTCCTGCACGACGAGGATCTCGTCGGCCTCCCTGATCGTCGAGAGCCGGTGCGCGATCACCAGCGAGGTGCGGCCGGCCAGCGCGGTCTTCAGCGCCTGCTGCACGGCCGCCTCCGACTCCGAGTCGAGGTGCGCGGTGGCCTCGTCGAGCACCACCACGCGCGGCGCCTTCAGCAGCAGCCTGGCCAGCGCCAGCCGCTGCTTCTCGCCGCCGGACAGCCGGTAGCCGCGGTCGCCCACGACCGTGTCCAGCCCGTCGGGGAGCGCCTCGATGAGGTCACCTATCTGCGCGGCCCTGAGAGCGTCCCAGATCTCCTCATCGCTCGCCCCTGGCCTGGCGTAACGGAGGTTGGCCCCGATCGTGTCATGGAAGAGATGAGCGTCCTGCATGACCACGCCCACGGTGTCGCGCAGCGAGGCGAGTGTGGCCTCGCGCACGTCGAGCCCGTTGATCCGCACGGCGCCCTCGTTGACGTCGTAGAGCCGGGAGACCAGCGAGGTGATCGTGGTCTTGCCCGCCCCCGAGGGACCGACCAGGGCGATGAGCCGGCCGGGCCCGGCCGTGAACGACACGCCGCGCAGCACCTGCTGGGACGGGCCCGTGTCCTGCCTGGCCACCGACTCCAGGGAGGCCAGCGACACCTCCTCGGCCGCCGGATAGCGGAACTGGACGCCGTCGAACTCGATCGTCACCGGCCCGTCCGGCAGCGGCCGCGCGCCCGGCTTCTCCGACACCATGGGCTTGAGGTCGAGGATCTCGAAGACCCGGTCGAAGCTGACGAGCGCGGTCATCACGTCCACCTGCACGTTCGACAGCGAGGTGAGCGGCCCGTACAGCCGCATCAGCAGGGCGGCCAGGGCCACGAGGGTGCCCAGCTCGAAGGCGCCGCCGACGGCCAGCACGCCGCCGATGCCGTACACCAGCGCGGTGGCCAGCGCCGCGACCAGGCCGAGCGCGACCCGGAACACGGTGCCGTACATGCCGACCGTCACGCCCACGTCGCGCACCCTGGCGGCGCGGGAGCTGTAGACGGCGGTGTCGTCCTCGGGGCGGCCGTAGAGCTTGGCCACCATCGCGCCCGCCACGTTGAACCGCTCGGTCGTGACCGAGCTCATCTCGGCGTCGAGCTGCATCTGCTCGCGGGTCAGCGCCGACATGCGCCGCCCGACCCACTTGGCGGGCACGATGAAGATCGGCAGCAGCACCATCGCGACCACCGTCACCTGCCACGACAGCGCCAGCATCGCGCCCAGCACCAGGACCAGGCTGATCACGTTGCTGACGACCGAGGACAGCGTGCTGGTCACGGCGCGCTGGGCGCCGATCACGTCGCTGTTGAGCCGGCTGACCAGCGCGCCGGTCTGCGCGCGCATGAAGAACGCCACCGGCATGCGCTGCACGTGGTCGAACACCTCGGTGCGCAGGTCGTAGATCAGCCCTTCGCCGATGCGCGCGGAGAACCAGCGCTGCACGAGCGTGAGAGCCGCGTCGACCAGCGCGAGCGCGCCGATGGCCAGGGCCAGGCCGATCACGACGCCGCTCCGCCTGGGCAGGATGCCGTCGTCGATGATCGCCTTCATCAGCAGCGGGTTGGCGATCACGATCACCGCGCCCGCCATCACCAGCAGTAGGAACGCGGTTATCTGCCCGGTATAGGGCTTGGCGTAGCGCGCGATGCGCCGGACCGTGCCCGGGGTGAGCCGCTGCTTGGTCACGGAGCCGTCGCGCCGCAGGGACGCCCATACCTGGGGGCCGAAGCCCCCTCCCATCATCGCCATTCGGGGGTCCTCCTCCCCCGGCTCAGCACCCGGGAGCCCCGTGGGATTCCCGGGTCAGCTCAGCGCGAAACGCGGGCGCCGCCGGGCCGGCCCAACGCGGCACCCCAGCGGCTCCCGAGCCGGCGCGCCGCTCAGGTTCCGCCGAAGAGCGCCTTGAGGCGCCGCGCCTGCTCGACACCTTCCGCCACGCTCTGCTCCTCCAGGGTGCGCGCCCGCGCTCCCTGGAGGAGTCGCTTGGTCGCCGCCGCCGCCTCCCGGTTGGTCGACAGCAGCTCCGCGATCTTGTCTTGTACGGCTCGCGCCAGGTCATCCGCCGCGACCACGCGTTCGGCGAGGCCGATCCGCATGGCCTCCTCCGCCCCGATCGTCCTCGCGGTCAGGCAGATGTCGATCGCCTTGGCCAGCCCCACCAGCTCGACCAGTGGCTTGGTGCCGGTCAGATCGGGCACCAGCCCCAGTGCGGGCTCCTTCATGCAGAATTTGACGTCATCGGCCACGATGCGCAGGTCACAGGCGAGCGCGAGCTGGAACCCCGCGCCGATCGCGTGCCCCTGCACGGCCGCTATAGAGACGATCTCCGGTCGGCGGAACCACAGGAACCCTTGTTGGGCCTTCCTGATCTGCTGCTCGAACGCTGTTGTGTCGAGTTGTGCCGCCGAGCTGAACGAGCCCTGTCCGGGCACTCCCTCAGGCGTGAACATTCGCAGGTCGATGCCTGCTGAGAAGGACGGTCCCTCGCCTTTCACGACGACGATGCGCACCTGCTCAGGCAGGTTGCCCCCGATGTCAGCCAGTGCCGCCCAGGTCGCGAACGTCTGTGCGTTTCGCTTACTGGGCCGATCCAGCGCGATCGTCGCGATCTCACCGTCCACCTCGAAGCGAAGTCCGATCTCCGCCAGCCTTTCGGCAGAGACGTCCTCCGTGTACCCCCCACGCTGTGGCGCCTGCGCTTCCGCCATCGCCCGCTCCCTCATTGCCTTAGCCGTCGCGCCCGAGCCTACAGAATGTCATTCTGGGACTCGGGCGCGACGGCGGCTGACTTGGGACGAGCGGCTGCGGTCGCACGTTCCGAGGCGGCCGTCAGCGCTTGGACTTGCCTCGGGTCGCTCCGCCGCGCCCGCGCAGAGTCACACCGGACTCGCTCAGGATGCGGTGGATGAACCCGTAAGACCGACCGGTCGAAGCGGCCAGGGCGCGGATGCTCTCGCCCGCGGCGTAGCGCTTCTTGAGATCGCCGGCCAGTTTTTCACGATCGGCCCCGGTTACCCGGGTGCCCTTCTTCAGTGTCTCGGCCACGAGTACCTCCTGTAGTGCCGGACTTCCGCAGCGTTACTCCGCCATGATCAGTCATTTCAGCGGGATCGGCTACCTACTCCACGGGAAAAGATCCGTACCCACCCAAATTAAGATCAGGCAAGTGCCACAAGATCGGAAAATTCCTCGCTCCACGCGTCTTCAGTTCCGTCTGGTAGCAAGATCACCCTATCCGGTGACAAGGCGTCAACGGCACCCTCGTCATGGGTGACGAGCACGATCGCTCCTGAATATGACCTCAGAGCGTTCAGAACTTGCTCGCGGCTGACCGGATCTAGGTTGTTCGTGGGCTCATCGAGCAGAAGTACGTTCGCACTGGACAGCACCAGCATGGCCAGCGCCAGCCGGGTCTTCTCGCCGCCGGACAGCACGCCCGCCGGCTTGTCGGAGTCGTCGCCGGAGAACAGGAAGGAGCCGAGGACCTTGCGCAACTCGGTGTCGGTGAACTTGTCGCCGGCCGAGCGCATGTTCTCCAGCAGGGTGCGCTCGCCGTCGAGCGTCTCGTGCTCCTGGGCGTAATAGCCGATCTTCAGGCCGTGGCCGGGCCTGATCTCGCCACTGTCGGGCTTTTCGACCCCGCCCAGCAGTCTCAGCAGGGTGGTCTTGCCCGCGCCGTTGAGCCCGAGGATCACGACCCGGTGACCTCGGTCGATGGCCACGTCGACGTCGGTGAAGACCTCCAGCGAGCCGTAGGACTTGGACAGGCCCGTGCCCGTGAGCGGGGTGCGCCCGCAGGGCAGGGGGTCGGGAAAGCGCAGCTTGGCGACCTTGTCGCTCTGGCGCTCCTCCTCCGTGCCGGCCAGCAGCCGGTGCGCGCGGCGCATCATGTCTTGAGCGGCCTTGGCCTTGGTGGCCTTGGCCCGCATCTTGTCGGCCTGCGACAGCAGCGCGCCCGCCTGCTTCTCGGCGTTGGCCCGCTCGCGCTTCCTGCGCTTCTCGTCGGTCTCGCGCTGCGCCAGATAGGCCTTCCAGCCGACGTTGTAGTGGTCGATCACACTGCGGTTGGCGTCGAGGTGCAGCACCTTGTTGACCGTCGCTTCAAGAAGGCCCACGTCGTGGCTGATGATCACCAAGCCGCCCTGATGCGATCGCAAAAAATCACGAAGCCACCCGATTGAGTCCGCATCTAGGTGGTTTGTCGGCTCGTCAAGAAGGAGAGTTTCCGCTCCGCTGAAAAGAATGCGTGCCAATTCCACGCGCCTTCGCTGGCCGCCAGAAAGCGTTTCCAGTGGCTGCCCGAGGACCCGGTCGGGCAGGCCCAGACTGGAGGCGATGGAGGCGGCCTCGGACTCGGCCGCGTAGCCGCCGAGCACGTGCATCTGGTCCTCGAGCCGGCCGTACTGCTTGACGGCCTTGTCGCGGGTGCGCACGTCGGCGGAGGACATGCCGAGCTCGGCCTCGCGCAGCTTGCGCAGCACCTCGTCGAGCCCTCTGGCCGACAGGATGCGGTCGCGGGCGAGCACCTGCAGGTCACCGGTGCGCGGGTCCTGCGGCAGGTAGCCGACGGCGCCGCTGGTGGTGACGCTGCCGGCGGCGGGCATGCCCTCGCCGGCCAGCACCTTGGTCAGCGTGGTCTTGCCCGCGCCGTTGCGGCCGACGAGCCCGATCTTGTCGCCGGGATTGACCCGGAACGAGGCGTTCTCTATGAGTAGCCGCGCGCCCGCGCGCAGCTCGATGTCACTGGCGATGATCATGATTGACGGAACACTCCCGAGCTAGGGGTAAGAAGAGGTGGGCGTGGGGGGACGCCGGTCAATCGGGAGTGTGCATACAGATCAGTGTAGAGCCCTCGCCGGGAGCCCCACCTCTGCTTAATCGGCCGGCAAGTGGTCTCCGATCAGCGCGAGGTTCTGGATCGCGGCCAGGCCGTACTGGGCGGCGTCGTTGGTGGAGACGAACGGCGCCTCCAGCACGTACGCAAGGACATGGGGCCCCTCGACCCGGGTCAGGCGCCAGTCCGGCTCGCGCTGCAGGGGATTGCGGTTGAGCTGGTCGCCCTCGTCGAGGAAGAACTTGCGCCAGGCCAGGTCCGCCAGCTCGGCGTCGCCCGAGCGGGCCGCGGCGTACGCGGCCAGGCGGCTGTGCGCCTGCACCAGAGAGATGCCGCTCAGCGGGTGACCCACCTCGGCGGCCTGCCGCTCCGGGGAGGCCAGGTAGAGCCGGCAGTAGTCCAGCCACGCCTGCTCGAACCCGGGGACGTCCAGGTCGAGCGCGATGAGCTCGGAGCACATCTCGGGCAGCCCGAACACCGACGACAGGTGGGAGACGGAGATCTGGTCCCGCGAGGTGTCGAAGCGGCCCGTGGCCAGGTCGAGGCGGGCCTCGCCGGTCAGGAACCCGCGCGGCAGCGCCCCGATGCCGGCCATCGTGCCCAGCAGCCTGTCCTTGGCGTGCTCGTCGCCGTACCGCTCCCACCGGGTGAGCCAGGCCGCCGCGAGCGCGCCCCAGTCGGTGCCGAGCCCGACCGCCAGGGCGGACGGATCGGGGGTGTAGACGTCCTCGCGCACCTTGCGCGTGGGGTCGATCACGAGGAACGTCTCCTCGGGCCTGGCCAGCTCGTCGAGCAGGTCGCCGGTGCGCTCGTCGGCGGTCAGGTAGTACAGGAAGCGCCGGTAGGCGGCGTTGGAGATGCGCAGCTGCTTGGCGCTGCAGCCCCAGTGCTGCACGTTGTGCCTGGTGCCCAGACCCTTCCAGCGGCCGAGGTGATAGACGTCGACCTCGCCGGTGTGGCGGGTCATGGCCTCGGCGAAGCGGAAGACGTCGGCCCGTCCCGTACGCAGATACTGGTACCAGAGCCACAGGTCGGGCGAGAGCTCGGAGTTGTCCCAGGCGTAGCCGCCGACGTCGTAGCGCCAGGTGTGCCGGTCGGCGTCATAGGTGTGCATGACGTCGCCGTAGTCCCAGAACCCGTACCACCTGCGCTGCTCCCGCTCGCGCCGGTAGAAGTCGAACAGCAGGTCCAGCCGGTCCTCGATCGCGGCCTGGGCGGGCGTGGCGCGGTCCGGCAGTGCCCAGTCGCCGAACACGCCCGCCTCGCGGACGCGTTCCGGGGCGGCGGCCAGCAACGCAGGCTCGTTCATCGCGTCGGCGTGCCCGGCCAGAGACTTTGCTGACGGCGTGGCGTCGTGGACGCGCAGGGTGAGCTCGTGAGTACGCGCGATGCCCTGGGCGTGGCCGAAGCCCGGCTCGTAGTCCTCATAGGTGATCTCCAGGCCCTCCAGCTGCTCGGCGAAGGTGTCCTGGCCCATGCCGTCGTGGTAGAAGCGCAGGTCCATGGCGGGCGCGGAGGGCGACCAGAGCCAGACGGTCGCGGTGGCCAGGTCCGTGGCGGCGCCTCTGACGTCGAGCCGGGTCGGGTGCAGCCGCCAGAAGTCGCGCAGCCCGAAACCGAGGCCGCCGCTCGCGCCGCCGAGGTAGCCGTACCCGGCCGAGCGGGTGCCCGACGGAACGGTCACCCAGGCGTGGCCGTCGGCGGTGCGTTTGCGCAGGGTGAAGCCGTCGGCCGAGGTCTGGTCGAGGGTGTAGTCGTTCCACGCGGGGATGAGGTGCAGGCGATCGGCCACCTCGGGGTTGCCGATCGGGCCGCACGGCCTGCCCTCGACCTGGGCCCGCCGTACGGCTTCCCCCGGGTCGCGGCGCAGCCCGGTCAGGCCGCGTACCGCCTCGGTGAGGAAGCCGTCCTGCCCGGCCAGCCGTACATGGCGGTCGTGGAGCTCGTCGCGCATGACCACGTCGGCGCGCAGGCCGAGCCCGGCCAGGAAGTCGCGCTCCGGGTCGCCGTCCCAGACGAAGGTGTGCATGACGCGCACGTCCTCGGCGCCCGCGTAGAAGTACAGGCGGACGGTGAACGGCAGCCGGCCGCCGTGGTCACCCGTCAGGCGGATCACGGCCCGGACGGGTCCGTCCTGCTCGACGGTGACGTCACGGACGATGCCCGTGGCCGGCTCGCGGGTGACGGTGCCGCCCTCGTCCGGGGTGGGGCCGTCCTGGTGGAGGCTGATCAGGCGGACGTCCCTGGCGATCTCGCGGGAACCGTGGGAGACGGAGCGGGCCAGCGTGTCGCCCGCCTCCTCGATCGTCCAGGTGACGGGTCCGGTGCTCACCCGCAGCACGCCGCCCGCACGGACGACGGTGACGGGCTGCTCCGGCACAGTGCCAGGTCGCCCCGCCGCATCGTCCTGGTCGGCGCTCGGCTGTCCCGCCGCATCGTCCTGGTCGGCGCTCGGCTGTCCCGCCGCATCGTCCTGGTCGGCGCTCGGTTGTCCCGCCGCGAGTTCGTACGACGCGGCAGGCTGGGCCTGCGGCCCGATGGCGTGTGCCGACCACTTGACCGACCCGTCCGGCCAGGTGGCGGTCACCCAGCTCTGCACCGGCACCGCACGGCCCTCGGGGTCGGTGAGCGCGAACGGGGAGTCGCGCTCCACCGTGCCGCGCGCCCACGGGACCCCCCAGGTCACGCCCTGTTCCTTGGGCCGGTCGAGCCAGTTCAGCGTGGTCAACAGATCTCCTTGAGTCGCCCGGCGACGATCGCCGCCACCTCGTCGGCGCCGCGAAAGCAGAAGTGGGTGTCGTCGGCGACGCCGTCGGGATAGAGCGGGTGCTCGCCGGGCGCGAAATGGGTGAACAGGGCCTTGGAGCCCTCGGGACCGAGCCGCTCGTACAGCTCAGTGGTCGCGGCGGTCAGGTCGATCAGCGGCAGACTCTCGGCCGCCGCCAGCTCGCGCACCTGGCCGGGATAGTCGCCATGCGTCGGCACCAGCCGGTCGCCGTCGAACCTGCGCCGCTGCACCGGCGTGCACAGCACCGGCAGCGCCCCCGCCCTGCGCGCCTCCTCGACGAAGGCGCGCAGGTTGTCGCGGTACGGCAGATCGGGCTCCTTCTGATCGTTGTGCCCGAACTGGAGCACCACGACGTCGCCGAGGGCGGCCTCCCGCAGGAGCGCCGCCCACAACCCTTCCGCCCGGTGGCTGGCCGTGGTGGCGCCACCCTTGGCGAAGTTGCGCACCGGGCCGCCGACATGGGCGCCGAGCTGCGCCCCCCAGCCCGACATCGGCGCCTCGAACGCCGGGCAGGAGGCGACCGTCGAGTCACCGGCCAGCAGCACGGTGCGGGTCACTCCTTGACCGACCCGAGCAGCACGCCCTTGCTGAAGTGCTTCTGCAGGAACGGGTAGAAGAACAGGATCGGCAGCGTCGCGATGACGACCACCGCGAACTTCAGTCCCTGGGTGGGGAAGAACACCGACTCCAGCATGGCCATCGCGTTCTGGGCGTCAGGGCTGGTCAGCTGCCTGACGAGCACCTGCAGCGTCCACTTCTTGGAGTCGTCGATGTACAACAGCGGCGACATGTAGTCGTTCCAGATGCCCACCGCGTAGAACAGCGAGAACGTCGCGATGATCGGCTTCGACAGGGGCAGCACGATCTTGAAGAAGACGCCCATCTCGTTGCAGCCGTCGATGCGCGCCGCTTCTTCCAGCGCCTGTGGCAGCTCCTGGAAGAAGCTCTTCACGATGATCAGATAGAACGGGTTGATCGCCAGCGGCAGGATCAGCGCCCAGTAGCTGTCGAGCAGCCCCAGGTCCCGCACCACCAGGTAGGTGGGGATCATGCCGCCGGTGAAGACCAGCGTGAAGATGACCAGGTTCAGGACGAGTGTCCGTCCCGGCAGGTACCGCTTGGCCAGCGGGTAGGCCATCGTGAACGTCAGCAGCACTTGCACCACCGTGCCCACCGCCGTCACGCAGATCGTGGTGAGCAGTGCCCGGACGAACGTGCCCGAGTCGAAGATGTACTCGTAGGTGGTGGTGACGAACTTCTCCGGCCACAGGAAGAACGGCCGCGAGGCGATCTCCGCCTCCGAGGCGAACGATCCGGCCAGCACGTACAGCAGCGGCAGGATCGTGATCAGCGCCAGGAACAGCAGCACGGCGATGTTGAGCACATCGAACACGCGGCTGCCGAGCGTGTGCTGGTGTGTGGGCGACTGGTTGGGCATTCAAGCGCTCCTTAGAACAGGCCACGCTGGCCGAGGCGCTTGGCCAGCCAGTTGGAGCCGAAGATCAGGAGGACGCCCACCAGTCCCTTGAACAGGCCGACGGCCGTGGAGTAGCTGAAGGCGCCCTGGGTGATGCCCATGTAGTAGACGAAGGTGTCGAACACGTCCGCCGACGAGCGGTTCAGCGCGCCGGTCATCAGCCAGATCTGCTCGAAACCGGTGTCGAGCAGGTGACCCGAGGTCAGGACGGCCATCACCACGATCGTGGGCCGGATCGCGGGCAACGTGATGTGCCAGAACTGCCGGAAGCGCCCGGCGCCGTCCATGCGGGCCGCCTCGTACAGGTCGGTGTTCACGCCCGCCAGCGCGGCCAGGTAGATGATCGTGCCCCAGCCGGTCTGCTTCCACAGCAGCTGGAAGACGATGATCGGCCGGAACCAGTCGGGCTGGGCCACATAGTCGACCTTCTTGCCGCCGAGCAGCTCGTGGAAGAAGGTGGCGATCACCCCGAAGTCCACGGAGAACAGCAGATACGTCAGCGAGGCGACGATCGTCCAGGACAGGAAGTGCGGAATGTAGACCAGCGACTGGATCGACCGCTTGAGCACGCTGTGCCGCAGCTCGTTCAGCATGAGCGCGACGATGATCGGCGCCGGGAAGACGAAGACCGCCGTCAGCAGCGCCAGGATGAGCGTGTTGAACATCAGGCGGCCGAAGTCCGGCCCGTTGAACAGCTCCTCGAAGTGCTTGAAGCCGACCCACGGGCTGCCGGAGTAGCCGAGGAACGGCAGGAAGTCCTGGAAGGCGATGGTCACGCCGTACATCGGCAGGTACTTGAAGACGACGAAGTACGCGAGACCGGGCAGCAGCATCAGGTACAGCCAGCGGTAACGCAGCATGGCGGTCCGGAAGGTCAGCCTCTCGCGGGGACGCCCGGGCTTGGTGGCCGCCTTCACGGGAGGCGGCGCCAGGTCGGTGGCCACAGCCACCTCCTTTCACAGAAGGGGCCCGGGAGCGTCCCGGGCCCCTTGGGGGCGAGATCAGTTGCCGAGCTTGGAGACCAGGTCGTTGGTCTCAGCGGCGATCTGGGTGCCGCCGTTGTCGTACCAGCGCTTGATCTCCGCCTTCAGCCCCGCCTCGTCGATCGCGCCGGAGATGAACTTGATCCGGGCGTCGGTGATGATCGGGTCGAGGGTCTGGCCCTTGGCGATGGTGGTGGGCGCCATGACCGGGAGCGCCGGGTTGTGCACGGCGGTCTTCAGGTCCTCCTCGGCCAGCTTGGTGCGCAGCGTGACCTGGTCCTGGTGCGGCTTGTCCGGGTACAGGTCCGGGTAGGCGCCGAGGCCGACGCTGGCGGTGGTGCCGAGCTGGATGAACGCCTTGTCCACGTCCTGCTGGATCTGCTTGACCTTGGGGTCGTCCTGGTTGACGCGGGCGGCGTAGCCGTCCTGGACCTTGAAGTTGCGGCCCTCGAGCCCGTTGCTCAGCAGGATCCCGCCCTCCTTGGAGGCCATCTTGTTCAGGACCGTCAGCACCTCGTCGAGTTGCTGCTCGGTCTGGACGCTCTGCCGCGGGATGGCGATGACGCCGTTGTAGCCGGTGAACGGGGAGGAGAACTTCTTGCCGTCCGAGCGCTTGAGGTTGCCGACCGTGAGGACCTTGTCGAAGTCGTTGGGGTCCTGCTCCTTGAGCAGGTCGAGGAGGTTGGTGCCGCGGACGTTGACATCGATGATGATGCCGCCCTTGCCCTGGATGAACGGGTCGTTCCACTTGGCCGAGTCGAGGGTCGCGTAGTCGGGGTTGACCAGCCCCTCGTCGACCATCTTCTTGACGAACTTGTTCGCCTCGACGAACTCGGGGGTGTCGAAGCCGGGGACGAGCTTGCCGCCCCGCTCACCCCAGCCGTTCGGGGCGCCGAACCAGGTCTCGATCACGTCGTACGGGCTGGAGCTGGCGTACTGCGGGGACGGCCACTTCGGGATGATCAGTCCGTAGGTGTCCTTCTTACCGTTGCCGTCGGGGTCCTTCTCCGTGAACGCCTTGGCGATGTCGTAGAGGTCGTCGACGGTCTCCGGCGTCTTCAGCCCGAGCTTTTCCATCCACTGCTTGTTGATCACGACCGCCGAGCGGAGCAGGGGGCGGATCCGGTAGAGACCGTAGATCTTGCCGTTGGTGGAGGAGTTCCGGACCGTCTGCGCGTCCCGGTTCTTCAGGTTCGGGAACTTGTCCAGCTTGTCGGTCAGGTCCCAGAACGCCCCAGCCTGGGCGGCGCGGACGAACGACGAGGTCTTGTCGCCCTGGATGACCATGATCTGCGGCATCTTGTCCGAGGCCAGCGTGACGTTGGTCTTGTCGTTGTAGTCGGCGTTGGGCACCCAGGTGATCTGGAGCTTCTTTCCGACGAGCTTTTCGACCGCCTGCTGCATCTCGCCCTTGGGGTCGGGGGCCGTGCCGAACAGCGGGACCATCATGGTCACCGTGCCGCTGTCGGCCTCACTGCCCCCACCGCCGCTGGAGCACGCGGACGCGAGTAGCGCCGCCGTCAGCGTTAGTGCACCGGCGACCAGCCGGCGACGAGATGCGCTCATGAGTTCCCTTTCGAATGCAGGCGCGCCTCGTTCTCCTCGAAGAAACGCAGGCAGAGCCACGTGTTGAGATAGATCCACGCACCGATGCTGATCACCGCGGTGAGAACGGGCGCCGCCGAGGTCACGAAGACGATGGTTGCGAGCGCGAACAGCAGCACCACTGACGAGGCCGGCCGGGTGAGCGCTAACAGCGACGCTTTGGGCAGGTAGGCCCACAGCGGTAGCTCATAGTGCGCGTACAGCGGCCCGAGATAGGTTCCCACCCCGGCCAGCGCCACCATCGCCACCAAGGTCGCGATCCGCAACGCTTCCGAGCCGGGCCCGAGAGCGGAGAAGTACAGGTAGTTGCCCACGAGAATGGTGCCGAGCACCGCCACCGGCAGGATCAGCAGCGAGGCGCGGACGAACTCCCGCCGGTAGACGGTCCAGAATTCCGGCCAAGCCTGAAACGATTCACCCTGGCTGTGCCGCCGGGCCAGCGTGTAGGCGGCGACGGTGGCGGGCCCGAGCCCGAGGATCACGCCACCCAGGAGGGTGAACACGATCCAGAGGAGGTTCAGCCGGGCCGCCCAGATGAGCTCTGAGCAGGCAGCTTGAATTCTGATCGACGTGGCGGGATGGTTCATCCGGCACCACCTTCTCGTGGCGTGTGCGCGGACACGGGGGTGGAGTGTTGCGCCGCCGTTCCTAGTCCGTTTCGTACGGGTGAACGGCGGTTGGTGCGAAATTAGTGTTGAATCGACTCAATGTCAATGACGTGAAACCCGCAGATTCGCATACTCCCCGATCATCGGGGCCATCTGCCGGAATCCGATCTTGCCGCCACGCAGCGCGGGACCACCCGTGCTCCCGTCGTCCGTCCAGCGGAACGAGACCACATCGTTGATCGAGAAGGTGATCTCGCCGTCCAGGACGTCCAGGCGCACGGCGTACGGCCCGACGGCGTCCAGCGCCGCGGGCAGCGGGTCGGCGCCCTGCGTGACCAGGTGAAACCCGTGGCTCTTACGCAGATTGCAGGTGTGCAGAGCGCGCTCCGACGGCCACATCCGCCGGAAATAGGACACGTGGTAGGCATCGATGTCGCCGTGGTGATATTGCTCGTACGGCCCGTTACGCGGCGCGAGGCCCGGATCGAACAGATCCTCACCACCCCGGCCGCGGGCATGGAAGAACATGATGCACAGCCCCGGCTCCCTGACCGGCCAGAAGTCCCATTCGATCCGTACGTCGGCGGGCAGGTCCTCGGGGCACCACAGCACCACGTTGGCCGCCTGCCCGTCAGCGGGCGGTCTGAGGCTCTCCAGCCGCATCCGCCCCATCGGGAACGTCGTCGCCCCGTCCCCCTCCAGCCGGAATCCCGCCAGGTCGTCGGGGCCGGCGAGTGGGTTGCGGTAGATCTCCGTCAAGGTGGGCTCCTGTGCGGGTCGTCGGGGCCGATCTCCATCAAGGTGGGCTCCTGTGCAGGTCGCTGGACTGCCGCACCACCAGGTCCGGCTGGAAGATGACCTGCCGATGCCGGTGCAGCTCGGGCTCCGCCACCTCCTCCAGCAGCAGGTCGATGGCCGTACGCCCGAGCAGCTCGCGCGGCTGGCCGACCGACGACAGGGGCACGGTCGCCGCCGCGGCGAAGTCGATGTCGTCGTAGCCGACGATCGCCATGTCATGCGGCACCCGCAGCCCATGCGCGGCCATGGCCTGCAGGAACCCCAGGGCGAGCAGGTCGTTGGCACAGAAGGCGGCCGTCGGCCGCTCCTCGACAGGCAGCGCCGCCACCCGCTCGCCCGCGATCCGCCCGTGGGCCACGCTCAGCGCGGGCATGAACCAAGCGATCAGCTCGACCCCGCCACCCGGCCCGCCGCCGGGCTCGACTCCCCCACCCGGCTCGGTGTCCCGCGCCTCGGAGACGGCGCTCGTGATCCCTAAATGCCGGTCCCCCACCTGCTTGATCGACCGCGGCCCGCCGACGAACAAAATCTTGCGATGGCCCCGCTCGATCAGATGAACTCCGGCGATGTGGCCGCCGAGCCGATCGTCGACCGCCACCGAGCACTGGAGCCCGGTGGCCGCGCTGTCGACGAGCACCACGGGCGTGCCCCTGGCGGCGAGCTCCGCCAGTCTCGGGCTGCTCGCGTCGACCGGCGTGATCAGTATGCCCATGACCCGCTGCTGTTCGAGCTGGTCGAGATGGCGCAGCTCACGGGCCGGGTCGGCGGCGCTGTTGCACAGCACCACCATGGTGTCGTGCTCGTCCGCCAGGGCGTCGGCACCCTGCGCGACGTCGGCGAAGAACGGGTTGGCCACGTCGAGCACGATCAGGCCGACCGTGCGGCTGCGGCCGACCCGCAGGTGGCGGGCCACCTCGTTGCGGACGAAACCCAGCTCGCGGATCGCGTCGAAGACGCGCTTACGCGTGGCGGGGGAGACGATCTCGGGGCGGTTGAGCACGTTGCTCACAGTGCCCACGGAGACGCGTGCCCGCTGCGCGACCTCCTTGATGTTCGTGGTCGACATTGATCCTCACGAGGCCGCTCCAACGTTGAACGCGGCTTATCATAGCCTTACTCATGATCTTTTTGAATCGACTCAAGACACCGATCTTCCGGCGAGCATACACTCACGGTCAGTGCTCCCCCGACGGGCGTTGCTCTCAGGGGTCACCGCTGACGATGTCGCCTACGATTCATCGCCCGTAGCGGGTGGGTCCACCACGCGAATGCGTACCGCGCGGAACAGCGCGGGCGTGTCCTTGAGTACGGCCAGCTTCGGGTCGGGGACGACGAGGAACGGCTCCGTCTCCAGTGCCAGCAGGCCGGCCAGACGCCGGTCGGCGCGCAGCGCGTCCACGGCCCGGCGATCGCCGCCGAGCACGACCGCGTCCAGCTCGCCCAGGCACGGCGACAGGACGCGCACCACGGTCTCGGCCGCCGCCTCGAAGGCCTGATCCGCCTGGTTCTGGCGGCGTCTGGCGAAGCGCTGCTGCGACCACCCGCCCGCCGCGGTACGCCCCTGGACAAGGCGAGACCCGACCTTGGACACCACCAGCCGCGACCCGTGGAACATGCCGGTCGCGTAGCCGCCCATCCGTACCAGGATCACCCCCACACGCCGATCGGCCCGCGCGTGGGTGACGAGCCTGGTCACGTACGGTGGCCCGAGCGGCAGGGGCGGGAAGGGCACGTGCAGCTCCGCCAGCGCCCCGTCGGCGGCCACCAGGCGCACGACCTCCTCGTCACCGGCGGCCTCGAACGGGCCGTGCCGGTCGGCGAAGCCGTCGATCCACGGGTGCACGCGCTCGGGCACCACGGACACCCATCGCCCGCCACCCTTCGCCGGTCGCGCACTCATGCCGGAAGGGTAACTGACCGGAGACCGCGCCCACGCTTCCCCTGGGGTCGGGAACTCAGGGAAAGATATAGGTGAATTCCATTTCAAACCCCTTCTGCCCACGGTGGCGCGCCCCGATCATCGCTACCGGGTTCGCGTCGGCAGTGCTCTGGCCGTCAGGCCGGGGGTGAAGCCGACCAGCCCGCGTAGCGGGGTAAGAACAGCTGATTCGCCGCCGGGCGGATCGGCGTCTCTTCGGCTCAGACTGGTCGGTTCTGCTGCTCGATGTATTGGCGCAGGATCGACATGGTGCACCACCGAGGGATCCGGCGAAGTAGGAGCCTGACCACAGCTTGACGGCCCGGTAGTAGTGGGCGGCCAGGTCGGGGAACTATTGCCGCGCCCGCCAGGGCGACACACATTTGAGGAGCTGTCGATCAGCCTAGACAAGGCGATCTTGGGTGGGAAGTTCACAAGGAGATGGACGTGGTCGTCATGGCCGTTGAACTATCGGAGTTCGGTTTCCGAAGTTGGCGCACACGGATCTCATAGCTCTTTCATCTGGACCAGCTGTGCGTAAGTGAACGCCTGGCGCCGGAACCTGCTGACGATAACCAGGCAGGCGTGTACCCCGGAAGCCATGTCTTTAGGTTGTCGTATCATCACTCTCGGTCATGGGTCGACGATATGATCAACGTGTGCAGCTCCGTTACAACTACCGCCTGGATCCGGCTCCCGCCCAGCGGATCGCGCTGGCGCGGGCGTTCGGGTGCGCGCGGGTGGTGTTCAACGACGCGCTCGCGCTGCGTCGGCGCGCCCACGCAGGGGCTGCCGTTCATCACGGGCGGAAGGGGCCGAAGGTCGGCCTACCCCGGTTCCGCTCTCGACGGGACAACCAGCAGGCCATCCGGTTCACCAGAAACGCCCGGTTCAAGATCACGGCAGGCGGCAAGCTGTTCCTGCCGAAGATCGGTGAAATCATGGTGCGCTGGTCACGCCGCCTGCCGTCCGATCCGTCCAGCGTGACGGTGATCAAGGATGCGGCGGGCCGGTACTTCGCCTCGTTCGTGGTCGTCGTCGCTGAACGGCCGTTGCCCCGTATCGAGGCTGAGACCGGTATCGATCTGGGGTTGGGGCATTTCGCGGTGCTGGCCGATGGCCGGAAGATCGACTCACCCCGGTTTCTGCGCCGGGCGGAGAAGAAACTCAAGCGCCTTCAAAAGGTGCTGTCGCGTAAGGAGAAGGGGTCGGCGAACCGGGCCAAGGCCCGGATGAAGGTCGCCAAGCAGCATGCAAAGGTCGCCGATGCGCGCCGGGAATTCCACCACCAGGCCTCGATGCGGATAGTTCGCGAGAACCAAGCGATCTATGTGGAGGACCTGGCGGTCAAGGGACTGGCCCGCACGCGGCTGGCCAAGAGCGTGCACGATGCGGGCTGGTCGGCGTTCGTAGGCATGCTGGAGTACAAGGCGAAACTCTACGGTCGCACCTTCGCCCGGATCGACCGGTTCCATCCCTCCTCCAAGCTCTGCTCGGCGTGCGAGAACCTGGCGCAGGTGATGCCGCTGAACGTGCGGGAATGGGCGTGCGCCTGTGGCGTGAGGCATGACCGGGATGTGAACGCCGCGATCAACATCTTGGCCGCCGGGAGGCGGCAGGTCGCCGCTGGACGGAAACCCGAACCTGAAATGGGCGGGAAGCGGAGACCCCAAACGCCAGGCAGGTAAGACCCCACACCCAGCGCGCAAGCGCCGGGCACGGGGCACGGCCGAAGAAGCAGGAAGCCACCGAAATGCTGCATGACACCATGCGGCACAGGCGGAATCCCCGGGATCCATTCCGGAGAGCGCGTCAAGTGTCTTCCCTGCTCACTCCCCCCGTAGTGGGCCTCGACACGGGAGCCGTGATCGTGCGCCCGGCAGTCATCGACGCGGCGGGCTACCTCCAAGCCGATTTACTGCCCATGGCGCTCGAGCTGCCCATGCGGATCGTGCTGGCGGGAGCGGACGTGCTGGCTCCGCTGCACGAGGCGATGCGAGGGTCGGGGCAGGCACCCGCGCGAGGCCATCGTGCTGCTTACAGGCCCGAGCGGGCCAGCCGACCGGCCGGTGCTGAAGAGGGCGCTCGACGGGCTGCGTACGATGCCGGAGGGCACCCCCACCGTGGCGGCCATGCAGGCGGCGGGCCGGGGCTCGGGCCGCGTCTACGACGGCCTCGTGGTGACCGACGAGCTGAACCGCTGCCTGGGCATCGTGCGGGTGTCGGACCTCATCCGGCACGTGGCCTGGGCAGGATGATCAATACAGGATAAAAGTAGTGGCATGGACTGGGCCCAGCCGTACGGACCGCTGATCGAGACCACCATGCGCGTGCTGACCTGGAACGTCTGGGGCGAGTACGGCCCGCACGCCGAACGGTCCGCGGGCATCGGCAAGCTCGTCGGCGACCTCGACCCCGACGTGATCACCATGCAGGAGTGGGCGGGCCAGGCTACGGGCCTCGGCTACCACGCGTACGTGGCCGCGACCGCCTCCCGGCGGCATCCGGCACTGGTGTGCGGCGACTTCAACGCGCCGCCGGACAGCGACGAGATGAGGATGCTGACCGGCAAGAGCGCGCCAGGCACGCCCGGTGTGGTGTTCTACGACGCCTGGGAGGTGGCCGGTCCCGGCGGTCACGGGCATACCTGGAGCAACGCCAACCAGTGGGCCCGGCCCGGCCTGTACCCGCCTCGCCGCATCGACTACGTGCTGAGCGCCTGGCCGCGGGCAGGCGGCGCGGGCCACCCGGTGCGCTGCGAGGTGGTGGGCGACGGGCCTGAGCCCGCCTCCGACCACTACGCGGTCCTGGCCGAGCTGCGTTATTAGAACCTCAGAGCCACCCTTGTGACTTGGCGCGCTGGACCGCCTCGATGCGGTTGCGGGCATGCGTCTTCTGGATGGCCGACGACAGGTAGTTGCGTACGGTGCCCTCCGACAGGTGCAGGTGCCGGGCGATGTCGCCGATGGTCGAGCCGTCCACCGCGGCGGCCAGCACGTCCCGTTCGCGCGCCGACAGCGGATTGGGCCCCGCGCTGAGCGCCGCCGCCGCCAGGCCCGGGTCGATGACGCGCTCCCCCGCGTGTACGCGCCTGATCGCCGCCGCCAGCTCCCGGGCCGGGCTGTCCTTGACCAGGAAGGCCACCGCCCCCGCCTCCATGGCGGTCCGTAGGTAACCGGGACGGCCGAACGTGGTCAGGATCATCACCCGGCAGCCGGGCACCTGTGAGGTGATCTTGGCGCTCGCGCTGAGGCCGTCCATGACGGGCATCTCGATGTCGAGCAGCGCGATGTCAGGGAGTTTCTGGACCGCGACGGCCACGGCCGCCTCGCCGTCGGCCGCCTCGCCGACGACCTCGATGTCGAGCTCCAGGCCGAGCAGCGACGCCAGGGCGCCGCGCACCATGGCCTGGTCCTCGGCCAGGATCACGCGGATCACGCCGCCGCTCCCCTGGGGACCAGCACCCGCAGCCGGAAGCCCGCCTTGGCCCCCGGGCCCACCTCGACGTTCCCGCCCGCTTCGCGCACCCGCTCGGTCAGCCCCTGTAAACCGCTGCCGAGCCGGAGCGGCTCATCGCCCTGCCCGTCGTCCATGATCTCCAGGATGGCGTGTTCGCCGTCGTACGTCACCTCGATCCGGCAGCTACTCGCCCGCGCGTGCCGTACGACGTTGGTGGTGCCCTCGCGTACCGCCCAGCCGAACAGGCCGTCGAGCAGGCCGGGCAGCGGCGTGCCCGAGACCCGCACCAGCGGCTCCACGCCCGCCGCCCGCAGCACGGCCCTGGCGTTGTCGAGCTCTTCCGGCAGGCTGCGCTGCCGGTAGCCGGTGACGGCCTCGCGCACCTCCGTCAGCGCCTTCCTGGCGACGGTCTCGATGTCCTGGATCTCCTGGAGCACCTTCGGGGAGTCCTCGGCCAGCCGCCCGGCCAGCTCGCTCTTGAGCACGATCAGCGACAGGCTGTGGCCGAGCAGGTCGTGCAGGTCGCGGGCGATGCGCAGCCGCTCGTCCGCCGCGGCGAGCCGGGCCACCTCGCCCTGCGCCTCGCGCAGCTGCACGGCCAGCAGCCTGGTGTTGCGTACGCCGATGAACAGCACGCCCAGCGTGACCACCTCCAGCCCCAGGATGAGGAGGGTGGTGCTGTCGGAATGGTGCAGCAGCCCGCTGCCGACGACGACCGCCAGCATTCCGGCGATGCCGAAGCCCGCCCGCCGGGGCGGGAGGATCATGGCGAAGAGCACCGTGGAGTAGATGGGCAGGGCCAGCCAGCCGCCGCCGAAGACGAACGCGCCGACCACCGCCTGCGCCGTGGTGAGGGCGAGCAACGGGTACGTCGACCGCGACCGCTCCGTCATGCTGCGCGGGCTCACGACGGTCGCCAGGTACGAGAGCACGAACGCGATCAGCGACAGCCACGCCCAGACGGCCATGGCCCCGTGGAACTCCCCGCTCAGGATCTCCGCCACCAGGAGGTACAGGTAGACCATTCCGAAGCAGATCCCATACAGCCGCCGGTAGCGGGACGAGGTCTCACCCGTCCCGCCGAAGGTAAACCGGTTGGTCCAGCTCATGCCCGAACAGTAGCCCGCCGGTAGGCGTAGGCGGCCGCGCCGCCGAGCACGATCCCCCACACCACCACGATCAGCGCGTCGGACATGGACACGCCGTGGCCCGCGATCACGTTCCAGCCGAGGCTGGCGTAGTGGTAGGACGGCATGAAGCCGGCGATGGTCCGCATCGTGCCGCCGATGGCGTCGATGGGAAACCAGAGGCCGCCGAGCAGCGACAGGGCGAACATACAGATCATCGCGGCGGGCTGGGCGGCGTCGGCGCTCAGCAGGGAGCCGATGAACAACCCGAGTGCGATGAACGGGATCGCCCCCACCCACAGCGACAGCAGCAGCGCCACCCACTGCCCGGCGGGCATCGACACGCCCTGCTGCAGCACGGCCGCCACGCTGACCAGCAGCAGGGACGGCAGCACAAGGACCATCGCGGCGCCGAGCTTGGTGACGATGATCGCCCAGCTCGGTAGCGGGGTGATCTGCAGCTGACGCAGCCAGCCGGACTGACGCTCCTGCGCCCAGGGCACGGCCGAGCTCATCATGGACGAGGCGAGCGCGCCGTAGGCGGCCATCGACACCAGCAGGTAGGTGCTCATCCGCACGCCGGCCGAGTCCGTCTGGGTGCCGTAGATGTTGGCGTTGATCAGGTAGAACACGACGGGGAACAGCACCACGAAGATGATGTACCGGCGGTTGCGCAGCATCCGCAGCGCCTCGGTCTTGGCGTAGTAGAGCATCAGGACTCCCTGGTGAGGGCGAGGAAGGCGTCCTCTAGGTCGGCGCCGGCGAGGTGGAGGCCGCGCACGTCGAGCGTGGTGCCCCGGTAGAGGCCGGCGAGGGTCGCGTCGGCGTCGGAGGTGCGCAGCGTGGCCGTGCCCGCGGCGATCTCGACCGCCGTGACGCCGGGCAGCAGGTCGAGCCCGGCCGCGGGCTGCTCGCCGAGGGTGAAGCGGATGACCTGCCCGCCGACGCCCGCCTTGATCTGCGCGGCGGTGCCGTCGGCGACCACCTTGCCCCTGGCGATGACGATCACCCGGTCGGAGTGCTCGTCGGCCTCCTCCAGGTAGTGCGTGGCGAACAGCACGGTCCGGCCACCCGCCGCGTACGCGCGCATGCTCTCCCAGAACCGCAGCCGGGACTCCACGTCCATGGCCGCGGTCGGCTCGTCCAGCAGCAGCGTCTTGGGCGCGCCCGCGATCGCCAGGGCGAACCTGACGCGCTGGGACTGGCCGCCCGACAGCTTGTTCGCGCGCCGCTTCACCAGGTCGGTGAGGTCGGCCAGCTTGAGGATCTCCGCCAGGTCCAGCGGCTGGGGGTACAGGTTGCGGACCAGGTCGATGAGCTCCTGGACCGTCAGCTCGGGGATGAGCTGGCCGCTCTGCAGCATGGCGCCCATCTGGCCGGCCGCGACGGCCTGGCGGGGAGTGCGGCCGTACACGCTGACCGTCCCCTTGGACGGCCGCAGCAGGCCGAGCAGCATGTTGATGGAGGTCGACTTGCCCGCGCCGTTGGGACCGAGCAGGGCCACGGTCTTGCCGGGCTCTATCTCCAGGGACACATCATCGACGGCAAGGACGTCCCCGTAGTCCTTGCTGACGTGGTCGAACACGATGGCGTTCATGACATCAACGCTAGGGCGGTGGATCTTGCCTGGTTAGTGCGTTACTTCCGGGGTTGACGGTGACATTTGTCAGGCGACGCGCCGCACCAGTCCCGTGTCGAGGCTGTAGTAGGCGCCGACCACGGTGGCCTTGCCGGATAACAGGGTGTCGGCCCTCAGCCCCGACACGGTCCGTACGATGTGCGCGCGCACCATCGCCTCCACCTCACCTCCCGAACCGGTGTAGACGGGTTCGAGGGCGGCGACGATGCTGGGCAACTCCCCCGGCAGCGTCTCCCGCTCGCGCAGCGCCCTGGACGCCGCGGTGACGGCGCCGCAGCGCTGGTGTCCCAGGACGACGACGAGGCTGGCGCGTAAGTCCTGCGGCCCGTACTGGACCGCCGCGGTGACGAGCCGGTCGACGGTGTGCGCCGCCGTACGGACGACGAGCAGATCGCCCAGCCCGGCGTCGAAGACGACCTCGGGCGGCACCCGCGAGTCGATGCACGACAGCACCACCGCGTAGGGAGACTGCCCCGCCGCGACCTGCCTCCTGCGGGCGGGATCCTGGCGGGGGCGGCGGGACGCGCCCGCCGCCCAACGCCGGTTGCCGCGCTGCAATGCCTCCCAGGCCTGCGAGGCGGCAGCGTCACAGAACGGGACATAACTACGAGCAAGCGTTTCGTCACCCACAGCTAGCTGATTCCCGGACAGGACATCACCTAGCGGACAGATCTCAGAGGCGGCAGGCGTAGATGTCGGTGGCCAGGATGGCCCTTGCCCCGATCTCCCAGAGCTGGTCCATCACCTGCTGGTGCCCGCGCCGCCGGACCATCACCCGGACGGCGACCCAGCCCTCGCGGTGCAGCGGCGAGACCGTGGGCCCCTCCATGCCGGGCGTGAGCGCGATGGCCTCCTCGATCCGCTCGGCGCGGATGTCGTAGTCCATCATCACGAAGTCGCGGGCGTGCACGACGCCCTGCAGGCGGCGCACGAGCTGCTCGATGCCGGTGTCCGCGCCGTTGCCCTGCTGCCTGATCAGCACGGCCTCGGAGCGCATGATCGGCTCGCCGAACACCTCCAGGCCGACGTTGCGCAGGGTGGTGCCGGTCTCCACGACGTCGGCGACCGCGTCGGCGACGCCCAGTCTGATGGCCGTCTCGACCGCGCCGTCGAGCTTGATGACGCGGGCGTCGACGCCGGACTCCGACAGGTATTTGCCGAGCACCCCGGCGTAGGAGGTGGCGATGCGCAGGCCGTCGAGGTCCTTGACCGACGTCATGGCACCCGCCCTGGCGGCCAGCCGGAAGGTGGAGCCGCCGAAGCCCAGGGGCATGATCTCCTCGACGGGGGCGCCGGAGTCGACGCGCATGTCCCGGCCGGTGATGCCGGCGTCGAGCGTGCCCTCGCCGACGTAGACCGCGATGTCGCGGGGGCGCAGGAAGAACAGCTCGCAACCGTTGTCCTCGTCGACGACGACGAGCTCCTTGCTGTCCTTGCGGGACCGGTAGCCGGCCTCCTTGAGCATGGTCTGGGCGGCCTCACTGAGCGCGCCCTTGTTGGGTACGGCCAGACGCAACATGTCCGTGGTGTCCTTGGTGTCTCGCGGGATGTTAGGTGTACGGGCTGACGGGCGCGGGCGCCCTAGAGATGCTTGTACACCTCGTCCAGCCCGATGCCCTTGGCGAGCATGAGCACCTGAACGTGGTAGAGCAGCTGGGAGATCTCCTCGGCGGCTCGGTCACTCGACTCGTGCTCGGCGGCCATCCAGCTCTCGGCGGCCTCCTCGACGACCTTCTTGCCGATGGCATGGACGCCGGCGTCGAGGGCGGCCACGGTGCCCGAACCCTCGGGTCGGGTGCGTGCCTTCTCTGACAGCTCGGCGAACAGCTCTTCGAAGGTCTTCATGATCTCTCTCGTCGGTCGGCTGGCATGCGTGACAAGCCTAGTCTGCGCGCACGGGTCACCAGGCCCCTGTCCGCCACCCGAGACGGCAAGTCCTTCCCGCCAACGGAAACCAGCCACGACCAACCGGCTCCTTCCCCTCCCCCGAAGGGGGTATCCCCCTCAAAGGACCCCGGCCACAACGGACCGTGCGATTTGACCTTGCCGTAGCGTCAACGTGTCCAATAGGCCCCATGAGGATCGGCGAGCTTGCCGCACTGGCCGGGGTGTCCACCCGGACCGTGCGCCACTACCACCACTTGAACCTTCTCCCCGAGCCAGAACGGCTGGCCAACGGGTACCGGGAGTACCTGTTGCGAGACGCCGTGGCCCTCACCCGCGTACGCAGGCTGGCCGAGCTGGGCATGTCCCTGGACGAGATCCGCGACGTCCTGGCCGACGACCAGGGCCGGGAGCTGCGGGAAGTGCTCCTGGAGCTGGACGCCGACCTGGCCCGGCAGCAGGAGACGATCGGCGTCAGACGGAACCGGCTGGCCGCGCTCCTGGCGGAGACGGACCTGCATCCCGACTCGACGGTGTCGCCGGAAATGGCGACGGTCCTGCGCGATCTCTCCGTCGAAGGCTCGAAGTTCGCCGAAATGGACCGGGAGCTGCTGGCTCTGATGGACACCGTGGCCGACCCCGCCGACCGGGCCGAGTTCATCGATCTGTTCCGCCCGCTCACCGAGCCCGAAGCGCTCGCACGGGGACACGCCCTCTACGCGCGGCTGGACGAGCTCGCCGACGCCGACCCCGGCGACCCCCGCGTCAGCACGCTCGCCGCCGACCTCGCCGCGCACTTTCCCGACGAGATGGCGACGGCGATGCTCGCGAACCTGGACTCGGCTCCCGAGCACATGCGCCCGGCCACCCCCGAGGACGCGGATGGCGGGCAGTGGCTGACGACGATGTACGGCGAGCTGTCCGCCGCCCAGGCCGAGGTGTTCCGGCTGGTCATGGTCATGCTGAAGGAGCGAGCGTGATGGTGCGGATCGCGCGGTCCGTGCTGTTCGCCATGCTGCCCATGGAGCTGCTGCTCGCGGTCCTGCTCGTGTCCGGCGTGCCGCTGCCCGGCCCGCTGGTCGCCGCGGCCGAGGCGGCCGTCGTCGCCGTGCTCGTGCTGGAGGCGGCGACCCTGTACCGGCTGTTCGGCGCCGAGCGCCGGGGCGGCGCGGACCGGCGGACGGCGTTGCGGGCGGCCTATGGCCGGCTGGTCCCCGATCAGGTGCGGCGGATCGTGGGGTTCGACGCGAAGGGCATGGTCAGCCTCGCCCTGTGGGTCGCGCGGCGCCGCCATGGCGTGCCGCATGGCGCCACCGCCCTCTCCTATTCCCGCGCGCAGACCTCCACGATGATGATCTTCCTGTTCGCGATGGTCATGGAGTTGATCGTCGCGGAGATCTTGCTGCGGGCGTTCGGCGCGCCGGTCGGCCTGCGCGCCGTGTTCCTCGTGGTGGACGCCTATACGGTCCTGGTCGTGCTCGCGGTCATCGCGGCCTGCGTCACCCGGCCCCACGTCGTCTCCGCCGACGAGGTACGCATCCGTTACGGCGCGTTCTTCGACCTGCGCGTCCCGCGCGAGCGGATCGCCCAGGTACGCCAGGTCCGCAACTTCAACGAGAACGGCACGATCAAGGTGGAGGTGAAGGGCGATCGGCTGGTCGTGGCGGTGGCCTCCCAGACCAACCTGATCCTCGATCTGACCGAACCGATCACCGCCATCCGCCCCCTCGGCCGCCACGCCGAGGCCAGGGTGATCCGCTTCTTCGCCGACGATCCCGGGGCCGCGATCCGCGCGCTGCGGCCCCGCCGGGAACACGTGCCCGACTCCTGAGCGGAAACGGCGCTGCCCGCCGTACCCCCGATGAAGGGGTACGGCGGGCAGCGCCGTGCGTTGATCAGCGTCGGCCACCGGCGTTCACCGGTGGCCCGCCGGGGTCAGCGGTCGAAGCGGCGGCCGGTGCCGCTGCGGAAACCGCCGTTGCCACGGTCGTCGGAGCGGTAGCCGCCACGCTCGTCCGAGCGGGCACCGCCGGAGCGGTAGCCGTCGCGCGGACGGTCGTCGGTGCGGGCGGGACGGTCGCGGTCGGCCGAGAACGGACGGCCACGGTCGCCACCGGCGGCGCGGGAGCCGCGGTCGTCGGAACGGAAGCCACCCTGACGGTCGTCCGAGCGGTAACCGCCCTGACGGTCGTTGGATCGGTAGCCGCCACCCTGACGGTCGTCCGAGCGCGGTCCGCTCTGACGGTCGTCGGAGCGGTAGCCGCCGCGCGGGGCGTCCGAGCGGGCCGGGCGGTCGTCGCCGCGGTAGCCGCCGCCACGCGGGCCACGGTCACCGCCGCGGTAGCCGCCCTGGCCGCGGTCGCCGCCCCGGTCCTCGCCGAAGGTGCGGGGCTCCTGCGAGCCGCCCTCGGCGTGCCGGCGCGGGTAGCGGTCGTCACCGTCGTGACGGCGGGGGCGCCGGTCGTCGCCTGAGGCGAAGGGACGCTGCCCGTCCTCGTGGCGGCGCGGACGGCGCTCGCCGTCGAACTCGCGGCGCGGACGGCGCCCGCGACGCTCGGAGCCACTGTGGCCGCCTTCGCGGCGGGGACGCAGCGGCTTGCGGACGTCGGGCTCCCAGACGGGGATGGGCTCGCCACTCGGGACGCGGGCGCCCGTCACCTCGGCCAGACGGGGGTGGCCCGGCTCGGCCTTGAGGCGGAACGGGTGGATCCCGGCCCGGCGGGTGAGCTGGTCGGTCGAACGGCGCTCGCTCGGCAGCACCAGGGTGACCACGGTGCCCTTCTCGCCGGCGCGGGCGGTGCGGCCGCCGCGGTGCAGGTAGCTCTTGTGGTCCTGCGGCGGGTCGACGTGCAGCACGAGGCTGATGTTGTCGACGTGGATGCCGCGCGCCGCGACGTCGGTGCAGACGAGCACGTTGACGGAGCCCTCACGGAACTCGGCCAGGATGCGGGTGCGCTGGTTCTGGCGCTTGCCGCCGTGCAGGCCGCCCGACTTGATGCCGACGCGGGCCAGCTGCTTGCACAGCCGGTCGACGCCGTGCTGGGTGCGGACGAAGATGATCGTACGGCCCTCGCGGTTGGCGATCTCCGCGGTGACGTCGAACTTGTCGTCGCGCGTCACCTGGATCACGTGGTGCTCCATGAGCTCGACCGGGGAGGTCGCGGGAGCCACCGAGTGCGTGATCGGGTCCTTGAGGAAGCGCCGCACCAGCTTGTCGACGTCGCCGTCGAGCGTGGCCGAGAACAGCAGCCGCTGCCCGTCGGCCGGAGTCTGCGCGAGCAGCTCGGTGACGACGGGGAAGAAGCCGAGGTCGCACATGTGGTCGGCCTCGTCGAGGACGCTGACCTCGATGTCGCCCAGCGAGCACTCGCCCTGCCGGATGAGGTCGCCCAGGCGGCCGGGGGTGGCGATGACGACGTCGACGCCGCGGCGCAGCGCCTCGATCTGCTTGCCCATCGACATGCCGCCGACGATGACCTTCATCCGCAGGCCGAGGCCCCGGCCGAGCGGCTCGAGAGCGTCGTGCACCTGGAGCGCGAGCTCACGGGTGGGGACGAGGATCATCGCGCGGGGGCGGCCCGGGGTGGGCCGGACGCCGGAGATGCGGGCCATGAGGGGCAGCCCGAAGGCGAGGGTCTTGCCGGAGCCGGTCTGGCCACGGCCGAGCACGTTGGCGCCGGTGAGGACGTCGGGGATGGTCGCGCTCTGAATCGGGAACGGGCTGGCAATGCCCTGCTTGGCCAGCCCGGTGACGAGCGGCTTGGGCAGGCCGAGCTCCTCGAACCCAGGACCCGCCTCCGGGGTGCTCTCGTCGAGCTCGGGCAGGACCTCGTTGAACTCGGGCAGGACAGCATCAAGCATGGTCACGAACTTCGTGCCTTTCAGTCGAAGTGGCGCGTCACTTCTGCGAAAAGGACGAGCCGGGACGTACGGCGGTGCCGTACTTCATTGCGAGGCGCAGGTGGTCGGCACCTGCTGGGTGGGGACTGGCCCGGAGGACAGGCCGTCTACGCGCACCCATTTGCCGGCCGCAGGCGGCGTTGAAACGCACATTGGTGCGCTAGGTGCACGTGTTGCCAACACGAGGAAGACACCATGTATTCCCCGACTTGTCTGAATTTCAGACTTTGGCAGGCTGAAGCGGCTGACACCGAGATGCCAGCCGTACAGCAACGATCAGACGTTGAAGCCTAGCATACGAAGTTGCTCGCGCCCTTCGTCAGTGATCTTGTCCGGTCCCCACGGCGGGAGCCAGACCCAATTGATCTTAACATCCGAAACCATGCCCTCGAGCGCGGAATGCGCCTGATCCTCGATGACATCGGTCAGCGGGCAGGCCGCGCTGGTCAGCGTCATGTCAATGGTGGCCACGGGCCGGCCGCCCTCGGCGGGGTCGAGATTGAGCCCGTAGATCAGGCCCAGGTCGACGACGTTGATGCCGAGTTCGGGGTCGACGACGTCCTTGAGCGCCTCCATGACCTCGTCGACGGTGGCCTCACCGTCGAACCCGGTCGGTGTCTCCACCGGCTTGCTCATCGCGCAGCACTCCTCACTACAGCGTCCTTGTAGGCCATCCACGACAGCAGCGCGCACTTGACGCGCGCCGGGAACTTGGCCACGCCCGCGAACGCCACCGCGTCGCCGAGCACGTCCTCGTCGGCCTCCACCTTGCCCCTGCCCTGCATGAGCCGGGTGAACTCGTCGACCACCGACAGCGTCTCCTCGACCGTCGAGCCGGTGGTCAGCTCGTGCAGCACGGAGGCGGCGGCCTGGCTGATCGAGCAGCCCTGCCCGTCGTAGGAGACGTCCTCGATCTTGCCGGCGTCGCCCAGCTTGACCCGGAGCGTGATCTCGTCGCCGCACGTGGGGTTCACGTGGTGAACCTCGGCGTCGTAGGGATCACGCAGCCCCCGCCCCTGCGGGTGCTTGTAGTGTTCCAGGATCAGTTCCTGGTACATCGACTCGCCGATCATGGCTATGCGAACACCTTCTGAACGTGATGGAGGCCGCGGACCAAGGCGTCGATCTCGTCCGTGGTGTTGTACAGATAGAACGACGCCCTGGTGGTCGCCGGTATTCCGAAACGCAGGTGCAGCGGTCGCGCGCAGTGGTGGCCGACCCGCACCGCGATGCCGAACTCGTCGTCGAGCAGCTGCCCGACGTCGTGCGGGTGGATGCCCTCCAGCGTGAACGACAGGGTGGCGCCCCGCTGGTCGAGCGAGTCGGGCCCGATCAGGCGCAGCGTGGGCACCTGGCGCAGCGCGTCGAGCGCGTAGGCCGTCAGGCCGCGCTCGTGCGCCTCGATGGCCTCCATGCCGACACCGGTCAGGTAGTCGACGGCCGCGCCGAGGCCGATGGCCTCGACGATCGGCGGCGTGCCCGCCTCGAACTTGTGCGGAACCGGCGCGTACGTCGAGTGGTCCATCCAGACGGCCTCGATCATCTCGCCGCCGCCCATGAACGGGGGCATGGCGTCGAGCAGCTCGGCCCGGCCCCAGAGGACGCCGATGCCCGAGGGGCCGACCATCTTGTGGCCGGTGAAGGCCACGAAGTCGGCGCCCAGCGCGGCCATGTCGACGGCGTGGTGCGGGACCGACTGGGAGGCGTCGAGCATCACCAGCGCGCCCACCTCGCGGGCCCGGCGCAGCACGTCGGCGACCGGGTTGATGGTGCCGAGCACGTTGGACTGGTGCGCGATCGACACGATCTTCGTGCGCTCGGTGATCAGTCCTGAAATATCCGAAATATCGAGGCGGCCGTCGTCCGTGACGCCGAACCACTTCAGGGTCGCCCCCGTACGCTGCACCAGGAACTGCCACGGCACGATGTTGGAGTGGTGCTCCATCTCGGAGATCACCACCTCGTCGCCGGGGCCGAGGGTGAAGCGGGGGTCGGTGTTGCCCGGGTTGCCGAAGGAGTAGGCGACCAGGTTGAGCGCCTCGGAGGCGTTCTTGGTGAAGATCACCTCGTCGCGCGACGGGGCGCCGATGAACCCGGCCACCTTGTCGCGCGCGCTCTCGTAGGCCTCGGTCGACTCCGCGCCGAGCGCGTGCATGGCCCGCCCGACGTTGCTGTAGTGCATCGCCAGGTGCTCACGGATGGTCTCGACGACCGCCGTGGGCTTCTGTGAGGAGTTGCCCGAGTCGAGGTAGACGAGCGGACGCCCGCCGGGCAGCTCGCGGGAGAGAACCGGGAAGTCCTTCCTGATCCTCTCCACGTCCAAGCTGGTGGAAGTCATGCAAGCGCCTTCGTGTACTGCTCGTAGCCTTCGGCCTCGAGCTTGTCGGCCAGCTCCGGCCCGCCCTCCTCCACGATCTTGCCGCCGGCGAAGACGTGGACGAAGTCGGGCTTCACGTACCGCAGGATGCGGGTGTAGTGCGTGATCAGCAGGATGCCCGTGTCGCCCGCGGCGCGGAAGCGGTTGATGCCCTCCGACACCACGCGCAGCGCGTCGACGTCGAGGCCGGAGTCGGTCTCGTCGAGCACCGCGATCTTCGGCTGGAGCAGCTCCAGCTGGAGGATCTCGTGGCGCTTCTTCTCGCCGCCGGAGAAGCCCTCGTTGAGGTTGCGCTGGGCGAACTCGGCGTCGATGGCCAGCGCGTCCATGCCGGTCTTGAGGTCCTTGGCGAACTGGCGCAGCTTGGGCGCCTCGCCGCGGACCGCGGTGACCGCGGAGCGCAGGAAGTTGGAGACCGACACGCCGGGCACCTCGACCGGGTACTGCATGGCGAGGAACAGGCCGGCGCGGGCCCGCTCGTCGACGGTCAGCTCCAGCAGGTCGACGCCGTCGAGCAGCACCTCACCGCCGGTGATGGTGTATTTCGGGTGACCGGCGATGGCGTAGGCGAGCGTGGACTTGCCCGAGCCGTTCGGCCCCATCACGGCGTGGGTCTTGCCCGACTGCACGGTGAGGTTGACGCCGCGCAGGATTTCCTTGTCCTCGACGGCGACCTTCAGGTCACGGATCTCAAGGGTGGACATGTGTTTATGACTCCTTCGAGAGCGAGACGAGGACGTCGTCGCCGTCGATCTGGACTGTGTAGACGTTCACGGGTCGGATGGCGGGCGGGCCGGTGGGCTTGCCCGAGCGGATGTCGAAGCACGAGCCGTGCAGCCAGCACTCGAGTGTGCCGTCGTAGACCTCACCCTCGCTGAGCTTCACCTCGGCGTGGGAGCAGACGTCGTGCAGGGCGAACACCTCGCCGCCCTTGCGGACGAGCGCGACCGGGGTCTCCCCGACCTCGAGGCCCAGGACCCCGCCGTCGGGGATGTCCTCGACCTTGCACACCTTCTCGAAACTCATCGGGCGAGCTCCGCCTCCACCGCGTTCATGACGCGGTCACGGATCTCCGCCACCTGGATCTTCTCGATGAGCTGGCCGAGGAAGCCCCGGATGACCAGGCGACGGGCCTCGTCGAAGGGGATGCCGCGGGCCTGCAGGTAGAAGATGTGCTCGTCGTCGAGGCGCCCGGAGGCGCTGGCGTGGCCGGCGCCGGCCACCTCGCCGGTGAGGATCTCCAGGTTGGGCACCGAGTCGGCGCGGGCGCCGTCGGTGAGGATCAGGTTGCGGTTGAGCTCATAGGTGTCGGTGCCCTCGGCCTCGACCCTGATGATCACGTCGCCGATCCACACGGCGTGCGCGTCCTCACCCTGCAGGGCGCCGCGGTAGTCGACGTTGCTCTTGCAGTGGGGCTGCGAGTGGTCGACCAGGAGGCGGTGCTCCAGGTGCTGGCCCGCGTCGACGAAGTAGACGCCGGACAGGTCGGCGTCGCCGCCGGGGCCGGTGTAGGACACGCTCGGCGACAGGCGCACCAGGTCGCCGCCCAGGGTCACCGCGAAGCCCCTGAACGTGGCGTCCTTGGCGAGCTGGGCGTGGTGGTGGGAGACGTGTACGGCGTCGTCGTCCCAGTCCTGCAGGCTGACGACCTTGAGCGTGGCGCCGTCGCCGACGACGAACTCGATGTTGTCGGCGTAGACCGCGCTGCCCTGGTGCTCGATGACGACCACGGCCTCGGCCAGCGGTTCGACCACGACCACGATGTGGCCGTAGGTGGCCCCGTCGTTGCCGCCGCCGCGCACCTCGATGCGGATGTGCTCGGCGGGCACGGCCTCCTTGGGCACGGTCACGACCAGCGCCTTCTCGAAGGCGTTGTAGGCCTGCGCGCTGACCCGGTCGGCCGGCACGTACGCCTTGCCGATGCGCGCGTCCTCACGCCCGACCCACTCGGCGGTGACGCCCGCCGGGGTGTAGGCCTGGGTGAGCACCCGCCCGGTGATCTCCGCCTTGCCGCTGTGCAGGCCCTTCAGGCGGGACAGCGGCGTGAAGCGCCACGCCTCTTCGCGCCCCGTAGGGACCTCGAAGTCGTCCAGGTCGTAGGACGCCTTCTCGTGCAGGGTCGACAAGGGCTTCTCGGTCAGGCCCATCAGCCGACGGCTCCTTCCATCTGCAGCTCGATGAGGCGGTTGAGCTCGAGGGCGTACTCCATGGGGAGCTCGCGGGCGATCGGCTCGACGAAGCCGCGCACGATCATCGCCATCGCCTCGTCCTCGTTGAGACCGCGGCTCATGAGGTAGAACAGCTGGTCCTCGCTCACCTTGGAGACCGTGGCCTCGTGACCCATCGAGACGTCGTCCTCGCGGACGTCGACGTAGGGGTAGGTGTCGGAGCGGCTGATCTGGTCGACCAGGAGCGCGTCGCACTTGACCGTGCTGGCGCTGCCGTGGGCGCCCTCCTCGATCTGCACGAGACCGCGGTAGGAGGTGCGGCCGCCGCCGCGCGCCACCGACTTGGAGATCACGGTGGAGCTCGTGTGCGGAGCCAGGTGCACCATCTTGGACCCGGCGTCCTGGTGCTGGCCCTCGCCCGCGAAGGCGACGCTCAGCGTCTCACCCTTGGCGTGCTCGCCCATCAGGTAGACGGCCGGGTACTTCATGGTGACCTTGGAGCCGATGTTGCCGTCGATCCACTCCATGGTCGCGCCCTCGTAGGCGACGGCGCGCTTGGTGACCAGGTTGTAGACGTTGTTGGACCAGTTTTGAATGGTCGTGTAACGGCAGCGGGCGTTCTTCTTCACGACGATCTCGACGACCGCGGAGTGCAGCGAGTCGGAGGAGTAGATCGGCGCGGTGCAGCCCTCGACGTAGTGGACGTAGCTGCCCTCGTCGACGATGATCAGGGTCCGCTCGAACTGGCCCATGTTCTCGGTGTTGATCCGGAAGTAGGCCTGCAGCGGGATCTCGACCTCGACGTTCGGCGGCACGTAGATGAACGAGCCACCGGACCACACGGAGCTGTTGAGGGCGGCGAACTTGTTGTCGCCCACCGGGATGACCGAGCCGAAGTACTCCTTGAAGAGCTCCTCGTGCTCCCTCAGGCCCGTGTCGGTGTCGACGAAGATGACGCCCTTCTCCTCGAGGTCCTCACGGATCTTGTGATAGACGACCTCGGATTCGTACTGGGCGGCGACACCGGCGATGAGGCGCTGCTTCTCCGCCTCGGGGATGCCGAGCTTGTCGTAGGTGTTCTTGATGTCGTCGGGCAGCTCGTCCCAGGAAGCGGCCTGCTTCTCGGTCGAGCGCACGAAGTATTTGATGTTGTCGAAGTCGATGCCCGTGAGGTCGGAGCCCCAGGTGGGCAGGGGCTTCTTGCCGAACAGGCGGAGGCCCTTCAGGCGAAGGTCGAGCATCCACTCCGGCTCGTTCTTGAGCGCGGAGATGTTGCGGACGACCTCCTCGGACAGGCCACGCTTGGCCACCGCCCCTGCGGCATCCGAGTCGGACCAGCCGAACTTGTAATTCCCGAGGCCTTCCAGCTCCGGGCGGTCGGTGACAGTCACCTTCCGGTCTCCTTGCTTTTGTCGCTATGGGTGGCCCTGCTCGTCGCAAGACCCAGCGCGTGCGGGCTCACATGTGTGGTGCAGACCCCGTCGCCGTGCGCGATCGTGGCCAGGCGCTGCACGGGGGTGCCGAGCAGCTGCGCGAACGCCTCGGTCTCGGCCTCACACAGCTGCGGGAACTCCGCGGCCACGTGCGCCACCGGGCAGTGGTGCTGGCAGAGCTGGTCGCCGCCCAGATTGGCCTTGGTGGCCGAGGCGGCGTATCCATCCGCCGACAGCGCCTGCGCCAGCACTTGTACGCGCTGGTCGGCCGGCACCGTCCGCATGACCGGCTCCAGGCGCCGCAGCAGGCTGGACACCTGCGAACGGGCGAAGTCGGTCACGGCTTCCTCACCCACGCGCTCGGCCAGAAAACGCAGCGCGCTGCCGGCCAGGTCGTCGTAGGCGTGCTCGAAAGCACTGCGCCCCGCGTCGGTGATGGCGAACAGCTTGGCCGGCCGCCCTCTCCCGCGCTGCCCGTGCGGACGCACGGTGCGAGGCTCGATCATCCCGTCGGCCAGCAACGCGTCGAGATGACGGCGGACGGCGGCGGGCGTGAGCCCGAGCCGCTCGCCCAGCGCGGCAGCCGCGACGGGACCGTGCTCAAGGATCAGCCGAGCCACACGGGCGCGGGTGCCGCGCTCGTGTCCGGGCTCGATCGACGTGGGCACGTTTTTCACAACATCAGTGTGCCGTAATTCCTTCCCGATTCACAAATGGATCCAGGAAGACGGAGGAATGGAATTTCTCACGCAGGGTAGGCTTACCTAACTCTGCCGATGACCAGGAACGACACGGCCGAGCAGGCGATGAGCCCCAGCATCACCGACGCCATCGGCACCGCCGTACCCGATCCCACCAGCCCGACCAGCGGCGCGGCCAGGGCGCCCAGCGCGAACTGGAGCACGCCGAGCAGGGCGGATGCGCTGCCCGCGATCTGCTGCGGCTGGCTGGCCAGGGCCAGCGCGCCGGTGCCGGGAAGCACCAGGCCCTGGCCGCACATGATGACGAACAGCCCGGCGACGATGCCCGCCAGCCCCATGCCGATCATGGCCGCGGCCAGCAGCAGCGCCGCGCCGGTCAGGCCCACGCACAGGCCGATGGCCACCAGCCGGGCCGGCGGCACCCGCCCCGAGAGCCGCCCGCCGACCTGGGCCATGAGGGTCAGGCCGAGCGCGTTGAGCCCGAAGATGAGCGAATACTGCTGCGGTGTGGCGTGGTAGACCTCCTGCAGCACGAACGGTGAGCCGGAGATGTAGCCGAACATGGCGGCGAAGGCCAGCCCGGCGGTCAGCGCGCCGCCCATGAATGAGCGGTCGCGCAGCAGCTGCCAGAAGGTGCGCACGGTGTGGCCGAGCCCGCCGCTCTCCCGCTCGTAGGCGGGCAGCGTCTCACGCACCCCGCCGAGTACGGCCACGAGCAGCACGATCCCGGCCAGGCTCAGCGCGACGAACACCCCGCGCCAGGAGGTGAAGCCGAGCAGCTGCGCGCCCGCGATCGGGGCGAGGATCGGCGCGAGGCCGCTGACGAGCATGAGGGTGGCGAAGATGCGGGCGATGGCGGCGCCGTCGTACAGGTCGCGGACGACGGCGCGGACGATGACCAGGGCCGCGCCGCCGAGAATGCCCTGCAGCAGGCGGAACACGATGAGCACCGGCACCGAGGGGGCGAAGGCGCACAGCAGCGAGGCGAGGGTGTAGCCGGCCACGCCCACGATCAGCGGCAGCCGGCGGCCGCGTACGTCGCTCACCGGCCCGGCGACCACCTGGCCGACGGAGACGCCGATGAGGCAGGCGGTCAGGGTCAGCTGTACCTGGGCGGGCGTGCTGACCAGCTCGCCGGTGATGGCGGGCAGCGCGGGCAGGTACATGTCGATCGAGAGCGGGCCGATGGCCGACAGCGCTCCGAGGATGATTAACAGCAGTCCGCGGCGGTTCCCCTTGACGACAGGTGACGTGAGTGGCGTGGCTTCTGCCACGGACATGCGTGAACCCCTCTCCCTCGCAGGCGTGTGGCCCACGAGGGCCGAGGGATGGAACCTAGATCCGGTCTACCTAATTCCCGGTTATGGGATATTTAGCTGACTTCGTGGAGTTGGATCACGGACAGTGCCGCGCCCTGCGGGTCGGTGAGCATGGCGAAGCGCCCGGGAGGCGCGTCCATGGCCCCGACGAGGATCGTGGCGCCCGCGCGCTCGGCGGCGGCGACGGTGGCGTCGAGGTCGTCGACGGCGAAGTACGTCATCCAGTGGGACGGCGTCTCCGGCGGATAGTTCGGCGACAGCTCGATCATGCCGGCGATGCTCGCGTCCCCGAGGTGCCACTCGGTGTACTTGACGCCGTCCGTCTCCTGGTGGTGCGGGGTCCAGCCGAAGACGGCCGGGTAGAACCGCTCCGCGCTCGCGACGTCGCGGGTGACGAGCTCGTTCCAGCAGAACGCGACCGGCTCGTTGACCAGCTCGGCGCCCTTGTGGCGGCCGGCCTGCCAGACCGAGACGAACGACCCGTCAGGCGCCTGGAAGACGGCCATGGTGCCTTCCTCGAACACCTGCATGGGCTCCATGATGACGGTCCCGCCCGAGTTCTTGACCCGGTCGGCCGCGGCGGCGGCGTCGTCGACGGCGATATAGGTGTTCCAGGTCGAGGGCATGCCCTGCCCCATGGCCGGGCCCACGCCGGCGACCTTCTCGCCGTCGTAGGTGAACTGGCCGTAGCCGCCGGCCGCCGGGTCGTCGATCATCTCCGCCTGCCAGCCGAAGACGTCGTCGTAGAAGCGGGCGGACGCCTCGACGTCGGTGCTCGACAGATCCACCCAGCACGGAACACCGGGCTCATAGCCACTGCGCTGTGACATGGCAACCTCCTGTGATGTGGACGTCACTCTCAGACTTTCACTCCTGGTGGGGACTTTCCGGGAAACGGCCGGGTCAACAGCTGTCCATATCCGGCCACACGATCAGTCACGCGATCGGCCCCGCGATCGGCCGGGTGCGGCCGGGCAGGGTTGCCAGGCGGACCGCCGCGGACAGTCCCTAAACTCGAGGCCATGGAATCCCCAGCCGTCGAGCTCATCGACCTGGTCAAGCGTTACGGCGGCGCCACCGCGGTCGACGGCCTGTCGCTGCGCGCCGAGCGGGGCGCGGTCACCGCCGTGCTCGGGCCCAACGGCGCCGGCAAGACCTCCACGGTCGAGATCTGCGAGGGGTTCCGCGAGGCCGACTCCGGCACCGTACGCGTCCTGGGCCTGCCGCCCGACCAGCCCAAGCTGCGGCCCCGGGTGGGCGTGATGCTCCAGGCGGGCGGCGTGCCGCCCGCGGTGCGCTGCGGCGAGTGGCTGCGCCTGGTCTCGCGCTTCTACGCCCACCCGCTCGACGCAGGAGCCCTTCTGGTACGCCTCGGCCTGGCCGACCACGTCCGCACCCCTTACCGCCGCCTGTCGGGTGGCCAGCAGCAACGGCTCTCCCTGGCCGCGGCGGTGATCGGCCGGCCGGAGCTGGTGTTCCTCGACGAACCGACGGCCGGGCTCGACCCGCAGGCCAGGCACGCCTGCTGGGATCTGGTGGGCGAGCTGCGCGCCGCGGGGGTCTCCGTGGTGCTCACCACCCATCACATGGACGAGGCCGAACGGCTGGCCGACCATGTGGTGATCATCGATCGGGGCCGGGTGGTGGCCGAGGGCAGCCCGGCGTCGCTGACCGGGGCCGAGCGGCAGCTGCGCTTCCGAGCCCGGCCGGGTCTCTCGCTGGACGAGCTGCTCCACGCGTTGCCGGGGGGCAGCGCGGCCAAGGAGTCGCCCGCCGGCCACTACATCATCGAGGGCCAGGTGGGCCCGGCTCTGCTGGCGACCGTGACGACCTGGTGCGCCGCCGAGGGCGTCATGGCCGACGACCTGAGCATCGAGCGCCGCACGCTCGAAGACGTCTTCCTGGAGCTGACCGGCAGGGAGCTGCGATGACCACGCTCGACTTCACCCCCGCCCCGGCGGCGGCGCCGTTCGCCCGCATGGTGCTGGCGCAGGCGGCGGCCGAGACGCGCGCGACGCTGCGCAACGGCGAGCAGCTGCTGCTGACGCTGATCATCCCGGTGCTGCTGCTCGTCGGGTTCTCGCTGGCTCCGCTGATCGACGTCGGCGGGGGCCGGCGGATCGACTTCCTCGCGCCGGGCGTGCTAGCGCTGGCGATCATGTCTACGGCGTTCACCGGGCAGGCGATCGCGACGGGCTTCGAGCGCCGCTACGGCGTGCTGAAGCGGCTCGGCGCGACTCCCCTGTCCAGGGCCGGGCTGCTGCTGGCCAAGACGGTGGCGGTGCTCGCGGTCGAGGGTGTCCAGGTCGTGGTGATCGTGGCGGTCGCGCTGGCGCTCGGCTGGCGGCCCCAGGGCTCGCCGGTGGGCGCGCTGCTGCTCGTGCTGCTGGGGACGGCGGCGTTCAGCGGGCTGGGGCTGCTCATGGCGGGCGTGCTGCGGGCCGAGGCGACGCTGGCCGCGGCCAACCTCGTCTATCTGGTGCTGCTCGGGGCGGGCGGGGTGATCTTCCCGCTGACGAAGTTCCCCGCCGGGATGCGGCCGGCCCTGGAGGTGCTGCCGATCTCGGCGCTGACCGGCGGGCTGCGTTCCGTGCTCGCCGGGGGCGCGGCCGTGCCGCTGGGGGCGCTGGGAGTGCTGGCCGCCTGGGCGGTGCTGTCGCTGGGCATCGCCGCGCGCACGTTCCGCTGGGAGTGAGCGTCAGGCGCGGCCGGTGACGCCGTAGCGGTGGCGGCCGATGACGGCCACCACGGTGAGCGGCACCGCCACGGCCGCCGAGACGCCGAACAGCAGCGCGTACCTGCCGTCCTGGGCGGCCGGGCCGCCCGCCCACGACGACACCGCGCTGCCGACGAACAGCGCCGCGGCGAAGAAGGCCACGCTGGTCCCCCTGGCGTTGGGCGCGACCGTGGTGATCCAGGTCTGCAGCGAGGAGTGCATGAACGACCACCCGACGCCCAGCAGCAGCGCGGTGGCGCCGACGGTCGCCAGGCTGACGTGGACGGCCACGAGCGCGTACCCGGCGCAGAGGTGCGCTCCCCCGACGGCGATGAGCACGGGCGGGGACCATGTCCGCGACAGGCGTTTGACCAGTCTGGTGAACACCCACAGGCCCACGCCGTAGGTGGCGGTGGCCAGACCGGCGACCGCCGCCCTGACACCGTTGTGCTCCAGGGCCGTGGCGAGGAAGGCCATCGTGCCGAGCAGCACCGCGCCCTCCACGAAGGCCAGCCCGAACACCAGCAGCGCCCACGGCTCACGCAGCACCGCGCCCACGTGCCTGCCCAGCCCGCCGATCTCGGCCCGGGGCGGCTCGGGCAGGGAGCGCAGCGCGAGCGCGCAGGCCAGCGCGCAGGCCGCGGGCACGGTGAACGCCACGTGCCAGTCCACCAGGTCGGCGAGCACGCCGCCGAGACCGGTGGCCATGGCGATGCCCAGGGCTCCCGCGCCCATCAGGTCCGACAGGGCGCGCTGCCGTACGACGGGCGCGACCGTGTCACCGACGTACGTGAGCGAGGTGGGGATCACCGCGCCGAAGCAGGCGCCGGCCACGATCCTCGACACCACCAGCGCGCCCAGCACCGGCATCAGGGCGGAGGCCACCCCGGCCAGCGCGGCGCCGAACATCGCCGCCCGCATCACCCGCACCCGGCCGAACCGGTCGGAGAGCACGCCCCACAGCGGCTGCGTCAGGCCGTAGGCCAGGTAGTAGCCGCTGGCGACCGCGACCGCCGCCGACAGCGGGACGCCGAGGTCGGCGGCGATCAGGACGAGCATGGGGTTCACGGCGAACCGGTCGAAGCTGCTGACGAAGGTGGCCACGGACAGCACGAGCGGGGGACGGACGAGGGAGGCCGGGGGTGCGGTCATGGCTCCATGGTCGAATTATCGGCTTCAACGGTTCAGTGCGTATAAGTACCACCCTAGTGGGGAATGTCGGCCCAGCTCGGTACCGTTCTACCCGCCGTCCCGCTACTGAGCCCGCCATGCCTACTGAGGAGTGCTGTGAGCGCCTTCGTCCTGGATGATCCCTTCGACCGGGGATCCGGCCTGCCCAGACCCGGCAGTGTGCTGCGCAGCGCCGCCGACTCCATCCCGCCTTCCGGGCTGGTGCTGCTGGCGATCTTCTCCGTGCAGCTGGGGGCGGGCTTCGCCAAGGAGCTGTTCGCGGCGCTGCCGCCGAGCGCGGTGGTGTTCCTGCGCATCGGCGCGGGCGCGTTGATCATGGGCGCGGTGGCCAGGCCCAAGCTGAAGGGGATGTCGTGGCGTGACCTCGGGGTCGGGCTCACCTTCGGCGTGACGCTGGCGCTGATGAACCTGTCGTTCTACGAGGCGATAGCGCGGCTGCCCCTGGGGATCGCGGTGGCGATCGAGTTCCTCGGGCCGCTGGGCGTGGCGGTGGCGGCCTCCAGGCGGCGGCTCGACCTGGTGTGGATCGGCCTGGCGGCGGCGGGCGTGGCGCTGCTCGCGCCCTGGGGCCAGTCGGCGTCGGTGAGCTGGGCCGGCATCGGGTTCGCGCTGGGGGCGGGAGTGTTCTGGGCGGCCTACATCCTGCTGTCGGCCTCGGTGGGGCGGCGCTTCCCCGGCACCACCGGGCTGTCGGTCGCGATGATCGTGTCGGCCGTGGTGGTCGCCCCGGTGGGCATCGCGTCGGGCGGCGGCGACCTGCTCCAGCCGCATCTGCTGCTGATCGGGCTGGGGGTGGGGCTGCTGTCGTCGGTGATCCCGTACTCGCTGGAGCTGCAGGCGCTGCGGCGGATGCCGAAGCACGTGTTCGGCATCCTGATGAGCCTGGAGCCCGCGGCGGCCGCGCTGGTCGGCGTGCTGGTGCTCAGCGAGATGCTGCACGCGCAGCAGTGGGCGGCGATCATCTGCATCGTGGCCGCGAGCCTGGGCACGACCCGCGCGACGAAGAAGAAGTAGCCTCCCGGACGTGATCGGTGCGGGCCGGTCCGAATACCGCGGCCGCGATCAGCGCGGGCCGGCCCGAACAAGTGATCAGTGCGGGTCGGCCCAGATGCCGCGGACGTGCTGGATGTGCTCGGACATGATGTGGCGAGCCGCCTCGGTGTCACCCGCCTTGAGCGCGTCGAGCAACGCGACGTGCTCGCGGGCCGAGTCCGACAGCGTGCCGCGCTCCGACAGCTGCGACAGGCCGTAGAGCCGGGCCCGGTTGCGCAGGTCCTTGACCACCTCGACCAGGTGGGCGTTGCCCGACAGCGTCAGCAGCTCCACGTGGAAGCGCAGGTCGGCGTCCACGTACGCGAGCAGGTCACCCCGCTCGGCGGCGGCGACGATCTCCTCGGCGACGGGCCGCAGCCGCTCGAAGTCGGCCGCGCGCGAGGAGTCGGCCAGGCGGGTCACGGTGGGCACCTCGATGAGCTGCCGGATCTCGGTCAGCTCGTCGAGATCGCGGTCGGACAGCTCGGTGACCCGGAAGCCCTTGTTGCGCACCGCCTCGACCAGTCCCTCCTTGGCCAGGTCGAGCATGGCCTCACGGACCGGCGTCGCGGAGACGCCGAACTGCGCGGCCAGCACCGGCGCGGAGTAGACCACCCCCGGGCGCATCTCACCCGTGATCAACGCGGCGCGGAGCGCGTGCGCGACCTGCTCGCGCAAGCTCTGCCGCTCGCCCACCATCGGCAGGTCGAGCCGGTCCTCGGCAGCCATCCGGCCATCCCTTCGCTCAGTACACGCCCGCTGATCACCCCCGCTGGGGCGCCCCGCTAAACCCACGCCTCGTACGCGGCCGCGGCGACCACCAGGTCCTCCCACGCCATCCCGGTGCTCTTGAACACGCGGGGACCGGTGCCCGCAGGAACCCGGCCGGCGATCAGGTCGGCGAGGTTCCCGGCGAGATGACCGGTGGTGATCGTACCTTGGCGCACCGGGATGACCACATCCCCCGCTTCGGCCAGCGCCGCCGACCTGGCCTCGACGACGACCGTGGCGCGGGCGACGAGGTCTCCGGCCAGCTCGCGCGCCTCCGGTTCGTGCGATCCGACCGCGACCACCGTGGCGTCGTCGCGGACCAGCTCGCCGGGAAAGAGCGGCTCCCTGGCCGTGGTGCAGCAGGCGATCAAGTCCGCCTCCGCCACGGCGCTCAGGTCCGGAGCCTGGCCGTGCACCGCGCGGGCCGGCAGGCCGTGGTCGCGGCAGCGGGCGGCCAGGCTCTCGGCGCGTTCGGGGTCACGGCCGACGATCGTGACCCGTTCGACCGGCCGGACCGCGCCCAGCGCGAGGATGTGCCCCCACGCCTGCGGGCCCGTGCCGAACACCACCAGATTACGGGCGTCCGGCCCGGCCAGGTGCTTGACGGCGAGCGCCGAGACCGCCGGAGTGCGCAGCGAGGTGAGCGTGATGCCGTCCATGGCGGCCAGCGGGCTCAGGGTGTCGCCGTCGAGCAGCAGGTACGTCCCCTGAATGCGGGGCAGCCCGCGCTCGGCGTTGCCCGGCGCGATGGTGACCGCCTTCACGCCCGCGTACCGTCCCGCGGCGGCGGGCATCAGCAGGAGCTGCCCGGCGGGCAGCTCGACGATCGGCCGCAGTGGCGTCTCCTCCGGATCGAGCCCGTCCCGCAGGGCCTCTTCCAGGATGCGTACGGCCCGCGCCACGGGCACCAGCCGCTCGATGGTGGCGGCGTCGAGGTAGGGCAGCGCGTTCACCGCAGCACGAACCCGGTGCCGAGGGGGTCTTCCGGATCGAGCTCGAAGGTGTGCCGCCCGGTGCGGTAGGCCATGCCCTCGATCTCGGCGACCACGCCCTGGTCGGTCACCTTCCCCACGGTGGCGACGAACGTGCCGCCCGCGATGCCGGTGTGGATCAGCGGCCCCTGGTGACCGTCGTCGTAGAGCAGGGCGAGCCGGGCGGCCGTGCCGGACCCGCACGGCGAGCGGTCGACCTCGCCGTCGGCGAACACGGTCACGTTGCGCTGGCGCAGTCCTTCGCCCGGGACGTCCTCGTAGAAGATCACCCCATAGACGCCGGACAGCCGGTCGTCCGACGGGTGCCGCGTGGCCGGGTGGCCCGCCAGGGCCGCCTTGATCCGGCGGCCGTGGCCGACGAACTCCGTCAGGCTCCCGGCCTCGACGGACAGGCCGACGGTCGAGGCGGGCAGGGTGGCGTAGATGGCTCCGCCGTAGGCGAGGTCGACCTCGACCCCGGCGACGGGGAGGGCGCGCGCGATGGCGTACGACGGGACGTTGACGAAGGTCACCGACTCGACGCGGTCCCGCGAGCCGCGTACGCGGGCCGTGACGCGGCCCGAGGGCACGTCCACGACCACGTCCGTCTCACCGCCGGGGTCCGCCTCGACCAGGCCCTCGCGGACGGCGTGCACGCCGAGCGCGATCGTGCCGTGGCCGCAGGCGGTGGAGTAGCCGTCCTTGTGCCAGAACAGCGCGCCGAAGTGGGCGCCGGGGTCGTCGGGCGGGACCAGGAAGCAGCCGTACATGTCGGCGTGGCCGCGCGGCTCGTGGCAGAGCAGCCGCCGCACCCGCTCGGCCGGGCCGTCAGGTGCGGCGGCCCGGCGTTCGAGGACGGTGGCGCCCGGGATGTCCGGGGCGCCACCGGTGACGATCCTGAACGGCTCGCCGGCGGTGTGGTAGTCGACCGTGGTGACGCTCACAGCTCGAATCCCTCGGGGAACGGGTCGCGCGGGTCGAGGAAGTATTGGGCGGTGCCGGTGACCCAGGCGCGCCCGGTGATGGCCGGCACGACCGCGGGCCGTCCGCCGACGGTGGTCTCCCCCAGCAGACGGCCGATGAAACGGGTACCGATGAACGACTCGTTGACGAACTCCCCGCTACCCGGCCCCTCGCTCACGGCCAGCCGGCCACGGGCGTGCAGCTGGGCCATCCGGGCGCTGGTGCCGGTGCCGCACGGCGAGCGGTCGAACCAGCCCGGGTAGATGGCCATCGCGTGCCGCGAGTGGTGCTCGTCCGAGCCCGGCGCGGTGAAGTAGACGTGGTGGCAGCCCCGGATGCGGTCGTCCTCGGGGTGCACAGGCTCGTCGGCCGCGTCGATCGCCGCCATCGTGGCCAGCCCGGCGGCCAGGATCTCGTTCTTGGCCTTGCGGTCGAAGGGCAGGCCGTAGTCGTCGAGGTCGACGATGGCGTAGAAGTTGCCCCCGTACGCCAGGTCGTAGCGGATGTCACCGAAGCCGGGCACCGTGACGACGGCGTCGAGCCTGTCGCTGTAGGCGGGCACGTTGCGCAGCGTCACCGACATGGCCATGCCGTCCTTGACGGCCACGTCCACCTCGACGAGCCCGGCGGGCACCTCCAGGCGCACGGTGGTGACCGGCTCGACGACCTCCACCATGCCGGTCTCCACCAGCACGGTCGCCACGCCGATGGTGCCGTGACCGCACATCGGCAGCAGCCCGGACACCTCGATGAACAGCACGCCCCAGTCGGCGTCGGGCCGGGTGGGCGGCTGCAGGATGGCGCCGCTCATGGCGGCGTGGCCGCGCGGCTCGTTCATCAGCAGCCTGCGGATGTGGTCGAGGTGGTCGCGGAAGTAGACGCGCCGCTCGGCCATGCTCGCGCCGGGGATCACGCCCACGCCGCCGGTGATGACGCGGGTGGGCATGCCCTCGGTGTGCGAGTCGACGGCGTGGAAGACCCGCTTCGTCCTCATCGCATGCCCTCCGCGAGCGCCTTCTCCGTCGCACCGCGTACGGCCGCCTCCTGCGTCTCGGTCAGCGGCACGCGCGGCAGGCGGCAGGGCCCACCGTGACGGCCCGCGATGTCCATCGACAGCTTGATGGCCTGCACGAACTCCGTCTTGGAGTCCCAGCGAAGCAACGGGTGGAGCGTACGGTACAGGGGCAGCGCGGTCTCGAGGTCACCGGCCAGCGCGGCCCGGTAGAGGGCGACGCTGGAGGCGGGCAGCGCGTTGGGGTAGCCGGCGACCCAGCCGACGGCCCCGGCGATCGCCAGTTCCAGCAGCACGTCGTCGGACCCGATCAGCACGTCGAGGCCGGGAGCCAGCTCGCCGAGCTCGTAGGAGCGGCGCGGGTCGCCGCTGAACTCCTTCACGGCCACGATCAGGCCCTCGCCGTGCAGGGTGGCCAGCAGCGCGGGCGTCAGGTCCACCTTGGTGTCGTACGGGTTGTTGTAGGCCACGATCGGCACCCCGGCCTTGGCCACCTCGCGGTAGTGCGCGATCACGGAGCGCTCGTCGGCCCGGTAGGAGTTGGGCGGCAGCAGCAGCACCGAGCCGCAGCCGGCCGCGGCGGCGCGCTCGGCCCACAGCCGCGACTCCGCCGCGCCGTACGCGCCAACGCCCGCCATCACGTTCGCCCCGCCGACCGCCTCGACGGCCGTCTCGATGACCTTGGCCCGCTCCTCGGCGGTGAGCGTCTGGTACTCGCCCAGCGACCCGTTGGGGACCACGCCGTCGCAGCCGTTCTCGACCAGCCAGCGGCAGTGCTCCGCATAGCCGTCGAAGTCGACGGACAGGTCCTCACGCAGAGGGAGAGCCGTGGCCACCATGACACCGTGCCAGGATTTAATGCGATTTGTCATTAAAGAGTCCTCCAAATCAGGGTGTATCGAGCTCGAGCTCGGCGAGAGCGCCGAGAGAGATGGGTTGCGCGATGGGGCGGCGAGGGGGCCGGGGCGACTCCCCTGCCAGGCAGGCGACCGCGTAGCCGCAGACGCGGCCCTGGCACCAGCCCATGCCGGGCCTGGCCAGCAGCTTGACCGAGCGCGCGTCGGTGGCGCCGAGCTCCAGCGCCGCGCGTACACGGGCGACCGGCACCTCCTCGCACCGGCACACCAGCGTGTCGTCGCGCAGCCAGCCCTGCCAGCCCGGTTTGACCGGATACGCGTGATGCAGCGCCTCGCCGAACGCGCGCATCCGCCGGCGCCGTCTGGCCAGCACGCCGGGCACCGGCTCACCGGCCACGGCCAGGCCGGCGATACGGCCCTCCAGCTCGGCGAGGTACCGTCCGCCCACGCCGACCGGCTCGCCCGCCGCCCAGACGCCGTGCGCCGTGGTGCGCTGGCGGCCGTCCACCGCGATTACGGGCATGCCGTCCGCGTCCTGGCGGGTCTCACAGCCGAGCTCGACGCCGAGCTCGATCTGGGGGACGAAGCCGTAGCCGACGGCCAGCGTGTCGCAGGCCAGCTCACGGGTGGCGAGCACGTTCCAGTCGGCGTCGAGCCGCGCGACGGTGACCGCCTCCAGCTCGCGCTCGCCGTGGGCGGCGATCACCGCCTGGTGCGTCCGGTACGGCACCCGGTGCCTGGCCATGGCCAGCCCGTAGCCCGCCGTCTCCCCCGCCTTGCCCGCGGCCAGCAGCGGATGCCGAGCCAGGCCCAGGCCGCCGTTGGCCTCGAACACGCCCAGCACCTCGGCCCCCGCCCCCGCCAGGCCGGTGGCCACGGGCAGCAGGAACGGCCCGGTGCCGGCGACGACCACCCGGCCCCCCGCGACGACGCCGTTGCCCTTGAGCAGCGCCTGGGCGCCGCCCGCCGTCAGGACGCCGGGCAGGTCCCAGCCGGGGAACGGCAGCGGCCGGTCGTGGGCGCCGGTGGCGATCAGGAGGTCACGGCAGCGGACCGCCACCGCGCGGCCGTCCGGCGTCTGGCAATGGACGGTCAGCCGGTCGCCGTCCCGCGTCACGGTCCACACCTGATGCCCGAGCAGGACCTCGGCCCGCTCGCCGAGCGCGCGGGCCTGCCTCAGGAACCGGTCCAGACCCGGTGTGCCGCCGCGCGCCGCTCCGGCCGGGTGGCGGAAGTACTGGCCGCCGAGGCGGGCACCCGAGTCGACGAGGACCACGCTCAGGCCGCGCAGCGCCGCCGTCAGGGCCCCCGCCACTCCGGCGGGCCCACCACCGATAACGGCGAGATCGCAGCTCACACTCACATAGTCGTCGCGAGCACGGTCATCGCGAGCGCGTTCATCGCCACGAACACGGTCGTCCCGAAGGCCGTCGTCGGGGCTGCGGTCGTGGGGCGCGCCCACACGGTCGTCGGTCGGGCTCATGCGGTCGTCACCTCGTCTCCGGGCCGGGCCTCCAGCAGGCAGGCGCGTTCTGGTGGGCGGCCGTTCACCGTGATCAGGCAGTCGAAGCAGACGCCGATGCCACAGAACAGGCCGCGCGGCCGCCCGCCGAAGCGGGTGGTCCGCCAGGCGCGGACTCCGGCGGCGTGCAGGGCCGCGCCGATCGTCTGCCCCGGCTCAACCGGCACGGCCCGGCCGTCGATCGTGATCTGGAAGGTCACGCGGACTCCTCGGTCGCACGGGAGGACCCGGCGGGCGTCTCGGTCGGGGACCCGCCATGGGTCGCGGTCGGGGACCCGGACGAGCTCCCGGACGGGGACCCCGACGAACTCCCGGACGAGGATCCGGCCGAGGTCGCGAAGCGGTCCGGGCGGAAGGGGGACAGGTCGAGTTCGGGGCGGGCGCCGGTCAGCAGCTGGGACAGCAGGAGCCCGGTCGCGGGCGCGAGCCCGATCCCGGCCCCTTCGTGCCCGCACGCGTGATACAGCCCGGGCGCGCGCGGATCCGGCCCGATCACCGGCAGATGGTCCGGACAGTACGGCCGGAACCCGCAGTACGACCTGATCACCCGCACCTCCCGCAACGCCGGGAACAGGGCGACGGCCTGGGTCGCCAGCCGGGCCAGCACCCGGGGCGAGGTCGTGCGGTCGAAACCCACCCGCTCCCGGCTCGCCCCGATGAGCACCGTCCCCGCCGGGGTGCCCTCGACGACGGCCGAGGTCTCCAGGTCGGCGGAGTCGCTGGCCACGTTGGTGACGTAGGCGGCGGTGTAGACCTTGTGCCGGATCAGCGGCTCGCGCAACGGCTCGGTGACGAGGATGAACCCGCGCCTGGGCAGGATCGGCAGCGCCACGCCCGCGAGCCCGGCGATCTCGCCGCCCCACGTGCCGGCCGCGTTGACCACCGCGCCGCCGAGGATGTCGCCCTGGTCGGTGCGTACGCCCGTCACCCGGTCCCCGGACCGCGTGAACCCGGTCACGGTGACGCCGGTGCGCAGGTGAAGCGTGCCGTGGCCGTAGCTCTCCGCGCCGTGCCGGAGCAACTGCGCGGCGGCCAGCATGGGCTGCACCTGGGCGTCCTGCGGGTAGTGGACGCCGCCCGCGAGCCCTTCGGCCAGGTGCGGCTCGTAGCCGGGCAAGCCGTCGGCGGGCACGACGGCGTACTCGACGCCCTGCTTGCCCGCCAGCTCGACGAGCTGCCGCTGGACCTCGTCGGTCTCGGCGACGACCAGGCCGCCCTTGGGCTCGTACTCGAACCCGCCCAGCGCGGCCAGCTCCCCCCACAGGCGGTTGGACAGCAGCGCGAGGTCCAGCTCCGGGCCCGGCTCCTTGTCCGAGACCAGCACGTTGCCCTCGCCCGCACCCGTCGTGCCGCCGGCCACGGGGCCGCGGTCCACCACGGTCACGTCCAGTCCGGCCCGTGCGGCGTAATAGGCGCACGCGGCGCCCACCACTCCGGCGCCGATGACGATCACATCCGACATCCTCACCTCCCAGCTGTAATATGTCACATACCCATGCCGCTTGAGAAGCACGTTCCCGGGTCAAGGACCGGACGACCAGCCCCTTACCATCGATGACGTGAAGCTCGCCGACGTGAAACTACCCACAGACCACCCAAACGCCCTGGTGCGGCGCCTGTTCTCCTTCTGGGCGCCGACCGCCGAGTCGATGCGGGGCTGGGCTCTGGCGTCTGTGGTGGTCAACGCGGGCATCACCGTGACGGGCGCGGCCGTGCGGCTCACCGGCTCCGGGCTCGGCTGCCCGACCTGGCCGAAGTGCACGCCCGACAGCTTCGTGCCCGTCGCGCATCCCGAGATCTCGCCCGTCACCATGGCCGTCGAGTTCGGCAACCGGCTGCTGACGTTCCTGGTGCTGGCGGTGGGGTTCGCCTGTGTGGTGGCGGCGATGCGGCTGGCCCCCCGGCGCCCTCAGCTGCTCTGGCTGGCCCTGCTGCAGCCCGCGGGCATCGTCTTCCAGGCGCTGTGGGGCGGGCTGGTGGTCAGAAGCCTGCTCAACCCGGTCACGGTCAGCGTGCACTTCCTGGCCTCCATCGCGCTGATCGTCGCCTGCTGGACGCTCTATGTGCGGGCGGGCGAAGGCGACGGTCCGGCCCGTCGGGTGACGCATCGCGACATCCGGCGCCTCGGCTTCGTGCTGGTCGCGGCGGTGGCGGTGCTGCTCCTGGCCGGGGCGCTGGTGACCGGCACGGGGCCGCATTCCGGCGACGCGGTGGCCTCCCGGTTCGATCTCGACATCGAGAGTGTGGTGCGCCTGCACTCCGACATCGTCTACATCGTGCTGGGGCTGTCGTTCGCGCTGCTGTTCGCGCTGCACGTGACCGACGCGCCCAGAGCGGCCCGCCGGGCGGCGCTGGCGCTGCTCGTGGTGGAGCTGGCCCAGGGCGTGATCGGCTACATCCAGTACTTCCTGGCGGTGCCCGCCCTCCTGGTGGGCCTGCACGTGCTCGGCTCGACCCTGGTCTGGATCGCCACGCTGAGGGTGGTCACCTCCCTGCGCACCCGCGACCCGCTACCGGCCCCCGCCACCCCCTCCCCCACCGAAACACCGGCCAGAGTCTGACCCGCTGAACCCCTCCCCCACCGAAACCCCAGCCGGTTTTTGACCCGCTATGCCAAGGTATGAGGGACTACCTCCCTCTACCCTGTGAGGTCCCTGAGTGGCTTTGGCCCGTCCCGCTCGGAAGACCCTGCGCCGCCTGTACCAAGGACTGGTACTCCTCAGCGTGCTCGTCCTGGCGCCGATGACCTGGGCGTGGCTCGACAGCTCGGACCACCGCGAGGTGGCCGACACCGCCGGCTGGCTGGCGCGGGTGCCCACCTCGCAGGTGGCGCTCGTGCTCGGCGCGGGCCTGTACGCCGGCCGTCCCTCGTCCATGCTGGCCCGCCGCCTCGACATCGCGGCCGAGCTCTACCACGCGGGCAAGGTCAAGGCGCTGCTGCTGTCGGGCGACAACAGCCGCAAGGAGTACGACGAGCCGACGGCCATGCGCGACTACCTGCGGGCCAAGGGTGTGCCGGACGCGGTGATGGTGCTCGACTACGCCGGGTTCGACACCTGGGACTCGTGCGTGCGGGCCCGCAAGGTCTTCGGCGCCGAGCGGCTGACCGTGGTCACTCAGGTGTTCCACCTGCCGAGAGCGGTCACGCTCTGCCGTACGGCGGGACTGACGACCTTCGGCGTGGGCGACGACTCCGTCAAGCAGTGGGCGGCGACCACCTACGCCTCGGCCGCCCGCGAGGTGTTCGCCACCGGCAAGGCGTTCGCCGACGCGCTTCTGCTGCACTCCGACCCCGTCTATCCCGGCCCGCGGGAGACCTCGCTGCGCGCGATCCTGGCTCAGCCGGGCGCGTAGCCCGGTGGCGGGGTGCCCCGCGCCGCGGCCCCGAGGTGGGCGGGCGGCACCGGGAAGCTCGCCTTGGCGGTGCTCATGCATTCGAGCAGGGCCCGCTGCTCCTCGTGGAAGGTCTGCTCGTCGATCATCCGCCGGGCCGCCCGCTCGTGCAGCAGGCCCAGCTCGGTCGCCGCGAGCTGGTAGTCGCTCATCGCGCGCAGCCCGCGCTTGCCGCCGTGGACCTTGGCCCACTGCCTGGCCTGCCGACGCCGTGACAGGGCGGACAGCATGTGGATGTCGGCCCGGTTGACCAGCTTGGTCGGCTCGTACGGCGGCAGGTAGCGCTGGATCAGGGCGACGATGCGCCGCCGATCACTGATCACCAGCGCGATCAGCACCACGAGCACGACCAGCAGCACCAGGTAGGCGATGACCAGGCCGGGGAAGCCGCCGTAGGAGCTCAGACCGTTCCAGAGGCCGTGCAGGAGCATCGCGCCGACCCAGCCGGCCAGGATGGAGAAGACCCGGTCCGATCCCTGGCGCTGGGCGGCGTAGGCGACCGCGACGCCGATCATCGAGGTGAACAGCGGGTGTGCGAACGGCGACAGCACGCCGCGCAGCACCACTGTGACGGCCAGCCCGATGCCGCCCTGGTCGGAGTTGAGCGCGGCGATGTAGTAGCTGACGTTCTCGCTCATCGCGAAGCCGAGGCCGACCATGCTGGCGTAGATGATGCCGTCGGTCGGCCCGTCGAGCTCGGCCCGGCGGAATCTGAGCAGCCCGAGCAGCACCAGCCCCTTCATCGTCTCCTCGACCACGGGGGCGCCGAAGGTGGCGGCGACGTTGCGCGCGCTGGCCGCGCTGAGGTTGGCCGCGTCGATGATGTAGTGCAGGTTGAGCGAGTTGATCACGCCCGCGACCAGCACCGCCACGCCCGCTCCCCAGGCGAAGGCGAAGATGAGGTTGCTGCGCGGCTCCGGTTCCATGCGGTCCAGCGCCAGCACGGCGGCCAGCAGCAGCGGCACCGGCGCCAGCGCCAGGATCAGCGAGATGAAGAACTGCACGGGCGCGCCGTTGAGCACGTCGAAGGCGAAGGAGACGAGTGCGCACAGGCCGGTCACGATCAGCCCGATGATCAACGTGAACGACGGGCGGTCCTTCAACACCCAGCGTGGATCACGGGACGCCATACCGTGACTGTAACGGATCAAAAAGGCGCTGTCCTGCCCAGGTGGCGCGGTCCGTGCGGGTCCTCACAATGCTCCGTCCGGTCCTTGAGACCGTGGTCCACCTGCAGCGTGGTGTGGCCGATCTCGAAGCGATCGTGCAGCAGGTCAGCCAGGCGGGTGCGGACCTGGTGGCAGTCGGACCCGCGGGCCACGATCACGTGCGCCGACAGCGTCGGATAGCCACTGGTCACCGTCCAGACATGCAGGTCGTGCACCTCGACCACGTCAGGGTCGCCGGCCAGGACCCGGCCGATCTCGTCGGGGTCGAGGTCGGTCGGGGCGGCCTGGAGCAGCACCCTGGACGAATCGCGCAGCAGCCCCCAGCCGGCCTTGAGCATGAGCGCGGCGACCACGAGCGCGGCTATCGCGTCGGCCTGCCGGAACCCGGTCAGCCACACCACGACGCCGGAGATCGCGGTGGCGATGAAGGCGTACATGTCGTTGAGCACGTGCTGGAAGGCGCCCTCGACGTTGAGGCTGCGCCGGTCGGCCCTGGACAGCAGCCAGGCGGCCAGCGCGTTGACCACGATGCCGGCCACGGCCGTGACGACCACGATTGGCCCGGAGACCTCGGGCGGCTCCAGCAGCCTGCGCACGCTCTCGTAACAGAAGTACGCCACGAGCAGCAGCAGGGTGAGGCCGTTGAGCTGGGCCGAGAGGATCTCGGCGCGCTTCCAGCCGAAGGTGTAGGCGCCGCGGGCGGGCCGGGCGGCGAAGCGCATCGCGACCAGGGCCAGCGCGATCGCGCTGGCGTCGGTGAGCATGTGGGCGGCGTCGGAGATCAGCGCGATCGAGTTGGCGATCAGCCCGGCGATCACCTCGATCGCCATGTAGCCGACGATCAGCGCGAGCGCGCCCACCAGGTAGCGCTTGTCGGCGTCGGCCGAGTGGCCGTGCCCGTGACCGTGCCCGTGTCCCTGGCCCATCAGCGCTCCTCCCTCATGTGCTCGCGGCTGAGGTCGAGCAGCATCCGTACGTGGGCGTCGGCCAGCCGGTAGTAGATCATGCGGCCCGCCCGGCGGCTGGCCACGATGCCCGCCGTACGCAGCAGACGCAGGGCGTGGGACACGGCCGTGTCGGTCACCTCGACGGCGTCGGCCAGGTCGCACACGCACAGCTCGCCCGCCTCCAGCAGGGCGTACAGCAGGCGGGCCCGCGTGGCGTCGCCCAGCAGGCGGAACAGGTCGGCGAGCCGGGTCGCCTCGTCCGGCGTCACCAGCCGGTCGCGGGTGGCCGCGACGCGCTCGGCGTCGGGCTCCTGAACGACGCAGCCGTCGAGCGAAGCCACAACACCTGAAGAGCTGTTCATGTGTTCACCATAACGACAGCACGAAGCCCACCGCAACGGGCGGTGGGCTCAGCTCAGCAGCGGGTCGATGGCGACGGCGAGGAACAGCAGCGCCAGATAGGCGTTGGACCAGTGGAAGAAGCGCATCGGGCGCAGGTCGACACCGGTCTTGCCGGAGTTGAGGCGGGCCAGGAGGCGATGGACCTCCCACAGACACATGGCGCCCAGGGCGGCGGCGGCGATCGGGTAGAACAGCGTGGTGTGCGCCACCGGCCACAGGGCCAGCGAGCAGAGCACGGTGGCCCAGGTGTAGGCGATCGACTCCAGGATCACCCGGCGCTCGGTGGCCACCACGGGCAGCATCGGCACCTTGGCCGCCGCGTAGTCCTCCTTGTAGCGCATGGCCAGCGTCCAGGTGTGCGGCGGCGTCCAGAAGAACACCACCCCGAACAGCGCCAGCGGCGCCCAGTCGAGCCGCCCGGTGATGCCCGCCCAGCCGATCAGCACCGGCATGCAGCCCGCGATGCCGCCCCAGACGATGTTCTGGGCGGTGCGCCGCTTGAGGATCATCGAGTAGACGATGACGTAGAACAGGATGGCGCCGGTGGAGAGCATGGCGGCCAGCCAGTTGGTGGTCAGCCAGAGGCCGACCAAGGACAGCACGCCGAGCACGATGCCGAAGACGAGCGCGCCGGTCGGCGAGACCTGGTGCCTGGCCAGCGGACGCCGCCTGGTGCGGCGCATCTTCTGGTCGATGTCGCGGTCCACGTAGCAGTTGAGCGCGTTGGCGCTGCCCGCGGACAGGGTGCCGAACACCATGACCGATATCGACGTCCACAGCGGCGGCAGCCCGCCCGCCGCGAGGAACATCACGGGGAGGGTCGTGATCAGCAGGAGCTCGATGATCCGCGGCTTGGTCAGAGCGATGTAGGCCTTGACGAGCATGCCGATCGTCCTCGGCGGCTCGGCCGCGGGAGCGGGGGCCGTCGTCTGCCTGTTCGTCAGCACCGTCAAGGCGCTTCCAGCACGTGCGGAGTCAACGCGTAACCTCTGATTGGAGCGGAATCTCATGGACGGACGCCACGGCGTCCCTGTGATGACAACGAGAACAACCAAACTGTAGTAGCAGGGTCGTCCGGTCCGGCCAATGGGGGGACACGCACGGGGGTGGAAGGGGAATCTTTCGCCGACTCCACTCAGTTAGGGTCCGGTGTGGCGGGATATGCCAACCGGTACCACCAATGACAACTAGATTCCGGAGACCGAGCACTTGAGCACCGAACTCGTGCCAGACCTCGAATGGACCGACCTAGACAAGCAAGCGGTCGACGTCGTTCGAGCCTTGGCCATGGACGCAGTCGAAAAGGCGGGTTCGGGTCACCCGGGCACCGCCATGAGCCTGGCTCCCGCCGCGTACCTGCTGTTCCAGCACGCGATGCGCCACGACCCCACGGATCCCACGTGGCTGGGGCGTGACCGCTTCGTGCTGTCGTGCGGGCACTCCAGCCTGACGCTGTACATCCAGCTGTTCCTGTCCGGATACGGACTCGACCTGGACGACCTGAAGGGGTTGCGCCAGTGGGACAGCCTGACCCCCGGTCACCCGGAGCACGGGCACACGGTCGGTGTTGAGACCACCACGGGCCCGCTCGGCCAGGGCCTGGGCAACGCCGTCGGCATGGCCCTGGCGGCCCGCCGTGAGCGCGGCCTGTTCGACCCCGACTCGGAGGCGGGCGCCTCGCCCTTCGACCACCACATCTGGTGCATGGTCAGCGACGGCGACATCGAGGAGGGCATCAGCCACGAGGTCAGCTCGATCGCCGGCCACCAGAAGCTGGGCAACCTCACCGTCATCTATGACGACAACCACATCTCCATCGAGGACGACACGCTGATCGCGAAGTCCGAGGACGTGGTCAAGCGCTACGAGGCCTACGGCTGGCACACGCTCAGCGTCGACTGGACCGAGTCCGGTGAGTACGTGGAGGACATCCAGGCGCTGCACGCGGCGCTGGAGGCGGCTCGCGCCGAGACCGACCGGCCGACGTTCATCCGGCTGCGCACGATCATCGGCTGGCCCGCCCCGAACAAGCAGAACACCGGCAAGATCCACGGCTCCGCCCTCGGCGCCGACGAGGTCGCCGCCACCAAGCGGGTCCTCGGCATGGACCCGGACAAGAGCTTCGACGTGCCCGCCGAGGTGCTGGAGCACGCGCGCGAGGTGGCCCGCAGGGGTCACGAGGCGCACGCCGCCTGGCAGAAGGGTTACGACGCCTGGCGCGAGGCCAACCCCGAGCGGGCCGCCGAGCTGGACCGCATCTCCCGCCATGAGCTGCCCGCCGGGTGGACCGAGGCGCTGCCCGCCTTCGACAAGGGCGGCTCGATGGCCACCCGCAAGGCGTCGGGCGAGGTGCTCAACGCGCTCGCGCCGGTGCTGCCCGAGCTGTGGGGCGGCTCGGCCGACCTGGCCGAGTCCAACAACACCACGATGAAGGGCGAGCCGTCCTTCATCCCGGAGGAATACCAGACCAAGGAGTTCCCCGGTAACCGCTACGGCCGCACGCTGCACTTCGGCATCCGCGAGCACGGCATGGGCGCGATTCTCAACGGCATCGCCCTGCACGGCGGCACCCGGCCCTACGGCGGCACGTTCCTGGTCTTCTCCGACTACATGCGCCCCTCCGTGCGCCTGGCGGCGCTGATGAAGCTGCCGGTCACCTACGTGTGGACGCATGACTCCATCGGACTGGGCGAGGACGGCCCGACCCACCAGCCGGTCGAGCACCTGTGGGCGCTGCGCGCGATCCCCGGCCTCGACGTGGTGCGCCCCGGCGACGCCAACGAGACGGCGTACGCCTGGCAGGCCGTGCTCGAGCACGACGACCGGCCCGCCGCGCTGGCCCTGACCCGGCAGAACCTGCCGATCTTCGAGGGCACCAGCGCCGAGGGCGTGGCCAAGGGCGGCTACGTCCTGCACGAGGCGTCCGGCGGGCAGCCCCAGGTGATCCTCATCGCCACGGGCAGCGAGCTGGAGCTGGCCGTCAACGGCCGCGAACTCCTCGAAGCCGAAGGCATCCCGACGCGGGTCGTGTCGATGCCGTGTGTGGAGTGGTTCCAAGGGCAGGACATTGCGTATCGGCAGAGTGTTCTGCCGTCAGCGATCAAGGCCCGGGTCGCGGTCGAGGCGGGCATCGCTCTGGGCTGGCGTGAGTTCGTCGGCGAGAGGGGCGAGGTCGTCAGCCTTGAACACTTCGGCGCGTCGGCGCCGTATAAGACGCTGTACGAGCAATTCGGGCTGACGGCGGAGCGCGTGGCCGCCGCGGCCAAGGCGAGCCTCGCCAAGCTGGGCCACGACAAAGGCGAGACGACGGGAAACTGAACGAAATGAGCGAGAACCTCAAGAAGCTGTCCGCCCAGGGCGTGTCCATCTGGCTGGACGACATCAGCCGTGAGCGCCTGCGCACGGGCAACCTGGAGCAGCTGATCCGCGAGAAGAACGTGGTCGGCGTCACTTCCAACCCGACCATCTTCGCCGGCGCGCTCAGCAAGGGCGACGCCTACGACACCCAGCTGCACGACCTGGCCGTGCGCGGGGTCGACCTCGGCGAGGCCGTACGCGCCATCACCGCCTACGACATCCGCTGGGCCGCCGACGTCCTGCGCCCGGTCTACGACGCCACCGCCGGCGTCGACGGCCGCGTGTCCCTGGAGGTGGACCCGCGGCTGGCCCGCGAGAGCGACAAGACCGTGGCCGAGGCGCGGGCCCTGTGGTGGCTGGTCGACCGGCCCAACCTGTTCATCAAGATCCCGGCGACCCTCGAGGGGCTGCCCGCGATCACGCAGGCGCTCTCCGAGGGCATCAGCGTCAACGTCACGCTGATCTTCTCGCTGGAGCGCTACCGCGCGGTCATGGACGCCTGGCTGGCCGGCCTGGAGGCCGCTCAGGCCAAGGGTCTCAACCTGGGCTCGATCGAGTCGGTGGCGTCGTTCTTCGTCAGCCGGGTCGACACCGAGATCGACAAGCGGCTCGACCAGCTCGGCCGGCCGGAGCTCAAGGGCAAGGCGGGCGTGGCCAACGCGCGCCTGGCCTACGCGGCGTTCGAGGAAGTGATGAACTCCGAGCGCTGGCAGCGGCTGCGCGCCGCCGGTGCTCGCCCGCAGCGCCCGCTGTGGGCCTCGACCGGCGTCAAGAACCCCGACTACTCGCCCACGCTGTACGTCGACCAGCTCGTCGCCCCCGGCACCGTCAACACGATGCCGGAGAAGACGGTCGACGCGACCGCCGCCGGCGCCAACATCACCGGTGACACCGTGCGCCCCTTCTACGAGGACGCGTGGAACACCATGGCGGCGCTCAAGGAGGCCGGCGTCGACTACGACGACGTCGTCAACGTGCTGGAGGACGAGGGCGTCGAGAAGTTCGAGGCGTCCTGGAACGAACTCCTCGAGAGCGTCAGCAAGAACCTGGCCCGCTGATGACCGTCTCGTACCGCGAGGAGGGGGTGGCCAGCGCCGCCTCCTCCGCCGCGGGGCGGCTCGTCGCCGACGGCGTGCCCGCGCGGCTCGCCGCCGGCGATCCCACGCTGTGGGGCAGCGACGCGGAGGCGGGGGCGGCCGTCCGGCTGGGCTGGCTGACCCTGCCCCGCACCTCGCGCGAGCTGCTGCCCGAGCTCGGCAAGCTGGCCGAGCGGGCGCGCGCCGAGCACCTGACCAACGTGGTGCTGGCCGGGATGGGCGGCTCCTCGCTGGCGGCCGAGGTGATCTGCGCGAGCGCCGACGTGCCGCTGACCGTCCTGGACACCACCGACCCGGGTCAGGTGCGCCGGGCGCTGGCCGAGCCGCTGGAGGCCACGATCGTGGTCGTGGCCAGCAAGAGCGGCTCGACGGTCGAGACCGACAGTCACCTGCGCGTCTACGAGGAGCTCTTCCGCCAGGCGGGCATCGACCCGGCCGACCGCATCGTGGTCGTCACCGACCCGGGCTCGCCGCTGGAGCAGACGGCCGTGGACGCCGGCTACCGCCTGGTCCCGGCCGTGCCCGACGTGGGCGGCCGCTACTCGGCGTTGTCGGCCTTCGGCCTGGTGCCCAGCGCGCTGGCCGGGGCCGACGTCGAACGGCTGCTCGACGACGCCGACGAGGTGCTGCCGCTGCTCTCGCTCGACGCCGGCAACCCCGGGCTCGACCTGGGCGTGGCGCTCGGCGGGGCGGCGCTGGCCGGACGCGACAAGCTGATCGTCGACGACCGGCTGTCGGTGATCAGCGGGCTGTCGGACTGGATCGAGCAGCTCGTCGCCGAGTCCACGGGCAAGAACGGCCTGGGCATCCTGCCGGTCGCCGGCGCCGAGCCGAACGGCGCCCGTGACGAGCTGGTCGTCGGGATCGACTCCGACGACGGCGACGTGCGCGTCGACGGGCCGCTCGGCGCGCAGTTCCTCATCTGGGAGTACGCCACGGCCGTGGCCGGGCTGCTGCTGGGGATCGACCCGTTCGACCAGCCGAACGTCGCCGAGTCCAAGGACAACACGGCCGCGCTGCTCGACATGGAGGCGCTGCCGCTGGGCGAGCCGGCCTTCGTCGACGGGCCCGTGGAGGTGTACGGCGCCACCAAGGCCAGGGATCTGCCGGGCGTGCTGACCGAGCTGCTCGAAGCGGTGCCCGAAGACGGCTACCTGGCCGTGATGGCGTATCTGGACCGGCTGTCGGCCTTCGATGTGTTCGTGCCGGACGGCGCCGACTTCGAGCAGATGACCGACGCGTGGATGGCGGCCGACCCGGCCACGCTGCGGGCGCTGCTGGCCCTGCGCACCGACCGGCCGGTCACCTTCGGGTGGGGGCCGCGGTTCCTGCACTCCACCGGCCAATATCACAAGGGCGGCCCGCAGAACGGGGTGTTCCTGCAGATCACCGGTGCCGTGGCCGACGACGTGCCGGTGCCCGGCAGGCCGTACACGCTGGGCGGGCTTGAGCTCGCGCAGGCCCTCGGCGACCTCGGGGCACTGCTGCGGCGCGGCCGGCCGGCCGTACGCCTGCACCTGACCGATCGCGCGGCCGGAGTCGCGCACCTGCTCGCAGCCGCACAGGAGGCTTGAGATGAAAGACCCGGAAACACCCTCGGAGGAGGCGCTCGACTTTGAGGAGACGATCGCGGCCACGGTAGCCACCTCGGCCGCGGCCACCTCCACCACCTTGGAAGTGGCGGCCGCCAACCCGCTGCGCGATCCGCGCGACAAGCGGCTGCCCCGGGTGGCCGGACCGTGTGTGCTGGTGTTGTTCGGCGTGACGGGTGACCTGGCCAAGCGCAAGTTGCTGCCGGCGATCTACGACCTGGGCAACCGAGGGCTGCTGCCGCCCGGTTTCTCGCTGGTCGGGTTCGCCAGGCGTGACTGGAAGGACCAGGACTTCGCCCAGGTGACGCATGACGCCGTCAAGGCGCACGCCAGGACGCCCTTCCGTGAGGAGGTCTGGAAGCAGCTGCGCGAGGGCATCCACTTCGTGCCGGGCGAGTTCTCCGACGACGGCGCGTTCGACGCGCTGGCGATGGCCTTGAAGGAGATCGACGAGACCCGGGGCACCGGCGGCAACTATGCGTTCTATCTCTCCGTGCCGCCGAAGTTCTTCCCCGTCGTGGTGGAGCAGCTCAAGCGGACCGGCGTGTCCCAGGCGCCTCCCGGGTCGTGGCGGCGCGTGGTGATCGAGAAGCCGTTCGGGCACGACCTGAAGTCGGCGCACGAGCTGAACGAGATCACCACCTCGGCCTTCCCGGAGAGCTCGATCTTCAGGATCGACCACTACCTGGGCAAGGAGACCGTCCAGAACATCCTGGCCCTGAGGTTCGCCAACAACCTCTACGAGCCCATCTGGAACCGTAGCTTCGTCGACCACGTGCAGATCACCATGGCCGAGGACATCGGCATCGGCGGCCGGGCCGGCTACTACGATGGCATCGGCGCGGCCCGCGACGTGATCCAGAACCACCTGCTCCAGCTGCTCGCCCTGGTGGCGATGGAGGACCCGACGTCCTTCACCGCCTCCGCGCTGCGGCGGGAGAAGGAGAAGGTGCTCAAGGCCGTACAGCTGCCGTCGGACCTGGCGCTCAACACCGCGCGCGGGCAGTACGACGCGGGCTGGCAGGGCGGCGAGAAGGTCGTCGGCTACCTGCAGGAGGACGGCATCTCCGCCGACTCCACGACCGAGACCTACGCGGCCATCAAGCTGGAGATCGCCAACCGGCGCTGGGCGGGCGTGCCGTTCTACCTGCGCACCGGCAAGCGCCTCGGCCGCCGGGTCACCGAGGTGGCCGTGGTGTTCCAGCGGGCGCCGCACCTGCCCTTCAGCAAGGACGACACCGAGATCCTCGGCCAGAACGCGCTGGTCATCAGGGTCCAGCCGGACGAGGGCATCACCGTGCGGTTCGGCTCCAAGGTGCCGGGCACGGCCATGGAGGTACGTGACGTCTCGATGGACTTCGCCTATGGGGAGTCGTTCCTGGAGTCGTCCCCCGAGGCGTACGAGCGGCTGTTGCTCGACGTGATGATCGGCGACCCGCCGCTCTTCCCGCACCAGCGGGAGGTCGAGCTGTCGTGGAAGATCCTCGACCCGATCGAGGAGTTCTGGGCCACCCAGGGCCAGCCCGAGGGCTACCCGTCCGGTTCGTGGGGGCCGCCGTCGGCCGACGCGATGATGGGCGACGGCCGCGTATGGAGGAGACTCTGATGACCACCTTCATGCTCACCGACACGACAGCGGGGAAGATCTCCTCGCAGCTGACGCAGCTGCGCCACCAGATGGGCGCGCCCGCGGTCGGGATGGTGCTGACGCTGATCGTGGTCTGCGAGGAGCGCGACCAGTACGACTCGCTCCGCGCGGCCAGCGAGGCGGCGCGCGAGCACCCCTCGCGCATCATCGTGGTGATCAACCGCGAGCCCGACGAGACCAACCGGCTCGACGCGGAGCTGCGCATCGGCGAGTCCACGCCGGGCGAGGTGGTCGTGCTGCGGCTCTACGGCGAGCTGACCGAGCACGCCGACTCGGTGGTCAGCCCGCTGCTGCTGCCCGACACGCCGGTCGTGGCCTGGTGGCCGGGACTGGCGCCCGAGGTGATGTCCAAGGATCCGGTCGGGATGCTCGCCCAGCGCCGCATCTCCGACGCCAGGGGCTCGCGCGACGGCGGGGTCGAGTCGCTGGTGACCAGGGCCAAAGGCTACGCGCCCGGTGACACGGACCTGTCCTGGGCCCGGCTGACGCCGTGGCGCAGCCTGCTGGCGGCGGCCTTCGACCAGCCCACGGGCAAGGTGCGCAAGGGCACCGTGGAGGCGTCCCCGGGCAACCCCAGCGCGCCGCTGCTGGCCGCGTGGCTGTCCGAACGTCTCGGCGCGCCGGTCAAGGTGGCCGACTCCAACGGGCCCGGCCTGACCGCCGTCCGGCTCACGACGGCCGACGGCGTGCTGGCGGTGTGCAGGAGCGACGCCCGGCTGGCGACGCTGTCGCGGCCCGGCCAGCCGGACCGGAACGTGGCCCTGACCCGTCGGCAGACCGCCGAGCTGCTGGCCGAGGAGCTGCGGCGGCTCGACTCCGACGAGATCTACCAGGCGGCGGTCAAGCGGCTGGCCCGCTCGTACAAGTCCTGACGCCTCCTCCCACCGGTCGTGGCGGGCCCTGTCTTTGCGAGGGGGCGCGTCCCGGCCGGTGGGCACCGATCGTGAAAGAGTGATAGCGAAAAGAGTGAGTACGTGAGCGTTCCCAATGTGGTCGTCCATCGTGACGGCGACGTCCTGGCCAAGGCCGTGGCGGCGCGGATCATCACCCGGCTGGTCGACGTGCAGTCGGCCAAGGGGTCGGCGTCGCTGGTCCTGACCGGCGGCACGGTCGGCCACGCGACGCTGGCCGCGATCGCCGCCACGCCGGCGCGCGACGCGGTCGACTGGCACCACCTCGACATCTGGTGGGGCGACGAGCGCTTCCTGCCGACCGGCGACCCCGAGCGCAACGAGACGGGCGCCCGCAAGGCCCTGCTCGACCACGTCGACCTCGATCCCGACCGGGTGCACGTCATGGCCGGGCCCGACTCGGGGATGTCGGCGGAGGAGTCGGCCGAGGCCTACGCGGCCGAGCTGCGCAAGGCGGCCCGGCCCGAGGACCACGGCCCGGTGCCCGGCTTCGACGTGATGCTGCTCGGCATCGGGCCCGACGCGCACGTGGCGTCGCTGTTCCCCGGGATGCCCGCCCTGTACGACACGCGGCCGGTCGTGGCCGTGCACGGCGCGCCCAAGCCGCCGCCCACGCGCATCTCCCTGACGCTGCCGACCATCCAGGCCTCGCGCGAGGTGTGGGTGGTGGCGGCGGGCGAGGAGAAGTCGGGGGCCGTACGCCTGGCGCTGTCCGACTCCGGGCCCGTGCAGGTGCCCGCGGCCGGGGCCAGGGGCCGGGTGCGGACGCTGTTCCTGCTCGACCGGACCGCCGCCGCCAAGCTCCCGCCAGGGTTGGGCCGCATCGCCTCTCCCTGAGTTTTCGTAGCGTCCTCAGTTGGTGAGCGCGTCGATCTCGGCCAGCAGGGCCTGCTTGCGCGCCGGCGGCAGGAAGGACGCGTTCACGCCGTTGCGAGCGAGCTGGGCCAGCTCCGGCTCGCCGAGGCCGAAGACGTGCGCGGCGACGCGATACTCACCGGCCAGGGTGGTGCCGAACATGGGCGGGTCGTCGCTGTTCAGCGTGACGAACAGCCCCTCCTCCAGCAGCCTGGGCAGCGGGTGCTCCTCGATCCGGGCCACCTGTCCCGTACGGAGGTTGGAGGTCGGGCAGACGTCCAGCGGCAGCTGCGTCTCGCGCAGGTGAGCCACCAGGCGCGGGTCCTCCAGGCAGGAGATGCCGTGCCCGATGCGCTCGGCGCCCAGCCCCTCGATGACCTCCCACATGGTCTCGGGACCGGTCATCTCGCCGCCGTGCGGCACGCTGTGCAGGCCCGCCGCCCGCGCCGCCGCGAACGCGTCGCGGAAGACGTCACGGTACGGCGTCCGGCTCTGCTCGATCCCGGCCAGGCCGAAACCTACCAAAGCGGCGGGAGGTTGTTCCAAAGCGTGCATGACCGTGATCTTGGCCGCCTCCTCGCCGAACTGGCCGGGGAAGTCGAAGATGTAGGCCATCTCCACCCCGTGGTCGCTCTCCGACCGGCGGGCGGCCAGGTCGAGCGCCTCGGTGACCTCGCGCATGGGCATCCCGACGATGCTGTGGGCATATGGGGTGACCTGCAGCTCGGCGTAACGAGCGCCCTGGGAGGCCAGGTCGCGGGCCAGGCCGAGCACGAGGGCGGCGATGTCCTCCGGCTCCCGGACCAGCGCGTTGACGGCCTGGTACACCTGCGCGAAGTGGGGGAAGTCGCGGAAGGCGTAGAACGCCCGCAGCTCCTCCTCCGTGGTGGGAACCGGGCCGCCGGGGTGGCGGCGGGCCAGCTCCAGCACGGTGGGTACGGAGGCGGAGCCGACCAGGTGCACATGCAGCTCCACCTTGGGGAGCGCGTCGATGAAGGCGTCAATGGGGGTCGTCATGGCGACGACCCTAAGCCCGACTTTTCGCCTCAAGCCATGGCTTGAGGCGAAATATCACATAAGAATGTTAGGTTTACTGCGCCCAGGCGCGCACCAGCGGCAGCAGGACCTCGTCCACCGATTCCGCGACGAAGGACTCGTCGAACAGCGGCCCGAGGAAGATCATGCGGTGCCAGACCAGCGCCTCCGCCACCCCGAACAGACGGCCGGGATCCACGGGCCCCGGCAGGTCGCCGCGCTTCCTGGCCCGCTCCAGCAACGCCTCCACCCCGCCGAGGTCCTTGGCCGGCATGTGCTCGCGCAGCGTCCTGGCCAGCTCCTGGTGCGAGACCAGCGTCGAGGACAGCCCCATGATGAGCCCGTGCTTGCGCTCGACCGCGCCGCACAGGCCGCCGAGCACCGAGGCGAGGTCGCCGCGCAGCGAGCCGGTGTCCTCGGCGGTCGGCGTGTCCATGTCGAACCGGCGGCAGATGACGTCGACCACCAGCTCCGGCTTGCCCGCCCACCGGCGGTAGATGGTCGCCTTGCTGGCCTTGGCCCGCTTGGCGATCTGGTCGACCGACATACGGTCGTAGCCCATCTCGGACAGCAACTCCAGCGTCGCGTCGAGGATGGCCCGCTCCCGCTCGGGGTCGAGTGGTGGCACGTGCACATCCCTCAGCTGTAGGCGATCTCCTCGAATCGTACGCCGGTCAGCCGCGTGGAGACCTCCCACAGGTCGGCGGCGAGCTGCTCGGAGCGGGCCGCCTCCGACGGCGTGAGCAGCTGAGTCTTGGGACCGACGAACTCCCCGCCGTGGATCTCCGGCGAGGTGGCCGCGTAGAGGGAGGACACCGCACCGGCCGCCGCGCTCTTCAGGAACAGCCCCACGAGGGGCTGTAGCGGCCCCACGCTGAAGAAGTTGGTGGCGGTGGCACCAGGATGGGTGGCGACGCTGACGAGGTCCACCTGGGCCCGCTGAGCGCGTCGTTGGAGCTCCAGGGTGAAGAGCAGGTTGGCCAGCTTGGAGCGGCCGTACGAGCTCATCTTCTTGTAACCGTGCTCCAGGCCCAGGTCGTCGAGGTCCAGCCTGCCCATCTTGTGCGCGTCGCTCGAGACGTTGACCACCCGCGCGCCGGGACGGGCCAGCAGCAGGGGCAGCAGCAGTCCGGTGAGCGCGAAGTGACCCAGGTGGTTGGTGCCGAACTGCATCTCGAAGCCGTCACGGGTCAGCTGGCGCGGGATCATGCCGACGCCCGCGTTGTTGACCAGCAGGTCCACCCGATCGACGCCGGCCGCGAAGCTCCTGACCGAGGCGAGATCGGCCAGGTCCAGCGTGCCGTGCTCGACCCGGGCGCCGGGGACGGCCCGGCGGATCTCCTCGACGGCCGCGCCGCCTTTCGCCGCTGAGCGGGTGGCGACGACGACGCGGGCGCCGTGCCTGGCGAGTTCGAGCGCGGTGGGCAGGCCGATGCCGCTGTTGGCGCCGGTCACGATGGCCGTCTTGCCGCTCAGGTCGGGCATGTCGGCGGGGGTCCAGGTTCTCATCGCCACTCCAGGTGTACGAGACCGTTTCGTACACCTTAACCTATGCGGTGTCGAGCGTGCCGCTCCTCCCGTTTGGCGACCTCCAGCCGCTGCGCACTCTCGGCGAGCCGCTTGCGGGCCTTGGCCAGCTTCCGCTCCAGCCCGGCGACCCGCTCGGCGCGCTCGTCGTGCTCCTGTACGGCCTGTTCCAGGGCGGCGACCCACTCCCGGTGGGCGTCCAGCGCCTCCTGTCGTTCGGCGGCCTTCCTGGCTTCAGCCTCCGCCCGCCTCTTCGCCTCCGCCTCTTCTCGCTCCTCGGCCTCCGCGCGCTTCGCCTCCGCACTCTTGGCCGCCGCGCCCTTCGCCTCCGAGGCCGATTCGGCCGATGCTGTCGAGTCCGTCGGCTTCTTGGCGGGCTTGCCGCGCGGCGCCGCCGGGGCTGGGGCTGGGGCGAAGCCGCTGTAGCTGAGCGGCTTGGCCAGGCGGCCGCGCCGTACCTCCTCGGCGGCGCCCGCGTCCACGACGGCGGCGTCGAGCGTCTGCTCGGCCTCGGCCGCCGCGGCGGCCGACAGCCCGGCCTCCCGTCTGACCAGCCGGGACAGCCGTCCCGCCAGCTCGCCGCGCCGCCGGGTCAGCTCCGCCAGCGCCTCGGCGTCGTGCCGCTCCCACGCCTCGCGCAGCTCCTGCCCGAGCGCCAGCAGCTCCCCGAGGTCGTCCCGGTGCTCGCGGGCCAGCCGGTTCACGGCCGCCGCGGAGACCGTGGGTTTGCGCAGCCCGGCGATGTCGCGGGCCAGCCGTACGTCGCCCGCGTCCTTGGCGGCACGGGCCTCGGCGTCGCGCGCGGCGGTGAACTCGGACGGCGGGAGCCCGTACAGGCGACCGGCCACCTCGTCAAGATCCACACCTGTCAATTACCCCACATCCGCTGGTTTGTAGCGCATAGTGGAGACACGCCACCCGAACGGAGGCCTTCGGTGTTCGAGCGCTTCACTGACCGTGCCCGCCGGGTCGTCGTCCTCGCCCAGGAGGAGGCGCGGACGCTGAACCACGCCCACATCGGCACGGAGCACATCCTGCTCGGCCTCATCCACGAGGGCGAGGGCGTGGCGGGCCTGACACTCGACAGCTTCGGCATCGAGCTGGGGAGCGTGCGCGCCTTCGTCACCCGCGAGGTGGGCCAGGGCGACGAGGCGCCGAGCGGGCACATCCCGTTCACCCCGCGCGCCAAGAAGGTCCTGGAGCTCTCGCTGCGCGAGGCGCTGCAGTTGCGCCACAACTACATCGGCACCGAGCACATCCTGCTCGGGGTGATCAGAGAGGGCGAGGGGCTGGCCGCCCAGGCGATCGTGGACGCCGGCGTGGAGCTGGGCGAGCTGCGGCACCGCGTGCTCACCCGGCTCGGGCAGGGGACGAAGGACCGGCCGGCCGAGATGTTCTTCGCCGGCGGTATGGCGCTGGGCGAGCGGCTCACGCAGATCCAGGAGAGCCTCGAACGCATCGAGCGCCACCTGGGCATCCGGCAGCCGGACCAGGCGACGCCCGACGCGGAACCGGCAGAACAGGACTCCGGGCCGGACGAGGACGAGCGGGGCGAAGAGCGGGGCGAGAGCGCCTCAGGCTGACGCCATCGCGCAGACCGGCAGCCTGGCCTCGATCACGCCCGGGTCCTCGGTGTAGCCGAGCGTGGCGCCCAGCGACAGCAGCAGCCGCCGCATCCGTACGTTGTCGGACAGCATCGTGGCCCTGACCTCGGCGTAACCGAGATCGCGCGCCTCGCGCACCAGTGTCCTGGCCAGCTCCGTGCCCAGACCGCGCCCCTGCCAGCGGTCCTCGACCAGGAAGGCCATCTCGGCGATGCCCGGATCGGGGGTGAACATCAGGGAGGCCATGGCCACCACCTGGCCGTCGTGCCCGGCGACGATCGAGCGGCCGCGGCTGCGGTCGCAGAGCCGGTCGAACATCCGCGGCGGCAGCTCGGGCATCGAGGTGAAGTAGCGGAACCGGCGCGCCTCGGGCGAGCACCTGTCGTGCAGGTCGCGGACGGCCTCGCGGTAGATCGAGGTGAGCGGCCGGACCGTGACCTCCTCGCCGTCGGCCAGCTTGACCGTGGGGTCGGCGGCGTCCTGCTCGACCGGCGGTTGCGCGAGCCGGACGAAGGAGGCGGCCCGAGCGGCCTCGGTCAGGGTGAAGGGCAGCTCGGCACGGCGCAGCCGGACGGCGCGCCTGGGTGCGACGGGCACCACGAGCAGGGTCGGGTCGGGAAGATCACTCACCGCTTCACCATAGATCCACCTGGCATCGTCGGCGCGCAGCAACTCGGCCAGGAACTCCGGCAGCCGCCACGGCATCGACCGCAGCCGGGAGGCCAGCAGCAGCGCGCGGGTGGGCTCGTCGGTCAGCTCGTGCGCCGTCGCCGGGACCACCTGGACGCGGCGGCCACCGGCCTCCTCCAGGGCCGCACGCACGGCCTCGGGCGCGGCGGGGATGTCGGCGACGAACTCGTCGACAGTGCCGTCCGCGTCCGACTGGACGCTCAGGCCGAGGATGTTGCCGCCCCTGTCCGCCAGGGCCGCGGCCAGGGAGGCCAGTCGTCCCGGACGCTCGTCCACCGTCGTGCGAATGCGCAAGAATCCCATAGGAAGAGGATGCCGGGGAGGTGTTACCTGGCCGCTAACGCCGTGTTTCGAATGCGAGTTTCGTAGCTAGATGCGGCGTATAGGAGGATACCGGCCATGAACGCGCATGTCTCCCTGTCGTCCGGATTCGTGAATGGCGACGTCTCCTTCTGGTACCGCTCCTCCGGCGTACCTGCCCCTGGTCCGCGCCTCGACGGCGACCTCCAGGCGGACGTGGCGATCGTCGGCGCGGGCTACACGGGGCTGTGGACCGCGTACTACCTCAAGCAGGCCCAGCCGTCATTGAACGTCGTGGTGCTGGAGAAGGACTTCGCCGGGTTCGGGGCCTCGGGGCGCAACGGCGGCTGGCTGACCGGCGACCTTGCCGGCTCGCATCAGCGCTACGCCAGGACGCACGGGGTGGAGGGGGCGCGGCGGCTGCAGCGCGAGATGTACGCCTCGATCGACGAGGTGATCCAGGTCTGTGAGAAGGAGGGCATCGACGCCGACGTCGTCAAGGGCGGCGTGGTCAACGTGGCCCGCACTCCCTCTCAGGCGGCCCGCCTGCGGGCCTCGGTGTCGGCCGCCCGCGCCTGGGGCATCGAGGAGGCGGACCTGCGGCTGGTCGATCCCGCCGAACGGCTGCGGGTGGCGGGGGCCGTGGCCGCCTCCTGGAGTCCGCACTGCGCGCGGGTCCAGCCCGCCAAGCTGGTACGAGGGCTGGCACGCGCCGTACGGGAGCTCGGGGTGACCGTCTACGAGCGGACGCCCGTCACGGAGATCGCCCCGGGGCTGGCCGTGACGCCGTTCGGGACGGTCCGGGCGCGCCACGTGCTCCGCGCGACCGAGGGGTTCACCTCGCGGCTGAAGGGCCTGCGGCGGCAGTGGCTGCCGATGAACAGCTCGCTGATCGTCACCGAGCCGCTGCCCGCCTCGTTCTGGGAGACGGTCGGCTGGGCGGGGTCCGAGCTGCTCGGGGACATGGCCCATTACTACATGTACGCGCAGCGGACCGCCGACGACCGCATCGCCTTCGGAGGGCGCGGCCGGCCGTACCTGTACGGCTCGCGGGTCGACGCCAGGGGGCACACGCACGAGCAGACGGTCGAGGCGCTCTGGCGGCTGCTGATCGACTTCTTCCCCGCCGCGGCGTCCTCCTCGGTGGCGCACGCGTGGTCGGGAGTCCTGGGGGTGCCGCGCGACTGGTGCTCGACCGTGCACGTGGACCCGGCCACCGGCCTGGGCTGGGCGGGCGGCTACACCGGGCACGGGGTGACGACGGCCAACCTGGCCGGCCGGACGATGCGGGACCTCGTCCTGGGCGAGCGGACCGCGCTGACGGAGCTGCCGTGGGTGGGCCGCCGGGTGCGGGCCTGGGAGCCGGAGCCGCTGCGCTGGCTGGGGGTGCACGCGATGTACCGGTTGTACCGGGTGGCGGACCACCGGGAGCGGTCGATGCCGGGCACGTCCGTACTGGCCCGCATGGCCGATCTGATCACCGGCCACTGAATCACGTTGAGATTGGGGAGCACTATGAACACGCTCTTTCGAGGGGGACGGGTCTTCACCGCGAAGACCGGCTTCGCCGAGGCCGTGCTGGTCCGCGACGGCGTGATCGCCGCCGTTGGCGACGAGCGGGACCTGGTACGGCTGGCGCCGGGGCACGAGACCGTGGACCTGGACGGGGGTCTGCTGGTGCCCGGGTTCACCGATGCGCATGTGCATCCGGTACAGGCGGGCCTGGAGCGCGCCAAGTGCGATCTATCCGAAATTTACGGACTCGATGCCTATTTGGCGAAGATCGCTGACTATGCGGCGAAAAATCCTGAAAAAGAGTGGATTGATGGCGGCGGGTGGGACATGTCGGCCTTCCCGGGTGGGCTGCCGCACCGCGACCAGCTCGCCTTCGCCGACCGGCCCGTCTACCTCATCCAGCGCGACCATCATGCCGCCTGGGTCAACGCCCGTGCCCTGGAGCTGGCCGGCGTCACCGCAGACACCCCCGACCCCGCCGACGGCCGCATCGAACGCGACGCCGACGGCACGCCCAGCGGCGTCCTGCACGAGGGCGCGATGGACCTCGTCGGCCTCCTCACCCCGCGCCCCTCCCCTCGCGACCTGGACCGGGCGCTGGCGGATGCCGAGCGCTACCTGTTCTCGCTCGGCATCACCGGCTGGCAGGACGCCATCGTGGGCTCCTACGCGGGCTCGGTGGACCAGCTTCCCACCTACCTGTCGGCGGCCGGCTCCGGCAGGCTACGGGCCCGCGTGGTGGGCGCGCTGTGGTGGGACCGTACCCGTGGCCTCGACCAGATCGACGACCTGACCGCGCGCCGCGCCTCGGCGGAGGGGCTGGACCGGTTCCGCGCGACCTCGGTGAAGATCATGCAGGACGGCATCACCGAGAACTTCACCGCCGCGACGCTGGAGCCCTACTGCCTCTGCGGCGGCACGGGCCTGTCCTACGTCGACCCGGACAAGCTCAGGACGTACGTGGCCGAGCTGGACCGCCTCGGCTTCCAGGCGCACGTCCACGCGATCGGCGAACGGGCCGTACGCGAGGCGCTTGACAGTTTCGAGGGCACCTCGCCCGCCAACCGGCACCACATCGCGCACCTGCAGATCATCGAGCCGTCGGACGTGCCCCGCTTCGCCGCGCTCGGCGTGACGGCCAACCTGCAGCCGCTCTGGGCGACCCACCACGCGCAGATGGACGAGCTGACGCTGCCGTTCCTGGGCGAGCCCCGCTCCTCGTGGCAGTACCCCTTCGCCGACCTGCTCTCCCACGGGACGCGGTTCTGCGCGGGCAGCGACTGGCCGGTGTCGAGCGCCGACCCGCTGCAGGGCATGCACGTGGCCGTCAACCGTACGGAGCCCGGCAGCTCGGTGCACGCCGGCTACCCCACGGCACAGACGCCGTTCCTGCCCGGCCAGCGCCTCGACCTGGCGACCGCGCTGACCGCGTACACGGCCGGTTCGGCCTGGATCAACCGTTCCCCCGCCGGGGTGATCGCACCGGGCCGCCCGGCGGACCTCGTCGTCCTGGACCGCGACCCGTTCACGCTGCCGGAGCGCGACATCTGGACCACCGGGGTACGCATGACGTTCGTGGACGGCGTCGCCGTACACGAAAGGTAGGCCAGGGTGGGTGCGCGATCCGGCGCTACGGAACGCGCACCCTTCCCGCGTACGGTCGCCTCCGACACAAGTGGAGGCTGACATGGTGATGCGGCGAACGTGGGCCGTCGCGGCGCTCGCCTGCGCGATGACGGTGACCATTCCCGGCGTCGCACAGGCGACGACCCAGAGCGGCAGGGACGTGGTGATCACGTCCAGGCGCGGCTGGCAGGACACCGGGATCTACGTGTACGCGGGCGACCGCGTCCGGGTCGCGCAGGTGGGCGGCAGCTGGACGGTCGACAACAGCTCCTTCCCGTGGGTGGGCGCCGACGGCTACGACTGGGACACCGACTCGCACATCTACCAGGGCTGCAAGATCCACGACAGCTCCCCCTACGGCAGGCTCCTGTCCCGGATCAACGGCGGCTCGCGTGCCCTGGGCGCGCACCGGAGCTGGCGGGCCGGTTCCGGTGGCCGGCTGTTCATGAGGATCAACGATCAGAACCGCTGCCTCGGCGACAACGCGGGCGCGCTGATCATCAGGATCTGGCACTAGCCATCAGGTCGGGAGTGTAATGACCGTGTGACGGGGACACACGGCAAGCGCGTGGTCGTCGTGGACGACGACGACATCAGCCGCACCGGCATCGTCGCCATCCTGTCCGCGACGCCGGGTGTGGAGGTGATCGCGGGACTCGATCATCGGGCGGCGGCCGGCTGGTCGTACGAGGGCGTCGACGTCGTGCTGGTGGACGCCGCCGACGAGCGCAGCCCCGACGACCACTTCCCCGGTGTGGCGGTCGTGGAGGCCGTCCGCCGCGTCCGGAGCCGTCAGCAGACCACGGTCATCGTGCTCACCGGCCACTTCCTCGACGGCGCGGTCCGGCGGCGCATGCGGGAGGCCAGGGCCGACTACTTCTACCACCGCAGCCAGCTCGGGGACGCGGCCCGCCTGCGCGCCGCCGTACTCCAACCGTCTGGGGGCGTGCCCGGCCCCGCCGATCCCGAAGAGGAGATCAGGCTCGGCGTCTCCCCCGTCAGCCGGGTCAACGCGGCCGTGGCGCACGCGCTGGCGGAGCACCTGCCGGAACGGCTGGGCGAGCGGGCCAGTCCCCGGTCGCGGGCCTGGATCCGATTACGGGAGCGGTTCAACCGGCAGGCCCGGCTCGCGCCGACGACCTCCGACGGCCGCGCTCCGGACCGCACCCAGTCACTGCCGTCGCTGCCACAGATCGCCCGCTTCCTGACCTGGGCGACAAGAGTGAAAACACCCCCACCGCCACCGGATGAATGAATCGCTCAGGGGCGCCACGCGGTCCACCTCGTTCACCGCCGTCCGTCTCTTCCTCAACCTGCGGCTGGCCTCGCGGGTGACGATCTGCGTGACCCTCTGGGAGCCCCTCACGCCACCCGTGGCGCTGCTCACCCTGCTCGCCTCGTGCCTGTACGACGTGCTGGTCTTCCGCGCCCTCAGACGCCACGGCATCCCCGTCCCGGTACGGCTGGCGCTCGACGTCGCCGACGTGGCCGTCTGGTCCGCGCTGGCCGGCGACCCGATCGACGCCCCCGCCCTGCTGGCCGCACCCCTGGCCTACGAGCTGGCCTTGGCGCACGGCTGGACGGCGCTGGCCGTACCGCTCACGTCGGGCGCGGTGGCCAACGTGGCACTGGCCGTGGCGGGCTGGTCGTACAGTCCCGCGCCCCTTCTCTGGCCCGCCGGCGGCGTGGCGGGCGGTGTGTTCATCGGCCGGTACCTGCGCGGGCGGCTGCGGCAACGGCTGCGCGTGGCCGCGGCGGAACGTCAGGCGGCCAGGAGCCGCGCCGAGCTGGCCGGTCGGCACAGCGTGGCCATGGGCGCCGACACCGTGGTGGACCTGCTGACCCGTACCTGGCCACTGCTGGCGGGACCGGGCCGCCCAGTGGCGTCGCCTCTGTCGGCCTGGCGGCAGCGGCTGGCGGAGGAGACGGCCGATCATGCCGAGTACCTGGCGGTCGCGTTGCTGCGCTGGGAGCAGCGCCACAACCTGGCCAGCCCGGACCTCTCCCGCGACGTGGAGTTCCGTCCCACGGACGAGAGCGGCTCGCTGCTGCTCTCCCCCGCCCAGACGGCCGCCCTGCACGACGCCCTGGTACGCCTGGCACCCACGGGCTCGCTCACCGTCACCGCGGACGAGCCACGGCCGCTCGGGCGACGGCAGGAACTGCGGATCGGCTCCAGGAAAGTGGTCCTGCCGGAGGACGCCCGCCCGAACACTCCGCCGTTCGACGCGGGACCGATCGCCATCGCCCTCGGCGCCGTCGGCTCGCTCAGCCACTCGTGGCGCGACATGGACGGCGTGCCGCTCCCGGCCTGCGCGGCCCTCACGGTGACCGGGCTGCTGGTCGCCTTGTGGGCGCACCGGCGCGTCCTCGCCCGTGGCACGGCGGCACACGCGCGGGTGCTGGCCGCGGGACTCTGCTTCGGCGCCGTGGACGCGCTGGTCTCGACGTCCCTCATGCGGACGATGGCCGCCGGCGGGCTCACCCGGATGCCGTTCCTGCACGCGATGCTCTTCGCCGTCCCGCTGACGGTCATGTACTGGCGCGACCTGGGGCTGGGACGCCGGATCGCGGCCGTGGCGTCGGTGGCGTCGATCCTGTGCGGCTGCGTGTGGCTGCTGCCCGTACCGCTGCACTGGGCCGACCTGGCGGGACTGGTATGGCCGCTGGCGTTCACGATCGGCGCCTCGGCGGTGCGCGACCTGCTGGACCTGGACACCAGCGGGGTGGACCACGAACTGGCCGCCGAACACGCGGCGGCGGTGCGCGAGGGCTACCTCAGCGGCCGGGCCGACGTGCTGCGGCTGGTGGAACAGGTCACGGACGAGGCCGCCCACCGCCTGAGCGCGGACCGGGACTCGCTCGACCCGCGTTTCCTCCCGGAGATCGAACGCCGCCTGTCCCAGGTCCGCGACCGCGTCTCAGCCCTACGGCACCAGCCAGATCCCTGACCACTCCACAGAGCCCGGCACCCCGAACCCGCCAAACCCCCCCAGCATCCCGCGCACCCCACGGATCCGGCACCCCGCCAAACCCACGACGCAGGTGGCCGCCCATAGCACCGCCGAACCCCATCCGGTGAAACCCGGGGGTCGCCCGTGACGGCCCACGCCACGAACAGCGAAGGACCCCGGCGCAGTGTGCCGGGGTCCTTCGGAGATAACTCTGAGCTAACAAGGTCCTACCAGGGGGACTTGTTGTTGCGCAGACGCTCCAGCGCTTCCTCGAGGATCGCCTTGCCGTCCTTGTCGCTCCTGCGCTCCTTCACATAAGCCAGGTGCGTCTTGTACGGCTCGTTCCGGGGCGGGGCAGGCGGGGCCTGCTCGTCCTGGCCGGCCGGGAGGCCGCAGCGCGGGCAGTCCCACATTTCGGGCACCGCCGCATCGCTGGCGAAGCTGGGCCGCGTCTCATGCATGTTGGCGCACCAGAACGAGACCCGCACTCTCGGAGCTGCCTCGCCGCGCTCGGCCTCCCCCATCGGGCCGGCGCCGACACGGCTGCCACGGATCGCGTTGCCACTACCCACGGATGAACTCCTCGCTCGATCGCCCCGTGACACACGGGGGGAGAATCACTGTCACGCGTCAATCTGACTCAGGGCCGCAGAAGCAGACCCAGAGCGATGATGCAGACGAACCAGACGGTGCCCGTGATCACGGTCAACCGGTCGAGGTTACGCTCCACCACCGAGGAACCACCGAAGTTCGACGAGAAACCGCCGCCGAACATGTCAGACAGGCCACCACCCTTGCCCTTGTGGAGCAGGACGAGCAGGATCATGAGACAGCTCGCCAGGATGAGGGCGATGGAGATTCCGATTTCCACGGTATGCCTAGTCCTTCAATGCTCTGTCACGCGTGACGATTCAAACTTGCTTCTAGAGGGTACGGCTTGTTGTCAAGTCGCACCCCCGGAACGACTCAGTTAGCCAGACATATCGGAGAAACGGCAGATCTTAACGAACTCCCCGGCATCGATGCTGGCACCGCCCACGAGCGCGCCATCGATATCGGGTTGAGCCATGATCCCAGCGATGTTGCCTGACTTGACCGACCCTCCGTAAAGGATACGTACTGCGGAGGCCACTTCGGGGTCGTACAGCTCAGCGAGTCTTCCTCGCAGCGCCGCGCAGACCTCCTGGGCGTCCTCGGGAGTGGCCACCTCGCCGGTGCCGATCGCCCACACCGGCTCGTAGGCCACTACCATCGATTGTGCCTGCTCAGCGGAGACTTTGCGCAGTCCGCCGTCAAGCTGAGCCAGGCAATGTGAAACCTGCTCGCCCGCCTGGCGCACGGGCAGGCCCTCGCCGACGCACAGGATCGGCGTGAGCGAGTGGCGGAACGCGGCGTGCACCTTGGCGTTGACCAGGTCGTCGTCCTCGCTGTGATACTGCCGCCGCTCCGAGTGGCCGGCCAGGACGAACGTGCAGTTCAGCTTGGCCAGCATCGCGCCCGAGATCTCGCCGGTGTAGGCGCCCGCCTCGTGCTGGGACAGGTCCTGGGCGCCGTAGACGATGCGCAGCTTGTCGCCGTCGACGAGCGTCTGGACGCTGCGCAGGTCGGTGAACGGCGGCAGGACGGCTATCTCCGCCTTGTCGAAGTCCTTGTCGGTGAACGCGAAGGCGAGCTTCTGGACCAGCGAGATGGCCTCAAGGTGGTTGAGGTTCATCTTCCAGTTGCCGGCGAAAAGCGGCTTTCTCACGGTCAGTCCTCCAGGGCGGCGAGTCCGGGCAGGGTCTTGCCCTCGAGATATTCCAGGCTCGCGCCACCACCGGTGGAAATGTGCGAGAAGCCGTCTTCGGGCAGGTCGAACTTGCGTACGGCAGCCGCCGAGTCGCCGCCGCCGACCACCGTCAGGGCGTCGGCCCCGATCAGCGCCTCGGCCACGGCCCGGGTACCGCCGGAGAACGCGTCGAACTCGAAGACGCCCATGGGGCCGTTCCAGAAGATGGTCTTGGCGTCGGCCAGCTTGGCCGCGAACAGCTCACGGGTCCTGGGACCGATGTCGAGCCCCTCACGGTCGGCCGGGATCGCCGTGGCCTCGACCACGTCGTGCGGCGCGTCCTCGGCGAAGCCGGTCGCGGCCAGCACATCGACGGGCAGCACGAGATCGACACCGCGCTCGGCGGCCTCGTTGAGGAAGCCGCGCACCTGGTCGAGCTGGTCCTCCTGGAGCAGCGACTTGCCGACCTCATAGCCCTGGGCCTTGAGGAAGGTGTAGGCCATGCCGCCGCCGATCAGCAGCCGGTCGACCTTGGCCAGCAGGTTGGCGATGACGCCGAGCTTGTCGGAGACCTTGGCGCCGCCCAGCACCACCACGTAGGGGCGCTCGGTGTCCTCGGTGAGCCTCCTGAGCACCTCCAGCTCGGCCACGATGAGCTTGCCCGCCGCGTGCGGCAGCAGGCGGGGCACATCGTAGACGCTGGCGTGCTTGCGGTGGACCGCGCCGAAGCCGTCGCCGACGTAGAGCTCGGCGAGCCCCGCCAGCTTCTCGGCGAACGCCCCGCGCTCCGCCTCGTCCTTGGACTCCTCGCCCGCCTCGAACCGGAGGTTCTCCAGCAGGGCGACCTGGCCCTCCTCCAGCGCGTCGGCGACGCTCTGGGCGCTGTCACCGACCACGTCGGTGGCGAAGGCCACGTCCTCGCCGAGCAGCTCGGCGAGGCGCTCGGCGACCGGCTTCAGCGAGAGGCCGGGGTTGGGCCGCCCCTTGGGGCGGCCCAGGTGAGCGCAGACGACGACCTTCGCGCCCGCGCCGGTCAGCGCCTTGATCGTCGGCACCGACGCGCGGATGCGGCCGTCGTCGGTGATCGTCTCACCGTCGAGTGGGACGTTGAGGTCGGCGCGCACGAGCACGCGCCGACCCTTCACATCGAGATCGTCGAGCGTACGCATCAGAGGTCCGCGCCCACCAACTGGATGAGGTCGACGAGGCGGTTGGAGAAGCCCCACTCATTGTCGTACCAGCCGACGACCTTGACCTGGTTGCCGATGACCTTGGTCAGGCCGGCGTCGAAGATGCAGGAGGCCGGGTCGGTGACAATGTCGCTGGAGACGATCTCGTCCTCGGTGTAGCTGAGCACGCCCTTGAGCGCCCCCTCGGCGGCGGCCTTGTACGCGGCGTTGACCTCTTCGACGGTCACGTCACGGGAGACCTCGACGGTCAGGTCGGTGGCCGAGCCCGTGGGGATCGGCACGCGCATCGCGAACCCGTCGAGCTTGCCCTTGAGCTCGGGCAGCACCAGGCCGATGGCCTTGGCGGCGCCGGTCGAGGTGGGCACCACGTTGACGGCGGCGGCGCGGGCGCGGCGCAGGTCCTTGTGCGGGCCGTCCTGCAGGTTCTGGTCCTGGGTGTAGGCGTGGATGGTGGTCATCAGGCCCTTCTCGATGGTGAAGGCGTCGTTCAGGACCTTCGCCAGCGGAGCCAGACAGTTGGTGGTGCAGGAGGCGTTGGAGATGATCGTGTGCTTGGCGGCGTCATAGGTGTTGTCGTTGACACCCATCACGATCGTGACGTCTTCGTTCTTCGCCGGGGCGGAGATGATGACCTTCTTGGCGCCGTTGTCGGCGTGCACCTTGGCCTTGGCCGCGTCGGTGAACAGGCCGGTCGACTCCAGCACCACGTCGACGCCGAGGTCGCCCCAGGGCAGCTTGGCCGGGTCGCGCTCCTCGAAGACCTTGATCGTCTTGCCGTCGACGGTGATCTCGTCGCCGGAGACCTTCACCTCGTACGGCAGGCGGCCGAGGATGCTGTCGTACTTCAGCAGATGGGCGAGCGTCGCGTTGTCGGTCAGGTCATTGACCGCAACGATCTCGATGTCCTTGCCACTGGCGGCCACCGCACGCCAGAAGTTGCGACCGATGCGGCCGAAGCCGTTGACGCCTACGCGGATGCTCACGGGAACCGATCTCCTCGTACGTGATGGCGAGCTAAAAACCTCAATGCCAAACCCTATCGGAACCAAATTGGTTTAGACCACTCGACTCCCCCTACCGTGAATCCGCGATCAGGCGGCGTAATTTGTGAGCTTCGAGTAAAGTGCCCGACTCATCGGAGTAAGTTCCGGCATTCTCTGGGGGCTGAGATGTCACAACCTAGGTCCGGCCTGCTGTCTGGCCTGATCGTGGGTTTCGTTGCCACGCTCGTCTGCGCCATCGCGCAAGCGGCGGTACTCCTGTACGGAGACCGCTTCATCCCGGCTGCCTTCCTGACCGCCGGCGACGGCCTCTGGGCGATGACCACGATCGCCTTCGCCTCGGCCCTGCTCCTGTCTCTCCTGGTATGCCTGTTCAGGCCGGGCAGCCGGCTCCTGCCGTGGTGGTCGGGCCTCTGCTCGGCGGCGGCGGTGGCCCTGGGATGGACCACCGCCCGCGCGATGACCACCGGCGGCCGGCCCGACCTGAGCCTCGACCGCCTCATCACCAACTTCCCGGCCGAGCTGGCAGGTCTCTGGCCCTCGCTGAAGGACTCGTGGGAGCCCTGGCTCCCGCTGGTGGTGGCGGCCTTGACGGCCTATTTCCTCGTACGCATACGAGTACGCCGCGTCCGAGCCCGCCGAGCCTCCCTCACCCCACCGGAGGACCCGACCCCGGCCGAACCGGAATACCGGGCCCCCTTCGAGCCTCTCCAAAGCCCCACCAACCCCTCACGCCCCACAGGCGACCTCTTCACCCCGAGGGACTCGGGCCGGTCCTGAACCGGCTCACCGGCCCGATCCACGGAGACGGCCAAGCATGCGCACGTCACGGCGGGAAGTCCCGCCACCGGAGGAGCGTTCCCCTGAACGGGGCCCAGCCCACGACGGCGATCGGCGCCCACCGTGCCTGCCGTAATGCATGAACCGCCTTGACGGAAAGACACACAAGGCAGAGCACCACGGGGAGAACCCGAAAGCGATCCCCGCGCAGAGAAGCCCGCCCAGAACCCAGCGACCTCCGCACGCGCAAGCCCGCCCAGAACCCAGCGCCCCCCGCACGCGCAAACCCGCCCAGAACCCTCAGAACCGCCCTGCCACGCTCCCGGAGACCCCTCCCCGGCACGCACGCAGTCCCGCGCCAGCAGACATATGCCTGCAGTCACCGGGCCCCAGTCACATGCCCGCAGTCACCGGACCGCCGCGCCGCACACATAACGCCTGCACTGAGTCACCGCACCGCACAGAGAACGCCCTCCTCACTGGCCGCCGCACCGAACAGAACCCTTCACCTTGCCCGCCGCACCGCACAGAGACCGCGCCGGACAGAGACCGCACGGAGGCAGAGGCAAAGGCAAAGGCCGCTCAGAGAACGCTCACTGGGCGAGCATGTCCACGGTGAGGTTCGCCTCGGTGTTGGGGATGCCCAGGTCGGTGGCACGTTTGTCGGCCATCGCCAGCAGCCGCCGGATGCGTCCGGCGATCGCGTCCTTGGTCAGCGGCGGATCCGCGATCTGCCCCAGCTCCTCCAGAGACGCCTGCTTGTGCTCCACCCGCAGCCGCCCCGCGATCACCAGGTGGTCGGGCGCCTCCTCGCCCAGGATCTCCAGCGCCCGCTGCACCCGCGCCCCCGCCGCCACCGCGGCCCGCGCCGAGCGGCGCAGGTTGGCGTCGTCGAAGTTGGCGAGCCGGTTGGCCGTGGCCCGCACCTCGCGGCGCATCCGGCGCTCTTCCCAGGCCAGCACGCTGTCGTGCGCGCCGAGCCGCGTCAGCAGCGCGCTGATGGCGTCGCCGTCGCGTACCACGACCCGGTCGACGCCCCGCACCTCCCGCGCCTTGGCGTGGATCTTGAGCCGCCGCGCCGAGCCCACCAGCGCCAGCGCCGCCTCGGGCCCCGGGCAGGTGACCTCCAGCGACATGGAGCGCCCCGGCTCGGTCAGCGAGCCGTGCGCCAGGAACGCCCCGCGCCACGCGGCCTCGGCGTCGCAGGCGGCCCCCGCCACCACCTGACGAGGCAGGCCGCGGACCGGGCGCCCGTGGTTGTCGATGAGACCCGTCTGCCGGGCCAGCGCCTCACCGTCGCGGTAGACGCGCACGACATAGCGTGAGCCCTTGCGCAGCCCGGCGGGTGCCAGCACGAGCACTTCGGCCTTGTGACCGAACACCTCCCCGATGTCCTTGATCAGCCGCCGCGCGGTGGCGTTGGTGTCGAGCTCCGCCTCGATCACGATGCGCCCGCCCACCAGGTGCAGCCCGCTGGCGAACCGCAACAGCGTCGACACCTCCGCCTTCCGGCAGCAAGGCTTCAGCACCGGCAGGCGGCTCAGCTCGTCCTTCACCACACCCGTCATCGCCATAAGCGTTAGTCCTCCCCCATTCAGACCGGCTCTCAGCAGTGTCTCGCACCTTTGCGCCGCGCCGACCAGGATCAACGCTTCTGGAGGAAAATCTCGTCCAGGACGGAGGCAAGACGTCGTGAGTCATGCCGGGGGGAGCCGTCGGCGGCCGCGACGTCGGCCATGACGAGCCGCCCGCCGAGCGCGGTGGCGGCCTTCTCCAGAGCGTCGCGGTCATCGACCACGCCGGTGTCGGCGAGCACGACGTCGACGCGCAGGCCGGGCGCGTGCTGCCGGAGCACCTCCAGGTGCTGCTGGGGTGAGAAGTCGTCGGTCTCGCCGGGCTGCGGCGCCAGGTTGAGCGTCACCAGCCGCTGAGCCTTCGACTCATGCAGCGCCCGAGCCAGCTCGGGCACCTTGAGATGCGGTAACACGCTGGTGAACCACGACCCCGGCCCGAACACCAGCCAGTCGGCCTCCAGCACCGCGCGTACGGCCTCGGGCCGCGCCGGCGGATCCTCCGGCACCAGCGAGATCGCCTGCACCCGGCCGGGGGTCAGCGCGCAGGCCACCTGCCCGCGTACGGTCGAGGTGACGCCGTCGAGCTCCACCTCGGCCACGATGTCGAGCGGCACCGACGCCATCGGCAGCACCCTGCCATGGGCACCGAGCAGTCGGCCCACCCAGTCGAGGCCCGCCACGGGGTCGCCGAGCAGCTCCCACAGCGCCACGATGAGCAGATTGCCGACGGCGTGGCCGTGCAGGTCACCCTCGCTGCGGAAGCGGTGCTGGACGACCTCGCTCCAGGTGCTCCCCCACTCGTCGTCGCCGCAGAGCGCGGCCAGCGCCATCCGCAGGTCGCCGGGAGGAAGCACGCCCAGCTCACGCCTGAGCCGCCCGCTGGAGCCACCGTCGTCGGCGACCGTCACCACCGCGGTCAGGTCGCCCACCACGCCGCGCAGCGCCGACAGCGAGGCATAGAGCCCATGCCCCCCACCCAGCGCCACCACCCGCGGCCGATCATCCGGCGGCGCCCCGGCCACGACGGTGTCACCCAGCGCCGCGCCAGCCACAATCGCCTCACCCGGCGTCGCTTCGGCTACGGCCGCCTCGCCCTGGTCTTGGCCTTCATCGGTCACTCCCGCCCCACATCCCGGTGGCTGACCTGGACTTCCATGCCGCGGTCACGCAGCCGGCCGGCGACCTGCTCGGCCATCGCCACGCTGCGGTGCTTGCCACCCGTACAGCCCACCGCCAGCGTGGCGTAGCTCTTGCCCTCGCGCGCGTAACCGGCGGCGATCACCTGCAGAACCTCCTCGTACGCGTCGAGGAACTCCTTGGCGCCCGGCTGGCCGAGCACGTAGTCGCGCACCGGGGCGTCGAGCCCGCTCATCGGCCGCAGATCCGGCACCCAGTGCGGGTTGGGCAGGAAGCGGCAGTCGACCACGAGGTCGGCGTCGACCGGCAGGCCGTACTTGAAGCCGAACGAGACCACGTTGAGCCGCAGCCCCGGCCGGTCCTCGCCGCCGAAGAAGTTGACGATCTTGTTGCGTAGCTCGTGCACGTTGAGCGAGGAGGTGTCGATCACCAGGTCGGCGTTGGCGCGCACCTCGCGCAGGATGCCGCGTTCGCGGGCGATGCCGTCGACGAGCCGGCCCTCGCCCTGGAGCGGGTGAGGCCTGCGTACGTTCTCGAACCTGCGCACCAGCCCTTCGTCGCTGGCCTCCAGGAAGACCACGCGCACCCGCACGCCGCGGCCCTCGAGCTCTTCGATGGCGGCGTTGAGATCGCTGGTGAAGGCCAGGCTGCGCACGTCGACGACGGCGGCCACCTTGTCGGCGGCCAGCTTGACCTTGCCCGCCTCCTCCGCCATGGCGAACAGCAGTCCTGGCGGCAGGTTGTCGATGACGAACCAGCCCAGGTCTTCCAACGCCTTGGCCGCGGTGCTGCGACCCGCGCCTGACATGCCGGTGACGATGACGAACGCCGGCTCGGTGTTCATTGCCTCACTCCGTTCGGCGGGCTCACTGTCCCTCCCCCTTCAGCGTCGACGCGATCACCTCGGCGATGGCCGGGCCGATGCCGGGGACCTCGCACATTTCGGCGGCGGTGGCCTCGCGCAGCTTCTTCACGGAGCCGAAGTGTTTGAGCAGCGCCTGCCGACGCGCCGGTCCGAGGCCGGGCACGGTGTCGAGCGCGCTCTCCTTCACGGTCTTGGACCTCTTAGCACGATGGTAGGTGATGGCGAACCTATGTGCCTCGTCCCGCACGCGTTGCAGCAGGTAGAGTCCCTCACTGGAGCGCGGCATGATCACCGGCTGGTCGTCGCCGGGCAGCCACACCTCTTCGAGCCGCTTGGCCAGGCCGCACACGGCGACGTCATCGATGCCGAGCTCGTCGAGCGCCCGCTGGGCGGCGGCCGCCTGGGGACCCGCGCCGTCGACCACGACCAGGTTGGGCGGGTAGGCGAACTTGCGCGGCTTTCCGGTCTCCGGATCGATCGGCCCGTTGGGTCCGTCGGCGTCGTCGTCGGCCGCCAGTTCCCCGGTGTTCGAGCGCTCCTCCAGGTAGCGCCGGAACCGCCGCTGGATGACCTCGTAGATGGAGGCGACGTCGCCTTCCTTGGTCTTGACGGCGAAGCGGCGGTATTCGCTCTTGCGGGCCAGGCCGTCCTCGAACACCACCATCGACGCCACGACGTTCTCGCCCTGCAGGTGGGAGACGTCGTAGCACTCGACACGCAGCGGCACCTGGTCGAGGTCGAGCGCGTCGGCGATCTCCTGCAGCGCCTTGCTGCGGGTGGTCAGGTCGCCGGCCCGGCGGATCTTGTGCTGGGCGAGCGACTCCTTGGCGTTGCGCTCGACGGTCTCCATCAGCGACTTCTTGTCGCCGCGTTGCGGCACCCGGACCTCGACCCGGGCGCGGCGCTGCTCCGACAGCAGCTCGGTGATCGCCTCGTTGTCGGGCGGCAGCACGGGCACGAGGACCTCGCGGGGCATCGACTCGGCACCCGCCTCGCCGTACATCTGCAGCAGGAACTGCTCCACCAGCTCACCCGGCGAGCTCTCCTCGACCTTGTCGACCACCCAGCCGCGCTGACCGCGGATGCGGCCGCCGCGCACGTAGAAGACCTGGACGGCGGCTTCGAGCGGGTCCTCGGCCAGCGCGATCACGTCGGCGTCGGTGCCCTCGCCGAGGACGACGGCCTGCTTCTCGAGCGCGCGCTGCAGGGCCTGGATGTCGTCGCGGAGCCTGGCGGCCCGCTCGTATTCCTGCGCCGCGGCGGCCTCGCGCATGTCGCGCTCCAGCCGCTTGATGAAGCGGCCGGTGTTGCCCGCCATGAAGTCGCAGAAGTCTTCGGCCAGGGCCAGGTGCTCGTCCGGGGTGACCCGGCCCACGCACGGCGCCGAGCATTTGTCGATGTAGCCCAGCAGGCACGGCCGGCCGATCTGCCCGGCGCGCTTGAACACTCCCGCACTGCACGTGCGTACGGGAAAGACGCGCAGCAGCAGATCGACGGTCTCGCGGATGGCCCAGGCGTGGGAGTAGGGGCCGAAGTAGCGGGTGCCCTTGCGCTTGGCGCCCCGCATCACCTGCACGCGCGGGAAGTCCTCGCCCATGGTGACGGCGAGGTAGGGGTAGGACTTGTCGTCGCGGTATTTGACGTTGAAGCGGGGGTCGAACTCCTTGATCCAGGAGTATTCGAGCTGCAGCGCCTCGACCTCGGTGCCGACCACCGTCCAGTCGACGTCGGCGGCGGTGGTGAGCATGGTCTGCGTGCGCGGATGCAGGGCGGAGAAGTCGGCGAAGTAGGAGTTGAGCCGCTGCCGCAGGCTCTTGGCCTTGCCAACGTAGATCACCCGGCCATGCGCGTCCCTGAACCGGTAGACCCCCGGAGAGTCGGGAATGGACCCCGATTGGGGGCGGAAACTCAGGGGACTGCGCACTGATCTCGCCACGTTCAAAGACTAACGGGCCCCACCGACAAGGCGGCCCGCCGTACCAGTCGTCCTGGTACGGCGGGCGTGCGCCTAGGCGAGCGTGATCTGGTCTCCCTCGACCTTGATCTGCTGCTCAGGAAGCGGCTTCTTGGCCGGTCCGGCGGAGACGGATCCGTCGTCGATCTTGAACTTGCTGCCGTGGCACGGGCAGTCGATCATCCCGTTCGCGACGCCGCCGACCGTACAGCCCTGGTGGGTGCAGATCGCGCTGAACGCCTTGAACTCGCCCGACTTGGGCTGCACCACCACCACTTTCTGCTCCTTGAAGACCGTCCCCCCGCCCACGGGGATGTCGGAGGTCTTCGCCAATGCGCCACCCGCGGCCGCCGGAGCACTCGACTGCGTGTCGGCGGTCGAGGTCTGCGCGCCGCTCGCGGCGTCGTTACTGCCACACGCGGTCAGCGCCAGTGTCAGGCCACCCACGCCCACACCGGCGATCATCGCCCTGCGACTCTGAAAGTCATCTCCCATGAGCTCACCCAACCGCACACAGGTGAGAAATTCATGAGGACCCGCTAGGCAAGCGTGATCTTACCGTCGCTGACCTTGATTTTCTTCTCCTCGAGCGGCTTGGAAGCCGGGCCACCTGCGACGGAACCGTCCGAAATCTTGAACTTGCTCCCGTGGCACGGGCAGTTGATGGTGCCGTCCGCGACCTCGTCGACCGTGCACCCCTGATGGGTGCAGATCGCCGTGAACGCCTTGAACTCCCCCTCCGTCGGCTGGGTGACGACCACCTTCTGGCTCTCGAAGACCTTGCCGCCCCCGCTGGGGATGTCGCCGGTTTCGGCGAGCGCCTTGCCGCCGGCGGCCTTCTTCTTCTTCGGGGCCGCGGACGACGGCTCATCGGCCGCGGGTGCCTCACTCGCTTGGGTCGTCGGCGAGCCGTAGCTCGCGCAAGCGGTCATCACCACTGCGAGCCCGGCGCCTCCGGCCCCGAGCACCACCGCCCGGCGCGTCGTTTCGGTCATATTGCGTCCTCCCAGGTCTAGTTCTCACTTCAGGTACGGCCAGCGCCCTCGCGCCGGTTCAGCGTGCCGTACGCCAATCCCGGGAACCACGCAGAATTACCTGTTCAGGCCACCACGACGCCGTCACCCACGACCTTGATCTTGTAGGCCACGAGCGGCGCGGTCGCCGGCCCCTTGAGCGCCTTGCCGCTGTCGGCGGCGAACTCGCTGCCGTGGCACCCGCACGTGATCACGTTCTCCTCGGGCGAGCCGACCGTGCAGCCCTTGTGCGTGCAGACCGCGCTGAACGCCTTGAAGACGCCCTTCGCCGGCTGGGTGACCACGATCTTGTACTGCTCCACCAGGACGCCGCCGCCCACGGGAACGTCCGCGGTCTTGGCGAGCACCTGCCCCTTGATCCCGGCCGGCTCCGCGCTGGCGCCGCCGCCACACCCCGCGACCGCGAGACCGCACACCGCCAGTCCGGCCGCGCCCAGCGCCTCGCGACGCCCGATTTCGGGCATGGCGCTGCCCAGCTCCGTAATCCCCATGGTGTCAGCCCTTCCCCGTGGCCACTGACCCCCTGCAGGCCAGGCCGCTATCGTCTGGTCAACTTTATTGCCGACACCCCTCGGTCCCCCGTCCGGGTCATCGCCGCAAGGCCGAGAATCCCGAGCCGGCGCCCCTCACCCGACGTAGACCCCGCAGGCCCGCCCGGCCGCCATCCCATGACGCCCCCTCAGGCCCCGGCCATCACCAGGCCGAGCTCCGACCGTCCCGTACCGACGGACACGGCCGATCCCCGGGTTTCTGTACGGCGGCCACCCGCCGTACAGAAAGACCCTGGAGGAAAGGGAACCTCAGAGCGAGAGGATCTTGCGCAGGAAGCGCCCCGTGTGGCTCTCGTCCACCAGCGCGATCTCCTCAGGCGTCCCCGTGGCGACCAGCGTGCCGCCCCGCGAGCCACCCTCGGGCCCCATGTCGATCACCCAGTCGGCCGTCTTGATGACGTCGAGGTTGTGCTCGATGACGATCACCGTGTTGCCGCCGTCGACCAGCCGCCCGAGCACTCCGAGCAGCCGCCGGATGTCCTCGAAGTGCAGCCCGGTGGTCGGCTCGTCGAGCACGTAGATCGTCCGCCCCGTCTGCCGCCGCTGCAGCTCGGAGGCCAGCTTGACGCGCTGCGCCTCGCCGCCGGACAGGGTCGTGGCGGGCTGCCCGAGCCGTACGTAGCCGAGGCCGACGTCGTTGAGCGTCTGCAGGTGGCGCTTGATCGCCGGAATCGCGTCGAAGAAGCCGAGCGCCTCCTCGATCGGCATGTCGAGCACTTCGGAGATCGTCTTGCCCTTGTAGTGGACCTCCAGCGTCTCCCGGTTGTAGCGGGCGCCGTGGCAGACCTCGCACGGGACGTACACGTCGGGCAGGAAGTTCATCTCGATCTTGATGGTGCCGTCGCCGGCGCACGCCTCGCAGCGGCCGCCCTTGACGTTGAAGCTGAAGCGGCCCGGCTGGTAGCCGCGCACCTTGGCCTCGGTGGTGGCCGCGAACAGCTTGCGTACGTGGTCGAACACGCCGGTGTAGGTGGCCGGGTTGGAGCGCGGGGTGCGCCCGATCGGCGACTGGTCGACGTGGACGACCTTGTCGACCTGGTCGATGCCGTTGATCCGGGAGTGCCGCCCGGGCACGGTGCGCGCCCCGTTGAGCTCCTTGGCCAGCGCGTTGTAGAGGATGTCGTTGACCAGGGTCGACTTGCCGGACCCCGACACGCCGGTGACCGCGGTGAACAGGCCGAGCGGGAACTCGATGTCGACGCCCTTGAGGTTGTGCTCGCGCGCGCCCTTGACCGTGATCTGCCGCTTCCTGTCGCGCTTGCGGCGCTTGGCGGGGATCGGGATGCTCCTGCGCCCGGACAGGTATTGGCCGGTCATCGACTCTTCGCTGGCCAGCAGCTCCTGGACGGTGCCGGACACGACGACCTGGCCGCCGTGCTCGCCCGCGCCCGGACCGATGTCGACCACCCAGTCGGCGGCCGCGATCGTGTCCTCGTCGTGCTCGACGACGATCAGCGTGTTGCCCATGTCGCGCAGCCTGATCAGCGTGTCTAGCAGCCGCATGTTGTCACGCTGGTGCAGGCCGATCGACGGCTCGTCCAGGACGTACAGGACGCCGACCAGACCGGAACCGATCTGGGTGGCCAGCCGGATGCGCTGAGCCTCGCCGCCGGCCAGGGTGGCGGCGGCGCGGTCCATGGTCAGGTAGTCGAGGCCGACGTCGAGCAGGAAGCCCATGCGGGCGTTGATCTCCTTGACCACCCGCTCGGCGATCTGCATGTCGCGGTCGGACAGCTTGAGCTCGGACAGGAACTCCGCGCACTCGCCGATCGACATGGACGACACGTCGGCGATCGACTTGTCCGCGACGGTGACGGCCAGCGTGACCGGCTTGAGCCTGGCGCCCTTGCAGGCCGGGCACGGGATCTCGCGCATGTAGCCCTCGAACCGCTCGCGGGTCGAGTCGCTCTCCGCTTCGACGTGCCGTCGCTGGACCCACGGGATGACGCCCTCGTAGGTTGTGTAGTAGGAGCGCTGCCTGCCGTAGCGGTTGCTGTAGCGGACGTGCACCTGCTCGTCGTGGCCGAACAGCAGGGACTTCTGCGCGGCCTTGGGCAGCTTCTCCCACGGCGTGTCGAGGGTGAAGCCCATGGTGTGGCCGAGCGCCTCGACGAGCCTGACGAAGTATTCGCTGGTGTGGCCGCCCGACCAGGGGTGGAGCGCGCCGTCTCGGAGCGTGGACTCCGGATCGGGTACGACCAGGTCGGGGTCGACCTCCATCTTGGTGCCGAGCCCCGTGCACTCCGGGCAGGCGCCGAAGGGCGAGTTGAAGGAGAACGAGCGGGGCTCCAGCTCCTCGAACGACAGGTCGTCGTAGGGGCAGTAGAGATGCTCGGAGTAGAAGCGCTCCCGGTTGGGATCGCCTTCGGGCAAGTCGACGAACTCCAGCGTGATCGTGCCGCCGGACAGCTGCAGCGCGGTCTCGACCGAGTCGGTGAGCCGCCGGCGCGACGACTCCTTCACCGACAGCCGGTCGACGATGACCTCGATGTCGTGCTTCTCCTGCTTCTTCAGCGTGGGCGGCTCTTCCAGCCGGATGATCACGCCGTCGACCCGCGCCCGGGCGAAGCCCTTGGTCTGCAGCTCTCGGAACAGCTCGGCGTATTCGCCCTTGCGGCCCCTGACGACCGGGGCCAGCACCTGGAAGCGGGTGCCCTCCTCCAGGTCCATCACGCGGTCGACGATCTGCTGCGGCATCTGCCTGGCGATCGGCCGCGCGCACACCGGGCAGTGGGGCTTGCCGATGCGCGCCCACAGCAGCCTCAGGTAGTCGTAGACCTCGGTGATCGTGCCGACGGTCGAGCGGGGGTTCTTGCTGGTGGCCTTCTGGTCGATCGACACCGCGGGCGACAGGCCCTCGATGAAGTCCACGTCGGGCTTGTCCATCTGGCCGAGGAACTGGCGGGCGTAGGCCGACAACGACTCGACGTAGCGCCGCTGGCCCTCAGCGAAGATCGTGTCGAAGGCCAGGCTCGACTTGCCCGATCCGGACAGGCCGGTGAAGACGATCAGAGAGTCTCGCGGCAGGTCCAGCGAGACGTCTTTGAGGTTGTGTTCTCGTGCACCACGCACGATCAGGCGGTCTGCCACGGCGATCCCGGATGTCGAAAGGCGGATAGGTCCACGGGGGATGGTAGACGGGGGCTCCGACAATTTCGGCGGCCCGCTCGTCGAACCCCGAAAATCCGTCGCTACCAGGTTACGGCCTACTCCCACCCCTGCAGGTGGCCTTTAGCTGTCAACCGCGTGACCAGCCATTTTATGCCCCCAGCGGCCCCCAGAACCCCCCGGATGATGAAATATCCGGCATGACCGTTCTGCTGACGCTCCAGGCCGAGCTGGCCGCGTCGACCGCCCGTTTCCAGGCCACGGCGGCCTCCCTCACCGAGGACGACGTCGCCGCCCCCTCGCTCCTTCCGGGCTGGTCCAGGGGCCATGTGCTCGCCCACGTGGCGGGGAACGCCGACAGCCACATCAACCTGCTGACCTGGGCCAGGACCGGCGTCGAGACGCCGCAGTACGCGACCGGCGCGGCGCGGGAGGAGGGCATCGAGGCGGGCGCGGGCCGTACCCCCGCCGAGCACGTCGCCGAGCTGGCGGCCGCCAACGCCCGGCTGGCCGCCGAGATCCACGACCTCCCGGAGGCGGCGTGGCGGGCGACCGTCTCGGGCATGCGCCCGCCGCCGCACCCCGCCTGGTACGTCCTCGTACGGCGGCTGCGCGAGGTCGAAGTGCACCATGTGGACCTCGGCGCGGGCTACGGCCCGGCGGACTGGCCGGAGACATTCGTCGACCGGGAGCTCCACGACTGCCTGCGGTGCTGGCCGTACGCGCGAAGCACCGTCAGCGAGATCACCCTGCGCGGTGGGCGGACGTGGCGCGACCTGGGCCCCGGGCCGGCGGTCGAGGGCGACGCGGCCGACGTTCTGGCATGGCTCATCGGGAGATCCGACGGCACGGGCGTTAGGGTGGTGACGGAGGGGCGGCTGTCAACGCCGGTTCCCGTGGCGCCGCCCTGGATGACGATGCCCGCCCCCGCTGATCTGCCCGCGACGCCCCCGAAGGACTATCCATGACCTACACAGGTGACGTCCAGGTCGGCGGTCCCGCCGACGTACGCGAGCTCCCGAAGCTGTCGATCTGCAAGCTGGCAGTGGGGCCGTTCGACAACAACGCCTATCTGCTGCGCTGCACCCAGACCGGTGACGGCCTGCTGATCGACGCCGCCGCGGAGGCCGACCGGCTGCTGGCGCTCATCACCGACCAGCCGATCAGCGCGATCGTCACGACCCACCAGCACGGCGACCACTGGCAGGCGCTGGAGCAGGTGACCAAGGTGACGGGCGCCCAGGTGATCGCGCACCCGCTCGACGCGCCCGGCCTGCCGATCCCGGTGGACCGCACGGTCGAGCACGGCGACCGGATCACGGTCGGCGTGGCGGACCTCGAGGTGATCCACTTGCGCGGTCACACGCCGGGTTCGATCGCCCTGCTGTACGACGGCGGCGACGAGGGGCGGCACCTGTTCACCGGCGACTCGCTCTTCCCGGGCGGGGTGGGCAACACGCAGAAGGACCCGGAGCGCTTCGCCCAGCTCTTCGGCGATGTCGCCGAGCGGATCTTCGACCGGCTGCCCGACGACACATGGGTGTACCCGGGCCATGGCAAGGACACCACGCTCGGCGCCGAGCGCCCGTCCCTGCCGGAATGGAAGGCCCGAGGCTGGTAAGACCCGCCAACCTCAGCGGTTCGCCAGGACTCGGGCGATCCGCTGAGCCGCCAGGGCAGGATCGTCGGCGAGACCGACGACCTCGCCCCACGACCAGCGGTAGAACCACCCCTCCGGCAGCGGCACGCAGTCGACGGTCTCGACGAGCATCGCGGTGTCGGGATCGCTGACCCGCAGCGCGGGCGGGTATGGCAGCAGGGTGGTGGTCAGCCCGTGCAGCTCCAGCTCCCTGGCCAGCTTCGCGAGAAAGTACGTACGCGTGTGCTCGCGCGGCGTGGCCGACATGGCTCCATCACCACCCGGATGACGGCGGACGTATCCGCTCAGCTGCCGATGCGCTCGGCTTCCCTGCGCTGCTCACGCTTGTAGAACAGCACCCGCAGCGGGATCGCCGCCACGAGCGCGATCTGCATGGTGGCGCCGATCTTGATGGGCAGGTCGCCACCCTCGGGCCAGGCCACCCAGAAGGTCAGGAAGGCCACATTGATCATGATCCACCCGAGCACCACCGCGGCGAGCTGCCCCTTGGGCTTGGGGTATTCGATCCGGCTCACCATCAGCCAGGCCACGCCGAGCACCGCGAGCAACGAGTAAAGGCTCGGCTGGAAGAGCATCACGATCGAGATGACGGTCATGGCGCCCATGGGAATGGGCAGGCCCATGAAGTCGCCGCTCTTGGTCTTGACGCAGGCGAACCGCGCCAGCCGGACGACACCGGCGACCAGCACCGCCGCGGCGGCGGCCACCACAGCGGCGAACGGCACCTTGTCCGTGAAACCACCCCAGATCACGACCATGAACGCGGGCGCGAACCCGAAGCTGATCACGTCGGCGAGGTTGTCGAGCTCGGCGCCCATGGCGGAGGCGCGGAAGCGCCGCGCGACCAGGCCGTCGAACAGGTCACAGGTGGCGCCGATGAGCAGCAGCACCACGGCGGTCGCGAAGTAGCTCGGCGCGGGCGTGAAGTCGCCCCCGGCCTTGAGCGACTGGATCGCCGATGAGGCCAGGACGCACACCGCGAGAAACCCGCAGATGGCGTTGCCCAGCGAGAGCGAGTCCGCCGCGGACAGGCGGAACGCCTTGCCGACGGGTCCTCGAGGTTCTTCGTCGTCGGCCTGCCAGCTGCCGGCGTCAGCCGCGGTCAATTCTGGTCACCCCCGCAACCGTCTTCTCGCCCACGGAAACCGCGGACGAGATCCCTTCGGGAAGGTAGATGTCGACCCGCGAACCGAACCTGATGAGCCCGATCCGCTCGGTCTGCGAGACCTTGGCGCCGACGGTCACGTATGGCACGATCCTGCGCGCCACCGCGCCTGCGATCTGCACCATCTCGACGTCGCCGAGCGCCGTCGCGAAATGCCACACCACGCGTTCGTTCTGGTCGCTGTCCTTGTTGAAAGCCGGCAGGAACCCACCCGCCACATGCTGCACGGAGGTGACATTTCCCGCAAGGGGGGCCCTGTTCACATGGACGTTCAGCGGACTCATGAAGATCGCGACGCGGGTACGCCCGTCGGCCTGCGGGTCGATGCTCTGCACGACGCCGTCGGCCGGTGACAGGATCCGCCCCTCGCCCGGCGTGCGGTCCGGGTCACGGAAGAACCAGAGCATGGCACCGGTGAGGGCGCCCAGCGGCACGGCCGCCAGCGCCCATCGACGGTCCCGGCGCGTCAGCAGCGCGGTGGTGGCCGCGGCGGCGACGGTGGGGAAGAGCCACGGGGACACCCCGCGCGCGAGCCGCACGCGGCCCGTCTTGGCAGAATCGTCTGACACGTACAACCTTCGATGGTGACTGGACTGGGCGCTTTGCCGTGATGTTACAGAGTCAGCAACTATTACACGGCGCAACTTCTCAAGCAAAGCGCCTCGAAAGCCATTTAGCTAGCCCTGCTGGCTTCCTCGCCCTTGCGCACATCGACACGGGCCTTGATCAGGCTGGCCGCGGTGGTGATGACCATGGTGGCGCCGATGACCGTGAGCGAGACCCAGATGGGGATTTCGGGCGCCCAGGAGACCTCGCTGGCATGCAGTGCCTCCAATATGAGCTTAACCCCGATGAAGCCCAATATGAACGCAAGTCCATAGCTGATGTAGACCAGCCTCTGAAGCAGGCCCCCCAGCAGGAAGTAGAGCTGACGTAGTCCCATCAGCGCGAACGCGTTGGCCGCGAAGACGATGAACGGGTCCTTGGTGAGTCCGAAAATGGCGGGAATCGAGTCGAGCGCGAACAGCAGGTCGGTGCTGCCGATGGCGACCATCACGATGAGCATCGGGGTGACCATCCGACGCCCGTCGATCTTGACAGTGACCTTCGACCCGACGTAGCCCTCGGTGGTGGGGAAGGCCTTGCGCACCCACCTGAGCAGGATGTTCTCGTTGAACTCCTCTTCGTCGCCCTTGAGGTGCTGCCGGATCAGGTTGATCGCGGTGTAGACCAGGAAGGCGCCGAAGACGTAGAACAACCAGCTGAACCGCTCCAGTGCCGCCGCGCCGAGCGCGATGAAGATGCCGCGCATGACCAGCGCCAGCAGGATCCCGACGAGCAGCACCTTGTGCTGGTACGCCTTGGGCACCGCGAACCTGCTCATGATGATGAAGAAGATGAACAGGTTGTCGACGCTCAGGCTGTATTCGGTGATGTAGCCGGCGAAGAACTCCCCCGCCTTGGCGCCGCCGAGCGTGGCCCACAGCAGACCGCCGAACACCACGGCGAGCAGCACGTAGAACGTGACCCAGTACCCGGCCTGCCGCATCGAGAACTCACGGGCTTCACCGCGGTCGACGATCCAGAGGTCGATGGCGAGAACGACCAGCAGGCCGCCTATGACGGCGATCCAGGCCCAAACAGGTACGATCACGTGGTCTACCTCCGGCATGCAAAAACAGAGCGCCGGAGGTCTCTCCCGCCCGCCAAGCACGCGGACCGGCAGCCCCGGGGGCCCCGTGGAGCGGGACTACACCGTGATGACGAGGCTGCCGCGAAGGGATACTCCCCTCCCTAACGCACGCAGTATATGAGAACGCGTAAGTCTCGCCTAATCATTCGTGCTGTCTTGACCGTCCGTAGACGTTCAGCACACTTTCCACCGCTTCGTCGGCATCGGGAAGCTCCGCCCCCCGCCGCGCCGCCGCCGCCGCCAGCCGCGCCGCCTCGACGCCGTCTCCGACCACATCCTGTACGGCACCCCGCAGCGCCGCCACGTCCCCGTACGGCACCAGGATCCCCGCCCCGGCCAGCAGATCGGGCACCCCGCCCACCGCCGTAGCGATGACCGGCCGCCCCACCATGAGGGCCTCGCTCACGCTCAACGGCTGGCCCTCCCACCTGCTCGCCCACACCACGACGGTCGCGACGGCGAGCAGGTCGGGCACGTCATCCCGGTTGCCCAGAAGCACCATGGGCAGCGCCTCGGCCTCGATCCTGCGCCGCAACTCGCCGAGCAACGGCCCATCCCCCGCCACCGCGAACAGCGGCGTCTCATCCTCGCCCGCCCAGGGCCCGCGAGCGGCGTCGAGGAGGGTCTCCAAGCCCTTCTGCTGGGCCAGCCTGGCGACGGTCAGGACGATCGGCCGCCGCCCGGCTCCCAACTCGGCCCTGACTTCCTGCGGCGACCGCCGGGCGGCCCGCGGCACGGGCGCGGGCACCACGGCCGGCCCCACCTCCCGCGCCCCCAGCACCCTCATCCGCTCCCCCAGGTCGGGCGAGACGACCAGCACCTGATCGGCCCGGCTGGCCACGATCCGTTCGAGCCCGCCATAGACGACCCCGATCAGCCCTCCGGCGGTGAGCGCGTTGTGCAGCGTCACCACCAGCGGCACCCGGCTCGCCGACCGGCCCCACAGCCCCAGCCCGGCCAGCGCCCCGGCCCGCAGGCCGTGGGCGTGCACCACGTCGGCGTCCTTGGTCACCCGCCGGATCGCGAGCAGGGCACGCGGGTCATTGACCGGATGCGGCCGATCCGACATCGGCGCCTCCACGAACCGGGCCCCGGCCTCCCCGAACGAGAACTGCTCCTCGACGCTCCCCGGCCCCATGACCACCACGCGATGGCCACGCCGGATGAGCCCCTCGACCAGCATCCGGACATGCCGTCCCGTCCCCCCGGACGTGGTACCCAGCACGAACGCCACCCGCACAGCCGCTCCTCACTTCCCAGATCCACGCCTGAACGAACCGGCCACCGCCCGAGCCGTCGGCCGGTCCACCAGCGCCACCACCACGCCACCGGCGACGGCCGCCGCGAGCGCCGCCAGCACGGTCGCCCCGACATTGGGCCAGATGCCCCGCGCCCCCAGCACCCCCACGACCGCCGCTCCAGCGAGGTAACCCGCGCCACCACCGGCGACCGAGGCCAGCGCGGCCCGGCCCAGCTCGGCCACCGCGACGCGCCCCCGCGCCCGCACCACCGAGGCGAGCAGCAGCGCGCCCCCCACGGTCACCCCGGTGGTCATGCCGAGCGCCAGTCCCCCGAGCTTCCAGTCACCGGGAAACGTCAGCGCGAACACGGTCTGCGCCACCATGACGACGCCCCACCCCAGCACGGTGCCCGTCGCCACGGCCCGCCCGCGCCCGGCCGCGTACAGGACACGGCTCAGCTGCGCGATGAGCCCGTAGCCGACGAGCCCGGGCGCGAACAGCGCGATCGCACGGGCGAAATCCGGGGCGGGCACGTCGCTCTTGAAGCCGAGGAACACCACCGCCCCGGGCTCGGCCACCGCGGCGAGCACCCCGGCGGCCAGCCCCGACACCAGTACCACCGCCCGCGTGGTCCGCGCCGCGAGCGCCGCGAACCCCGCCGTGTCACCGCTTCCTGCCTGCGCGGACAGCCGCGGAAAAGCGCTGGTGGCGATGGGCACGGCCAGCACCGCGTACGGCACCAGGTAGATCGCCCAGGCGTAGTTGTAGACCACGATGGCCCCGTTGCCGACCTCCCGGTTGGACAGCACGACCACCATGGCCATGGCAGCCTGCTGCGCGATCAGCGCGGCCACCCCGGCCAGCGCGAGCCTGCGCACCTGGACGGCCACGCCGTCGGGGAAGCGCAGCGTGGGCCGCCACCGCAACCCGAGCCCGGCGACCGGTCCGATCACGGTCAGCACCAGGGCCAGCACCCCGAGGCTGGTGCCCACGGAAAGCGCGAGCTCGGCGGGCACCGGCACTCGGCCAGGATCGGTGACGCCCCCGCTGAGCGGCACGAACAGCAGGTAGGCGACGATGACCACGAGACTGGACACCAGCGGGGCGACGGCGGGCCCGGCGAAGCGGTGGTGGGACTGGAGCACGCCGTAGAGGACGACCGCGACGCCGTACAGCGGGATCTGGGGGGCGAAGACGACCAGCATGCGGGTGGCGACCGCGGTCACCTCGCTCAGGTCACAGTGGGGCACCGCGTTGCCGAAGAACAGCCCCAGGATCGGCCCGGCGAGCACCGCGGTCAGCACGCCGAGCGGCACCAGCACCACGAGCACCCAGCTCAGCAGCGCCGAACTGATCTGCCCGATCCGCTCCCGGTCCGGGCCGCCGGTCGAATCGTGCCCCGGCCCGGCTCCCGCGAGCACCGGGACCACCATCCCGGCGAGCGCGCCGCCGACGACGACCTCGAAGACGATGTTGGGGATCCCATTGGCCGTGGCGTAGGCCGTCGCCAGGCAGTTGGTGCCCACCGTCTGGGCGAACGCGTATTGCTTGGCGAACCCGGCGACCCGGGCCAGCACGGTGATCGCCCCGATGAGCAGCGCCCCACCGGCGACGCCGCGGACGAGCCGCTCCCTCACCACACCCGCCCCGCCCCGAACCCGATCACGCGAACATCCTGGCAGGCCGCACCGACAATCGCGCAGGGCGCCCCATCACCTAACAGGACACCGACTCACACCACGCCACAGGACACCACATCGACGGGACGGCGACTCACGCCGGGTCGACGGGACGGCGACCCAGCATGTCCAGCCGGTTGAGGACCGGATTGCCGGCGATGACCTTGGTGAAGCTGACCTTCTCCGAGGCCGCCGTCAGCGCCGCCACCGTACCGAGCAGCACGAACCGCCCCCGACGCCCCAGTTTGGTCACCGCGGCCAGCCCGAGCAGCGCGCCCAGCGCGTTGGCCCCGGCGTCGCCGAGCATCGCCCGCTCGCCGAGGTCGTCGGGAAGCAGCGCGGCGGCCGCGCCCAGAGGCACGGCGGTCAGCGCGGCGGTCAGCGGCGCGTCGCGGAAGAGCGACGCCGCCAGCAGCGGCCCGCCCGTGAGCAGGCCCACCTTGATCGCCCGACCGGGTCGCAGGTCGAAGAGGTTGGCCAGGTTGGCGGTGCCCGCGATGGCCGCGCCGTTGACCAGCGTGTCGACCGGCCCCCGCGAGACGAGCGCCGCCGCGCCCAGCCCGGTGGCCCCGATGCCGAGGATCTTGACCGCACCGCTGGTCACCTCGCCGCGGCCCAGCGCGGTCAGGTGCCCCTTGAAGCCCTTGGACTTGGTCGTGCCGTAAAGGTCGTCGTAGGCGCCGAGCGCTCCGCTGCCGACCCCGGCCAGCAGCGCCGCCAGGCGTACGCGGGGCGGAAGACCCGGCGCGAGCGCGGCCGCCGCGCCGGAACCGGCCACGAACGCGGGGCCCTCCAGCAGCGTGATCGGCTCGCCGCGGTGGTTGGTGCGGGTCCAGCGGCCCGGCTCCTTCTCGTCGGCGCGCGGCGCCAGGCGGGTGAAGGCGGTGTAGGCGGCGCGGGCCGCGACGGCGCCGATCGCGGCGCCGGCGAGGGCGTAGAGGAGGCCACGAGCCATGTCAGCTCCCTGACTGGGTGGGGGACGGGGTCGCGGTCGGTGCCGCGGGCTGGAATGTAGGAGCTCCCGTGCCGATGCCATAGTGGCCGGCGCGGCCGCTCAGCTGCTCGCGGAGCGCGTCGACGATCACGATCCGACCCGCGGGCATGTCGGGCGTGTCGACGGTCGAGACGCGCTTGGCGACCTCGCTGTCGTCACGCAGCGCGCTGATCACGCCTCCGGAGGCGGCGGCGGTGGCGGCCGAGGCCGTCACCACGGTGCCCTTGCCACCGGCGTCGAGGCCGCCCGCGAGTTTGACGAGGGCGTCGGCCTGGGCTTCGGCGTTCTCGCCTTCGTACGGCTTCTCCGGCGCGAACATCACGGCGAGCGTGGCCCGCTTGTTGGGGTCACCCTCGATGCTGAGGAACCCGCCCTCCTCGAAACCGCCGAGGACGGCCCCGGTGGCCGGGTTGGCGGTGCTGGCCTGAGCCGGGTCGGTGGTCAGGACGGTGGCGGCGAGCACGGCACCGGCCTTCGTGTACGGAGTGGCCGCCGCGGGAAAGGTCATGCCCTCGGGTTTGAGGCTGTTGGCCAGGCCGTCGATCACGCCGCTCTGCTTGGGATCGGCGAACTTCTCGTCCAGCAGGACCCGCCCCGTGACCAGGGCACCCGCCTGGGCGAGCACCTGCTGCTCAGCCTCGCGGTAGGTGGTGCTGGAACCCGGCGCCTCAATGAGCACGACGTGCTGGCCGGTCAGCTCGCCCGCGACGCGTTGCGGGGTGAGCGCGGTAACGAAGGAGTCGTTGCCCGCCTCCCGGCCGCGCAGCGCGTCGAGCTGGGCCCTGAGCTGGGTGTTGTCCTGGGTCATCTGGTTGCTCGTCCGCAGCGCCGACTCGATGGCGGGCGACTGGAGCAACGTGGTGCCCATGACGATGCCGACCGCCAGCGCGAGGAAGATCGCGACGATGGACACGAGGTGATAGCGGAAATCGATCACGAGAAGAGTCCGACCAACCAGAAGATGAAGGCGTTCCAGAAATCTTGCATGCCGTTCAGCCAGGTCTGGCCGATCGGCGACAGGAAGAGCGCGACGCCCATCGTGATCAGCGCGGTGATCACGAGCAGCAGCAGCTGGGACGTCGAGATGCGGCTTCGGTAGAGCCTACTCACTCCCTTGGCGTCGATGAGCTTGCTGCCGACCCGCAGCCGGGTGAGGAAGGTGCTGGCCATCCCCGAACGACCCTTGTCGAGGAACTCCTCCAGCGTGCCGTGGGTGCCGACCGCCACGATCAGCTCGGCGCCCTTGTCGTCGGCCAGCAGCATCGCGATGTCCTCGCTGGTGCCGGTGGAGGGGAAGATCACCGCTTCGCGGCCGAGCTGGTGGACGCGCTCCAGGCCGGGCGCCCTTCCGTCGCGGTAGGCGTGCACGACGAGCTCGGCGCCGCAGCTCAGCGCCTTGTTGGAGACCGAGTCGAAGTCGCCGACGATCACGTCGGGAAGGTAGCCGGCCTCCAGCAGCGCGTCGGCGCCGCCGTCGACTCCGACGAGCACCGGGCGATATTCCCTGATGTAGGGGCGCAGGGTGGCGATGTCTTCCTTGTAGTGATAGCCGCGCACCACGATGAGGACATGCCGGCCCTCCATGGGGGTGCGGATGTCCGGCACGCCGACTCCGTCGATGAGCAGCTTGCCCTCGCCCCGGACGTACTCCATCGTGTTGACGGCGAACGCCTCGATCTGCACCGCGAGACCGGCGCGGGCCTCGGCCATGGCGGCCTCGACCGCGTCGGGGGTCTGCTCCTCGCCCTTGCCGACCACATCACCGTCGAGGTAGACGACCCCGTCGTGGATCCGGACGACGTCGCCGTCCTTGACCCGCTCGAACAGATCCTGGGTGGCGTTGTCGACGAACGGCACCCCGGACTCGATGATGATCTGCGGGCCGAGATTGGGATAGCGCCCACTGATGCCGGCGGCGACGTTGACCACCGCCGAAACTCCGCACGCGACAAGCGCCTCCCCGCTGACCCGGTCCACGTCGACGTGGTCGATAATCGCTATTTCACCGGGCTGGAGGCGCTTGGTCAGCCTCTTAGTCCGCCGATCGACTCTCGCCACTGCCGTGACACCGGGAAGGTCTGTGACCTTCCTAGCGCGGAGGCCCGGCATCCTGCTCCCCGGAACCTTCATCAAGACCATCCTGCCAGAGTGAAGCAGCGCAGAGGCCACGCATTGCGCGGCGTGTCCGCTATGTCACTCAGGATCACCGATCGGCGGCCGCCAGCCCGAGGAGTTCTTCGGCGTGTGCTCTGCCCAGCTCGGAGTCTTCCAGCCCCGCCAGCATGCGGGAGAGCTCGCGTACCCGGCCTTCGTGATTGAGGGTGAGGACGCCGCTGCGGACGACACTGCCGTCACTGGCCTTCTCGACCACCAGATGCTGGTCGGCGAACGCGGCCACCTGTGGCAGGTGGGTGACGACGATGACCTGAGCGGTCCGTGCCAGCCTGGCGAGGCGGCGCCCGATCTCGACCGCGGCCTTGCCGCCCACTCCCGCGTCGACCTCGTCGAACACGAACGTCGGCACCGGATCGGCGCCCGCGAACACCACCTCGATCGCCAGCATGACCCGACTCAGCTCGCCGCCGGACGCGCCCTTGTTGAGCGGGAGCGGCGGCGCGGCGGGGTGGGCGGCCATGCGCAGCTCGACCTCGTCGACGCCTTCGGGGCCGAAGTCCGCGACCTGGGTGAGCTGGACGATGACCCTGGCGTGCGGCATGGCCAGCGCGGTCAGCTCGTCGGTGACGGCTTGGCCGAACCGCTCGGCGGCGCCCTCGCGCACCCGGGTCAGCTCGGCGGCCAGCTCGGTGAGCCGGGCGGTCAGCTCGTCGTGCTCGCGGGTCAGCTCGTCGATGCGCTCGTCGTCGCCCTCCAGCTCGACCAGCCGGGCGGACGCCTCCTGAGCCCACTGCAGGACACCAGCGCTGTCTTCAGCATATTTCCGGACCAGTCCGGACAGCAGAGCCCGGCGGTCCTGCACGGCGGCGAGCCGCGCGGGGTCGGCCTCGATCGACTCGGCGTACGCGGCCAGGTCGGTGGCGACGTCGGAGATGAGGTAGCCGGCCTCGGCCAGCCGGTCGGCCACCCCGGCGAGCTGCGTGTCGTAGTCGCGCACCGCCTCCACGGCCGAGCGGGCCTCGCCCAGCAGGGAGATCACGTCGCGCGCGCCGCTCGCGGCCTCCATCGGGTCGCCGAGCAGCGCCGTGTGCGCGGTCGTCGCGGCACCGCGCAGCGCGTCGGCGTGCGAGAGCCGCTCCTCCTCGCCGCGCAGCTCGACGTCCTCGCCGGCCTTCGGCTCGACCTTCTCGATCTCCTCCAGGCCGAACCGCAGCCGGTCGGCCTCCTGAGCGCGCTCACGCGCCCTGGTGGTGAGCTCGTCGAGCAGCGCTCCCACCTGCTTGTGCCGTTTGTACGCCTGGGAGTAGGCGCGCAGCGGCTTGACCAGATCGTCACCGGCATAGCGGTCGAGGGCGGCCCGCTGCTTGGCCGGCTGCAGGAGGCGCTGCTGGTCCATCTGCCCGTGGACGGCGACCAGGTCGTCGGCCAGGTAGGTCAGCGTGCCGACCGGCACCGTCCGGCCGCCGAGCCAGGCCCGCGACCGGCCCTCGGCCGAGACGGTGCGGGAGATGATGAGCTCGCCGTCCTCGATCTCACCGCCGATGTCCTCGACCTGCTGGGAGACGCGGCCGCCGGCTTCGATGACCAGCGTGCCCTCGATCGTGGCCTTGTCGGTGCCCGGCCGGATGCGGGAAGGGTCGGCCCGGCCGCCGAACAGCAACCCGAGCCCGGTGACGACCATCGTCTTGCCGGCACCGGTTTCGCCGGTGACCACGTTGAAGCCTGGCGAAAGCTCCAGAACGGCCTCGTCGATGACGCCGAGCCCCTGGATGCGGACCTCCTCGACCCTTGGTCGCACTGCCCACTCCCGTCGCTCCGAACGCTTGTGCGATCTAACTGTACGCGCTGCACCTGTAATTGAGTCAGGGACGCACCCTTCCGCGCCAGCCCTGGACGGGTAGTTCGAACTTGGCGACCAACCTGTCGGTGAAGGGGGCGCCGGTGCTCTCCACCCCGTGCAGCCGGGCCAGACGTACCGGCTGGGAGCCGCGGCGTACCTCCACCCGGCTGCCGGACGGCAGGTCGAAACGGCGCCGCCCGTCGCACCAGAGGACGCCGCCGGGTGTGTCGGGCAGGATCTCGACGGCGAGCGTGGACCGCGGCGAGATCACCATCGGCCTGGCGAACAGCGCGTGCGCGCTGATCGGCACCATCAGCAGCGCCTCGACCTCCGGCCACACGACGGGACCCCCGGCGGAGAAGGCGTAGGCGGTCGAGCCGGTCGGGGTCGCGCAGATCACGCCGTCGCAGCCCCAGCGGGACAGCGGCCGCCCGTCGATCTCGGCGACCACCTCCAGCATGCGCTCGCCCTTCTCCACACTGGCCTCGTTGAGCGCCCACGTGTCGGCGAGCACCTGGCCGTTCTGCCTGGCCAGAATGTCGATCGTCATGCGTTCCTCGACGTCGTAGCGGCCCGCGACCACACTGTCGACCGCCGACTTCAGGTCGGCGACCTCGGCCTCGGCCAGGAAGCCGACGTGCCCGAGGTTGACGCCGAGCAGCGGGGTGCCGGTGGGCCTGGCCAGGTCGGCCGAGCGCAGCAGCGAGCCGTCGCCGCCGAGCACGATCAGCATCTCCGCGTCCTTGGCGGCACCGGAATCGCAGGGCACCACTTCGGCGCCGCGACAGCCGATGTCGTCGGCCTCCACATCGAGCACCCTGACCCGGATCCCGGCCGTGACCAGGCGGTCGATGACCAGGCGGGCGCTGTCGACCGCGGCCTCCCGCCCTGTGTGCACGGTGACCAGCACAGTACGGTTCATTGTGGCCCTTCCGCGACGGCCCGCTCGATCTCGGCCTCGAGGTCGGCGACCGGCGGCTCGCCCTCCCCCTTGCCCAGCCAGAGCAGATACTCCACATTTCCCGACGGACCTGGCAGCGGGCTCGCGGTCACGCCGCGCACCACCAGGCCGAGCTCGCGCGCCTTGGCCGCGGCCTGTCGCACCGCGCCCGCCCGCAACACCGGGTCTCGCACCACGCCACCGGCACCCACCAGGTCCTTGCCCACCTCGAACTGCGGCTTGACCAGCAGCACGAAGTCTGCCCGAGCGGCGGCCACCGAGGCCAGCGCGGGCAGCACCAGCCGCAGCGAGATGAACGACAGATCGCCTACGATCAGCGAAGGGGGCTCACCGACCAGATCCGGGGTGAGATCACGTACGTTGACGCGCTCCATCACGGTCACCCGCTCGTCGGTCCGCAACGACCAGGCGAGCTGCCCGTAACCGACGTCGACGGCCAGCACGCGTTCGGCGCCGTGCCGCAGCAGCACGTCGGTGAACCCGCCCGTGGACGCGCCCGCGTCGAGGCAGCGGCGGCCCCGGATCTCCAGCGCGCCGAACGCCTCGATCGCGCCGAGCAGCTTGTGCGCGCCGCGCGAGACGTAGTCGGGACCGTCGGCGGACTCGGCCACGACGATGGCCGAGGCGGTGTCGACCTGGGTCGCCGCCTTACCCGCCCGCCGTCCGCCGACCGTGACCCGGCCGGCTTCGATGAGCTGGCCGGCCTGCTCACGCGACCTGGCCAGGCCGCGCCGCACCAGCTCGCTGTCCAGCCGGATGCGTCGGCTCACCGGTCGCCCGTCCGGCCGTCCACCTGGCCGTTCACTTGCCCATCCACCTGGCCGTCCACGGCCCCCAGCGCGGCCTCGAGCCCGGAGAACGCCTCGTCGAACACCGCGACGTGCTCACCCACCGGCCGCCCGGCCAGGTCACCGAGACCGGCGAGGACCGCGTCGACTCGCTCGTCGCCGGTCTCCTCCGGTACCTCACTCATGACAACGACCGTAACGCCTCATGCGAGCACCCGGCACCTTGGCAGGTGTGTCACACGTTGAAGGGTCACACGGGGGTGCCACTGATGTGGAACGCTACCGTCCTGAAATGGAAGAAAGGATCCCAACATGGCAAGCGTCGAGGAGTGCCGGGCGGCACTGGCCAAGCTCGTCGACCAGTTCGACGAGATCGGCGAGGAGGACCGGGCCAAGCACGTGGTCGAGCGTACGGTGAGCTGCCGGGTCTCCGACCTCGACTTGATCTTCTACGGCCGGCTGCATCCTGACGGGCTGGACCCGTTCAGTGAAGAGCCGCCCTCGAACGGCAGGTCGGCCGACGTGAAGCTGACGATCGTCAGCGACGACCTGATCGCCCTTGTGGACGGGGAGCTCGATCTGGCACGCGCGTTGCTCGGCGGCCGGGTACGGATCGACGCCAGCTTCGGCGACCTGCTCCGCCTACGCCGCCTCCTCTGACCCTCAGCCGATCCGATCCAGCACCGGTTTGACCGCGTCCTCCTCGGCCGGACTTTCGCCCGCATACGTCCAGGCCGCGTCACAGGCTGCCCTCAACCCGTCGATGCGGCTGCCGTCACCCTCCAGCGTGAGGACTCCGTCGGCCCACTGGGCCCGCCATCCTCCGCAGACGCCCTGCCGTACCTCCGGATAGGGCCGCAGCAGCGCGGACAGATCCTCGGCCACGTACGTTGGCCGCTGCTGAGGAGAAGCCGTGAGCACGTCGAGCGGCGTGGCGACCCCGGTGAGCACCAGCAGTCCGTCCACGCCCGCGTTGACGGCGCCCTCGATGTCGGTGTCGAGCCGGTCGCCCACCACGAGCGGCCGCTTCGCCTCCGTACGGATCATCGACTCCCGATGCAGCGGCGGATCCGGCTTGCCCGCGAACACCGGCTCCACCCCGGTCGCGGTGGCGATCACCCGCGCCATCGCCCCGTTGCCGGGCAGCTCACCCCGCCGCGTGGGCAGCGTGCTGTCCCTGTTGGCGGCCACGAACAACGCGCCCTGCCGGACGGCCAGCGCGCCTTCCGCCAGCAGCCCGTACGCGAGACCGAGCGCCATGCCCTGCACGACCGCGACCGGCGCGTCCGCCGCCGTGGTGACGGGCCTCAGCCCTTGATCCCGTACGGCCAACCGCAGTCCGGAACCGCCCACCACGAGCACCGGGGAGCCGGCCGGCACCCGCTCGGCCACCAGCCGCGCGGCGGCCTGGGCCGAGGTCACGACGTCTTCGGCCCTGGCGGAAAGGCCGAGCTCGCGCAGGTGCGCGGCGATGGCGGCGGGGGTGCGTGAGGCGTTGTTGGTGACGTACGCCAGCCGCGTATCCCTGCCCCGCGCCTCCTCCAGCGACTCGACCGCATGGGGAACCGCGTGGGCGCCCAGATAGACGACCCCGTCGAGGTCGAGCAGCAGGGTGTCATAACCGTCGATCAGCACTGCGCCTCTTCCCGTTGACTTGTCACGCCGCGTGAGACTTTAGCGTCGCGTCCGTACTCATCTGGAGAAGGGCTGACCCTGTCCACAGATCCCCCTTCGACTTCCCCCTTCGACCTCCCAGAACCCGCCGATCTGCCCGGCGACCTCAACCCCGCGACGCACGCGGCCAAGACCGAGGAGCGCTGCACGGCACGGATGGCCACGCAGGCGAACGGTGCCCACGAGGCACATGAGGCAGAGGTGCCATATGGGGCGAAGGCCGCGCATGGAGCGCTGCACGGATTCGGGCGGATAGCTGGATGCCACGAATCGGCCACCTGAAAGCAGCCCGCCCGTAATGTCAGATCCACTTTCCGCACACCGCACATGGATTTGATCTCGCACACCGACACCAATGACGGCACCCCATGCGACCGAACGAGCTAAATACCCCAAATATGCCATTTCAGAGCCGTCCACAAGCAGCCTAGTTAAGCCCACTACCCACGCCGAACCCAGCCGCGCGGCAGAATAATCGCTGTGACGAACACCCCCAGCGCGAAGCAGACGGTTCACACGATCAAGGTCACCTTGCGCGGTTCCCGACCACCGGTCTGGCGCCGGTTGGAGGTCGCCTCGGACAGTACGCTGCGGCACCTGCACGACGTCATCCAGGCGTCCTTCGGCTGGCAGAACTACCACATGTGGGTCTTCGACACCGCAACCGGCCGCTTCGGCGACACCGACCGCGAACTGGAGATCCGCAGCGCGGCCTCCACCCGGCTCGACCAGGTCGCTCCCCGGGCCAATGACCGACTCCGCTACACCTACGACTTCGGCGACGACTGGGAACACGACATCCTGGTCGAAGCCATCACCGACGCCGAGCCCGGCACGGCCTATCCACGCTGCCTGACCGGACGCCGCGCGGGACCACCTGAGGACTCCGGTGGCGTCTGGGGCTACGAATATCTCCTCGAGATCCTCGCCGATCCCACCCACGACGAACACCAGGAGCGCCTGGAATGGCTCGGCCTCGATTCAGCCGACCAATTCAACCCCGCCAGCTTCGACGCCAACAAGATCAACGACGTACTCTCCGGCCTGGCGATCGTCCTCACCAAGGACTGACCACCCGCCATCTCCAACGAAATCGAACCACTCGCACGATCAACACGCAGCACCGATCACGGGGGCACAAGGCGGATCAGACGCTCCGGCGCGACCCGTCGTGGGTGTTCAGCAAGGCCCGGTATTCGCCGAACTCACCCTGGACAGAGAGCAGATCCGCCGGCCGTCCACGCTGGACGAGCGCATCCGGACGGTCGGGCCCGAAGGAGGGCCCGTACCCATCGAACGCCTCACGGTGCTCAGCCTCCTCGGCTTCGGCCAGCCGACCGAGCATATGGAGACTCTCGCCAAGCCCGGCACGGATCTCCAGCATGACCACGCCCCCGCGCACGACACGAGCGGGCGGGCGTTGGCTCCGCAGGTAGCTCGCCGCGACGCCCAGCGCCTCCCGACAGCACCGGATGGCGTCCCGCGTGCCGGACGGCTTCCTCCAACTCGCCGTTGATGCGAAGCACGTACGCGAAGTGCTGCCAATCCCTCAGCGATGGACGGTCGTAGGGCGAGGCTCCCGTGAGCTGCTGCCGGTGGTAGGAGACGGCGGCTCCGAATCGGCGGCCCGCAGCAGGACAACACCGTAGTCGAGCACCGAGGCGACCTGAACCGCGAGCCCATCATGCGGCTTGCCGCCCGCTCCAGGGCGCAGCCGATACGAACGCCGATCGCCACCGCTGCGGCCAACCGCCTATCTGGATAGTCCTATCTGGATAGGCGTCTACATCTCACGCCGAGCCCGCAGAGTGGCACGGACGCTCTTCAGCGCGGACACGTAGTGACGCTCATCCGGCCGCATGGCCACAGCGATCGCAAGGGGTTCCTGGGCCCCTTCAATGTCGCCCGTTCGCCACAGCGATAACCCAAGCCCGAAATAGGCGTAATCCTCAGTCGGATTGGCATCGACGATCTGGCGGAAGCTCGCCGCAGCCTCCGCGTACTGCCGCGAATTGAACTGCGCTCGCGCAAGAGCCTCCCTGATGCTGCGCGAATCGGGCTCCGCAGCAGCGGCACGCTCGAGCAGAGCGGCAGCAGCTGCCGGACTGCCCTCTTTCAAAAGCTTCACCCCGCGCTGATACCAGTCGTAAACGCCACCCCCTGGAGCCCCAGGGGATTCATCGTGCACGTTTCTACCTTGGACCATGCGTGAGGCCTCCTTCATCGGCCGACAGGGTTCCGTTGAATTCGCCGCGGAATCAGGAGCGTGGGGAGCTTGGGGGCGACTTTCGGAAGACCCGGACACTTATGGGAGCATGCCCGGTATGGGGAATCCTGAACTGCCAGCGCCTGATGGACTGCTCCTACGCCCCTTCCGCGGCGTCCGCTTCACGGTCGACGATCCCGCCAAGGTGACCTCCCCGCCGTACGACCTGATCGCTGAGGGTGATGTACGCGCCCTCCTGGATTCCCATCCCAACAACGTCGTCCGCCTCATCCTTCCCTGCCAGTCCCCCGAAGGACACCCACCCACTCCCGACTCCCCCCAACACAGCGCGACACCTGGCGCCGCCACCCACCACAACAAGACCCCCACCAGTGCCGCCCCTCACCACAGCACGACGCCTGGCGCCACCTCCCACCACAGCACGACGCCCAGCGCCGCCTCCCACCACGCTGCCACCGCTGCGACGACAGCCGACGAACAACCCGCTGCCACAGCGGTGAGCCCCGCGCTGGACCCAGCGGTGAACACCCGTCCGAGCGCACCTGACGATCAGAGCGCACCCGACGCTGCCGTCACCATCCCCCAACCCCATGACTCCATCAGCACCCACGAGCACGGCGCCGGAATCGCAGCCGGCGATCACGACAGCGACACATCTCCGGCCCCGATAGGTCACCACCCCGCCGGAACACGCGCCGACCCAGCCGTCAGCCAATACGACACCCCGCCGGGAGAAACCGCCGAACAGCTCCACGACGACCACCCCGGCGGCAGGCGGCCTGATGACGAGCAGCCCGCTGACAGTGACAAGCAACTCGACGACATTCGACCCAGCGATGAGCCTCAGGGTGAGGCGCATGGGGATGCAGCGGTCCAGCCGTCTGCCGACACTCCCGAACACTCAGCGAACGAGCGCTATTGCGAAGCTCGCGACACCCTCCTCGCCTGGCTGGACGCGAAGGTGCTGGTCGCTGACGAGCAACCAGCTCTATATGTGTACGAACAGCACGGACCGGGCGTCCTACAGCGCGGCCTCATCGGGGATGTGGCCCTGGCGGACCCGGCTCGACGCATCATCCTCCCCCACGAGAACATCTTCCCCGGACCCGTCGCCGACCGGCTCGCCCTCATGAGCACTACCCAGGCCAACCTCGAACCCATTTTCCTCCTCTACGACGGCGGCCAAGGCACGGCAACCCTCCTGGTGGATCACGTGGCGTCGACACGCCCGCCTCTGGTGACTGCTGATACGCAGGACGGTCTCCGCCACCGCCTCTGGGCAATCACGGATCCGGCCGAGATCGACGCCGTCAACGCCGACCTCCGAAACCGCCAAGCCCTCATCGCCGACGGCCACCACAGGTACGCGACATACCGGGTCCTCCAACGCCAGGAGCACGCGGCCCGTGCCAGCCAGGTCCCCGCCTCCACCTCATGGCCTGCTCCCACAACACCGGCATCCACCACCCCACAGCCTCCGCTCACCTCGCCACTGAACACACCGCACCTCAACGCGCCAGCAGAGCCGACACCCGCGCCGCTCCACGGCGCTCAGCCTTCCGTCGCATCGGCCCAGCCGTCAGCGCCCCCTGCCACACCCGTTCGGCATTCAACGCCCGATGCCGCACCTCCTCAGGTTCCGGCAACCAACCCGACACCAGCTCAGGGCCCAGCAAGCCATACCAAACCAAGCCCAGCAACCAGCACCGAACCAGGCCAGGTGCCAGGACTCGCCACCGCATCAGTGTCTGGCGTCCAGCAGCCCACGGGGCAGCACGCGCGTGGCGGCGAGCAGGGACAGTCCACCTTTGGTCCATGGGACTTCGGGCTGGCGTTGCTCGTCGATTCGACCGCGTACCCGCCCGATCTCAAGGCCATTCACCGCGTCATCCCCGGCCTGCCCCTGACCGAGGCGGCGGCCAAGGCCAAGGGGTCATGGCGTGTCCACGATCATGCCACCCTCGACCAGGGCCTGGCCGCGCTCCAGGCGGCAGGGGAGCCCGCATTTCTGCTCGCCGGCGAAGGAGGCTGCCACCTGCTCACCAACCCTGATCCGGTCCAGCTCGCCCGTGCCATGCCTGCGGACCGCTCCGATCTGTGGAACTCGCTGAACATCTCCATCCTCAGTGAGTTCGTCCTGCCCAAGGTGTGGGGCATGCAGGACGATCAGCAGGCCGTACGGATCGTGCATCATGACCCGGAGGCCGCCCTGCAGCTGGCTCTCGATACGGGCGGCACCGCCGTGATTCTGAAGCCGCTAGCCGTCGACGACGTGCTGGCCATCGCGGCGGGGGGCGAGCGCGTGCCTCGCAAATCAACCTCCTTCGGCCCTAAGCCCATTACGGGCCTCGTCCTCCGTACCTTCGCCACCGGCTGAGGCGACTCGGGCCACCGCCGACACCTTCGCCACCGGCTGAGGCGAGTCGGGTAACCGCCGATCGCGAGCTGGCCGCGCTCGCGTCCCTCCTGCCCGCTCCGGAGGGCACGAGCGAGGACGGACTGAAGCGGGCCTTCGGCAGCCTGCTGACCGACAATCCCGCGCTGTTCCGCAAGGACGAATGCCGCCGGCTGGAGCAGCGCTGGCAGCTCGACGACTGCAGCCTGGACGGCTCCATCACCGCATACCACGACGAAGTCCCGCAGAGCGGTGTGGTTTCTCCCCCGCTCAGCCCTGTTCGCCCACGTAGGAAACGCACAGCGAGATCGTTGATCCACCACTGGATGGGACACCACTCAGCACTGTAAAGAGCCCTTCTGAGCGCAGGCTGTAAGTACGAGAATGGCGTAGCGACCAGAGCAGTCACCGCTCAACTGCTCCGTCCTCGTGTACCGCTGCTGATCGGCGACGCAACGGCCCGGCCGGCGCAGTGACCGGAAACGTTCACCGGGTCGCAGCGGCAGGGCAGCGTCGGCCGAAAATCGTTTCACTTCCTTGAGGCGGCGCCCCTACTGTGTACGCCGTGACAACGCAGGTGATCGTGCTCAATGGCGGATCCAGCGCGGGCAAGTCCTCGATCGTCCGGAGCCTGCAGGCCGTACTGCCGCAGCCCTGGCTTGCCATCGGAGGTGTCGACTCGATGATCGAGGCGATGCCCGAATCCATGATGACATCGGACACGGGACTCAAGATCGCCTCCGACGGAGCTGTGACCGTCGGGCCGGAGTTCCTGCAACTGCAGACGGCGTGGCGGGAGGGGATCGCCATGATGGCCCGTGCCGGAGCCCGGGTCATCATCGATGATGTCCTTCTCGGGGGAGGGGACTCCCAGCAGCAGTGGCAGAGAGTTCTCGGCGGGCTCGACGTCCTGTGGGTCGGCGTCAGGTGTGACAGCGCGGTCGCCGCCGACCGCGAGCGGGCTCGGGGAGACCGCATCCCGGGCATGGCCGTGGCCCAGGCGGAGGCGGTACACGACGGTGTGGTCTATGACCTGGAGGTGGACACCACGCGTACCGAGTCGCTGGTGTGCGCGAAGACCATCGCCGGTTACATATCGTAAGCCGATGAACGTTTCCGGCCACCGCGGTAGACGATCAATAGCGATACCGACCTCCTGAGTCGTGCCGCACCACGACCTAACTGCACCGATCTGGACGCTTGTGTCCCCGCCGAGCGGTGGATCAACGATCTAATGGGCCTGAGCGCATAAGCCCAGGAGATACGCCTTCGATGGGCCGTCATCTTCTGGACCAGCGACGGCGGTTACCCGCAAGATGACGGCCCATCAAGTGGTGGACTTTCGTCCCCAGCCGAAGATCCATGGCATCGTCACGAGCGTAGGCGGTTGCCGCGATGACGTCCCGCTGAGTGGTGGATCCACGATCTCGCTGTATGGCTTCTACCAGGGATGAATAGGGCCGAGTGGCTGAGGCAACTACACCAGTCCGCGGGATGTCAACAGCGCACGGGTGGCGAGCAGTGCGACTACCTGTAGGAACGGTGTGGCTCGGCGCGCTCCCCTGTCACTGACCCCCGGCCCCGGGCCCCGCTGTCGATCGTCCGGCGATCGGCAGGCGACCGCCGGACAATTCCACGAGGTGCCACGCCCGAATAGCGAGCTAGCCGGTCGGGGCCAGGTCCGGGGCTGGGCGTGGCGAGGGGATGGACGGGAGGATGTCGCGCTTGTCCTGGATCATCGCGTTTCCGGATGGCTTTGGGGTTGGCGGAGGGGCCGGGCCTCGTCGGCACTCCTGAGCGTCCGGCGGTTCCGGGTCGTTGCCGAGCCGTCGGCTCTGTGCGAGTGGGAAAGGCTTTCGGCGCGGTCGTGAGGGCCTCGGCTGGTCAGCTGGGTCAGGTGGGGCTGCCTTCGCCATCGTGACCTCGACTTCGTAGCGCCAGATCTTGGCGGCGGTCGGGCCGTAGACGTGGCAGCGGAAAGCGCCCTTGATCTCCATGGTGTCGCGGGGTCTGAGGTTGCGGACGAAGGCGGCCGCCTCGGGATCGAAGGTCGCGCATGGCACGCTGTCCGTCATCGTCTGGCCGCGTCTGTTTTCCGGGCGGCGCACGATCAGGCGCCATTTCGTGAGGATGTCGCCGCTCGGCAGGGGCTTTTCCTCTGGCGTCGCGGACAGCCTTCCCACCAGTACGACCTCGTTGCGGTCCACTGTCGTCCTCCCATCGGGGTTCTGGTGAGATCACTCTTTACGATGAGGGGTACGCCGGATCGGCTCGAACGCCATTCTGGGGATAACGGCAGCGGATCAGGAGTGACTGTGGACAACATCACCGCCCTGGGCGGCGACGTCTATGAGATCGATACGAAGATGGCCGGCTATTCGGGCATCACGGCTGGATACCTGATCCTGGGTGACCGCCCATGCCTGGTCGAGACCGGCACCTCGACCTCGGCGCCCGTGGTCCGTGACGCACTCGCCTCGCTCGGCGTGGGCCCTGAGGACCTTGCCACGGTCGTGGTCACGCACATCCATCTCGATCATGCCGGCGGCGCTGGGGACATGGCGAGGTACTTCCCGTCCGCCCAGATCGTGGTGCATGAGAAGGGGGCCAGGCACCTGGCCGATCCGTCCAGATTGATGGCCAGCGCGAGGATGGTGTGGGGTGACCGCCTTGACACGCTATTTGGTGAACTATCGCCCACCGAGGCCGACCGCATCGTCGCGCTCGGCGACACCGGATCCATCGACCTGGGCAACGGAAGGACGCTGAACAGCCACTACTCCCCCGGTCATGCCAAGCACCATGTGGGTCTCATCGATTCCGCCACTGGCGATCTGTACGTAGGTGACGCCGCCGGCGTGTACCTGCCTCAGACCGGGGACCTGCGCCCGGCCACCCCGCCTCCGGACTTCGACCTGGAGACGGCGCTCAACTCGCTCTCGCTGTTCAAGGCACTCGGCCCGCAGCGGCTGCTGTTCAGCCACTACGGACCGGTCGGCGCCGTACAGGAAACGCTCGAACGCTCCGCGGAGGAACTTCGCGTCTGGGTCGATCTCACCCGCCAGGTACACACGGAGGGCCTCGACCTCGACCACGCCATCGCCATGGTCAGGGACCGGACCATGGAGCGGTACCAAGCGCTCAAGGCGGACGATGACACGGCGGAGCAGTTCGAGCTCCTGAGTGGCGCTCCGTCTAACGTCGCGGGCATCTACCACTGGCTCGACCGCGTCTCACCCTGACTTCTGGTACGAAGTGCCGTACCAGAACTCCGCCGTACACCGTGGAAGGTGTACGGCGGAGCAGGACGTCAGTCTTCGCGCTGGGAGTCGCGCTTGGCGGCGTCCTCGGCTGGTTCGTCGGGCTGGTCCAGGATGTCGCCGAAGTTGGGCTCGATGAACGCCGGAGTGATGCCTAGCGCCATCGGGGTCTCAATCGCAGAGGCCTTGGACTCCGGGACGCTCGACTCTGCCGTGCCGGACTCGTCGTCCAGCAGCTCATCAGGCTCGGCATCCTTCGAGGCGTCCTTCCAAGCGTCCTTTGAGACGCCCTTCGGGACGTCCTTCGAGGCGTTCGCCGAACCGTCCCGGAGCTCGCCGGACTCGGCGGCCTCCAGCTCGGAAGCGGATTTCACCTGCTCAGGAGCGGATTCCGCCTCGGCGGCAGGCCCGTCCTGCGCGTCGTCGGCGTCCTCCCGGTCAGCAGAGCCGTTCTGCTCGTCGTCGGCGTCCTCCCGGTCGGCAGGGCCGTCCTGCTCACGGATGGCGCCCTGCCGGTCCTCCGCGCCGTCCTGCTCATCATCGGCATCCTGCCGACCGAGCGGCTCATCCTCCCGGTCCACCGGCTCGGTTTCCGCAGACTGATCGTCGGTGGGCTCGGAGTCGTCGAGAAGGTCGTCTGCCTCAGCCAGGGCCGCGTCCTCGTCGACGTCCTCGTCCAGCTCGATCATGGCGTCGGCCTGGCCGGCCGTACCCGCGTCGTCGGAGTCGTCCTCGTCGTCGAAGTCCTCTTCGACATCCTCGATGACGGCACCCGTCAGCTCGGCGTACCGTTCGGCGGCGTCCGTCTCGCCGTCCTCGTCGAAGGCCATCGCCTTGGCGAACCAATCGGTCGCGGCCTCCTGATGACCCGCGTCGGCCAGCGCGTCGGCGTACGCGAACGCGAGACGAGCCGACCAGGGCTTCGCCTGCGGATCGCGCAGCTCGGGCAGACGTTGCAGGGTGATGACGGCGGCGTCGTTCTGGCCCAGGTCGCGGCGGGCGCCCGACTCCACGATGGACAGCTCGATGCGTCCCGCCCTGTCGAGGCGTTCGGCTTCGGGCGAGCGGACCAGGTCGAGGGCGCGTTCCGGACGGCCGAGGCCGCGTTCGCAGTCGGCCATGACCGCGAGATACGCGTCAGAACCGGTCATCCGCCTTGCTGCGCGCAGGTCGCTGAGGGCCTCGGAGAAGTGCCCAGCCCGGTAGGCGACGATTCCCGCCGCCTCACGTACGACACCGATGCGGGCCGCGAACCGGCGGGCCACCTTGGTGTGCTCGTGAGCCTGATCGGGGTCGTCCTCCTCCAGCGCACGCTCGGCGGCGACCATGTGCCTGCCCACCAGCTCGGCGAGGTCGCCGGGGAGGGAGCGCAGCTCGTCGCGTACCTCCTTGTCGAGCTCTTCGGCGGTGATGTCGGGCGCGACCTCGGGCAGCGGCTCGCGCTTCGGAGCGTCGTCCTCGGTACGGCCGAACCTGGCACGAGTGCCGCTGGACGCCCGGTCATCACGGGAGTCGCGCGAGAACGGGCGGGAACGGTCATCGCCACGCGGGCCCCGGTCGTCGCGGTAACCACCCTCACGGGGACCCCGATCGTCACGGGAGCCACCCTCGCGGCGCGGGCCGCCGTAACCGCCCTCGCGGCGAGGGCCACGGTCGTCACGATCCTGGAAGGAACGACGATCGTCGCCACCCTCAGAACGCTCACGGAACCCCCCCGGCCGATGATCGTCACGGTCGCGGAAGCCACCCTCGCGCCGGGGACCCCGATCGTCACGGAAGCCACCCTCGCGGCGCGGACCACCGTAACCGCCCTCACGGCGCGGACCGCCACCGTAACCGCCCTCACGACGAGGGCCGCGGTCGTCACGATCCCGGTACGAACGACGATCGTCGCCACCCCCAGGGCGCGAACCGCGGTCGTCGCGGAACCCACCTTCACGGGGCGGACCGCCGTAACCACCCTCGCGACGGGGGCCACGGTCGTCGCGGTCCCGGAACGGACGGCGGTCGTCGCCGCCACGCGGACCCCGGTCAAAGCCGCCCTCACGGCGGGGACCTCGGTCACCGCCGCCCTCGGGGCGCGGACCCCGGTCGCTGCGGAACCCACCCGGGCGCTGGTCATCACGGTCACGGAAACCACGACGATCCCCACCGCCGTCACGGTCGCGGAAGCCGCCCTCGCGACGGGGGCCGCTGTAACCGCCCTCACGACGCGGACCGGCGTAACCACCCTCGCGACGAGGGCCGCGGTCATCACGGTCCCGGAAGGAACGACGATCGTCGCCACCCTCAGAACGCTCACGGAACCCACCCGGCCGGTGATCATCACGGTCCCGGAAGCCACTCTCACGGCGCGGGCCGCCGTATCCACCTTCGCGACGCGGACCGCGGTCGCCGCCGCGGTAACCGCCCTCGCCACGCGGGCCACGGTCACCACCGAACCCGCCCTCACGGCGCGGCCCGCCGCCGTAACCGCCTTCACGGCGAGGACCAGCGTAACCACCCTCACGACGGGGGCCACGGTCATCGCCGGAGCCGGCGTCACGACGCGGGCCACGGTCGTCACGGTCACGGAAGGGACGTCGGTCATCGCCACCGCGCCCGCCCCGGTCATCACGGAAGCCACCCTCTCGGCGCGGGCCACCGTATCCACCTTCGCGACGCGGACCGCGGTCGCCGCCGCGGTAACCGCCCTCGCCACGCGGGCCACGGTCACCACCGAATCCGCCTTCACGGCGCGGACCGCCGTAACCGCCCTCGCGGCGGGGGCCACGGTCTCCGCTGAATCCGCCCTCGCGGCCCGAACCGCCGTAACCACCTTCGCGGCGAGGGCCGCGGTCACTACCGAACCCGCCTTCGCGACGAGGTCCCCGGTCATCGCCGGAGGCACCCTCACGACGCGGGCCGCGATATCCTCCGCCGTCGCGCCCGGTGCCCCGGTCGCCGCGCCCCTGGTATCCGGAACGCTCGCCGTATCCGCGATCCTGCGACGCCCCTCGGTCGCCACCGTCGCGTCGTGGCCCTCGGTCGCCGGAGCGCGGCCTGTCGTCAGAACGGAACGGACGGTCGCCCCTGGAGTCGCGCTGGTCGCGCCCGCGGGAGCCATACCCGCCGCTCCTGTCGCCGCCCTGGGGACGCTTGTCTCCGCCGTCGCCCCGTTCGCGCTGTCCGCCGTCCGATCCGTTATCACTGTTCACTTCTGGTCCATTTCGTTGGCTCACTCAGCAGACCCGTGCGTCACATGACGGTCCGCCGTGGCAGGTCGCCGCCCGATTCTCGGGCCTTACGCGACGAAGGCCACCCGCGGTGGGATGGCCCGGTACCACCAGCCTAGCAAGCCGCAGCATGTCACCGAGCCTGGCCCGGCCCGCATATTCGGTCGCGGTGATTGACCGCTTCGGGAAAACTGCTCGACATGTCACTCCGCTTCCATGAGATCGCCGAGGCCCAGCACCGCATTCTGAACCCCATCACTGACGAAAAATTGCATCTCCTCGGCGAAATCTGCCGCATCACACCAGGCGCGCGCCACCTGGATCTCGCCTGTGGGAAGGGGGAAATGCTCACCCAATGGGCCGCCCGTTACGGCTCGTACGGGGTAGGCGTGGAGATCAGCAAGGTCTTTCTCACCGCCGCCAGAGATCGCGCGGACGAGCTCGATGTGACCGGCCAGGTACGCTTCATCGAGGCGGACGCCGGGACCTATGAGGACGAGCCGCACTCGTACGACATCGTCTCGTGCATAGGCGCCGCGTGGATCGGCGACGGCCTCGCCGGCACCCTCACCCTCCTACGCCGCCTGCTCCGCCCCGGCGGACTCGCCCTGGTCGGTGACTGCTACTGGATCAGCCCGCCACCGCCCGAAGCCTGTGCATAGCTCCAAGTGCCGAAAGATTCTTTCGCTTCGCTGTCCGGTACGGCCAAGCTCATCGAAGACGCCGGCTATGAGTTGGTGGAAATGGTCCTGGCGAACCACGACATCTGGGACAGGTACGTCGCCGCTCAATGGTGGACACTGAGCGAATGGCTACGCGAAAATCCGGACGACCCCGATGCGTCGGCCTTGCGGCAATTCTTGGACCATGCACGCGACTCATATCTCGAGTACGGCAGGGACTACATCGGCTGGGGCGTCTTCGTTCTCCGCGGGTAAGCCGTTGATTGTACGATCCGGCGCCTGCGGCTGCTCGGCGGTGCGGTCGGCTACGTCCTGAATCGGCCACACCGCGGTTCAGGGCTGCAATCCGAAGCTTGTACATTTCCTGGCCGCAAACAGGCCACTCCCGTAGAGCAGAGCCCACCGCTGCTTGTGCCCGACCTATTGCGCCTGACCCGCAACGCAGAAAGGGCCCCACGCGTGTGCGTGGAGCCCTTTCTGCAACCAAAGATTGTCCGGCGGTGACCTACTCTCCCACACCCTCCCGAGTGCAGTACCATCGGCGCTGGGAAGCTTAACTTCCGGGTTCGGAATGTAACC
>NZ_JBEZFW010000025.1:0-151608 GCF_040649695.1 Nonomuraea sp. NPDC048901 | reverse complement strand
GCCCGCCCGGAACTCCGGATCAAAGCGCCGCCGCGTGACTGCTGCCACGACCAAACCTCTCCCGGTTCGGTCTCCACGCTATGAGGGGAAGGCCACCTGTGCGGCTGGCGAGAATGCCACAGCCACCGATCAGCGGGCCGCCGTCGCGATGGCGAATGCCGTACCAGACAAAGCCATACTCCTGCTTCGTCTTGAGCCTGCGCTCAAGCCAGTCCACCGTCTCAGCCCGCGACGTGAACGGCCCCGCCCCGATCGTGTGGGTTAGCGGATCGCTGAATAGGCCGTGGAACTCGTCAGTGTCGTTGAGCGTGCAAGCAGTCAGCCGCAGCCTGATGGTCTCAATCTTGTCGCGCACGCGATGCCCTTCTCGAACGCCTCCAGCTCCGGGATGATCGCGAAAGGAAGAGGTCCATTAGCGGCTGAGGTGGAAGCTGATCACCTCGCCCGCCATCGATCCAGGCCAAGCCGAGCAGACCAGGGCCACCAGCGTGGACTCCACCTTGTCCCCGTGGCTCTGGCCCGCTTCCCCTGCTGGCATGAACCCCGGCCTCAAGCTCTTCACAGTTGCTACACGCGCGGATCAACCGGATCTGCCATCAGCACCACCCGGTCAGCCTCGATGTCGAACCCAAGATCCGGATGGTCGCGAGATCCCTCCGCGGTCATCAACACGGACTTCCCGAGACGCCGTCCAATCGCGCAGAAGAAATCCACCAGGACGTCCAACCGCTCCTGCCCCTGCAACTCTCTGAGATCGACGTCGAAGTCGATGGACTCGGTCTGATACATGCGGAAGATCATCAGCATGTCGGGGCTCGGCCAGATTCTCAGCTCGGGCGTGACTCTCAGCTCGGGCCTGCCGCCGGCGTAGGCAGCCGCGGCCATGTCAGCAGCCGAAGTGAGCTCCATCGGCTCGCCATCTACCGAGAAGGCGTACTGCCAGCCCTGCGCCCGGACAAGATCCAGCAGCACCTGCCAGTCCTCGACAGTCGTCCCCTCTACGATCACGTCAGGCAACGCTCCGGTGACCTCAGGGTCGAAGAGAACCTTCACGTCATCCCAGAGCAGGTCAGGCACAGCACTCATCATCCCTTAAGAACGCGTCTCCGGCGGGGGCTTCGGCTTCTGGATGATCAGCCGGGCGAGGTGCGCGCGTCGCGCGGAAGACCAGGTCGCGGGCCTACGCCTCTACGGGCCAAGATCCCGGCAATTCCCAAGCTGACACAGCGGGTTTGACTTCCGTCACCTGCTCTCATGACGAAGGCTCGACCGGCTTCGCGCCGGGTGCCGCGCACGGTCAACCGGATGCTGTCGGGAGCCCCTTCCTTCTGCGACCACCAGGTCCGCCGCCGACGGCCGCGTCGAGTCCGGTCTTGCGCCAGCCGGTGATGAACACGTGTGCGCCCTCGACCGCCAGCCGTACGGCACTGGCCGGCTAGTATCTTCCGCATCGATCGTTGCAGAAGGGTTAGACTGCGGGAGTGGAGACCAGGCAGCGCCGCCCAACCGGCCGACCGCGGGGATTCGACGCCGACGAAGTGCTCGAGCGCGCCCTGCTGGTGTTCTGGGAGCAGGGGTACGAGGGGGCCAGTCTGGCCAACCTGACCGACGCGATGGGCATCTCCACCACCAGCATGTACGCCACCTTCGGCAACAAGGAAGAGCTGTTCCGCAAGGCCCTGGAGCGCTACACCGAAGGCCCGAGCGCATACCTGGCCCGAGCCCTGGACGAGCCGACCGCCCTCGGTGTCGCCACGGCGATCATTGCCGGCACTGTTCGAACCACCACTCGCCCGGCAGGTCCCCACGGGTGTCTGGGTGTCCAGGGTGCCCTGGCCACCGGCGACTCCAGTCGTGGAGCCCGAGACCTCCTCGTCGCGTGGCGCGACAGTGGCTACTCCTGCATTCGAGAACGGTTCCAACGAGCCGTCGATGACGGCGACCTGCCACCGGAGGTCAACCCGGCACTGCTGGCCCGCTACATCACCGCCTTGGCCTATGGCATCGCCGTGCAAGCCGCCAGCGGCGTCGGCCGCGACGAACTCCAGGACATGGCCGACGCCGCCCTGCGCAACTGGCCGCCCTGCTGAGAGCCGCCCGGTGTTCGTCTTCGCGAACAACCGTGTCATTGCCAACCTGGGTTCGCGCCAAGGACTTCAGGTACTGCTGGCGGAGAGTCCCTTGCCAGGTGCCCGGCTGACCCCTGAAGCAACGACTCCTGCGTTCTGCGCAGCCTGTCCGGGCTGTGACGCTTCCTGATGTTCACGAGCGAGCCGTCCCGGCCAGTTCCGCATGTCTCCATCCCCACAGGTCCGCGCACTTCCGCAGTGATCGATGCAGAACGTGCTACGGTGGAATTCCGCATCGATCGATGCGGAAGTTGTGGTAGGTCGCCTCCCGTGGGACTTCTCGAGGGCAAGCACCGGGATCGCCATACCCGGTGCCGTACAGAAAGGGACAGTTGATGTCCGACAGTGATCTGCGTGGGTTCTACCTGCGCTACATCAGTGAGCTCAACGCCCACAGGTTCGATCAGATGGACAAGTACATCGACGACCGGACCACGTTGAACGGTGAGCCCGCCACCCGGGACGACCTCATCGCCGTGCAGAAGGCTGACGTCGACGCGGTTCCGGACCTGCACTGGGAGCTCAAGGAACTGCTCTTCGACGGTGATCGCCTGGCCGCGCGGCTGGTCAACACAGGAACGCCGGTGAAGGAGTGGCTCGGGGTGGCACCCACCGGCGCCTCGTTCGAGATCACCGAGTACGCCATCTACCAGGTGCGCGACGGGCGGTTCGTGCACATGACGGCCCTGCACGACGCCGGTGAGCTACTCCGGCAGCTTACCGGCTGACCCTTCGGGGCCGACGTCGGCGACGTGGAGAGCAGTCGCATCCAACGGTCCACTCGGGCCACACATTTCGAGAGGGAACCCATGACCGTCACACTGATCACCGGAGCCAACAAGGGCATCGGTTTTGAGACAGCCAAACAACTTCTGGAACTGGGGCACACCGTCTACATCGGTGCGCGCGACATCGAGCGAGGCGAGAAGGCCGCAGCCGCCCTCGGCGCACGGTTCGTGCAGCTCGACGTGACCGACGACGCCTCGGTGCGCAGCGCGCTGGCGACGATCAACGCGGCCGAGGGACAGCTCGACGTCCTGGTGCACAACGCGGGCATCCTCGGGAACGAACCCCTCGACGGTCCCACGGCCCTGCGGGTGTTCGACACCAACGCGGTGGGGATCGTACGCGTCACAGAAGCGGCACTCCCCTTGCTGCGCAAGTCCTCGAACCCCACCGTGGTCACCGTATCGAGCAGCGCCGGATCGTTCTGGGCGGTGAACAACCCTGACCGGCCTGAGTTCCACCTGCCGCTGGCGCTCTACTCCGCGTCCAAGGCGGCGGCGACCATGCTGACGGTCCAGTACGCCAAATCCCAGCCCGGCATCAAGTTCAACGCCCTGGAGCCCGGCACCACAGCCACCGACATGACCGCGGCCTTCGGGATCGGAAGATCGCCGGAGGAGAGCGCCAGAGCCGTCGTACGCCTGGCCACTCTCGATGTGGACGGCCCGACAGGAACCTTCCAAGACGAGACCGGGGAACTGCCCTGGTAGTCGCCACGCGGGCGTAGTCCGGTGGCGGCGAGGAGCCGGTGGAGCGAGTCTCCTCCGACCAATTCGTGGCAAGCGGCATGCTCCCGGAGCGGCGGGAAGACGAAGGCCCCTTCTCCTGGTGGAACGAGATGCGGCCACGGTTCTTCAAAGGCTTTCACCGATGCCTGCCTGCCCTTGCGACCGCAGGCAACGACTTGATCCTGGAACATGTCATCGAATACCGGACCTGGCGCGAGGAACTATCACGCCTATTGACTGACTTCGACGTGTTCCTGGTCGGGGTGCATTGCGATCTTGCGGAGATCGACCGAAGAGAACACGAGCGCGGGGACCGTCGTGCCGGGGAAGGCCGTGGGCACGTCGAAATCAACGGCATGCATACGTTCGGTCCGTACGACTACGAGGTGAACACTACGAACGGCGTATCAACCACCCTCGTGCAGTCAGTCGTGACCGCTTGGCGCTCGAGAGGCGCGCGACGTGCGCTGACCACCTTTTAATGCCTCCGGCGAGGGCACTTCGACTCCTGGCCCGCTTCCCCCTCAGGGGAGACGGCAGCAGTCGGGAGGATGAGACGGATGGCGTTTGCGCGTTGGTCGCAGGCTGATCGTCGTGCCATTAGCAAACATCGGCAGCGGGAGGCCCTTGATATCCAGCCGGCCGTGGCTAAAGGATCGCGCGCTAGCATGCGGCGATGGACTGGGGCGCCTTCGAGAAGGCATGGCATGACAGCGGATGCCGCATCCTGAGTGACCTTGCGGCGGCGTGTCCGGGCGAGCGGCTGTACGGCGCGGCGTTCCATCTTTTCTACATGGACGGTGCCAAGATCCTCCCGCCCGCCCTGGCCGCCAACACTGAGGCAGCGGTGCGCGAGGACTATGGGTACTCGACACGGTTCGTCCCGCCGGAGTGGCGGTGGGATGTCCTGGACGCCGCGAGCGATGCGATGTCGCCGTGGTATCAGCGTCTCACTGAGGAGTATCTGGCGCCCGCTACCACCGAGCCCGAACGGGATGCGGCGATGGACGCACTCGAGGCGGCGCACGACAGCGCGATGGCCAATGCCTGCAAAGCGATGACCACGACAGCGCGCCGGGGCGGCATTCACGGCTCGCTTCCGCCCGGGTTCGTCGTCGTCATCCTCGAAGGGCAACGCGGGGATGAGGAGGCCGGTCTGATCCGGAAGAGCGTCGACCCGCAGACGCTGCCGACGGTCCCCGAACTGGCCGGGTATCTGCGGCAGCTCGACGAGACGTGAGCCCCGGCCTGGCCTTGCTCATTCCAGGGGCCGTCTTCTCCGAGTCCTGAGAGGTCCTGGCCCGGTCGCAGTGCCATGCAAGACCTTTTCAGGTAAGCCTCCGGCGATTACCGGCTCTATCAGCGACTATGCCAACCTCTATGCCCATGCAGATCAGATCCGGTACCCAAGACGACGCCGAGCAGATCGCAGAGCTCCACACTCGTAGCTGGCTGACTGCCTATGCCGGGATCATGCCCGCCAGCTATTTGAATGGGCCGCTGCTCGACGAGCGCAAGGCCATGTGGAGCATCCGACTCGCCACCCTCGCCTCGGAACCGGATCGCGCCCGCTGCCTGCTCGTTGCCGTCGATGGCAACGTCCTGCTGGGATTTGCCTATCTCGACGCCGGAACCGACGGGCGCCTCTTGCTCGATAACCTGCACGTCCAGCCGGAGCGCAAGCAGTCCGGCATCGGTCGCCAACTCGTGTACCACGCTTTTGGCTGGGCCTCCGAGCAACACCCTGACAAGACGGTCTACCTGGAGGTGTTGCGCGATAACGTGGCCGCGATCACCTTTTACCGGCGTCTCGGCGGCCATCCCACCAATGAGTTCATGGAACGCTTCCCTACAGGATTCGAACTACCTGTCGTCGAGTACACATGGGGTCCTGACATCGTCCGAACCCTTGCCGACAACCGTTCCACTACCGATCAGCTCGCGTCCTAGAGGCGCCCGGCGGGGCATTCTGGCTCCGAGATGATCGACGCGTCGGGATTGAGATCCGTGGACGGCTGAGGTGGAAGCCTTCCGATGCGCCGGCGGACGCGTACTCCGTCTTCAGTCGCCCCGGTAGAGGGCCGTGAGCAGTTCGATCGCCGCCTGGATCGCCGGATGCGGGTCGTCTCGCCACCAAGTGAGGCGTACGGCGATGGGCTCGGCGTCGCGGACCGGCCGGTAGACGACGCCGGGCCTGGGGTACTGGTGCGCGGTGGACTCCGCCGTCATGCCGACACAGCGTCCACTGGAGATCACGGTCAGCCAGTCGTCGACGTTATGGGTCTCCTCAGTCGCCGGGCGGGAGCCGGGCGGCCACAGCTCGGGTGTGGTGGTGCCGGTCCGCCGGTCGATCAGGAGGATGCGCTCGCTGAGGTCGGCAAGGCGTAGCGACCGGCGTGTGGCCAGGGGGTCCTCGGCGGACAGGCCACACAGGCGCCGCTCCAGACCGATGATGGCACTCTCGAAGCGGCGGTCCTCCAGGGGATTGCGGATGACGGCGAGGTCGCAGGCGCCCTCCGCCAGGCCGGCGGTCGCGGAGTTGACGCGTACCAGGTGCAGATCCGTCCCGGGGTGCGTCGCGGCCCAGCGGCGCTGGAACGCGGGCGTGTGGCGGCCGACCGCCGACCAGGCATAGCCGATCCGCAGGATGCTGTGGCCCGAGGTGGCCTCCTGGACCAGGTTGTGCACCTCACTGAGCACTCGCCTGGCCTGGGCGACCACCCGCAGCCCGGTCGTGGTCGGTGTCACCTCGCGTGAGGTACGCCTGAGCAGCCTCACCCCCAGGGCGCGTTCGAGCGAGGCCAGAGTCCGGGACACCGCCGCCTGGGAGACGCTCAGAGCGATGGCCGCGTCGGTGAAGGTGCCCTCGTCGACGATGGCGACGAGGCACCGCAACTGCCGCAGCTCCACATCATCCATGACTCAAGTGTATAGATCCCGCAGTAAACGCATTTTGTGCAAGCATCGCCAGGTCCCACCATCTAGTCATGCGAAGCGCGTCCGACACGGTTTCCCTGTCTTCGGGGCCCTTGATCCCAGCGCCGTCCAGGGGGCGGCTGGCCGGCGTGGTCACGATGGCCGGCAGCGGCCTGTCGAACCAGGTCGGCGCCGCGATCGGTGCTCTTGCCTTCCCCGTACTTGGGCCCGTGGGCGTCGTCGCGGTCCGCCAGTACGTCGCCGCGTTCGTCCTGCTCGCCGTCGGCCGCCCCCGTCTGAGGGACTTCACCTGGGCGCAGTGGCGGCCGGTGCTGGGGCTCGCCGTGGTGTTCGGGACCATGAACCTGTCCCTCTACACCGCCATCGATCGCATCGGCCTTGGCCTGGCGGTCACGTTGGAGTTCCTCGGCCCGCTCACGATCGCCCTCGCCGCCGCGCGTCGCCGCGTCGACGCCTTCTGCGCGGTGATCGCCGCGGCCGGTGTCGTCGTACTGATGCGCCCCCAGCCCTCGGCCGATTATGTGGGGATGGGCCTGGCCCTGCTGGCCGCGTGCTGCTGGGCGGCGTACATCCTGCTCAACCGCACCGTCGGCCGCCGCATCCCGGGTGCGCAGGGCTCGGCCACGGCGGCGGGGATCTCCGCGCTGATGTTCCTGCCGGTCGGCATCATCCTCGTCCTGCACCGGCCGCCGACCGCCGCGGCCGTCGGCTATGCCGTCGCGGCCGGTGTGCTCTCCTCGGCGGTGCCCTACCTCGCCGACCTGTTCACGCTGCGTCGCGTACCCGCCCAGGCGTTCGGGCTCTTCATGAGCGTCAACCCGCTCCTCGCGGCCCTCGTCGGCTGGATCGGCCTGGGCCAGAACCTGGGCTCGACGGAATGGGCGAGCATCGGCGCCATCGTGGCCGCCAACACCCTCAGCGTCCTCGTACGCCGCGGCTGAATCCGCGCTATTACGCGGCGATGACGGCGACCCCGGTCCTGCCCCCGTCGACGTCCACCACGGTTCCGTGTACGAAGGCCGCTTCGTCACTGGCGAGCCAGACCACGGCATGCGCGATGGCATCCGGTGTGCCGATGCCGCCGGCCGGGGTGCCCTTCATCATGATCTCGCCCGGATGGGGCTCGCTGCCTTTCGCGGCCGGGGGGAGGATCACACCCGGCGAGACGGCGTTCACCCGCACCCCCATCGGGCCGAACTCCGCGGCCCATGCCCGCGTGAGCGTCTCCATGGCGCCCTTGGCGGAGCTGTAGAGTGCGCCGAGCGGAACGCCCAGGCGAGCGATCCACGAGCCGAGGTTGATGATCACTCCGCCACCTGACTCAATCATGGCCGGAACGACGGCGGCGGTGAGGAAGAACGGCGCCTTCACGTTCACCCCGTAGACCTTGTCGAACGTCTTCTCGTCAGTGGCGGTGGTGCTGGGGGCCGGATAGATGCCGGCGTTGTTCACCAGGATGTCGATCCGCCCGCCCAAAGTCTCACGGGCCCGATCTGCCAGGTCCTGGGAGGACTCCACGCTGCCATCGAGGTCCGCCACCAGGAAATCGGCCCGGCCACCGGATGCGCGGATCCCTTCGACGACCTGTGCCCCGCGTTCCTGATTGCGCCCCGACACGATGACGTGGGCCCCCTCGGCGGCGAACGCTTCGGCGATCGCCTGTCCGATATTGCTGGTCGACCCCGTGACCAGCGCCGTCTTGTTCCGCAGTCGTTCACTCATGACGCGACCTCCCTTGTCTCGCAGTGCGTGGCCAACTGTGCCTCGCAGAAAATGGACCGGCAAGTCCAGAGTCGCTCGGACCTTATGCCAGTAAAATGGACCCGTTAGTCCAATGATCTGGAAGGGGCTGGATGCCGGACGCGCCGACCGCGAAGGGCCGCGCCACGCGTGCCCGCATCGTCATGGGCGCGGCCGAGTTGCTGCGCGAGCAAGGTGTCGCTCTCACGACGCTCGACGACATCCGCGGCCGCACCGGTACGAGCAAGAGCCAGCTGTTCCACTACTTCCCCGCTGGCAAGGACGAACTGCTGCTGGCGGTGGCCCAGTTCGAGGCGGACCGCGTCCTGGAGGACCAGCAGCCGTACCTGGGGCGCCTGGACTCGTGGGAGTCCTGGCATCAGTGGCGGGACATTGTGGTGGAACGCTATGAACGCCAGGGCGACCACTGCCCTCTGGGGTCCCTGTTCCTGCAGGTCGGGCGGTCAACGCCCGGTGCACGGGCAATCGTGACGGAGCTGATGCGCCAATGGCAGCGGCAGCTCGCCCGCGGCATGCGGGCCCTCCAAGCGAACGGACTGGTCGGGCCGGCCCTTGAGGTGGACCGGACGGCCGCCGCGTTGCTGGCGGGCATCCAGGGAGGCGTGACCATCATGATGGCCACGGGCGACTCGACCCACCTCAAGGCGGCGCTCGACACCGGAATCGAACACCTCCGTGCGACCACTTGATCGCCGTGAGATCTAACTACATCGGTCTGAAGAACGTGCGGAGAAGCGTTCTGTGAGCGGCTTGTAGTCGTGCTCGGGGAACAGGACCGGCAACGCGTCGAGCATGTTCTCCATGCGATCGCGCACGCCCTCGAACTCTTCATTGTCCAGCGGCGCTCGGGTGAACAAGAACTGCCAGGAGAAGGCGCCCTTTGTCAGCTGAAGCATCTCCAGGTACTCCGGGTAGCCAACGTCCATCTTCCAGGCGCCATAGCGAGGCTCGGCCACCCACCAGATTTCGGGTTCGTCCCCGCCTGGAAGCAGCCGCAGCGCGGCATAGTGACCCGTACCCGTGATGGGGTGGCAATCGATAACGCGCAGCTGCGATGACGGGAAAAGCTCCTTGCCCGTCCACGACTCAATCCACTCCTCGCCCAGCCCCGGGCTGCCCGCCCGTGCGAGGTGGGTGAGGTAGAACTCACCGTTGACGTACGGCCGCCCTTCACCCATCCACTGGCGCCCCAGCTCCCGAAAGCGCAGATCGCACTGCTCCAGCGCGGCGGGCGCCTTGACCTCCTGCTCACCCACGAGAGCCGCCCACGAGGCGGCGACATCGGTGAAACCCGTGTCGAGCTCACCCTGCGAGGCGTGAAGGATCTTGATCTGGGGATGGTTGTCCAGGTCGCGGCAGACCTTGCTCCAGCCACCTTCGTACGTCGTCAGTTCCGTCATCACGTACCGTCCCAACCTGCTATAGGCCGAACAGGGTCGCTGCGTTGTCGTGGCATACGGCCCGCAGCCAGTCCGGTCCGAGTCCCAGTCGTTCCAGGGCCTGGAGCTGGTGCAGGTACGGGTAGGGGGTGTTGGGGAAGTCGGAGCCGAGCAGGATGCGGTCGCCAAGCGCGGTGAGACGTGGCAGGGCTTTGCGGGGGAACGGCATGAATTCTTCGGTGAAGTCGGTGAACGCCATCGTCGTGTCCAGCCGTACCTGGTCGTACCGTTCGGCGAGGTCGAGAAACTCCTCGTACTCGGGCATGCCCATGTGCGCGACGATCAGCCGCAGTTTCGGGTGGCGGGCAAGCACCCGCGCGATGGGCTCGGGGCCGGTGTGCTTGCCGGGCGCCGGCCCGGAGCCGCAGTGCATCACCACGGGGATGCGGGCCTCGGCCAGCAGCGCCCATGTCCGCTGGAGACGTTCGTCGGCCGGATCGTACGCGCCCACCTGCACATGAGCCTTGAACACCCGCGCCCCTGCTTCAACGGCCTCGCGGGCGTATGTCTCGACGTCCGGCTCGGGGTAGAGGGTGGCGGTGTACAGGCAGTCGGGGGTACGGCGGGCGAAATCGGCTGCCCATTCGTTCAGCCACCTGGCCATGCCGGGCTTGTGGGGGTAGAGCATCGCGGTGAAGGCCCGGACCCCGAACTCCCGCAGCAGAGCCGTCCGCTCCGCCTCCTGCTTCCGGTAGGTGATCGGCCACTTCAGCCCACCGATCAGCGGCCCGGTGCCGTCGAAGTAGTCCCAGACCTTGTGCAGGACACGCTCTGGCATGAAGTGGGTGTGGACGTCGATCAGCCCGGGGAGACCGAGCCCGGCCCAGAAACGGTGGACCTCAGCGGCCTCCTCGCCTAAGGCCATGGGGGTGGAACTCACCCGGTACCGCCTTTCTTGTCGAACGACCGGACGGTGCTCTTATCTCGCCACCTACGCATGGCCCCGATCTCTAGACGACGACTCTATGCACAATGAGATGCCATCGCCGTGCTGAGGGCAGGGCCATAGGCGGCTCTTCAGACGAAAGGAGGCACGGTGCGTATCGCCATACCGTTGTTCGATCGGTTCACAGCGTTGGACGCGGTCGGCCCGTACGAGGTGCTGAAGTTCCTTCCCGATGTTGAGATCGTCTTCGTGGCCGCGGCGTCCGGGCCCATCCGGGACGTGCCGAAGTGGCTGGCCATCACCGCTGACGCCACGTTCGCCGAGGTTGACTCATGCGACGTGCTCCTAGTGCCCGGAGGCCCAGGCAGCAGGGCGCTGCTGGACAACCGCCCGCTTCTGGACTGGATCGGCCGCATGCACAAGGGAAGTTCCTGGACGACCTCGGTGTGCACCGGCTCGTTGCTGCTCGCCGCCGCCGGACTGCTCCATGGGCTGCCTGCGACAACTCATTGGGGAGCGGTCGACGTGCTGGAGTCGTTCGGCGCGACCTACACCCCCGAAAGGGTGGTGTTTCATGGCAAGATCGTGACCGCCGCCGGCGTCTCCTCCGGTATCGATATGGCGCTGGCGCTTGTGGCGCGCATCGCTGACCAGACAACCGCGGAGGCTGTGCAACTCGCCATCGAGTACGACCCCCAACCACCCTTCGACGCAGGCTCACCGGCGAAGGCCCCTCAGGCCGCCAAAGACCTGCTCGCTCGTGGAATCCGCTGAAGGGGGTTCGGCCCCGGACGCACGGGCGTCCGGGGCCGGTCAATGGCGAGAACGCCGTCAGGAGAGGCGCTGGATGGTCCACATGTTCTGGGAGATCCGGGATGGGTGGCCACAGCTCGACGGGTCCCACTCGGTGTTGATGGTGACCCAGCCGGCGGGCAGCTGGTTGGAGCAGACGGTCATGATCGTGCCGACGGGCTGGTCGTAATAGGACGCGATGTTCCACACGTTGTAGGTGATCCTCGACGGATTTCCGCAGCGCGTCGGATCCCAGAAGTCGTTCGTCTTGACCCAGCCGGTGGGCAGGCTTCCGGCGCAGACTGTATTGACGGCCGCGCCGGCCGGGCTGACAGGCAGGAACAGGAGCGCGGTCAATGCGCTCAAGATCACACTGATGAACTTGAGGCTTTTCAAGGTCTTACCCCCTTTGACTCGACCTCCGCCGGTACGGCGGCTGGCTTGATCACCATTCGCCTCGAGCGGCGCGCTGGATGAGATCCGCCGTGAGTCGGTATGACGCCTCGGGTCGTGTAGGGCGGCCTCAATGCTGGATCAGACCGCCGACCGGGACCGGAGCGACGTGGCCGGTCGCCGAAACGGTCTGCGCCAGGGCGAGGCCGATGTCGACGAGCGATGATCGACGCCGACAAGCGACGGCGGCGGGGATCACCCTTGAGCCCACGCCCAGCAGGCGTTCCACCACCTCGTCGTAGCCGGTCTCCTCAGCGACCTCCCGGATCACCGCGTCGAACGGATCCTCCCCGTGTTCGACCCTGCCGCCGGGAAGAGTCCAAGCAGATTCGCCTATGGGTGGTACGTGACGAGCGAGCAGCACCCGCCGGTCCTCGATGCACACGGCGTACGCCGCCAGCCGGAAACTCATCCGCACCTCTCCTGACGCACCGGCACTTCGTGCCGCTGAAGCGTTTCGTTACCGCGTGTTGGCAGAATCTCCTTATGCCTAACCTGGCCAGGGTTTTAGCACAGGTACTGATAAGCGCTGTCGCGCTCTCCCTACTGACGGCCTGTGGAACCGAAGCACCGCCAATCGCGGACCCACCCGTGAACAGGCCCAGCTCGTCATCTCCCAGTCCCAGTCGCGCCATCCCCTACGACGAATCGACACGCGGCGGCGGAGACGTGGCACCGCATCAAGCCGAGAACAACGCGTGGAAGTATCCCCCAGACCTAACACCTTCCCAACAGGGGATCGCCGACGCCGCCGCCAAGCGAATACGCCCAGCTCTGCAGAAACTGCGGGCCGCGCAGGACTTCGATCCAGACTCAGTAAAGGCTGCCTTTGAAGCGCTGGGCTACCCAGCGGATTCGATAGGAGCTCATGCATTTGACATCCCGACATTGTGGACGGAGCCTACGCCACCACCTGGAGTGGTCTTTGGCCTCAAAGTACGAGTCGGAGTTTGCCTCACCGGAGACGTACGCCCCGAGCGAGTGCTGATCGAATCGCGCGGCCCAAATGTAGAAACGGGCTGCATGCCTCTGCCGGTAACGCATTAGCTGTGCGTCAACAGCTCAACCGAGCGGCTCACCTTGCTCGGCTTGGGGCCGCTCGCACGAAGATGCCAACTGGCAGACATCCCCCCAGGCGGGCGCTGGTCTATCTGCAGTCCTCTTGCGCTACCCAAGCGCATCGCGGCATGGCATGATTCATTGCGATCATTCGACACAAAGGGGGAGCTTCCGAATGAATGCCAAGGCGCTGATATTCGCTGGGTTACTTATGGCCGGCTCCGGCGTTCTCACGGGTATCCTTCCGGTCACCTCGAGTGGAGAGAGATGCGGATCCGCTTTCGTTGGAGTGCCGCACGATGAGTCTCTTCGGATGTACTCCGAAGAATTCATGATTGCCGGATGCGACGACGTTCGGAACCTTGTGAGGATTCCAGCGCTCGTCCTTATAACAGCCGGTGGCGCCACAATCTGTGCGGCAGGCGCAACACGTTGGCGCATCAGCCTGGCAAAAGGCTAAAGCCTCCCAGCGGGCCGCTCCGTTGAAAGCTCCCAGGCCCGCGGCGGTGATCACGATCGCCCCGACCACCCACCGTGCCTTCCTTGCCCACACCGATGGGAAAAAGGACATCCAGTGACACCTCAGGTTCAGTGGCCGCAGCGACGTGAGGACGTTCTCGAGGCACTACGCGTCTTAGGCGACCACGACTTCCAAAACCACCACTGGCGATCAGGGCGGGGATGGCCAGACCTCACCGCTGCCGTGCACTGGTTGATCGACGACACGTTCATCGACCAAATGGGGGCCCACGCATTGATCCCCTACCTCTTCAGCGATGACCAAGAAGCCGACCTCGTACAGACCGTGGTCGATGCCCTCTTGCCCATACTCGATGACCTCGGCCCTACCGCTCCAGGCAATGCCTATCTCGCCCATCCTGGGTGGATCAACGTCCTGAACTCGGCTGGCGCCGCCTACCTGGCCTTGTCCGCCGGCAAGCTATAGGAGCAGCTCCCGTAGAGGGCTGTCACAGAAGCCTTCGCGAAGTTGCTCAGGAGTGCCGACAGTCCAGGTCACTGATCAGGTCGGCGTCACTTCGATCTGAGCGATCAGATGGGCAGGGTCGCGGCCAGTGGTGCGCCGACCTGGATGTTGAAGGCGCATGCTTCGACAAGCGAGTTCGTGATCTCTCGGGCAAGCTTGGCTTGCTCTGCGAATATGTCCTCGTCGGTGTCGAAGTAGGCCTTGCCGTGCTCGGCCAGGAGGCCCTGCCAGTGCGCGGACACCAGCGCGGTGCCGGGTTGATCCGAACCGGCGAGCTTCGCTGCCAGGTGAGCTCGGCCGCTTCTTCGTCATGATCCCGCCGGCTGGTGTCCGTGTAGAAGTGTCCGACTCCCGGTTAGGTGAAGACCTCCACGACGGCCCCCGCGTCCATGGCGGCCTTCTCCCATGCGACGACAGCGGCGGGAAGCGCGAACTCATCCGGATCGGCGACGTGCAGCTGCACGGGTAGATCGGCCCGCGCTGACGCGGGAATCCCTGTGATGCCGTGCAGGAGCAGCACACCGGCCGTGTCACGTCGGTCGGGCAGCAGTTCCCCGACCACCCCGGCGCCCATCGAGACGCCGGCGAGGACCGTGCTCGCGGGCATCTTCCGGACCGCGTCGCGGGCTCGCTCCACGATGACCTTCCAGCCGACCCGATTCATCAGGGTGAACCCATGGTCGATCGTCGTAGCGACCTGGCCTTCGTACAGGTCGGCGGTGACCACTTCGTGGCCGGCGGCACGAAAACGCTCAGCCAAGGCCGTCCGCCGGATCAGGGAGCTGCCTCCCCAGACGAGCGAGAGGGGACAGGGCCATGAACACCGGAGACAGGGCCAGAGCGACAGCGGTCAGCAGCAGGCTCGTTCGCAGCCCCAGCGCGCCGGCCAGATAGCCGCCGAGAAGCGACCCGAGCGGGGTCAGGCCCATGCCGACGAAGTTGAGTGTCGCGACGACTCGCCCCTGGATCGGGATCGGGGTGATGGCCTGGCGCACTGTCACGACGGTGACGTCGACCACCTGGCTGAAGACGCCGAACAGGAAGTTGACCGCCATCAGCGCGCCGATCGTGACCGCGGAGGAGCCGCGCAGCGCGGGGACGCACAGCATCACGCCATCGGCGAGCACCGCGGCGGACACCAGTACGACTCCGTACCCGTACCGCCTCGGCAACCTGGCCGACAGCAGGGAACCCACCAGCGCGCCCGGCCCCATCGCCGCCACTACGAGCCCGACGGCGGCGCCCGACAGGTGCAGCGTACGCGGCAAGAAGAGCAGATAGATGGTCATCACGGCGGCGAAGGAGAACTGGAAGAGGGCCGAGGCGATCCCTACCGCCCGCAATGAGGCGTCGTTGACGACGAGGCGCAGACCCTCGTGGATCTGCCGCCACACGCGCGCCTGCCCTGCGGCCGGCCTGGGCATCGACTCGGGACGGCGGATCCGCCGGATCGACAGGACGGACAGGGTGAAGGAGAAGACGCTCGCCAGGATGGCGATCGGCGCGGTGACGAGCGACACCAGCGCGCCGCCGATCGCGGGGCCGGCGATCTGCGCGGCGGATCTGCTGGCTTCGAGCACGCTGGTGCCCTGGGCGAGCTGGTCGCGTTTCACCAGTCGTACGAGGGAGGTCTGGGAGGCCACGTCGAAGTACACGGAGAGGGCGCCGACGAGGAAGGCGACCAAAACGAGCAGCGGGATGTCGAGCATGCCGAGGAGGTAGAGGACCGGGACGACGGCCAGCACCACGGTACGGCCGACGTCGGCCAGCACCATCACGTCGGTGGAGCGTCGGCGATCCACCCCGGCGCCGGCGAAGAGCGAGAGCAGCAGGATCGGTGCCTGCTGGCCGGCGCGGAGGAGGCCGACCTGTTCGGTGCCGGCGCTGAGCGCGACGACGGCGATGAGCGGCAGGATGACCTGGGCGGCCTGAGTTCCCAGCTGGGAAGTGGTCTGGCCGATCCAGAGCCGGCGGAAGTCACCGTCTCGCCACACGCTGGGCGGAGTCGGGTCGGGTCCCGTCATCGGCGGCCTCGCATGGGCGAGCGCGCGAGCACGGCAAGGGATGCGAGCACGGCAGGGGACGCGGGCACGGCAGGGGAAACGTACGGCACAGGGGTCCTTGAGTCGCTGAGAAGGGTGCCCGTCCCGCAGGATCTGGGCAGGTGGGTGCGCTGTGCCGCAATTCACGTGCAGCACGCGGTGACAGGTCGGGAAGTGACCTAGAACGTCAGCGCGTGCTCGATTGACCGGGCATCTCAGCTCCTCGAAGGATCATTGGCTGCTCGAGACTAGCCGTCGGCCCATGCGGCGGACAAGGCAATTTGATGACCTGGCGCTCGGCCGGGTGTCATTGGAGTTCGTAGATCGCGGAGGTTCCTTTGCCCTGCTTGGCGTGGACCCATAGGCGGGTGGTGCCGGCCGCTGGCGCGATGTCAACGATGCTGACGGGCTGCTTGCTCGGCGGAAGAGTAGACCGTGTCCACTTGCCGTCGCGCAAATTGAGCACATAGGGCGCCGCCTGGGCGGGATTCGCGGCGATCCAGACACCGCCGACAGGGTCGGTACGCACGGCCACCAGCGCTGTGTGGTCGTTCACGGTTAATTTCACCTGGTTCCAGGCGGTGCCGTTCCAGTGGAGGACGACCGGGAGGGCGCCGTCGGCCCAGTTGGGGCCGACGGCCCACACATCGTCATCGTCGAAGTGAAGGAGTTCCATCTCGATGCCGTGGCCTCCGAGTACAGACTTCATCGGGTGCATCAGGCGGAGCTCGAGCTCGAACTTCCCATCAGGGTGACCGTCCCGTTCCTCGCACTGACCGCTCCCTGAGGGGAGATCGGTCACAAAGTGCTCCTACGGTCGCGGGCCGCGATGGCCAAGGCGATGAACTCGCGGAAACGCGCGAACTCCTCCTGGCTCATCTTCAGTTTCACCCCGCCGTAAACCTGGTCGTCGCCCTGCCTGCTGCCGAGATGGACCTTGAAGCCGTCGCCGTGCGGCCGGGCGTCGACTCCGACAAACGCCACGTGGTAGCGCATGCTCTCGGACAGGCCCCGGTGAAAGATTTCCAGGGTCCTGCCGTCCTGCACCAGGATGTAATCGCCGAGCTCGAACTCTGCCGCCATAGCTCCCGCTTCGAAACCGTATGCATACCGGATCCTAGAGAAGGCCCACCGTACGCTGTGCCAGCACGCGGGAGGCCATTCTCTCGGCGGGCCTGCCGAGCACCTGTTCCAAGTCGGGGGTCTGCCTCTCCAGCGCGCCGGCTCTCACCTGCGCGTTGAGCCAGCTCATGGGTCCAGGAGCGGTGTCCGGCACTTCGCGATAACTCACGCCCAGTGCCTCGGCCACCTCCGGGTGACTCCACAGAGGGCCGGTGAAATCGTAGGCCTGGCCCAGATGTCCCTCGCCAGTCAGTACGTTGGCCGCTGCCTCGGCCAGATCGGACCGAAAGGCGGTGTTCAGTCCTCGGCCCCCGGTGCTGCCGGTCAGCTCTCCGCCGGAGATCCGCGGGATGAACGCATCGCTGTAGAAGGGGTGACGCAGGATCGTGTACGGCAGCCCGCTGCGGAGTATGGCCTGCTCCGTGGTGTGATGGGCCTCCGCCATTCCGGTGGCGACAGTGTCGGCCTCCAGAAAGCTGGTGTAGGCGATGGCGCCGACGCCCACCTTGACGGCGGCGGCGCACCAGACGCGGCCGAGATAACGATCATGGAACTCCCTCTGGAAGGCAGCTCAAAGTGAAGCGCCGATGGGGAGCTGGAGGCCACTCATTTTCCTGCGGTCGGCCGCGGGAGAGGACTCAAACCGGCCGAAGTCGATCAGCTAGCCTGTGGGCTGTGATTCAGAACGATGGCGTCGAAAGCAGCGATCAGAGCATCCTGACCGGTTTTGGGGGAGATTCCGGTCGCGTGACCTTGCGCCGGATGACCGTCGATGATCAGGACGAGTTCACCGAGCTGGTCAGGGCCAGCGCCGACCTGTACGGCCCGTACATGTCCCTGCCCGCCACGCCGCAGGATTTCCACACCTTTCTCGGGAAATTCGCCGACCCGCTGCTGGCCGAAGGCCTGGTGGTCTGCTTGCGCGACACCGGTGCCATGGCGGGCAACATCAACATCAACAGCATCATCCGCGGGCGCGCCCAGACCGCCTCCCTCGGCTACGCGGCCTTCGCCCCCACCGCCGGTCAGGGGTACATGTCCGAAGGGCTCCGCCTGGTGATGCGTTACGCGTTCGAGGAGCTGCGCCTGCACCGGCTGGAAGCCCAGATCCAACCCGACAACCACGCGTCCCTGAAGCTGGTCCAACGCCACGGGTTCCGCAGCGAGGGTTGCTCGCCGGAGCTGCTCTTCATCGACGGCGCCTGGCGGGATCACGAACGGTGGGTCATCACCAACGCCATGGCCGGCATGGTCCCCAGCGAGCCGCATCCGACCCAGCCTGTGCGTTGAGGATTCCGTCGGGTCCGAACAGCCCACCGAGCTATGAACGGCTCGTCGAGCAGGCCACGGAGGCATCCCTCGGCGGGTGGGACTTCGGCTGGCTGCGCGGGCGGACGAGCGGTGGACAACCGTCGTGGGTGTACGCCGAGCGAGCCTCGTCGCTCCTTCCAACGGCGCGGCGACTGCTCGACATGGACACCGGCGGAGGTGAGCTGCTCGCTTCGCTGTCTCCGCTTCCTCGGCACACGGTCGCCATGGAGGGCTGGCCGCCCAACGTCCCCATCGCCGGCGAGCGGCTGAGACCGTTGCGGGTGGCCGTATTGGGCGCTGCCGCCGATCGGATTCCCGTCCGCGAGGCCACCTTCGACCTCGTGCTCAACAGGCACGGCGCGCTGAATGCCGCCGAGATCGCGCGCGTTCTCGCCCCAAATGGACGGCTGCTCACCCAGCAAGTAGGCAGCCGTAATGGGTTGGAGCTGAATGACGCCCTGGGCGCACCGCCGCCGATCGATCCGGCGAGCTGGACTTTGGAAGTCGCGGTCGATCGGCTCCGCCGCGCCGGGCTGCGCGTGCTGGACGCGCGTGAGGAGATGGTCGACTACGTCTTTCACGACATCGGCGCTGTCGTCTTCCAGTTGCGCGCGGTCCCATGGCAGGTCCAAGACTTCGACCTCAACCGTTATGACCAGCGGCTACGCGCGCTCCATGAGCGCATCTGTTCCCAGGGCGCTTTCACCGCTCGCGATCATCGCTTTCTCATCGAAGCCGAGCTCCCCTAGCGAAGGTGCTCGTCGATGAGCTTCGAGTACAGGTACATGTCGCGACGTTCACCGCCCACCTCCTGCCAGCTGCGCAAGAGCCCCTCCCGCAGGAACCCCGCTCCCTCGGCGGCCTTCCAGGACGGCGTATTCCACGGCTCCACGTGCAACTGCAGCCGTGGAATCCGCAGCCGCTCCAAGCCCCACGACGAGATGGCCCGCAGGGCGGTGCCCGCGACGCCTTGGCCGCGGGCCGACTTCGCCACCCAGTAACCCACCGAAGCCCGCCCGTGAAGACCCGGCCACAATCCGATCTGACCTACGGCTCGGTTGTCGCCGGCATTCGCTATCGCGAAGGAGTAGCCGATCCCGTCGGCGGCCTTACTCCACTGGCGGTGGATGAAGGCGATGCCCTCGGCGGCCGAGTAATTCGGTGGCACGCCGGTGACCAGGGGGATGTAGGCGTCCTCGGAAGCCTCCTGCACCGCCGCGACGTCGTCCAGCCGCCATGGGCGAAGCAAGAGCATGTCGCCTGCCGGAAGTTCGGGAACTACCACCATTCCCGCATCATGCCACCCGAGCTGAACAAAACCCGTCAGCCCTTGAGGCCGGTCGTGGAGATGCCCTCGGTGATGCGCCGTTGGAAGATGAGGAAGAAGCCCAGGATCGGCACGAGCGACAGCACGGCCATGGCCAGCATGGGCCCCCAGGTGGAGCCGCTGCTGGAGTCGAGGAAGGCCCGCAGCGCCAGCGGCACCGTGTACGTCGACACGTCGCTCAGGTAGACGAGCTGGCTGAAGAAGTCGTCCCAGGTCCAGATGAAGGTGAAGATCGCGGTGGTGATCAGCGCGGGACTCGACAGGGGCAGGATGATCCGCCAGTACACCTGGATCGGCCCGCAGCCGTCGATCCTGGCCGCGTCGTCGAGCTCCCTGGGCAGCGACCGGATGAACTGCACCATCAGGAAGACGAAGAACCCGTCCACGGCCAGGAACTTCGGCACGATCAGCGGCAGGAACGTGTCGACCCACCCCAGCGCCTTGAACAGGGTGTACTGCGGCACGATCAGCACGTGGATCGGCAGCATGATCGACCCGAGCATGACGCCGAACCAGACGCCCTTGAACCGGAACGACAGCCTGGCGAACGCGTAGGCCGCCATCGAGCACGACATGACGTTACCGATGACGGCCGCCGTCGCCACGATGAACGAATTGGCGAAGAAGCCGGTGAAGGGCACGCCGAGCGCGTTCCAGCCATCGGTGTAGTTGTCCGTGACGACGGTTTGGGGCACCAGGCCGGGATCGGCGAAGATCTCGTCGTTGGGCTTGAACGACGAGCTGATCATCCAGAACAACGGGTAGAGCATGGCCAGCGCGCCCACGACGATCAGCACGTGAACGGCCCAGCGTGACCTAGTCGGCATAGTGCACCCAGTACCTCGACGAACGGAAGGCCACCGCGGTGAAGACCGCGGTCACGAGGAGCAGGAGCCAGGCCAGGGCCGAGGCGTAGCCCATACGGAAGTTCCCGAACCCCTCCTGGTAGATGTAGAGCGTGTAGAAGAGCGTGGAGTCCGCGGGGCCGCCCGTCCCGCCGCTGAGGATGAACGCCGGGGTGAACGCCTTGAACGCGTTGACCGTCTGCAGCACCAGGTTGAAGAAGATGATCGGGCTGAGCATGGGCAGCGTGATCCGGAAGAAGGCGCGCACCTTGCCGGCCCCGTCGACCGCCGCGGCGTCGTACAACTCGGCCGGGATCTGCTTGAGGCCGGCCAGGAAGATCAGCATGGGCGAGCCGAACTGCCAGATGTGCAGCGCCACCAGGGTGTAGATGGCGTACTCAGGCGTGGAGATCCAGCTCGGCCCGACGATCCCGAAGGCCGACAGCACGTCGTTGACCAGCCCGTCCGGCCCGAAGATCTGCCGCCACAGGATGGCGACCGCCACGCTGCCGCCCAGCAGCGACGGCAGGTAGTAGGCCGCGCGATACACGCCCACGCCGCGCATGGGCCGGTTCAGCAGCACCGCCACGAGCAGGGCGAACCCGCCTGAAAGCGGCACCGAGGCGACCACGTAGATCATTGTGATCCGCACCGCGTTGCCGAAGTGCGGATCGTCCATGATCCGCGCGTAGTTGTCCAGGCCCACCCAGGAGGGCGACGTGAGCAGGTCGAAGTCGGTGAACGAGAGGAACAGCGAGGCCAGGATCGGCCCGCCGGTCAGCAGGAGCAGCCCCGCGAACCACGGCAACAGGAAGAGGTACGCCGACCGCCCTTCTCTCCTCTTGACCGTTATTTCAGTACGCGGCGCGCTTCGTCGAAGAATCGGGACACCCCCTCGGCAATGGACAGCTTCCCGAAGCCCACCTGCTGGTTGACGTTCATGAGCACCTTGTTGTGCAGTTCGCCCGCGCCGAGCGGCTGCGGAGGCGGCAAGGGGCCGACCTTGTCGGAGAGCGACTCGATGTAGGCGTAGACGAGCTTCTCCGACGGCGACGCCTTCGGCTCCAGCGCGGCGCGGATCGCCGACGAAGGCGGTACGCCGCGTTCCGAGCCGAGCGGCGTGGCCACGTCCACGTCACTGACCAGCGCGTTGACCAGAGCGATGGCGTCCTGCGGCCGTTTGGTGGCCGCGCTGACCGTCAGCAGCATGGACGGCTTGTAGTACTGGCCAGGCTTGTCCCCGGTGGGGAAGGCGTGGACCGCTATGTCGTCCTTGGTGACGCTCATGTAGGCGGTGAGCTGATTGGACCAGGCCCAGTCCATCACCGCCTTACGGGTGGCGACCAGGCTGTTCTGCACATCGCCCGCGGCCGTGGCCTGCACGTCGGGCGGGGCCGCCGCGCCCGCCTTGCGTAGCCCGTCCCAGAACGTGAACCACTCGGTGAGGTCCTTCTCGTCGTAGGCGAGCTTGCCGTCGGCGGTGAAGAACATCTTGCCCCGCTCCAGCAGCCAGTTCTCGAACGCACCGCCGTCCTGGGCGCCGTCCTCGCTGGCGTAGACGCCCTTGGGCGCCTTCTCGGCGATCTTCTTGGCCAGTTCGCCGAACTCCGGCCAGGTGAAGGTATCGGGCACCTCGACGCCGATCTCCTTGGCCAGCGTGCGGTTCCAGATGAGGGCCATGGAGTTGATGCCGAAGTTGACGCCGTACTGCTTGCCGTCGATCTTCCCTGCGTCGACGACGTCCTTCGCGAAGCCGGACAGGTCCAGGCCCTTACCGAGGTACGGGCCCAGGTCGAGCAGGCTGCCACGCCGGGCGTACTCCCCGATGTAGGAGTAGTCCATCTGGATCACGTCGGGGGCGTTGCCGCCGGCGGTCTGCGTGGCCAGCTTCTCCCAGTAGCCGTCCCAGCCGGAGAACTGCGTCCTGACCTGGACACCGGGCCGCTTCTTACGGAACGCCGCGAGGGCCTGCTGGGTGGCGTTGTGCCTGGCGGTGCTGCCCCACCAGGCGAACTGCATGCTGGCCGCCCCGCCCGATCCGCCGCCGCCACCCGCGCAGCCTGCCAGGGCTAACGCCCCGGCAGCCACACCGACCTGCAGGAATCCACGTCTGCTCAGATCGCTCATGGCCACGTCCGTTCGTTACGCCCAGGCAATATTTAACTTAGGACGGTAATGAAAGGGCTACGGGACGTCAATCATTTGCAGTGGGTTGTTTCCCCCGCAAATCAGCCCCACCCGTGTTGGGCGGAAAGTTGACCTCACGTCCGTATCTCGGCATCGTGAACCGGGTGACCAGCGATGAGACGCGGGACGGAGTGTCGCTGACCAATCTCGACCAGCCGCTGTTCGACGGATCGAACGCGACGAAACGGGATCTGGTCGACTACCTGGACGCGGTACGCGACCGCATCATCCCGGTCCTGCGGGACCGCGCGCTGTCGGTGATCCGCGTACGGCCCGGCCAGGCGCCGTTCATGCAGAAGAACGTGCCCAAGTACGCCCCCGACTGGATCCGTACGATCTCCGTCTGGGCCGAGGCGTCGCACCGGCAGGTGTCCTACGCCCTGTGCGACGACCGCAGGACCCTGCTCTGGTTCGCCAACCAGCGGGCGGTCGAATACCACCCGGCGCTGTTCCGTGGCGAGCATCCCACCCACCTCGTGCTCGACCTCGACCCGCCGGAAGGGGACGCGTTCCCGCAGGTCGTCCAGGCCGCCAGGTTGGTACGCCAAACCCTCGACGACACGGGGCTGGCCGGGGCGGTGAAGACGAGCGGGGCGAAGGGGCTGCACGTGTTCGTGCCCGTGGTGGCGGGGACCGCGATGGACGACCTGGCCGCGGCCACCCGAGCCCTGGCCGCGCGCGCCGAACGCGTCGACCCGGCGCTCGCCACCACGGCGTTCATCCGTGAGGACCGCGAGGGCAAGGTGTTCCTCGACTCGACCCGGGCGGGTGGGGCGACGGTGGCGGCCGCCTACAGCCCGCGCATTCGTCCGGGTACGCCGGTCTCCTTCCCGGTGGCGTGGGAAGACCTCGACCGGGTCGTGCCGGCCGACTTCACCGTCCACACCGCCGCGCGGCTGCTCGCCGACGGCGATCCCTGGGCGGAGCTCATGCCGGAGCCGCAGCGGCTGCCCGCGGACCTGGTCGAGGAGGGGCACACGATCCCGATCGCCCGCGTCCAGGCGATGCACGAGGGCAAGCGCCGGGCGAAGGCCAGGAGAGAGGGATGATCACAGGGTGTACGCGAACGCCGCTTCCGCGATCACCAGCAGCGGCACGAGCGGCACGGCGTACAGGGCCGCCTGACGAGCGCCCGTGTGCCGCTCGGGGAGGGCCGTGAGCAGGGCGAGCAGCACCGCGCAGCCGATCGGCGCGAGCAGCCAGGTCGAGAGGGTGATCGTGCCCCACGTGCTGGCCGCGTCGCATTCCGCGGTCTGGTCATAGGTCAGCGCGCCGAGTTCGCACGCCTTGTCCCCGAGGAGCGACACGGCCATCCAGGCGACGAAGCCCGCCAGCCAGATGACGACGGCGAGGACGGAGACCAACGCGACGGTCGTGCCGCTCGGCGAAGTCGTCCGGCTGAAGGACGGGGAGGGGGCGATCACGCCAGGACTCTAATGCTGATCAACCTCGGCGTGGCCGACTTTGATCAACCTGGCGCCCGGCGGCCGGTCCTCAGCGCCCGATCGCCACCGAAGGACCCGCCGCGCGACGTGGCGCGGCGCCGAGGGCCCGAGGGGGCCTCTAACCCTCAGCGCCTTCAGCGCCCTCAGCGCCCTCAGCGCACGACCGCCACCCCGCCCGCGGGGACCGCGCCCGTGAACGGGCCGCCGGTCAGCAGGTCCGTGCCGGTCAGGCCGGGCACTGTGACGGGCATGTCTCCGTGGTTGATGAGGAAGACGCAGGCGCCGCGCCGTACCAGCTCCAGGGTGTCGGGCACGTCGCGCGGCCGGGAGACGCCCGCGCGGTCGAGCACCTCGCCCAGCAGGGCGCGCAGGTCGTCGCCGCCGAGTGCGGCGGCCAGGTAGCTCGCCGTGCCGCCGCCGAACGCGTTGGCGGTCATGGCGGGATGCCCGGCGTCGGGGCCGTCGGTGAAGTGCCGCACGGCCACCGCGCGTTCGAGGCGGACCCGCTCGGACCAGATCCGGCCGGTGGCCCCGCCGGTGAGCGTCACGGTCTCCAGCTCGCGCAGCGGGTGGAACTCCTCGACCGACAGCCCGAGCACCTCGCGCAGCGCGCCGGGGTAGGCGCCCGCGTGGACGGTGTCGTTCTCGTCGACGATGCCGGAGAAGTACGACACGAGCAGGTGGCCGCCCGCCTCGACGTAGCGCTGCAGGTTCTTGGCCGAGCTTTCGGCGAGCAGGTACGAGCTCGGCACAACAACCAGCCTGTATCCCGAAATATCGGCGGAAGGGTGGACGAAGTCCACCGTGACGTGCTCCCGCCAGAGCGCCTCGTAGAAGGCGTCCACCCGTTCGCGGAAGCGCAGGTCGCCCGAGGGCCGCCACTCCAGCTCCAGCGCCCAGTACGACTCCCAGTCCCAGACCATCGCCACCTCGCTGGTGACCCGCTCGCCCTTGACCGGGGCCAGGCGGCGCACGTCGGCGCCTAGCGAGACGACGTCGCGCCAGATCTGCGAGTCGGTCCCCGCGTGCGGGATCATCGCCGAGTGCCACTTCTCGGCGCCGTACCGCGAGGCACGCCATTGGAAGAACAGCACCGAGTCCGAGCCCCTGGCCACGTGGGCGAGGCTGTTGCGGCGCATCTCGCCGGGCCGCTTGGCGATGCCGCGCGGCTGCCAGCTGATCGCGCTCGTCGAGTGCTCCATGAGCAGCCACGGCCCGCCGCCGGCCAGGGAGCGGCTCAGGTCGGCCGACATGGCGAGGTGGATGTGGTTGTCGGGCTGCTCGCCGTTCAGGTAGTGGTCGTTGGCGATGACGTCCAGCTCGGGGGCCCACCGCCACAGGTCCATCGACTTGCAGTTGACCGTGCCCGCGAAGTTCGTGGTGACCGGTTTGCCGCTGCGGCGCAGGATGTCGCGCTGCAGCCGGTAGTGGGACAGGTGCTCCTCGTTGGCGAATCGGGCGTAGTCGAGGCGCTGCGCCGGGTTGACCACGGTATGACTCCACCGGGGCGCGTCGATCTCGTCCCATTCGCCGTAGTGCTGGCCCCAGAAGGCGGTGCCCCAGGCGGCGTTGAGCGCGTCCAGGCTCTCGTACCGGTGCCGGAGCCATTCACGCCAGGCGGCCACGCTCGACTCGCAGTAGCACTCGCCGAGCGGCGCCCCGTACTCGTTGTGCACATGCCACATCACCACGGCCGGATGCTCGCCGTAGCGGGCCACCAAGCGCTCGGCCAGGCGCGCGCTGGCCGCGCGGAACGCCGGGTGGCTGGAGCAGGCGGTCTGGCGAGCGCCCGCGCCCACGCGGATGCCCTCGCGGGTCGTGGGGGAGGCGTCGGGGTACTTTCTGGAAAACCAGGCGGGCGGCACCGTGGTCGGGGTGCCCAGGTTCACCGAGATGTCCGCGCTGTGCAGGCGGTCGATGATGGTGTCGAGCCAGCCGAACTCGTACTCGCCCTCGGCGGGCTCCATCAGCACCCACGCGAAGATGCCCAGGCTGACCAGGTTCACCCCGGCTTGCCGCATCAGCCGTACGTCCTCCTCCTGCACCTCCAGCGGCCACTGCTCCGGGTTGTAGTCCCCGCCGAACGCGATGCCCTCGATCATGTAAGTCCCCCATTTTTCATGCCTTGACGGCGCCGCTGCTGAGGTCGGTGCGCCAGAACCGCTGCATCGTGAGAAAGAGCGCGATCAGCGGAATGAGTGCCAGAAACGTCCCGATGAGGATGAGGTTGTACAGACTCGGATGGTTGGCCCCGGCGGCCAGCATCGTGTAGAGCCCGACCGTCAGCGGGAACTTGCCGTCGTCGCCGAGCATGATGAACGGCAGCAAGAAGTTATTCCAGATCGCCACGAACTGAAACAGGAAGATGGTCACCATCCCCGGCCCCATCAGCGGCAACGCCACCCGGGTCAGCAGCGTCCAGTGCGAGGCCCCGTCGATGCGCCCGGCCTCGAGCAGCGAGTCGGGGATGGCCGCGCCGGCGTACACGCGGGCCAGATAGATGCTGTACGGATGCAGGATCTGCGGCAGCAGGACCGACCAGTACGTGTCCGCCAGCCCGACCTTGGCGAACAGCAGATATTGCGGGATCGCCAGCACCACCGCGGGCACCAGGATGCCGCCGATCAGGATGTTGAAGATCAGGTTTCGGCCGGCGAAGCGGTACTTGGCCAGCGTGTAGCCCGACACCGCGGACACGGCGGTCGACAGCAGCGCCCCGCCCCCCGCGTACAGCAGGGTGTTGAGCATCCACAGCCAGTACACCCCCTCCCGATAGGCGGCGAGATCGGCCAGGTTCTGGAAGAACCCGGTGCCGGGGGAGAACGTCGAGGTCGAGAACAGCTCGCCGGACGTCTTCGTGGCGGCGATCACCACCCAGCTCACCGGGAACAGGCAGTACACCGCGCCGACCAGCAGAACCCCGGTCGGGACCAGCCCGTACGTTGAAGCGGAGCGGGCCATCACGTCTCCCCGAACGCGCGGTTCTTCACCACGCGCAGGAACCCGAACGACAGCACCAGCGAGATCCCGGCGATCACCACGGCCGTGGCCGCCGCCGAATACAGGTCACCGGTCACGAAGGCGTCCCGGTAGATCTTCATCAAAGGGCTCCAGGTCGAGCTGATCGTGTTCGTGAGCGGCCGGAGCGTGGTGGGCTCGGTGAACACCTGGATCGTGGCGATGACCGAGAAGACGGTGACCAGGATGATCGCCGGAGCCAGGATCGGGATCTTGATCCGCAGCGCGATCTGCGGCTCCGACGCGCCGTCGATGCGCGCCGCCTGGTACAGGTCCTGCGGCACGGCTCGCAGGTTCGTGTAGAGCACCAGCATGTTGAAGCCGGTGCCGCCCCAGACCGCCACGTTGGCCATCGAGTACACGATCGTGCTCTGACTCAGCGGCGCGACCCCGAACAGCTCGCTGATCGGGCTGACGCTCGGCAGGTAGAGGAAGCCCCACATCAGGCTGGCGGCCACGCCCGGCACCGCGAACGGCAGGAAGATCGCGATCCGGGAGAAGCGCGCCAGCCGTACCCTCGCCGCGTCCAGCATCAGCGCGAACACCAGCGCCAGCCCCAGCATCACGACCAGGACCAGCACGCCGTAGCCGAGCACCCGCAGCCAGCCGGTCCACAGCTCGCCGTCGCCGATGGCGGCGGCGTAGTTGTCGAGCCCCACGAAGATCTCCCGCTTCGACCCCTTACCGAGCCCGAGCCCCGACACCTTGGTCCGGCGCAGACTGAGGTAGACGGTGTAGCCGATCGGCAGGGCCAGGAACAGGGCGAACAGAGTGACGGCCGGGGTCAGGAACAGGTACGGCGCCCAGCTTTTCCTTGGGGTCATTGGGCGAGCTTGAAGCCGGACTTGGTCATGTCCGCGACCGTGGCGTCCTGGACGCTCTGGAGGGCGCCGCTGAAGGAGGTCTTGTTCAGCGCGGCCTTGTCGAAGGCGTCCTTGAAGGCGTTGTAGGCCACATTGACGTTCGGGCCGAAGGTGAAGCCGCGCGCTCCCGCGCCGAAACCGGCCGCCTGCTTCCAGAAGTCGGGGATGTTCGAGAAGTACGCGGGCGGCTCGGAGAGCAGGTCGGCGCCCTTGGTCGCGGCGGGATAGACGGAGCCCTCCTTCACCAGCAGGGCGAGCGCTTCAGGGTCGCTGTTGAGCCAGGTGGCGAACTTCGCCGCGGCCTCCTTGTTCTTGGAACCCGCCGACACGGAGACGGCCGAGCCGCCCCAGAAGCCGCTGAAGTTCTCGCCCGCGTTCCACTGCGGCAGCTGCGCGATCGCCCATTTGCCCTTGGACTTGGGCGCGTTGGTCGCCAGGGGACCGGGGGCCCAGATGGCCGACGGCCAGGTCAGGAGCTTGCCGTCGTTCAGGGCCTTGTTCCACTCGGGGGTGAAGTAGGGCATGTTGTCGATGACGCCCTCTTTGACCAGGCCGCCCCAGTAGTCGGCGAGCTTCTTGCTGGGCTCGTCGTTGATGGCGACCTTCCACGCCTCGCCGCTGATCGACCACCACTGCCCGCCCGCCTGCTGGGCCAGGCCCGCGAAGGAGCCCGGGTCCTTGCTGGAGAACGTGCCGAGGTACACCTTCGGGTCCTTCGCGTGCACGGTCCTGGCCGCGTCGGCGTACTCCTGCCAGGTCTTCGGTACGGCTATGCCGTACTTCTTGAACAGGTCTTCGCGGTAGTAGAGCAGCATCGGGCCGCTGTCCTGCGGGATGCCGTAGACCGCGTCGGTGCCGAGCGTGACCAGCCCCCAGATGCCCTCGCTGAACTGCGCCTTCACCGGATCCGCCGCCGTCTTGATGTCCGCCACCGCCTCGGCCGCCACGAACGACGGCAGCGCCTGGTACTCCGCCTGGACGAGATCCGGCGGGTTCCCGGCCTTGGCGGCGGTGAGGAACTTGGTGGCCGAGTCGTCCCCGCCCGCCTGGGTGCTGGAGGTGACCTGGATGTCGGGATGCGCCGTGTTCCAGACCGCGACGACCTTGTCCATGCCGGGCACCCAGTTCCAGTAGGTCAGGGCGACCTTCTGCGTGGTGGAGCTCGACGGGGCGGCACTCTGCTGAGCGCCACCGCTGGAGCAGCCGGCCACGAGGGTGACGGCCGCGGCGACAGCGGCAAGCCTGTTCATGTGCATGGGTACCTCGACCTGGGGGAGTCAGCGTCCTGGAGGGTCTGTGAACGTTCACAGCGTGTGTCCGGCCATCTGCGCTGTCAACCCCTCGTTACGGTGTCGTTAAACGGCCCAAAAGGTGTGTGCACGTTCACAGTGCTTCAGCGGTGGACCGTGAGATGCTGAACGCGTGAAAAGGCCGACCATCCATGACGTGGCCGCGGCGGCCGGGATCTCACGCGGCACCGTCTCGCGGGTCCTGAACGGCGACCGTTATGTGAGCCCAGCGGCCCGGATCGCCATCGAACGCGCCATCGCCGAGACCGGCTACGTCGTCAACCGCAACGCCCGCAACCTGGTCAGACAGCGCGCCGGATCGGTCGTCATGGTCCTGTCCGAACCCCCCTTCGAGGACCCCAACTACACCACCACCATCCGCACCGCGATCCGCCGCCTCGGCGAACGCGACCTGTCGCTGGTCATGATGATCGCCGGCGACGACAGGGAGCGCGAACAGGTCCTCCGCTACGTACGGGGCGGCCACGCCGACGGCGTCTTCCTCCTGTCCACCCACGCCGGCGACCCCCTGGTCGACACGCTCCACGGCGCCGGCATCCCGGTGGTCTCCTGCGGCGCCGTCATCGGCAGGGAGACGGTGATCCCGTACGCGGCCTGCGACGAACGGGGCGGCGCCCGCCAGATGGCCGAATACCTGGTCTCACGGGGCCGCAAGAAGATCGCGATGATCACCGGCCCGATGGACACGCCGGGCGGCATCCAGCGCCTCGAAGGCTTCGCCGACGTCCTCGGCCGCAAGGCATCCAAGAAGCTGATCGAACACGGCGACTGGACCCACGCCAGCGGCGAGACCGCCATGGCCCGCCTCCTGGAACGCGTACCAGACCTGGACGCGGTCTTTGCCGCCTCGGACGTGATGGCCTCGGGGGCCCTGCACACGCTGCGGGCGGCGGGCCGGCGCGTACCGGAGGACGTGGCGGTGGGCGGCTTCGACGACTCATCGGTGGCGATCTCCACCCATCCACCGCTGACCACGATCCGGCAGCCGCTGAGGGACGTGGCTCAGGAGACGGTACGCTTACTGCTGGCCCTGATCGACGGCGCCGAGCAGGTCGACTCGATAGCCCTCCCCACCAGCCTGATCGTCCGAGACTCAGCCTGAAGGCCCTCCGCTTCGCTCCGGACGCTCTCCCAGGCGGGCTGACGCCCGCCCCCTGAAGGGCCTCGCTGCGCTCGGACTGCCTTCCCAAGAACGCTTCGCCGGATCGGTTGGCTGGAGCGGGACAAGATGGACTGGCACATCGGGACGAGACCCGGCCCGTTCCGCTTCACGACGAGAGCCACGCCCGGCTCTTTGACGACCGCCGGACCGCCTCCATGGACGTCTTCAACGCCATGGCTGAGATCCGCATGGTCGCCTCACGGGCGCTGGCGCGCCTGCACAAGCAACAGATCCGGACCTGCACTCAGTTACGGGCTTTGGCGGTGCCTGCCCAGACTGTCAGGGAAGACTTGCCCGGCTTCTTACGGGGAGAACCGCTCCGGACGGAAGTCCGCAAGCAGCTCATCTCTCTCCCCACCGACGATCTCCGAAGCGAGCAGCCGGCCGATTACCGGCCCGAGCGTGATGCCGCTGTGGGAAACGGCCTCGTAGTAGCCGGGCACAGACGGCACCGCGCCCACCGAAGGGAATCCGTCGGCTGGGATGGGCCGGTTGGATACCCGTGTCTGGACGACGCGGGAGTCGGCGAACTCGGGAACGACCTGCCGCGCCAATTCGTGGAGCAGCCGCGCGAGTTCCGCCGGATCCTCGACTGTGTCGATGAGTGCGTCGATCTCGCGGCTGTGGAGGACCACCGAAGCGTCTCCGTCAGGACGGATCTCGATGTGCGGCGCGTGCATGGCCCGGTGGACCGGGACCTGAGCACAGCCGATCCGGGTCACGACGCCGGGTTCCCGGCGCATCGGCACGTGCCGTGCGATGAGCCCGGCGACGTGCGAGGCGCTGGGGCCCGCCGCGTTCACGACGATGTCGACGTCGAGACGGCTCCCATCGGAGAGAGTAACTGTCCGGATGCTCTCGTCGGCACCGGTGCCGATGTCACTGACCGTGGTGCCGAACCGGTGCTCGGCGCCGGCCGCGACGGCCTGGCCGACCAGGCGGCCGACGAGATGACGTCCATGCACCCAGGCTTCGTCGGGGTAGAACACGACGGGAGCCTCATCGGCCATCGTGAGAGCGGGTTCGAGGCGGCGGCGCACCTCGGCCCCCGTGCACACCTCGACCCGGTAGTCCCAGCCGGCCAGCAGCCCGGCTGTTTCCAGGAGCTTCGCCTCCGCCGCGGGATCGTCTGTCCAGCGCAGGTGGCCGCTGGGATACCACCATGAGTCCGGCCCGATGGTTCCGGCGAGCTCACGGTAGGCGGCCATGCCCGCGACGTTCAGGTCGAAGTAGGACCTGCGCGCGGTCTTGTTGCTGGCGTTGACCCACGAGAAGGACCAGTTGGTGACGCCTTCGCCCGGCTGGCCCGCGTCGATGAAGATCACCTTGGCGCCGTGCCGGGACAGGTTCCAGCCCACGCAGGCTCCGAGGATGCCCACTCCGATGACCGCAACACGTTCAGGCCGCTTCACGGATCCGATCCCCACGAACGCCCCTTTCCTAGATCACGGGCGAACTCTCATTTCTAGCACGCAAGCCCTATGAACGGGACTGGCAAAGGCTCCGAAATCGGGTATCGAAGCGGCGGGCACGGGGTTATACCTTTCAGGCGCCGGCGCCGCCATCCACCGGCACGATCGCGCCGGTCACCATCGATGCCCGGTCGCTGAGCAGCCACGCCGCCACCTCGGCGACTTCGTGGGGCTCGGCCATCCGTCCGAGCGGGACCGATGCCTTCACCTTCTCGACGATGCCGGGGGTCGCCGCCTCCCAATCGTCGATCATCTTCGTGGCGGTGCCGCCGGGGGTGATGCCGTTCACCCGGATGCCATCACGGCCCCAGCTCACCGCGGCGGTCTCGGTGATGCTGTTGAGCGCGCGCTTCATGGCGCCGTACGCGGGGAGTGCGGGGTTCGCGCGGCGGCTGCCGATGCTCGAGGTGTTGACGATCGCCCCGCCACCGTCGCGTCGCATGAGTGCGGCCTCAGCCGTCATGGCGGTCCAGTGCGCCCGGAAGTTCACCGCGAACTGCTGCTCTATGTCCTCATCGCTCGTGGTGTCGAGCGGACCAGGCCGCTGGATCACCGCGCCGTTGTTGAACGCGCCGTCGAGCCGTCCGTGCAGCTCCTCGACGCGGTCGACCGCCGCGCGGATGCTCGTACGGTCGGCGAGGTCCAGGGTGACGGCGTCGGCGACGCCGCCGTCGGCGCGGATCTCGGCGACGATTTGCCGCAGGGCGTCGGTGCCGCGGGCGGCGAGTACGACGGCGGCCCCCTCGGCGGCGAAGAGCCGGGCCGCGGCCGCCCCGATGCCGCGGCTGGCGCCGGTGATGAACACGACCTTGCCGGTGAGCAGGCCGATGGGTGCGATGTCAGTGGTGTTCGTCATGACGACAGTGTCAGGCCGGCGACCAGGCCGGATGCAGGCACAGACGGTACCAGGATCGATCGCCGCGCAGCGTGCACACTGGGGATATGGACAAACAGGAACTCGGGGCGTTCCTCCGGAGCCGTCGCGAGCGGCTCCGGCCGCAGGACATCGGACTGTCCTCGGGCCCGCGACGCCGGACACCGGGACTTCGCCGCGAGGAGGTCGCGGTCCTCGCGCACATCTCCACGGAGTACTACGTCCGGCTCGAGCAGGGCCGGGCGCCGCGACCGTCGGGCGAGGTCCTCGCCGGGATCGCGGACGCGCTGCGGCTCACGGACGCCGAGTCCGACCACCTCCACGTCCTCGCGGGAACCGCGCCGAGGCGTACCGGACTGCACCGGCGCGACGTACGCCCGAGCATCCTCGCGCTCCTCGAGCGGCTGCCGCAGACGGCCGCTTTCGTGATTTCGGCCACGTTCGAGGTGCTCGCGTGGAACGACCTCGCGGCCGCGCTCATGGAGGACTTCGCCGAGCTCGCCCCGCGGGACCGCAATCTCGCGCGCCGGGCATTCCTCGGCCCTGCGCGCCCCGATGCGACGTTGTACGGAATCTCCGACGCCGTGGAGTTCCGGCACCAGGTCGTCATGGGGTTGCGATCCACCCTCGCCCGCTACCCGTCCGACCCCGCGGTGATCGAGCTCGTCGACGAGCTCCGCGATGCCAGCCCCGAGTTCGCCCGGCTCTGGGAGCGGCACGACGTGCAGGCCGCGCCAACGCTCATGAAGACGTTCCGGCACCCGGTCGTCGGGGAGATCGCCGTTGACTGCGACTCGCTCGCGCTCACGGAACGCGACCAGCACCTCGTGCTCTACAGCGCGCCCTCAGGATCCCCTGGCGTCGAAGCCCTGGCTCTGCTGAATGTCCTTGGCGCGGAGTACGTCAAGGCGAACAGGCCACGCTGACCCACTCCGGCCCCAGGCGGCGACCTGTCATCCCGCTACGGGCTCGTCGTCGGTGCCGGGCTCGTTTCGACGACGCCGTCGAGCACCTGATCGATGCGCCCCAGAAGATCGGCGTCGAGCCGGACTGGTGCCGAAGCGCGCGGCGGCGGTGGTCGGCCAGCACGTTGCGTGCTGCTCCGTACGCCCAGAGCCTCGCCTCCGCGCCTGTGCGAACACCCTCTTCGTTGGTCGATGCGGCCGTGCCATTTCGCCGCAAAACCAAAATCTCGAGCGTCGTCGACCCTGTTGACTTTGTCGCAAGCCATGACGCAACATGTTGATACAAACCTTGCGACAAAGGAGACGGTATGGCGAACAGTTCCATGCCGGGCGCCGGCCCGCGGCCGGCGGAGGTCCGACTCACGGAGACCTGGCTGCGGCAGCACGGCCTCGGCGACGGCCCACCGACACCGTTGCTGACCACGCGACTGGCGGTACGGCGGCGGGCGCGGCTAATGGGCAGTGTCCTGCTGGCCGCGCTGTATATCGCGGCCGCGCTGGCACAGGCCACTGACCTGATGGCCACTGCCGCATCCGGCGGACTTTGGCCGGCGCGGCCGACGCTGGTGCTGGCCCTGAGCGTGTTGATCATCGGGCTGGTGCTGGCCCGGATGCTGCTTGACGCCTGGGTACGGCGTGTCGACCGGCAGGCCGGGGCGGCACTGGCGCGGCGAGTGGCCCATCCGGTGCAGCTCGGCTGGCGGACCCTCCTTGGAAGGAGGTACGCCGTGCTGGTGGCCGGCATCTTCGCCGGTGCGTTCGCGCTGGGGGTGGGCGCACTGGCCGTCGATGAGGGCAGAGTGCGGTACATGGCTGTCGTGCTGCTGATCGCCGTGGCCGGGGCCGGCCTCGGCTTGGCCCTGCAGCTGCGCGAGGTGCTGGCCCGGCCGGTCGTGGCCGAGGACGAGGTGTCGCTGACGGCCGACGTCATCATGCGCATCGAGGACGCACGCGATAGCAACGCGCCGAGCGTGCTGTTGGGGTTGCCGGTGGTGTTGCTGTCCGGGTCCGCGCCCGGCTGGTGGACCGCCGCCTCACTAGGCTTCATGGTGCTGGGTCTCGCCGCCATCATCGCCGCCCATGCCAGGACGCCGTCGTGCGCGGACACAGCGCGGCACGTGGTCGGCGTCGAATGATCGTCATCGACGCGGGCTCGCCGGTGCCGCCGTTCGAGCAGCTGCGGGCCCAGCTCGCCCGGCAGATCCACGACCGTACGCTGGCCGTGGGCTCCCGGCTGCCGACCATCCGCCGGCTCGCGGCCGACCTCGGCCTGGCCGTCAACACGGTCGGCCGGGCCTACCGGGAGCTTGAGGAGGCCGGGCTGATCGAGACCCGGGGGCGGGCCGGGTCGTTCGTGTCCGCGGCGGGGGAGGAGGCCCGCGAACGAGCCCGCCAGGCCGCCGCCGACTACGCGGCCGTCGTGGCGAGCGTCGGCATCGACGAGACCGAGGCGCTCTGCATCGTCGAGGCGGCCCTGAGATCCGGCGACGCAGCCGCTTCCGCCTCATTCTGACTCGGCGCTCGGGCCTGTGCGGCCCGAGCGCCGAGCGCTTGGGCTTGTGAGGCCATGGTCCGCCCTGGGATCAGTCGCAGACCTGAGTGCTGACGGGCTTGGTGGCGGTCGCGGCCTCGCGGGCGTCGGCGGCGACTTCGCTGGCGGTCAGTACGTAACCGATGTCCTCCTGGCTGGTGACGGCGGCGAAGGCCACGCCCAGCACCCGCCCGTCGGTGGCCAGCAGGGGACCGCCCGAGTCGCCGTGCTCGACCTTGCCCCGAATGAGGTACACCTCCCGCGTCACCTCGGGCCCTCGGTAAATGTCGGGGATGGAGGCGCTCTGCCGCGCCGCGACCCGGGCCGGCTGCGGAGTGAACCCGCGGCCCTGGGGGTAGCCCGCGATGATGGCGTCCTCGCCCTTGTCCGCCTCGCCGTCGAAGGTCAGGTGCGGCAGTCCGAGGCCCGGTACGTGCAGGACCGCCACGTCCCGTCGCGGGTCGTACAGAACCACCACCGCTGGGTGAGGGCGCTGCTCGTGATCGATGATCTGCAACTCCGCGTCCACCCCCGCGACCACGTGCGCGTTGGTCATGATGTGATCGGGCGCGTACACGAATCCTGAGCCGGTGATGCGCTTGCGGCACGAGCTCGCCGTCCCCTGCACCTGCACGATCCCGGCCCGCGACTGCTGTAACGCGGGGCTCTTCAGCACTGCCGCGCTCGGCGGTGGAACGTCGATGAGCGGCTGGCCGGCGATCACGTCCAGCACCGGCGGGAAGCCGGACCGGTCGATGAACTGCTTGAACGGTTTCTGCCAGTCGCGCGCCGCGTCCGGGACCGCCTGATCGACCGTGGCCAAGAGCAGTGAGCCACGAATCTGTTCCACGACCGGCACCAGCGAGGTGGATACCAGCAGGCTTCCGACCAGCCAGGCGATGACCAGCACCGAAAAGGCGGCGACCAGCATTCCGCCCACCGCGTCCAGCCTCCGGGCAGGTTCGTCCCGCAGATGGGAACGCAATACCGCCCCCACGGTAGATGTGATGAACTGACCGATCATCGCGGCCAGAAGCACGATTACGAGGGCCAGTAATAACTGCGGGACGTCTCCGTCCACAACCGCGCCCGCGATGGGCGGCGCGAGATTAATCCCGAACACACATCCGCCGATGAAACCGATGAAGCCGGCCGCCCCGACGACGAACCCTTGGCGATATCCGGAGAAGCCGAAGGCGATCACCAGAGCGACCAACACGATGTCGAGCAGATCACCGTTCACTAGGCAAAGGTAAACCCGATTTTTGCCTCTGCGCTCGAGCAGAGGGCCGATTGGCGTTGAACGTGGCCATTGACCCCACTGGCGGAGCCGAGGCCATTACCTCTTCGGGCGGAAGTAGTGCCCGACCATGTAGGCGGTGACCTGGCCGCCGATCTTCGCGCCCTGCACGTCGGCCGTGCGGGTGTGGATACCGCCCCAGACGCGGGCGTTGACGACCTCGGCGATCGCCTGGGAAAAGCCGCGGAAGTACCTGGTGGTACCCGAGGCGGCGCTGTACCCGCTGAAGGAGATGTCGTCCCGGCCGAAGAAGTACGCCAACGCCGACATGCTCGCCGCGGTGAAACAGGCATGTCCCGATGTGAAGTCGGGGTGCGGCGGCGTAACGAGCAACGGTGTCCAGTTGGGGTCGGCCGCCGTTGCCGGGTTGCCGTCGGTGTCGGCCAGCTGGATCGCGGTGATCGGCCGCCAGAAGCTCCATGCCGCCTTCTCGTTGAAGCAGGCGGTCGTGGCATCGGCTTCGGCCAGATCGACCATCGCGAACATCCGCGCAGTCTGAAGCGTGGTCAGTCCCTGTGTCGTCGCGAGCTGGCGTTTGATCTCCCATTCGACGAGATGTCGATCATGCCACCAGATCGCGGCTTGCGTCTGGTCGGCCGTCCTGACGGTGCTGGTCGCCGAGCCGATCGTCTTGACCTCGTTGAAGTCCCGGGCGTACTGGCGGCTGGTGAGCGATGGCGGGCCGGACGTGCGGAACATGGACGCGCGGGGGATGAGGAACGGTTTGAGGTCACCCACCCATGCCCCGTCGGAGGCGAAAGCGGGAGGCGTCGGCCGCCACTGGCCGGGTTGGGTGCCGACGGTCCAGGTCTGGCTGCCGAACGCGCCATCGTTGCGCCGCGCGGCGATCATCGCAGCGGCCGCCTGCTCGCCCACCGTGATCCCGCGCCGCTTCGCGGCACTGTCGGGGATCGCGGCCAGCGACTCGTCGTACTGCGTCTCCAACCTCGCCTGCTGAGCCGGGAACAGCGCGTTCAGCACGCGGAAGGCCGCGGTCGCGACGGCCGCGTCCGTCGACTCGGTCCCTTTGGCGGCCGGTGCGATCAGGTACGGCTGATAGGGAGTGCCGGCTATCGCGTTCACCGCGTCGTAAACGGCTCCGTGCACCATCGCGAAGCTGCGTGCCTGGACTTGCGGCTGCTGCGCGGCGATATCCCAGATGGCTGTCTGAGCGTTGCCGTCCCAGACAATGATGGCATTGGCGGGTGCGGGTGAATCCGAGGCGTACGCGAATGACGGGACCGGCGAACCGGAAATGATGACTCCGGCGACGACCGGCCAAACGGCCATGCGCCGCAGGATGGCGACCCAGCCCGCATTGCGTGATCTAAGCACTGAAGCAAAGTACTATGCCGGCCTCGGCCGTTACAGCGGCTGAACGGGCGAAAAGCTGATAATGGCGTAGCCGGAAATACGAAGCAGAAAGTGTCCGTTTCAACGATCCGCGCTTTCTGGAATGCCTCCTCGTCTCACAAACTCTTCGCCGGCCGACCGGCCCGCCCGCCCGCCTGGGGTATCGGCGGGCCGGCCGGCGAAGCTCCTCACGATCGCCGGTGTCGCGGGCCATCGTGAGGCCCGGTCACGCGACCAGGCGCAGCCAGGCAGCCGCGAGTGCGGCGTGACCGGCCGGTGTCGGGTGCGCGCCGTCCGCGGCCCAGTACTCCGGTCCGGTCGTCGCGGCGAGCTCGGCGAACATGCCGTCGGCGGCGAGCAGGTGCGCGCCGTACTTGCGGGCGAGTTCGCGGACGACCTGGTTCTTCGGGTCCAGATCGGCCCGCCACTCCTTCCGCTCCTTCTCGCCGATGTGCACGTCGCCGACCTCGACAAGGCCGCTGATCGGCAGGAGGGACGTCTCGATGAGGATCAGCTCGACGCCGGCCGCGGCGAGGGGCGCGAGCAGGCGGTCGTAGCCTGCCGCGTACTCCTCCGTGGAGATCACGTAGCCGTCCGGGTCGTACGTGTGCCAGGCCACGTCGTTGCCGCCGACGAGGATCGACACCACGTCCGGGCGCGCGTCGAGCACGTCCGCCTGCCAGCGGGCTTCGAGGTCCATCACCTTGTTGCCGGCGATCGCGGAGTTCAGCCAGGTCACGGGCCGGTCCGGGTGCCGCAGTCCCCACTCGCCCGCGACGCGCAGGGGGTAGCCGAAGCCGAGGCCGTCCTCGCTCTCCAGTCGTTGGCAGTCGGTGACCGAATCGCCGGTGAACATTACGGTGCTTCCGGGTCGGAGGGTGATCGTCATGTGTGTTCCTGAGTCTCGGTTGAGGAGAGGAAATGTCATTTCGGGGGAGTGCGGCGTTAAATCGCCGGGCTACCGAACCAATGGCCGGCGGCCCGCTCGAACGCGTCACGATCAGGGGCGCGATCACCGGCCCAGGCGACTATGCCGTCGGGCCGGACAAGCAGGGCCCCGAATCCGAGGTCGTTTCTCGCCGGACCGGCTACATACCGCATCCGGCTTTCCCAGCCCCTCGCTGAATCGTGCAGGCGCCGGTCGGTGCTGAAATCGAGCGCGACGCCTCGTCCGTCCCGCATCAGTTCGCCGAGGCGAGTGCCGTCCTCAAGACGAAGATCCGGGGCATTGCGGCCGACCAGCGACTGCTGCTCGCTGCCGAGGTCGTAACGGAGCGACGATCCCGATGTCTTCTCGAATACGTACGTCGTTCCGTCACGGGTCCCGAGCAGGTCGCGGACCACTCCTTGGATCGCCTGGGCATGCGGGTCCGGCCGCATGACCGCCGCCTGGGCGCGCGTCCAATCGAGCACCCAGGCGCCGATCGGATGGCGCTCGCGGGTGTAGGTGTCGAGCAGCCCGTCCGGCGCGTACCCCTGCACGGTCGCCGCGAGCTTCCAGCCCAGGTTCGAGGCGTCGCCGAGGCCGAGGTTGAGTCCCTGCGCCCCAAGGGGAGAGTGGATGTGAGCGGCGTCGCCCGCGAGCAGGACGCGTCCCTGCCGGTAGGTCGTCGTCTGCATCGCCCGATCGGTGAAGCTTGAAGCGAGATGGACGTCGCTCAGCGTCACGTCGGTGCCGGACACCCGGCGCAGAACCGCCTGGAGATGGTCGCGAGTCGGCGGCCGCGAGCGATCGAACGTGCCGCCGTCGAAGTCCAGCATGCCGATGTACCCTTCCGCGGGTGTCCCGAGGTACATGCCGGTCGGCGTCAGGTTGAATCCGGGGCGCAGCTTCTCGGGATCGGCGATGGTGGCGAGCACGACATAGCCGGTGAACTGCGGCTCGGTGCCGACGAAGTCGAAGCCCGCGAGCCCGCGCACCGCGCTGCGTCCGCCGTCGCAGCCGACGAGCCAGCGCGCCGCGTACTCGTGCTCGCCGGCTCGTGCGACCACGCTCTCATCGGTCCGCGCGATGGCTGAGACCGTGACGCCGCGCCTGACCTCCACGCCGAGCTTGGCCGCCCACTCGGACAGCACCGCGTCGACCGCTTCGAGGTTCGTCATCACGCCGTCCATCGCCGGGCTGGGCAGCCGGAACGGCAGGGCGGCGACGTCGACCTTGGCCGGATCGAGCATCATGCCGGCGAAGTGGCCCACGCCACGAGGGGGTGACGGCTCGTCCGTGTCGGGGTTCCCGCCGGAAGGGACGCCTGAGGCCGTCAGCAGCGCGTGCAGCATCCCCCGGCGATAGAACGCCTCCACCGACGCGGCGGACAGGCCCCGCATTCCGAGCGGGTCCGCCTTCCACGGGGAGCCGGGCTCCGGCTCCCGCTCAAGCACCAGGACAGAGCAGCCCGCGAGACCAAGCTCGCAGGCAAGGAACAGACCAACCGGGCCGGCGCCCACGATCACTACATCGTGCACGGAAGCCCCCTTTCCGCAACTTATTGGAACGCTATTCCAGAGCGTTTTGCGCAGTCCTTCCGCGCGCCCCCGACGTTCTCCGAGGCATACGAAGACTGACGCGGGCCGCTCACACGGGGCACACACGGCCCTCACATGAGGACAAATCCTGATTTGGACACTCGTCGGCACGCGCGCGAAGATTCGGAAGATGGACGGGGATGCGAGGCTTCGCGTCACGCTGCTCGGCGCCTTTCAGGTGTCTCGCGGTGACGCCGCCCTGCCCGTTCCCGGCGCGCGGTCGCAGGGCCTGGTCGTACGGCTGGCGCTGGCCGGCGGGCGCGTGGTCGAGCAGGGCGTCCTGATCGACGCGATCTGGGCCGATGACCCTCCGGCCGACCCCGCCCATGCCTTGCAGGCCCTCGTCTCGCGGCTGCGCCGGTCTATCGGCTCGGCCGGCGACGTCGCGCAGGCCGCGGGCGGCTACCGGCTGAACGTGGACGCGGCCGAGGTGGACGCGCTGCGCTTCGAGCGGCTCGCCGCCGCCGGTCGTGACCGCCTGCGCGCCGACGACCCCCATGCCGCGGCGGCCGTGCTCGGCGAGGCCGTGGCGCTGTGGGGCGACCGTCCCGGAACCGAGCCCACGGTCGTCGCCGCGGTCGCGCCCACCGTCGCGACCTGGCTGGCGCACGCCTCGATCGAGGCCGTCGCCGACCTCGCCGACGCCGAGCTGTCCCTGGGCCGTGCCGACGCGGCCGCCGCCCGCCTGACCGCCCTGCTCGCCGAGCACCCCGTCCACGAACGGGCGGCCGCGCTGCTCATGGACGCGCTCGCCGCCCAGGGCCGCCAGGCCGACGCTCTGGCCCTGTACGAGCGGGTCCGCGAAGCCCTGGCCGACGCCCTCGGCACCGACCCGGGCACCGCCCTGCACGAACGCCACCTGCGCCTGCTGCGCGCCGAGCGGCCCGCCCCGGCCGCCGACACCGCGCCGACCGGGCCGAGTAACCTGCCCGCGCCGCCGACCGGGCCGAGCAACCTGCCCGCGCCGCTGACCAGCTTCATCGGGCGCGACGACGACCTCGCCCGGATCGACACGCTGCTCGCCACCGGGCGCCTGGTCACCGTGCTCGGTCCCGGTGGCGCCGGCAAGACGCGCCTCGCCGTCGAGGCCGCCCGCCGCCACCGCCTCGACTACCGCGACGGCGCCTGGCTGATCGACCTCGCCTCGGTCACCGAGCCGGCCAAAGTCGGCGCGGCCGTGCTCGCCGGGATCGGGCTGCGCGGCGGCGCGCTGTTCGAGGCCCGGACGCGGGTCGAGGGCGACGAGCTGGACGTGCTCGCCGACCGGCTCGGCGGCCGGGAGATCCTGTTGCTGATCGACAACTGCGAGCACCTTGTCGACGCCGTGGCCCACCTGGTCGCGGCGCTGCTGTCCCGCTGCCCTGAGCTGCGCGTACTCGCCACCAGCCGCGAACCTCTCGCGGTCGACGGCGAGGCGCTGGTGCCGCTCGGCCCGCTCGCGCTGCCCGGCCCGGACGACGGCGTCGAGCAGGCCCGGCGGGCGGCGTCGGTACGCCTGTTCACCGAGCGGGCGGCGGCCGTACGCCCGGGCTTCGACGTGGACGACACGACGCTGCCCGAGGTCCGGCGGGTGGTCCGCGGCCTGGACGGGATGCCGCTGGCGCTGGAGCTGGCCGCCGCCCGGCTGCGGACGCTGTCGTTGCCCGAGCTGGCCGACGGGCTGTCCGACCGGTTCCGGCTGCTCACCACCGGCAGCCGTACCGCGCTGCCCCGGCACCGCACGCTGCGCGCGGTCATCGCCTGGAGCTGGCAACTGCTGAGCGAGCACGAGCGTACGGTCGCCGAACGCGTCTCGATCCTGCCCGGCGGCGTCACGCCGGCCTCGGCCACCGCGCTCTGCGCCGGCACCGCGGTGCCGGCCGCCGAGATCCCCGAGCTGCTCGCCGGCCTGGTCGACCGGTCACTGTTGCAGCTCGCGCCCGACCCGGGCCGCTACCGCATGCTGGAGACGCTGCGCGAGTACGGCACCGACCGCCTGGCCGAGACGGGCGACCTCGGCACCGTCCGCGACCTGGCCGCCGGCCACTTCGCCGAGCTGATGGCCCGGTACGACCCGCGGCTGCGCGGGCCCGGCCAGCTGACGGCCATCCGGGTCATCAGCGCCGAGTACGACAACGCGCTGGCCGCCCTGCGCCGACGGTGCGACACCGGCGACGCCACCGCCGCGGTCGCTCTCGCCCTGAACCTGACCTGGTACTGGCAGATGTTCGGCCGGCACCCCGACGCGACCTACTGGCTGGGCGAGGCGCTGGCCGTGCCCGGCGGCGGCGAGCCGACGCCCGGCCGCGACTGCGCCCACGCGATCCACCTGATCAACCGGGCCGACACCCGGCCGGGGCTGACCGCCGAGGAGGTCGCGGACGACCAGGCGCGGCTGCGCGAGCTGGCCGACCGGCTGCTCGCGTACCCGGAACTGCCGGGCCCGTGCGGCGCGCTCACCGCGCTCACACTCGCGTTCCTCCAGGAGGAGGAGACCGTGTACGCGAAGATCGCGCGCCTGGCCGACGGCGACGACGTGTGGCTGTCGGGGCTGGCCCGCATGTTCCGCGCCCAGTTCGCCGAGAACGCGGGCGAGTTCGACACCATGCGCGCCGACGTGGAGGCGGCCCTGGCCTGCTTCCGGCAGGCCGGCGACCGCTGGGGCCAGGCCACCGTGCTGCCGATGCGCGCCCAGCAGCGGCAGTACGACGACGACCTCGACGGCGCGCTGGCCGACCTGCGCGAGGCGCAGTCGCTGGCCGGCGAGTTCGGCTCGCTCAGCCTCAGCGACGAGGTGTTTCTCCATCTGCGCTGGATCGACCTGCACCTGCGGCGCGGCGACACCGACTCGACGATCGCGATGGTCGGCTCGGCCCGGGAGCTGGCGCTGCGCGCGGCCTCGCCGGAGCTGTCGGCCCTGGTCGACGCGTGGGAGGCCGCCTTCCGGGTGCGGCGCGGCGACCTGGACCGGGCGCGGGACCTGCTCGACGACGCCGAACGAGCTCTGCTCGGTGACACCACGTTCCCCGGTGACCACGCGCGGGCGCTGGCCGGCAGCGTACGGGCCGCGCTCTGCCTGGAGCTGGGCGACCTGGCCGGCGCGGAGAAGATGCTGGCGAAGGCGTACGCGGCGGCGCTGGACGCCCGGGACCTGCCGATCCTGTCACTGGGGGCGGTGAACGCGGCCGCGCTCGCCCAGGCGCGCGGGCGGCATCACGAGTCGGCCGTCCTGCTCGGCGTCGCCTCCCGGCTGCGCGGCACGCACGACCGCACCGACCAGCAGGTCCGCGAGCTCACCCGCCGAGGGCGGGCCGCGCTGGGCGAGGAGGCCTTCGCCACGGCGTACGGGAAGGGCTGGGAGCTGGACGGGAAGACAGCCGTGACCGAGGTCGACCCGGCCCGGCTGCGCCGGGAACTCGGGACGGCTGCCCCAGATCCCGAGTGATCAGTCAGTTACTGGATGGGCACCGCGGTGCCGGAGACCGTGACGCGAGAGTCGCCGGGAATGGTGCTACAGGTCAGGAGGCTGGGCCGCCCCATGTCGACGCCCTGGTGAATGGTGAGAACGGTGCCGTCTTCGAGGCGTCCCAGCGTACGCAGGTAGCCGGTGAAGGCGGCGGCCGCGGCGCCGGTGGCGGGGTCCTCGACGACGCCGCCGGGTGGGAACGGGTCGCGGGCGTGGTAGACGGTGGGGGATTCGGGCCAGAAGAGGTGGACGGTGGTCCAACCCAAGTCAGCCATGATCTTGCCCAAGGCCTCGAAGTCGTAGTCGAGATCGGCCAGGCGGCTCCGGCTGGCCGCGGCCAGGACGAGATGGTCGTTGCCGGCGTTGGCGACGTGGGCCGGGTAAGCGGGGTCCAGGTCGTCGGCCGACCAGCCCAGTGCGGCGAGCACGGGCCGTACCTCCTCTTCGGAGGCTTGGCGGGTGGAGGTCGGCGGACTGGTCAGAGTGGCGGTGATCTCACCGGTCGGATCCGCGGCGATGTCCACCGGGACCGGGCCCGCCTGGGTGGTGAGGTTCACGGTTCCGGGGCCGATCCGCTCGCCGAGCGCGACCGAGGCGGCGATCGTCGCGTGGCCGCAGAAGGCGACCTCGGCCAGAGGGCTGAAGTACTGGATCCGGTACTGGCGCTCGCCCGTGGGGTGCAGGAAGGCGGTCTCGGAGTAGCCGAGTTCGGCGGCGATGGCGAGCATCTCCGCGTCTGACAACTCCCGGGCATCCAAGACCACTCCGGCGGGGTTGCCGCCGGTGGGAGTGGTGGTGAAAGCGGTATATCTGAGTACTTCGCTCATGTGGTCATCATGGCGCTTGGGTGGTTGCTCCGCACCTGGTGTGGCTTTGGCGTCTTCTTCCTCCACCTGCACATAACCCGCGGAATGCACGGCCACGCCCAAGACCGTGGCACTCAGGATCGCGATCCCGGCGATCGTCATGATGTGCCAGAAACCGGCGACCACCCCGACGTACCCGAGCCCGAGCGCGGCCTGCTGCGCCACCAGCACGAAAACGGAGCTTGTCGAGCGCCGACGATAGGTCTCATGCCGGTTCAACACGATAAGAGCGGACAAGAGGGGGATGGCCAAGGAGAAAGCGACCACACAGATCTGGGCGGACAGATCGAGGGCAGCGCCTCCGGGGGTCAGGAACGGCTGCACCAAGACCACTCCGATGGCGATCAAGCCGCCGTACATCAGGTTGTTCTGCCGGAGGGTCTCCTCCTGCTGGGCTGCCGCCCGTTTCCGCCACCATTCTCCTTGTGCGGCGGCTTGCCGCCGCCACCATGCTTCGTCCTGGATGTTCTCGTCCATGGCGACCATTGTCCGACAGCGCGAGCCTGCCTCCACCGGCGTTCGCCGTCCGGCAGGCGAGCTGGGCGGGATCGGCTGTGTCGATCCCGCCCAGCCCTGCTCACCAGTTGGTACTGGTGAGGCTCACCTCCTCGGGGGCACGGCCGGGGGTGCCGGTGCAGACGTGGTTCTTCTCGGTTCCCATGTGGTCCCGAAGTTTGGTCAGGCAGGTGCCGAGGGCCCGCTGACCGTAGTAATTGGGGTGAATTGATTCCTGACTCTGGCCCTGGGATTCCAGGACGACAAGGAAACGGGTCCATTCACTGATGTCGCCGGGCAGCGGGTTCTCAAGAGAGTTGGCGGCGGTGGCTTGCCGCGCACGGTTGGCGCAGACCTCGTGGCCGTCGAACAGGTTGCGCAGGTCGAGGAATTCCACGTTCTGGGTGCGGGCGACGTCCTTGAGCATGTCGGAGATCGCGGGAATGACGGTGTTACGGGCCCAGTCGGAGTCGTCGTTGAACATCGGGCAGCCGCCCACGTTGAAGCGCGAGTCGCTGAACTCGTGGTAGCGGTTCTGGTCGCCCAGCGGAACGGGAGACGGGTAGGACTGCAGGACGAGCCGGTAGGAGCCATCGGCGTAGTGGGCATCGGTCATGGCCCGCTTGATTTCCTGGACGGCCTGCTCGACCTTGGGCTTCGTCTTTGCCAGGCCTTCGCGGAAGACCGGCTCCTGGTCCACGTGGCAGTGCTCGATCCCATGCTGCTTCTGCCATCTCTTGACGCATTTCTCAAGGACGGAGGCGAAGCCGAGGTCGTTGCCGCCGATGGACAGGACCACCAACTCGACCTTGTACCGCTTGGCGGCCTGGCGGAGCTGGTCGGCCTGGGGAGGCTCGCCCTTGAAGGATTTTCCGCCCGCGTCGGCGCCGATCACGTTGACGGTTCTGGCGCCGGAGCAGGCGAGGTTGATCCGGCGCAGCACGTTGATGGCCGCGCTCTGGATCTCGGCCGAATCCGAGCGGTTGCAGCCGTTGTCGAAGGACTCACCGTAGACGCGCCGGCCGTCGTGACCGCACCGCAAACCGATCGAGGTGCAGTTGTAGGCGGCGCGGTCGGTCCCCCAGCGGTCACCCCGGTTGCTCGCCGGTACGGCATTGCCCTTCCAACGGCCGGCCTCGCCGGAGATGTAGCTGTCACCGAGGGAGACGATGGCGGTCCGGTCCACAGGTCTGTCGAGAACGGCCACACCGATCGGAAACCGGCCGACGTTGATGGTGGTGGCCTGCTCTTTGGTGGCGGTATTGATCACCGACACGGTGTCCGACCGGTTGTTGGTGACGAAGGCGCGCGTGCCCGCGGTGTTGATCGCCACACCACTCGGTGACTGACCCACCTGGATGGTGGTGGTCTCCTTGTTGGTGGCGGTGTCGATTACCGAAACGGTGCCCGAGAAGTGGTTGGCGACGTAGGCGAAGGTGCCCGCAGGGTCGATCGCCACCGCGATCGGATGGTCGCCGGCGCGGATGGTGTCAGTGACCTTGCTGGTGGTGGTGTCGATCACCGACACGAGATTGGGGTTGGCCGCCCCATAGTGCGTCACGTAGGCGCGGGTGCCGCCGGGCGTAACGGCCACGCTCTTGGGCCAGGGCTTGACGCCTATGGTGGTCACATTGCTGGTGGCGGTGTCGATGACCGACACGTTGCTCGACCCGTAGTTGGTGACGTAGACGCGGGTGCCGTCCGGGTTGATCGCCACACCGGTCGGAAAACGACCGACGGCGATCGTGGCGACGGAGGGCGGGGTGGCGGTGGTGTCGATCACTGACACGTTGTCCGAGCCGCTGTTGGCGACGTAAACGCGGGTGCCGTCCGGGTTGACCGCCACACCATTCGGCAAACGACCGACGTCGATCGTGGTGACGGCCTTGGTCTCGGTGTCCACCACCGACACGTTGGCCGAGGTGCTGTTGGTGACGTAGAGGCGGGTGCCGGCCAGGTTGATCGCCACCTGGTTGGGAGCTCTGCCGACACCGACGGGTGTGACGGTCTTGTAGAACGTGTCGACCAGCGACACGTTGTCCGAACCGCTGTTGGCCACGTAGAGGAAGTCCTGAAGCGCTGGATCCGCGGACTTGGTCAGTTGTGGGTCGGCGGTCGCCGCCGCGGACTTGGTCAGTCGTGGGCCGGCGGTCGCCGGCGCGGATTCGGCCATGGGCACCGCCAACCCCGCTGCGACGACAACCCCTACCGCCAACACCCAGATCCGGGACGGCCGCACCGGCCGGTCTCGTCTGCCACCTGGTGCTCTGCGGCGATCTCCTGCCGCCTGTCTCGTCTGACGTCTCAGCATCGAACCCCCGTATTGCGTAATGAGGGTCCTGTTCTAGCCAGGACGGCATCTCGCTCAGTGGGGCGACGCACCTGGAAGAGGTTTCCTGGCTGATCATTGGCAGGTTGCATAGTGACGCCACGGCCGTCGCCGCCGCCGGTCACAGCGTCAGCGCGGCTCCGCGCCGTCGCCGCGTACGATCTTGTAGAGCCCGTACAGAGCCTCCAGACCGCCGAGGGCCATCAGAACCAGCCCGACCTTCGTCGGTGTGAACACGAAGATCTCAGTGTCGAGTCCGAACAACCACAGCGCCAGCCCTGCGGCGAAGACGGTCAGACCGGTGAGGAATGTCTTGCGGGCGGGGGCCATGCGTATCTCTTTCGATCATGAGGGACGCGGCGCCCCCGTTCTCCGGAAACGCTAATAAAGAGCCAGGTCGGAGGCTTCCTGCGCGCTGAGGAGATCGGACTACATCTTTCGGGTGACGCGGCCGTGGGCGCGCGCGTACACGCCTGAGATTTGCTTACGCGGCGAACCAATAGATTCCGGCGAGCAGCACCAGCGGCGCTGCCCGCCACACCACCGGAGCCCGGGGCGTGGCGACTACGACGGCAAGGGGATACGCGACGAACCCGCCCAGGAAGGGGAGCACTGAGAAGAAGATTCCCAAGAAGCCGTCCTTGTCGGTGCCCTGCGTCAAGTGCCATATCGCCCCGACGAACAACATGCCTATGACGGCGACAGGCCATGCTGGACGGATTTCGCAGAGATACAACGCCGGCCAGCAGAGACCGCCCGGTATTCCCACGAGCAGCGACATCATGGCCAGCTCTGTGAGAGGGAAGTAATCGGGAAGCACTATGAACATCAGAATGATCGCCACGATCATCCCGCTGGCGGAAAACACGCCGACGACCGCCGCACGTCCCATCCGGCCAGGTAACAGCCGTCCGAAAGGTGGCGCGGGTATCTCTTCCGTGATCACTCGCACATGATGCCATGGGAGGAAGTTCAGTCCGGCTCACACCATGGCCACATAAGCGGCGAGCTTCTTCCGGCGACGAAGTCGAGATCCCCGAGCGATGGCGAAGACGGAGGCACTCCTTGCCTCTGGCCGGTCTGCGCTGGCATCATGCCGCACATGATCGAGAGAATCGAGTCCTTCGTCCGCCGGTGAGCGTGATGACCGAGCCTGGACCGCTCGGACCCCAGATCAGCCTGTTCGACTACGCGCTGAGCCTGCACCAGCGAGATCCGAACTCTCCTCTACCGCGTGACGGCGAGCCGTACCCCGATGAGGAGCAATACCGCCGACGATCCCGGCGAGAAGTGCCAGAAGATCAACGGCTGGTCGGCGTGGATGTCGCCGCGATCCTGGACGCGCACTTCGCCAGAGCCGATGCACCGCCCAGCGAACTCGTTGATGCCTTCCACGACGTTGACGTCCCGATCCATCGCAACGAGCACATCGCCGCCGCAGCGCTGCGGGCGGACGCACAGCGTGTTCAGCGGACCGGGCGATGGCTCGTACGCCACAGCGGCGATCGGCGCTCCGCCGTCGTGGGGCTGGCGTTGCTCGCCGCCGATTGGGCGGAAGAGGACATCCCGCTGATCCAGACGATTGGGCTGCTGTCGAACTGGTTCGGCACATTGGCCGCCGATGCCCTGCGACGACGTCATGGTGGCGGCCAGGAGGCACTGATGTGGCTCGCCCAAAGGGCCGCCGGATGGGGACGGGTCTACGTCATTGAGGCGCTCTGCCGGGGGAGCGCGTCGTCCAAGGCGCGCCCATGGCTGCTGCGTCACTCCTGCGACGGCGACTTCCTCAACGGCTACTTCGCCGGCCAGGTCGCCACCTCCGCTCACCTCCACGAAGCGATCACCGGGCCCGATGTCGACGACGATCTGATCGATCACACCGGCCGGCTGCTGAAGACCATGGCCGACTGCGGCGGCATGGGCCTGACCCTGGAGCACTATCCGCCGGCCCGCATCGCCCTGGACGCGTACGTTGGTCATCTCAGCCGCCAGCCCGCGACCGTGAACAGGTATGTCGACGCCGCCATGATTGCCGACCACCTGGCCCGGAAACCGGCGGAAAGACTCGGTTGCACGCCCGAACAGCGAGACCGCCTCGTACGCCGATACCTGGCAGTGCTCGACCGGGAGGACTGGTGCGCGACGGTTCGCGCGGGCCATGACCCGGACAGCGACTTCTTCGCTTGGTTCGCCGGCAACGTAGCAGAGCGGCTGTGTCTACGAGCGTTCACCGATCCCAACGCTGAGAAATCATGAGTAAGGCCCTCCGCTTCGCCCGGGACCAGCTGGTTGGAGCGGGATTTCCACATCAATAGCGGGGATAGTGCCGCCCGAGCTCCTTGAGCGCCAGTGCCCAGGGATAAGTGTCCAGATTCTCTCCTCCGGTCTCAGCGGGAGGTGGCTCGAATTGGCCGGGGCCGAGGAGGACGGGGACGCCTTCGGTGCGCAGGCTTTCGACGCTTCGGAGAAAGGGGTCGCGGGAGGCTAAAGCGCTGCTGACGAAGGGCAGGACGACGACGGGAATGCCCAGGCCGGGCGCCTCGGCGAGGAGGCCGAGAGCGTAGGTGTCGGCGATGCCCTGGGCGAACTTGTTGATGGTGTTGTACGTCGCGGGGGCAACGATGATCGCGTCGGCTCTGGGAGGTTTCGGCTCGTGCGGCTTGCGGTACCGGCTGCGGACGGGGCGGCCGGTCTGCCGCTCCAGTTCGGGGACGTCGATGAAGTCCAGGGCGGACGGGGTGGCGACTATCTGGACCGTCCAGCCCTCGTCCTGGGCGTGGGTGACCAGTCGGCCGACGTCGGCGGCGGCTCCTGCGGCGCACACGATGATGTAGAGGACCTTGCTGGATTGGATCACGTGAGGACTCCTGGCGGCGCGGCATACTCGCGGGCTTCACGGTAAACGCTGAGGGGACTACCAGCGGTATCGGCACGCCCGATACGTTCCTCAGGTACTCCCGCCTCCTGGAGAGGAACCACGCCCCTCGTGAACGTCGGCATCATCGGGCAAGCCGCCGGCCTGTTCGCCGTCACCAACATCGACGACATCGTGATCCTGGCGCTGTTCTTCGCCCAGGGGGCCGGGCACCGCGGCGCCACCTCGCGGATCATCCTGGGGCAGTACCTCGGGTTCGCCGCCATCCTCGTCGTCGCCATCGCCGCCGCGTTCGGCGCTACCTTCCTGCCCGAGCCCGTCATCCCGTACCTCGGCCTGCTACCGCTGGCCTTGGGTCTCAAGGCCGGCTGGCAGGCGTGGCGCGACCACGTCAACGGCGAGGACGCCGGCAACGAGCAGGCCGCGACAGGTGGACCCAAGGCGTTGGAGGTCGCCGCGGTCACCTTCGCCAACGGCGGCGACAACATCGGCGTCTACGTCCCTGTCTTCGCCACCGCCGGCATCGGCGGCATGAGCGTCTACGCCGTCGTCTTCCTCGTTCTGGTCGCCGTCTGGTGCCTGGCGGGCAGGTTCTTCGCCACCCGACCCGTCATCGCCAAGGCTCTCAGCCGGTGGGGGCACATTCTCCTGCCCATCGTCCTGATCGGGATCGGGCTGCTCATCCTCGTCCAAGGCGGTGCCTTCGGCCTCTGACCGGGTTTCTCGTCCTCGACGGATCGCCGCTCAGCTACCAGAGTGCTGTCGCCTCAGGTCTGATCATCGAGCTTCGCGGGCCGCGGCGCCTCGAAGCAGGCGAGCCAGGTGGTGAGCAGCGACTCCAGTTGGGCGGCCTGCTCGGACGTCAGGCCGTCGAGCAGGCGGCGCTCGTTCGCCACGTGCTCGGTGAACGCCTGGTCGAACAGTTGCCGGCCGGCCCGGGTGAGCGCGACGACCCGGCCGCGCCCGTCGCTCGCGCTGCGCTGGCGGGTGACCAGGCCGGCGCGTTCGAGCCGGTCGATGCGCTTGGTCATGGCGCCCGTGGTGACCATGGTGTGCGCGGCCAGCTCGCCGGGCGCGCGTTCGTAGGGCGCTCCGGCGCGCCGGAGGGCGGCGAGTACGTCGAAGTCTCCCTCGCCCAGCCCGTATTGCCGGTAGACCACGCACAGCCGCTCGGTCAGGTGGCCGGCGAGGCGGTGCAGCCGTCCGATCACGCCCAGCGGGCTCACGTCCAGGTCGGGTCGCTCGCGGGCCCACGCTTGCTGGATGCGGGCGACGTGGTCGAAGTTGTTCGTCACGATTCCAATATAGCTTCCATGGAAGCTATATTGCTTCCATGGAAGGTACTTTTCGGTGGGCGGCTGTGACCGCGCTCGCGCCGATCGCCTGGGGCTCTACGTATCTGGTCACCCATCGATTCCTGCCGCCCGATCATCCGCTGTACGGGGCCGTGATCCGGGCCCTGCCGGCCGGGTTACTCCTCCTGCTCCTCGCTCGGAAGCTCCCTCGGGGAGCGTGGTGGTGGCGTTCGCTGGTGCTCGGCACGCTCAACATGGGGGCGTTCTTCGCGCTGGTCTACCTGGCCGCCCAGAAGCTGCCGACGAGCATGGCATCGACGATCATGGCGACCTCCCCGGTGATGATGATGCTGTTCGCCTGGGCGGCGCTCGCCGAGCGCCCGAGGGTGGCGCACGTGACCGGGGCCGGGATCGGGATCGCGGGCGTCTGCCTGCTGCTGCTCGACGGTACGGCGTCGGTCGACGCCTCCGGCGTGCTGGCCTCCGTCCTGGCCATGGTCATGTCGTCGGCCGGCTATGTGCTGGCCAAACGGTGGAGCGCGCAGGTCGACGTCTTCTCGCTGACCTCCTGGCAGCTCATCGCAGGCGGGATCGCGCTCCTACCCGTCGCCGTCGCCGTGGAGGGCGCGCCGCCGTCGCTGGACGGCCCGGCGCTGCTCGGCTTCGGCTATGTCACGGTCGTCGCGACCGCGCTGGCGTTCGCCGCCTGGTTCGCGGGGCTGCGGCACCTGAGCGCCGCGACGGTGGGCCTGATCGGGCTGCTCAACCCGGTGACCGGCGTACTGCTCGGCACCGTGCTCGCCGGCGAGACGCTCACCGCTCAACAGGTCTGCGGGCTGGTCCTGGTGCTCTCCGGCATCCTGCTGGGCCAGCCGGCCGCCAAGCGCCTCGTCGCGCTGATCACGACAAGGCTGAGTCACACCATGGCCAGATAAGCGGCGAGCTCCTCCGCCGACGAGGTCGAGATCCCGACATATCCATCCGGCCGGACCAGCGTGTGGCGCTCGGCACCGTAGGGCTCAGCCGGCTCGTACGCCCGCACCTCCGGCCCATCGGCCACGCGCGGCGCGGGATCAGGCGACAGCAGCGTGAAGTGCGTGCCCCGCAACAGGTCGAACATCCGGACCTGAGACCCGTCGGCCAGCCGCACCTGACCATCCGGCACGCGGTCCCCGCCCCGCCGGGCCAGCGAGCCGCCCCGATAGCTCACCATCAGCTGGTGGGTCTCCTCGTCGCGTTTGTGGGTCTTCTTGTCGAGCAGGTCGGTGCTGAGGCCGAGCACGCGGGCGGCGACGGGCCGCCGCTCCTCCTCGTACGTGTCGAGCAGCGATTCCGGCGCGCCGGCCAGCACCCGGGCGAGCTTCCAGCCCAGGTTGTAGGCGTCCTGTACGCCGGTGTTGAGCCCCTGCCCGCCGGCGGGCGAGTGCACATGAGCGGCGTCCCCGGCGAGGAAGACCCGGCCGGTCCGGTAGCTGTCGGCCAGGCGGATGTTCACCCGGTACAGGGACGACCACAGCAGCTCGGTGATCCGGACCCCGCCCAGCATCGACCGTTCGGCGAAGAGCCGCTGGAAGCCGGCGAGCGTCTGGTCCGGCACGACGCCCGGCTTCAGCGGGGCGAGCATCTGGAAGGTGTCGGTGCCGGCCATCGGGAAGAGCACCACCATTCCCTTGCCCGGCCGGTACCAGACATGGATGTGGTCCCGGCCGAGCCCCTCGGCCCGTACGTCGCCGAGGGCCATCCGCTCCTCCTCGCGGGTCTCCCCGGCGAAACCGACGCCGAGCGCCTTGCGTACGAAGCTCTTGCCACCGTCCGCCGCGACCAGGTAGTCCGCCCGCAGGGTCGCCCCCGTGCTCAGCCTGGCCGTCACTCCGCGCGCGTCCTGCTCGAAACCGGTCAACCCGGTGCCCTGCTCCACCTTTCCGCCCAGCTCGGTCAGCCGCTCGCGCAGCACCGCCTCCGTGCGCCACTGCGGGTGCATCATCACCATGGGGTACGGCACCGCGTCGGTGGGGGTGACGAGCTTGTGCATGCGGCCCTGGTACACCGGCACCCTGCCGATCCCCACCCGAAGCGGCGGATAGAGCGTCGTAGTGGCCAGGACCCGGTCGATCACGCCTAGATCATCGAAGACCTCCTGCGTGCGGGGCTGCAGCCCCTTGCCCTTGGAGCCGCCCAAGGGCTCCGGCGCCTGCTCCACGATGCGGCAGTCGACGCCGCGCCTGGCCAGATCCACGGCGAGAGTGAGCCCGGTCGGGCCGCCGCCGACGATGAGAACGTTCGTCTTCTCGGTCATGGTGCGACCATGCCGGTCCGTACTGCCAGATCTCTGTCAGCGTCTCGCCCGCCACTGTCATCGTCGGACTCGCTTGAGATACTTCCGATATGTCCTCCGTGATCTCCAGTGCGCTCTCCGTGATCGCGATCTCCTTCCTCGTCTTCTATGCGGCGTGGATGATCTTCGCGAACCTGCCCCGCCGAGATCGGGCGACCTCGCACGCGCTGGCGGATCGTACGGGCGTGGTCGTCTACTGGCGGCCCGGCTGCAAGTACTGCATGAGGCTGAGGACGCGTCTGCGCTTCACACGGTTGCGGCACGCCGAGGTGAACATCTGGCGAGACCCCGAGGCGGCGGCGTTCGTCCGTTCGGTGGCGAACGGGAACGAGACCGTGCCGACCGTGACGGTGGCCGGAAAGACGATGGTGAACCCGTCGAAGGATCAGCTGCTGGAGGCGGTCAAGACGGAGGCCCCGCACCTGCTGCCCGACGCCCGCTAGGGCCTTTACCTGCGAAAATAGGCTCTCGCCGAGGGAGTCGCGAGCAGGATGACGACCAGCAGTGAGCCCAGGGTCGTCAGGGCGAGCTTGCCGATGTTCACATAAAGGAGCCCGCTGGGCATGACGTGCGCGGCCGCGTCGACCATGGCGCGCACGTCGATCCGCTCAAGCACCGGGTCGCCGGATTTCTTGAAAGAGGATTCGAGCACCTGAGCGGTGAACACCTGGCTGGGAACGATCACGCTGCCGGCGACGAAGAGGACCGGCTGCAGAATCCAGGACAGCATCCGGCCGACCCGGTTCCCTCTCAGGTTGAGCAGGGCCAGAGTCACCAGGACCACGGCGATCCCGAGGGCGAGTGGTATATCCGCGAGGTTCGATCCGAAGCTGATGCCATGGCCGGCCAGGACGGCGGGGGGAAGGCCCTGCCGCGCGACCTCGGCCTCGGCCGCCGCCTGAGCGCCCGCGCCATAGAAGAGAACGACGGCGGATCCGACCAGGAACGGCAAGGCGGTCAGCGATTGCAGCGTCGCCGCGAAGACGACGCTGCGCGGACGGCGCTTCTCCTGGGCGGGAGCCCGGCCATGCGGGCCTGGATCGGTCATCGTTTCACTCCCCACTTGAACGGTGTGCAAGAAGGAGCGTAGGGCAGCGCTTGAACACTGTGCAAGTTGTATTTGAACACTGTGCAAGACGCCCCCTATCCTGGGAACATGCCGCGTGACACGCTGACCCGTGAGCAGATCGTCCGGGCCGCCGTCGAGATCCTCGATGCCGAGGGCGTGGAAGGTCTGAGCATGCGGCGCCTGGGCACCCGGCTCGGCTCCGCCGCGACGGCGGTCTACTGGCACGTCAAGAGCAAGGAGAATCTCGTCGTGCTCGCCGGCGACGAGGTGTGGGGCGAGGTCGAGCTCCCCGACCCCGGTGAGGTCGGCTGGCGGACGGCGGCCACGACCATGGCCCACGACACCCGCGCGATGATCAGCAGGCACCCGTGGCTGGTGACGGCCATGAGCACCCATCTCATGTACGGTCCCGGCAAGGCGCGCCGCGACGACCATTGCCTCGCCGTCTTCGAAACAGCCGGGTTCGTCGGTGTGGAGGCGGACAACGCGAGCCAGACGGTCCTCACCTACGTGCTCGGCACGGCCCTCAGCGAGGTGGCCGAGGCAGCCTGGAGGGCGCGGCTACGCCGTAACGGCGGTGACGAGGAGGAGCAGATGCGAGAGGCCATGACCCAGGCGGGCGAGATCGCGATGCGATTCCCGCGCCTGCGCGCCCGCATCGAAGCGTGGGAGGACGCCGACTCCGCCGAGCCCCTCGACCAGAGCTTCGAACTCGGCCTCAAGACCATCCTCGACGGCCTCGAAGCCCAACTCACCGCCCGTCCCACGCCCGTCGGCTGAGACGCGTCCGCCGAGGTCAGATGCCCGCGCGTCGCAGGCGCGGCTCCGCCTCGTACGCCAGTCGGTCGAGGACTCGCACTCCGTCGGCCGTCAGCGATGCCTTCTTGGCGTTGAACGCGCGCACCCACAGCCCCGCCGCCCAAGCGATCGCGCGTTCCTCCGCCTTCCAACCGGGGGCCGCTCGCGCGTACGCCTCCAGGAAGCGCTCTGTCTCGTCGATCGTCGCGGCCTCGAACGGCTCGCCCGTCTCCGTGAACACGGCCGCCGCCGCTCCCGCTATGGCGGGCTCGGGCAGGCACACCACGCTGTCCCAGTCGTGTACGGCGTGCAGTTGGTGGCCCTGCCAGCGCAGGTTCTGCGACTCCCAGTCTCCGTGGCCGATCACCGGCGCATGCCGTACGGCCAGCAGGCGGTCGCGGACGCGGCGACCGAGGTCGTCCAGCCAGGCGGGACCGGGACGGGTGTTGAGATCGACGTCCATGTCGTCCGGCCACGGCCAGACGCTCGCCGACTCATGCGCCCAGCCGACCCACGGCGGCGCCGGGGCGACGGAGGGGACGGCGTCGGGGGAGGGCGCCAGGCGTACGAACCGGGCCAGCGCCTCCGCGAACAGCCGGGACCGATCGGCATCCCGGTCCAACTGCGCTCCGCCGGGGAGATAGCTCTCGGCGGTGACCGTCCAAGAGCCGGACGTGGAGGGGGTGTCGGCCGGGGGCGTCCAAGAGGCTGGCTGGGCGCGGGTCTGGTCCGTGGCCGGCGAAGGGGGGAGTGGTACGGCGTCCGTGAGCGGGGTGGGGCACGGGAAGCCCGTGCGGGACAGCTGCCGCTGCACCTCCACACACCCCTGGACACGATCCGCGGCAGGACGGCGCTTGAGCACCACAGCTCTGCCGTCCGCCAGCTCGACACCCAGCACCACGGCCAGATGCCCAGTGCGGAACAGCTCACGGACCGGGATCGAGCCGAGCCACCTCTCGCACCATGCCCGTACATCCACAGATCACTAGATACCAGGGATCCTGGCATACTGCCCGGATGTCCGACTTCGCTGCCTTCTTTGCCGCTGGACGCGACGCTCTCCTGTCGGGGCGCGCCGTCCACGACCGGGCGATGGTGGAGGGTGGCGCTCGCTGGGGAGCCGCCGCGGTCCTGCGGCCCGCCGGTACGGTGCTCGACCGGCTGGTGGAGCTGGCCCGTGAGGCGGGTACGGTCGCCGGACCCGGGCACTGGGCGCACGGCGCGGACTGCCTGCACGTCACGCTGCGGTCCCTGGAGCATTACCGGTCGGTCATCCCCGTCGACGACCCGCTACGGCTTGCCTGGGCCGACGCCCTGCGGGAGGCGGCCGAGGGGTTGCCGCCGGTCCGGGTGGTGCTGCGGGGCGTGAGCCCCCACGCGGGCGGGGTGCTCGCCTGCGGTTATCCGGTCGACGACGCGCTGGTCACCCTCCAGAAGCGGTTCGCGCACGGGCTGGCCGCGCGCGGGGTGCGCGACTTCGAGCGTGGCCGGGTGCGTGATCGCTGGTACGTCAGCCTCGTCCACTTCGCCGAGCCCGTGTCCGTGAGGACGGCCGAAGCGATCGTCGGGTGGTGCGACGAGCGGGCCGACCTGCCGATCGGCCTCGCGGAGCTCACCGCGGCCGAGATCGTCCAGGCCGTCCACACGGGGACCGGAGTGCGGCTCGACACGCTGGAGTCGGCCGCACTCTGAGGTGGGCGCCAGCGCGCGACCTCAAACCGCACCGACACCCACCGCGCAACCCCCGAGCCCCGGCGGTTACCTCACCAACAGTGCCGTGACGAACTGCAGCAGGTGCCACGCCACATAAGCGCTGAGCGAGCAGAACGCCCACTCCTTGGCCCGCGCGATATGCGACACCCACCGCAGCGCCTCGGCCGGCTCCCGCCGCGGCCGAGCCGTGATGGCGAGGAAGCCCGCCGCCACCAGCCAGGCCGCCCCCGACGCGGTCACCAGCCCCAGCGAGATGGCCAGCAGGGGGCCCGACCCGGGCATCGGGTCGGTGGGGGAGAGTTGGCGGATCCAGGCGGTGAGCACTCCGGCGAGCACGGAGAGCGTGATCCGCCGGTCTTTACGTCCTTGTCGCTTGAGCCAGTGCAGGTCCCGACTGAGCCAGCGCAGGTCTCGACGCGGCTGGTTTCTGAGCATCCGGTTCACCTCCGTTGGAGTAGCTGGTAGCACCAGCTAACGGCAGGGAGCCGGTCAAGATCTGCGACCTCAGGTCGCGAAATTTACGACATTTGGCGGAGTTCTGCGGTGGCCTTCTTGAGTTCGAAGACGTCGCCCACCTCTTCCAGGATGCGTACCGCCTCCCTCAGGTGGGCCACGGCTTCCGCGCGGTCCCCGACCCGGTGGGCGATCAGGCCGATGGCCCGCAGCGCGCAGCCAAGGTCGCGCCGGGTGCCGGAGACGATATGCACATCCCTGGCCTGCGACGCGAACGTCAGCGCCTCCACCGGCCGGTCCAGGTCCAGCAGGATCATGGACAGCGTGGTGAGCGCCGCCGCCCAGCGATCTCTGGTGCCGCTCTCGTTCTGCAGCTCGACCGTCTCCCTGGCGTACCCGAGCGCGGCGGCCGGCTGGCCCGCGACGTGCATGGCCTGCGCGATCGACAGCAGCGAGCTGGCCTTGTTGTCGCGTAGCTCCTCCCTGATCGCCAGCGACGCCTTGGCGGCGCGCAGCGCGTCCTGGTGCCGGTCGAGCGACAGGTACGTGTAGGCCAGCGTCTCCTGGACGTCCGCCTCGGCCCGGCGATTGCCCATGCCCTGGACCAGGTCCAGCGCCTCCAGCGCGTGCACGAACGCCACCTGCGGCAACCCCTGGCGGCGCCGTACCCGCGCCAGCCGGTTGAGCATCCGCGCCTCGACCGGCAGGTCGTGGATCTCCCGGCTGATCGCGAGCGCCTGGTTGAGGTAGTCGTCGGCGCGCAGGTAGTCGGCCAGCCGCCAGTGCACCAGCCCGATGTCGCCGAGCGTCTCCGCCCGCCCCTGCTCGTGGTGGAGCTCCCGTTGTACGGCCAGCGCCTGCTCGTAGTGTTCGAGGGCCTCGTCGTAACGGGAGCCGTTGCGCGCGATGCGCCCCAGCGTGCACAGGGCCCGGCCGCAGCCGTGCTGGTCGCCGGTGGCCGTGTACCCGGCCAGGGCCCGCTCGGCGTCACGCTGCGCGTCGTGCGGCAGCCGGAGCGAGTCGTAGATCTCGGCCAGGCAGAGCAGCGTCTCGGCCTCACTGTGCTCGTCGCCCAGGTCGTGGCAGATCGCCAGCGCCTCCAGCCCCTCCGACAGGGCCGCGTTCGGCTCGCCCAGGTGGTGCTGTACGCGGGCCAGGATGATCAGGCTCTGCGCGGTGCCGTGCAGGTCGCCCAGCTGCTCGCGTACCTCCAGCGCCTGTCCGGCGTGGTGCAGCGCGAGCTCGTGCCGTTCCTGGGACAGGTGCAGCCGCGACAGCGAGTGCAGGCAGTCGGCGACCCCGGCCAGGTCGCCGATCTCCTGGTAGAGCTCCAGGGCCTCGCCCGCGCACTTGAGCGCGTCGGCGCTGTTGCCGGCGATGCCGTGTACCTCGGCCAGGTCGTTCAGGGCGCGGGCCCGGCCCTCGCGGTCGCCGAGCGAGGTGAAGTCGGACAGCGCCTCGCCGATGTGGCGGGCGGCCTGCGTGGAGGGGCCGATGTCGCGGTAGATCGAGCCGAGATGGCTGCGCATCAGCGCGATCGCCCGCCGGTCGCCGATCCGCGCCGCCGAGTCGAGGCCGATCTGCTGGATCTCCAGGTCGTTCTGGTAGTACCGCAGCCGCCTGAACGGCTCGAACACCGCCTCGGCCAGCCGCCAGGCGGCGTGGTGCGCGCCGGTCTCCTCCGCCAGCCGTACGACCGAGACCAGCGAACGGCGCTCGGCCTCGAACCACGCGCGCGGCGTGGCCGGATCGGTCGCCATGCCCAGGTAGTGGTCGAGCAGCCGGACCCTGGCCTCGCGCACGCCCGCCTCCGCGTGCCGGCCCAGCTCCCTGGCCAGCCGCTTGACCAGGTCGTGCACGCGATAGCGCGTCTCGGCCATCGGCTCCACCAGGTACGCCCGGTGCAGCCCCTCGACCGCGATCACCGCCTCGCTGACGGAGCCGCCCAGCGCGGCGGCCAGCACCTCGGGCGTGAAGTCCCGGCCGGGCAGCAGCCCGACGTGCCGGAACGCGCGCCGCTGCGGCGGAGAAAGCGACTCGTAGGCCAGATCGAGCGCGGACCGGAAGGCGTCCTCCGGATCGCCGGACAGCGGTTGCCGCTGGTCGGGACCGCGCAGCTCGCGTACGCGCGACTCGACGCTCAGCCCGGGATCCTCGGCGAGCTTGGCCGCCGAGATGCGCAGCGCGAACGGATGGTACGAGCAGACCCTGGCCAGCTCGGCCAGCGCGTCGCGGTCGGCGGCCCGTGGCGACTCCTCGCCGAGCACCGCGACCAGCAGCGCGACGGCGTTGCCCGGATCGAGGACGGACAGGTCCATCAGGTCGGCGTGCCCGGTCGCGCGCAGCGGCGCCATCCTGGTCCTGCTGGTCACCAGCACCACGCAGTCCTTGCTGCCGGGCAGCAGCGCCCGCACCTGGGCCGGGTCGGCGGCGTTGTCCAGGATGAGCAGCAGCTTCCGTCCCGCCAGCCGGCTGCGATAGAGCAGCATCAGCTCGGCCTCGTCGGCGGCGGGCATGTGCTCGCCGACGCCGAGCGAGCGCAGGATCTGCCCCAGCGCTTCGGCCGGGGTCATGGGTGGCTGGCTGGGGGACTGCCCGCGCAGGTCGATCACGATCTGCCCATCGGGGAACCGGGCCGCCTGCTGGTGCGCCCAGCGCGTCACGAGCGCCGTCTTCCCCACGCCGGGAAGCCCCTGTACGACCATCGTGTTCGGGCGGCGCGGCCGGTCCAGCCACGAGGTGAGCAGATCGAGGCTCTGCTGCCGCCCGGTGAAGTCGGACACGTCGGCGGGCAGCTGAGCGGGCCGGGGCACCTCTCCGGCGGGCAACGGCTCGGCCGGCGCGCCCGGCCGGGTCAGGAACGGTGTGACCCGCCCCTCCCAGGGAGCGGACAAGTGCTCCCAGGCCCCGGCGACGCCCCGCAACGCGGCCGCGTCGGCGATCCGCAGCCGCCGATAGCCGGGCCGGACCAGCCACCCCTGCCGTACCCACCGGGTGAGCTGCCGCTGCACCACATCGGGCGCGCTGCCCACCAGATCGGCCAGCGTCTCCATGGACAGGGGCGGCGCCGACTCGCCGGCGAGCCCGTAGCGCTCGTCCAGGTGCAGCAGCCACACGGCCAGCCGCGCGGCGACGGGCGCCCGGGCCAGCGCCTCATGCCGGCGAGCGGCGACGTCTCTGGCGAACAGTTCCTGCACCAGCGCCATGGCCACCGCCGTATTGGCCGCGGCGTGCTCGCGCAATGTCCGTACGTCGATGGACCAGGCGCGTACCTCGGTCAGCGCGTCGATCCGCACCCGTTCGCCAGGACTCCAGAACGCCAATTCCCCGACGAGATCGCCGCCGGCCCGCAGATCGTGAATGCCGTCGCGCTCGCCGCCCGCTAAATACTCCCGCGCATAGCCATAATCGATCACAAATACGCGGTTGCTCGGTCGAAATGCCGAACAAATACTCTCGTTACGCCGAAAGATTCGGGGCCGCGCGCCTTCTTCGACGAGCGACCGGAAGATCCCCACCCCGACACCACCCCTCTCGGGACGGCGGTGTCCACGACCGAAACAGCCCACACGACATGACAGCGACACGACGGCCGAGGGCCGTCCTGTCACATCAGTGGAACCTTGAGGGCGTCACATGTCAACTGGGGGGGATCAGACGTGGGCCGGGTCGGTGCGGTCGGGGACGAAGCGGTAGCCCACGTTGCGGACCGTGCCGATCAGCGACTCGTACTCCGTGCCCAGCTTCGCGCGCAGCCGCCGGACGTGCACGTCGACGGTCCGGGTGCCCCCGAAGTAGTCATAGCCCCACACCTCCTGCAGCAGCTGGGCGCGGGTGAACACACGGCCCGGATGCTGCGCGAGGTATTTCAGCAGCTCGAACTCCTTGAACGTCAGATCGAGCACCCGCCCCCGCAGCCGTGCCGTATATGTCGCCTCATCAATGGACAGATCGCCACTACGGATCTCGTCCGGAACATCCTCGGCCTGAGTCGTACGGCCGACGGCCATCCGCAGCCGCGCCTCCACCTCGGCCGGCCCCGCGCTCTCCAGCAGCACGTCGTCGACGCCCCACTCGGCGGTCATGGCCGCCAGCCCGCCCTCGGTGACGACCACCAGCAGCGGGCAGTCGATGCCCGTCGTACGGATCAGCCGGCACAGGCTTTTGGCCTGCACCAACTCCTTTCGGGCATCGACCAGAACGGCGTCGGCGGGCGGCGTGTCGATCAGCGCGGACGCCTCGGCGGGCGAGACGCGGACCGAGTGGAGCAGCAACCCCAGGGCCGGTAGCACCTCGGCCGACGGCTCAAGGGCGTTGGTCAGCAGGAGCAGGTTGCTCATATCGGCCTCCTCAAACACACAAGGACCCGGGGGCTTCGTCGCCCAGGTCCTGTAGGCGAGGATATCTCACGCGACGTTCGCGTCCATTGCGCGTCCACCAGATGAACAGCGCAAACCGTGGAACGCCGATGTTAACGCGGTCGCACAATGGAGTCTGGAAGAATGTGAGGTGGCCATGGCCACGGGAAAGGTACGTTATTGGGCCGCTGCGAAAGAGGCGGCCGGAGTCGCCGAGGAGCCGTTCGACGCGGCCACACTTGGTGAACTCATGACCAAAATCACACAAAATCGTGCCGAATTGGCCCGCGTGGTCAGCCGTTCGTCGTTCCTGGTCGACGGCTCGCCGGTGGGCAAACGGGCACACGAGGAGGTGATCCTCGGCGACGGAGCGACGGTCGAGGTGCTGCCGCCCTTCGCCGGGGGGTGATCGAGCGCTCGGCCAGGGCATGAGGCATTCCAGTCGATAAGCTCATGATCCCCCGTGAGACAGGATGTCCGATGCGCAAACTGATCGTTTTCCTGATCGTGCTGGTCGTTCTCCTCGCTGTCGTCGACCGGGTGGCGGTCACCGGAGTGCAGCGCGACCTCGCCAACAGGATCTCCGCCGCGGCCGACCTCAGCAGCCAGCCGACGGTGACCATCGAGGGCATCCCATTTCTCACACAGGCGGTCTCCGGCCGCTATCCAGAGGTACGGTTCAATCTCGGCACTCTCACCTACGGGGGAGTTCCGGTGAAGGACCTGCAGGGCGTCGCCTACGACGTGACCGCCCCGCTGGCCGACGTGCTCCAGAACAGAGCCAACGTCCGGGCCGGGCGCCTGACCGTCCACGGCACTCTGACCAGGGCGACGATCGACAAGTACGCACCGCAGGGCGTCAAGATCTCCGGGAACGGCCAGCGGCTCGTCGCGTCGGGTGAGGTGACGGTAGGGGTGAACAAGGTGAAGTTCAACGCGGAGATGCGCGTCCAGGTGGCCGACGGCGGCATCAAGCTCCAGGCGGAGAAGATCCAAGGGGTGCCCGACGCGCTCGCGAAGTTCGTGACCTACACGATCCCGTTCAAGGGGAAGCTCCCGTTCGATGTGAAGGTGACCGGAGTGAGGAGCGTGGCCGACGGGTTGGAGTTCGCGGCCGAAGCGTCTGACGTGCCACTCCGTGGATGACATCGAACCGGTCGGTCCCGCCGTACGTGATGAGGGTGTGACCGCAGCCGACACCGCCGACGAGGAACTGGTCAGGACCCTCTTCGACGAGCACGCTGGGCCACTCTACGGATACGTGCTGCGACTCACGGGCGATTCGGGACGAGCGGAGGACGTCGTGCAGGAAACGCTGCTGCGGGCTTGGCGGCATCCTGACGCCCTCACCGGCCGCCCGATACGTGCCTGGCTGTTCACCGTCGCCCGTAATCTCGTCGTGGACCAGCACCGCGCCCGCAAGGCGCGTCCGCCGGAGACCGGCGACGAGGCGCTCGCTGTGCTGCCCGCGGACGACGAGCTGGAGCGGGCGGTCGAGTCATGGGCCGTGGCCGAGGCGCTGGCCGCGCTGCGGCCCGAGCACCGTGAGGTGCTGATGGAGGTCTACTACCGGGGGAGATCGGTGAAGGAGGCGTCGGCCACGCTGGGCATCCCGCCGGGCACGGTCAAGTCACGCACCTACTACGCGCTGCGCGCGCTCCGGCTCGCGCTCGAGGAGCGAGGGCTGGCGCCGTGATGACGTGTGAGGAGGTACGGCTGGCACTGGGCGCGCACGCGCTCGGCGCGCTGGAGCCCGACGAGGCATTGGAGATCGACACCCACCTGGCGACCTGCGAGGCGTGCGGTGCCGAGCTGCTCGACCTGGAGGGCGTCGCGTCGTTCCTCGGCAAGGTGTCGGAGCGCGACGTCGAGCTGGTCTCCAGCCCGCCGCGCCAGGTGCTCGACCGGCTGCTGAACGCCCGTGCCCGGCGCCACCGGAGAGGACGCGCGCTGCTGACCGTGGCCGCCTCCGTCGCGGTGATGGCGGTCGGCGTCACGGTGTGGATGGGCGCCCAGCAGCCGAACGCCATCCAGTCCGCCGCCAAGCCCGCCGCCACCTCCGCAGGGGTCGAGTCCCATGCGGAAGCGCCGTACGCCGCGACGGACAGCGCGCCGAATGACGCGCGGCTCAAGAAGTCCGAGGCGCGGCCGACTCCCAGGCCCTCGGCGAGTCAGACGGCGCCCGGCCGCGAGTTCCCCGGCGAGAACGCCGCCAAGGGCTATCACGCGAGCGTGACGGCCTTCCCCGGCGGCGACGTGACGAAACTGTCGGTGCGGGTCAGTGGTCTGCCGCTCGGTACGACGTGCCGGCTGGTGGTGTTCGCCAAGAACGGCGCGTACGACTCCACCGCGAGCTGGAAGGTCAGCCGGGAGACCTACGAGAACAAGGCGGTCTTCCCGCGCCAGACCCGGATCCCGATGAACGACATCGCCAGGTTCGAGGTCGTCGACTCGGGCGGCAAGGTGCTCGTCAAGATCCCGGCCCCGAAGGGGAAGTAAAGCGTCCCCTCCGGGGTTGCACCACGAGATGACAGGACTGTGGGTGGCGCTGGCGACGCTGGCGCTCGGCTCGGTGATCGGGGTGGTACGACTGCGCCGCGACGGCAGGGTGCGCGACACGGCTCGGGCGGACGACCGCCTGGCCACCGCCGACCTGGGCGCTGACCTGGGGGAGCGGGCGACGCTCGTACAGTTCTCGACCGCCTTCTGCCAGCCGTGCCGGGCGACCCGGCGGGTGCTGGCCGACGTCAGCGGACTCGTGCCCGGGGTGGCGCATGTCGAGATCGACGCCGAGTCGCGTCTTGATCTCGTCCGGCGGCTCGACATCATGCGCACGCCGACGGTCCTGATCCTCGACAGCGCCGGAAATATCGTGAAAAAGGCGTCTGGCCAGCCGCGCAAGGCGGACGTCCTCGCCGCCTTGGCCGGGGCAGTGTCCCACGTTTCGTCTCAGAACGCGGACGAGATGTGACAGATGCCGAGACGGCGAGTAGTGTCCTTGCCATGAACCCATCGACAGAGCTGCTGACGAAGCGGCGCGCGGTTGATTTCTGCCGCGTAGCCACCGCGCTCTGTCGCGCTGCCTGAGGACGGTCTCGCGCGGACTTCCGATCCGCCCCAACCCGACCCCCTTCAGGAGCATCCTTCGATGCGTGCCGACCCTAGAGCGTTGCGTTTCAGCGCGGCCATCACGACTGCGATCCTCGCCATCGTCCTGGTGACGGGGAGCGCCTGGCTGCTGGCTGCCCAAGTGCTGCTGGCCGCCCAGGCGCTGGTGTTCGCACTCGGCGTGGCAGGGCGCTCGCCTTACGTGGTGCTCTTCAAGGCGCTCGTCAAGAGCGCCCCGAGGGAGACGGAGGACGCCCGCCCACCCCGCTTCGCGCAGGGTGTCGGGCTCGGCTTCGCGGTCGTGGGTCTGGTCGGATATCTCGCCGGGATCACGCCGCTCGCCCTCGTGGCCACGGCTGCGGCACTCCTCGCCGCCTTCCTCAACGCAGCCTTCGGATTCTGCCTCGGCTGCGAAACGTACCTGCTGATTCGCCGACTACTGCCCGCCGCCAAATTGGAGGTTCCCCAATGAGCCGCTCCGCCGTCCTGGTGGATGCCGAATGGGTCGAGGCCAACCTCGACACCCCCGGCGTCGTTCTCGTCGAGGTTGACGAAGACGCCAGCGCCTATGACAAGGGCCACATCCGTGGCGCCGTGAAGGTCGATTGGCAGAAGGACCTTCAGGACCCGGTCCGCCGTGACTTCGTGGACAAGACCGGCTTCGAGACACTGCTGTCCGAGCGCGGGATCTCCAACGACGACACCATCGTGCTCTATGGCGGAAACAACAACTGGTTCGCCGCCTACGCCTACTGGTACTTCAAGCTCTACGGCCACGACAACGTCAAGCTGCTCGACGGCGGGCGTAAGAAGTGGGAGCTCGACTCGCGCGAGCTGGTCAAGGACGTGCCGCAGCGCGCCAAGACCTCCTACGTGGCCCAGGAGCAGGACACGTCCATCCGCGCCTTCCGCGACGACGTGGTCGCCGCGATCGGCAAGCTCAACCTGGTCGACGTCCGCTCTCCCGACGAGTTCACCGGCAAGCTGCTCGCCCCGGCCCACCTGCCGCAGGAGCAGGCGCAGCGCGCGGGCCACGTGCCCACCGCTCGCAGCATCCCGTGGTCCAAGGCGGCCAACGACGACGGCACGTTCAAGACCGACGAAGACCTGCGCACGCTCTACGGCGAGGCGGGGGTCAACTTCGACAAGGACACGATCGCCTACTGCCGCATCGGCGAGCGTTCCGCGCACACCTGGTTCGTCCTGCACGAGCTGCTCGACCAGGCGAACGTGAAGAACTACGACGGTTCGTGGACCGAATACGGCTCGCTCGTGGGCGTGCCGATCGAGTTGGGGGAGGCCCGCTGATGACCACCACTCAGACTGCCCAGAACGTACAGACCGCACCGGGTTGCGGAGCTCCGGAGCAGACCATCGCGCTGCCCGCGGGGATCGACCTGTCCACCCAGTCCGTGATCCAGGGCGTCGTGACGGGCGCCGGCACCGCCTACGCGCGGCTGCTCGACCACTCCGGCGAGTTCACCGGCGAGGTCGTCGTGTCCGACGAGGGCGTGTTCCGCTTCTTCGCCGCACCTGGCGACTGGACGGTGCGCATCATCGCCGGCGGCGGCGTCACGCGTGACGTCAAGGTCCAGGCGAAGCTGGGCGAGGTGGCTCAGCTGGCCGTCGCCGTCTGACCCGGAAATACCAAGAAGAAGGCCTGCGTCCGATCTCGGACGTGGGCCTTCTGCTTTCCGGGGTCCGTGAGGGCTGGGGTCTTTGGCGGGACACCCCCTTCGGGGGAGTGAGAGAAACGGCCGGGCGCCGTGACGAGACGGTGAGACCATGGCCGGTCATAGGGTGCAACGGATTACGGCCCGGTGGTGTTGTACCTGGTGTGAGTGACATCGACTGCCTCGACCCGGTGCGAAAGGCGCTGCTCGACGACCTCGACGGAGGGTTCGCCGAGCTGTTCGGCGCCTATCGCGGCGTGGTCTTCTCGACCGCGCTGCGGCTGAGCGGGCGGTGGGCCGATGCCGAGGACCTCACCGCCGAGACGTTCCTACGTGCCTACCGTGCCGTCGCCGGCTACGAGCGAGAACGGATCGCCGCCCTGCAACCGCGGGCCTGGCTCCTGACGATCCTGCTGAACATCTGGCGCAACTGCGCCCGTACCAAGTCCCGGAAGCCGCCCCCCGATCTGCGCGAGGAGCCGGTCGATACCGTTGATCCACGCGAGAGCGTGGAGGACGCGGCGGTGCGGCATGAGACCGGTGACAAGCTCGCAGAAATGCTCGGCATGCTGCCGGAGGATCAGCGAGTGGCCGTTGTCCTCCGGCATGTCGTCGATCTACCGGTCAGTGAGATCGCCACGGTCCTCAGAATTCCGCAGGGCACGGTCAAGTCGCATGTGTCGCGGGGCCTGCGGCGACTGCGCACACTTGGAGGTGTCCAATGACCCAGGACCCAATGCTTGCCGGACTCGCGGCACTGGCCACGGACGCGCCCGACGGGCTGCTGGAGCGGATCGCCGCGCGCTGGGTGACGGCGCCGAGCCCGCTCGGGGAGCTTTCCGTCGCGTTCACCGGCCAAGGCATCGCCTACGTTCATCGGGGCGAGGGCTTCGCCGCCGCCTTCAGGGCGCGGGCCGGACGTCCGTTGCTGCCCGCCGACCGGCCGCCCGCCGGACTGCTGCCCGCGCTGCGCACCGGCCGCTCCTCGGGGGTCGCGCTCGACCTGCGGGGGCTGAGCGACTTCCAGCGCGACGTCCTGCTGGCCGCCCGGACGATCCCCAGGGGCGAGGTACGTCCCTACGCCTGGATCGCGGCTCAGATCGGCAGGCCCAAGGCGGTACGCGCGGTGGGCGCGGCGCTGGGCGCGAACCCGGTGCCGCTGCTCGTCCCGTGCCACCGGGTGACCAGGTCCGACGGGGTGGCGGGCGACTACGTGTTCGGGGCGGCGGCCAAGGAGCGGCTGCTGGTGGCCGAGGGCGTGGATCTGGACGCGGTGCGGCGGCTGGCGCGGGCGCGGGTGTTCTACCTGGCCAGCGACACCACCGGCGTGGTGTGCTTCCCGACCTGCCACAACGCCCGGCGCATCACCGCCGCGCACCGGCACGGCTTCCGCAGCATCGCCCAGGCCCAGGAGGCCGGTTACCGGCCCTGCCGCACCTGCCGGCCCGCCTTGGCCGCCTGAGGCGCCCGTCCTGAGCGCCCGTCCTGAGGGCGCGCCCTGAGCGCCGGTCAGGTACGGGTGCTCGGTCAGGTGCGGGTTTCCGTTGGGTAGCGCATCAGCAGTGAGGCTCTGACCTCGTCCGGGGCGACCGCGCGGTAGCCGTGCGGGACGTCCGAGCGCCACGAGATGTGGTGGCCGGGGCCCGCCGTCAGCGGCGCGTCCATCGGTCCCGCGATCAGGGTGCCGGCGTAGACCGTGAGGTGCTCGGTCACCCCTTCCAGATGCGCAAGGGAGGTCTGGGTGATGCCGGGCGGAATCCGCAGCCGGTAGAGCTCATAGGTCACCCGCCCGTCCTCGAACACCTCCAGCAGCGCGGCCTCGATCGCCGTGCCATGCACGACCTGTGGCGATGGCGGTGTGTCGAGTATCGCGCCGATCGGCACGCCGAGCTGCGCGGTGATGGCCCAGAGCATCTCCGCCGTCGCCTTGGCCAGGCCGGTCTCCACTTCGAGCAGCGTTGTCCTGTCGATGTCGGCGCGCCTGGCCAGCTCGGACAGCGAGACGCCCGCCGCCTGGCGCAGCAGTCGCACTCGTTGCCCGACGATGACCGGATCTGTGTCCAGCGCGGGCCGTGCCTCCATGTCGCTATGTTCCCCCACATCTCGCCGGATTGCGCCGGGCGCTCTGGTCTGTTGTGGGTATCTCCTTTCAGGTTCGCCATGAATGCGCGGCGATCATCACGCCTGGTAGTCGCATGTCTCGACATGTCGGTAGGATCCCGTGGGTGTCCGCGATGTCAGGAGTGATGGCCCCGTCCCGGCCCGTGTCCGTTCCGGGACCGATGCCGTCGCCGTTCTCTCTGCCCTTGCACGCGCTACGCATCGCCGGGAAGTGCGCGCTACCGCTGATCGCCTGGTTCTCGGCCGGTCAGGCGGTGCGCTTCGGGCTGCTGTACCTCGGTACGGAGATCTCTCATGGAGACGCCCGGCAGCTGCGCCTGGTCGCGACCATCGCGGTGCTGACGCTCATCGTCATGGCGTCGATGACGATCACCGCGGGCATGCTGTGGTCGGTACGCGGCGCGCTCTGGGAGATCAACGCCCGGCGGGCGGGGGGTGAGGAGGACGAGCGCTACTGGGTCTCCATGAACCGCGTCGCCCCCGCCTTCGCGGTCATCTACCTGACCTGGGGGTTCCATGTCGAGGACGCCCGCGACTTCGTACAGACGGACTTCCTGCACAACATCGACGACTTCTTCAGCGACAGCTTCCTCGGCAGGAGCAGCACGGTCGGGCGGGGGCTCATCGACCTCGACTGGCGGATCTCCCTCGGCCTGATGGCCGTGGCGTTCCTGCTGCGCGCGCTGTTCAGCAAAATGGTGGAGCGGGGCGACGGGAAGATCTCGGGGCTGGGCACCGCCCTGTCCGAGTTCGCCTTCGTGTTCTTCGGCCTGAACGCCACCTTCGTGCTGGCCAACGCGCGCGCCGACTGGGTCTCGCACCGCCTCGCCGTGTCCGCCTCGGGTGAGCTCGTGACCCAGGCCGAGCAGAGCATCCCCGGCTGGGAGGCGTTCTGGGGAGCGGTCGGTGAAATCTGGCCGTACATCGTGGACGGTGTCTTCATCCCGCTCACCTGGCTGACGGTGGCGGTGCTGGTCTTCGGTACGTACGCCGACGACGCCCGCACGATGCTTCGCGACACGCGCTTCGAGAAGGGCATCGACAAGCTCTACTCGACCCACTCGATCACGCAGAAGTCGGTCGAGCGGATCACCGGCGGCTTCCAGGAGCGCTGGGTCCCCCTGGCCAACTCCTTCAGGCAGACGCTGACGGGCGGCGTGGCGCTGTTCGGGATGATGTGCCTGTGCTACGTGTCGCTGCACGTCGGCGCGGAGTACGCGATGCGCGGCGTGCGGACGCTGATCGGGTCGAAGGTGGAGTGGCTCTGGATGCTCGTCGGCACCCCCGTCGACTTCGTCAAGAACCTGCTCGTCACGATCCTGACCATGGCCCTGCTGGCCGCCGCGTTCGACATCGCGGCCACGCGGGGCCGCCGGATGGCTCCGGCGCCCGAAGCGCCGCAATCGCCCGCCGTACGAGGTGGCCAGATGGGCGTCAACGCCTGACGCGCCGCACCCGGTCGGTCGGTCGGTCGGAGGAGCGTCAGCGCTTGAAGCGCAGCACGTCCAGCTCCGGCTCCGTCTTCGCGGTCATGAGCTGGGCCGTGGGGATGTCCGAGCGGTAGTTGCTCGGCGTGAGCAGCAGCTCGACCTCGGCCGCCTGCGCGGCCGGCACCCGGGCGTAGGCCGTCATCTGGTACGACTCGCCCACCTCCATCTTCTCGGCCGGTGTCGTGTCGTCGCCGACCAGGGCCACCCACGTACGGCCCTGTCGATCCGTCACGAACAGGTCCTTGGGCTTGGCCGTCTTGACCGCTCCGTCCGCGTCGACGGCCGACCGGGTGATGTCGATCTTGAGGTAGGCCGACCCCGGCTGGGGCTTGCTGCCGGGGATCTGCGGCACGGTCTCCATCGTGGACTTCCAGCTGACGTGCTTGACCGTGACGGACTGCCCCGCCGGTACGACCTGCTCCTGCTTCGCCGGAAGCTGCCCTGATCTGACCAGATAGACGTGATAGCGGTCGTACGTCGTCGCCCCGACCGCCACGACCAGCGCGGCCACGGCTCCGAGCGCCGTCAGCACGGGCCGGCGTCGGCGCGGCGGCGGCGGAGTCGCGGCGACCGGCACCTCGGCGGCGACCGGAACCGCCGGTTCCTCGGGAGGGGGTGGGACGACAGGGAGGGGCGGGACGGACGGCCGGGGAAGTGGCCCGGCGCTGGGGATGGCCGGGATCGGCTGGGTGGAGGTGTCCACCGAGGGTTCCGTCCGCTTGGGCGGCCACACCTGCTGATCGGGAGGGACCACCCGCGTGGCGGCCGAACGGCGCCGCCGCGGCCGCGGCCTCTGAGATCGAGGTGGCGGCTGGGACGGAGGCGGCGCCTGGGGCTGGGGCTGGTCCGTGTTCTGGCCGGCCGGAGGAGAGAACCAGCCGCGGTCGTCTGTGCTCATCAGCTCTTCTTCAGGATGTAGACGTCGCTGGGCGCGGACTTGAGCTGGGCCGCTGCCGGGCCGTCGATGCCCAGATCGACCTCGGCCTCCGGCTCGAACGGCTCGACCAGTGCCGATCCGGGCAGCTTGAACACGACCCGCGCGCCTTCGAGCGCCGAATCGGGGATCTCGAAGACGAAGTTGCCGCTGACCCAGAAGCCCGGCTGTATCCAGGGGTTGGCCAGCGTCTCGGATGCCTCGATCTTGTCCGTGGCGTCGTAGCTGACGCCGTCCGGCGTCAGCAGCGCGGGGGTGCCCAGGTGCAGGGGTTTGGTGGCGGAGGTCGCGGACGCCTGGACGATCAGGAAGAGCTGCTCGGTCTCCACCTTCCCGCGCGCGCCCTGTACGGCCCGCGCCACGGTGACCGAGTTGACGCGGACCGCGAACCTGCCGGTGTTCACCTCCTGGCCCTTCGCGCCGACGGTGGTGATGGGGGCGTCCATCTCGTTCGGGGTCAGGTTGCGCGTCTGGAGGCCGACCGCGCCGCCCAGCAGCGCCAGGCCGACGAGGGCGCCGAGCACGCGCGAGCCGCCCTGCCGGCGGGCGCGGGAGCGGCGGCCGGGCGGGCGGCGGGACGCGGTGGCGGTCATGTCGCCTCCGCGCCGTGCACCGGGAGCGTCACCTGGGCCTGGACGACGGGACGCCGTCCGTTGCCGGGCACTCCCGAGCCGGACCCTTCTGAGTCGGACTCTTCCGAGATCAGGCTCCAGTGGAAGGACGGGTCGTTGAAGCCCGGCTCGTATTCGAAGCCCGCCACGTCCAGCGTCACCTTCTGCGGCGGCTTGGCCGCGCCGTCCAGGTCGTAGCGGAGGATGACCGTGGTCGGGACGCCCGGCTGAAGCTGGCCGCTCTGCGCGTTCTTCGACAGGCTGTAGACCGTCGGCACACCCTTCGCCTGAACCTGCGGGGTCACCTTGACCAGCGACCCCGCGAAGCTCGTCGCCGAGATCGAGCCCTCCGGCTTGCTGGGCGGAAGGCCGACCATCGCCGTGGCCTTGCCCTGGTTCGTCACCTTGAAGGTCAGCTCCACGAAGCGTTTGTCGGTGTCCCAGTCGGCCTTGGCCTTCTGCGTGGCCAGCTTGGCCGTCACGAACTGCGTACTGAACTGCCCCTGGTCGAGCACCGCCCCCTCCCCGTATTGAGGCGGGGCCGGATCGGGAACCTCGGCGAAACCGCCGAGCAGGGCGGTGATGCCGAGGGCGGTGACTGCCACCAGGGCCACTGCCGGCACCACTACCGGGCGTTTGGGCTTGTTGCTGCCGCCGGAGGGTTCCGTCATGGGTAAGGATGGTAATAGGTCACGCTTGCCCCATCTGCCGCTAGCCTCCCATCTGGCTGGTCTAATTGCCGAGAACCCTGCCGCAGCAGGGGGTCTAGCTCATACGCTGTCACGGAGCGGAGGGTCAGCCCCCACTAACGACATATCGCGGCCGGAGGGTCACGTGGCGGACGTGCATCCCGAGCATGCGCAGCTCCAGGCGGACCGCATCTACCTGGGCTGGCAGTACATCCTGCTGCACCCTGATCCGGGACCGCCGCCCAAGCGGCCCTCGCCCGGCGAAGGGGAGGCCGCCTCCGCGGAGGCCGACCAGGAGTTGCTGCGCCGCGAACGCTTCCAGCAAGACCTGCTCAACCGGCCCGTGCGGGTGTTCAGGGTGTTCATGGTCATCCTCACCGTGCTGATACTCGGGCTGGCCGTCGCCGGTTACCTGCAGTGGTCGTTCGCGCTGCTGGGTCTGGTCGCGGCCGGCGGCGTGGCGATCATCTGCAGCTACGCGCTCGTACAGGGTGACCGGGCGGTCCGCTACCGGGTGAGCGAGCAGCAGGCCCGCGACGACCGGCAGCGACGGGAACGTGACAAAGAGCTGTTCCGCGCGCAGGAGGAGCACGCTCAGCGCTACCGCGAGTGGCAGGAGGTCAAGGAACGCCACGACCGCCAGCTCACCTGGTACGCGGTCGCCGTACCCGACGAGATCGACCGCATCGACGTGGCCGGCGGCACGCTGCCCGGCTGGTCGGCGCTGATCACCCTGCTCGGCGCCACCCGCCTCTACAGCGGCGGCCACCTCACCGTGCTCGACCTGTCCGAGGGGGCGATCGCCAAGGACCTGATCGAGCTGGCCCGCCGGGGTGGCGACGACCCGCTGGTCTGGGTGCTGCCGACGGACCTGCCCCGGCTGGACCTGGGCGCGACGCTGAAGCCCGAGGCGTTCGCCGACGTGCTCGCCCACGTGGTCAGCGTGAGCGAGGAGCACCGCACCACGCGCGACCTCAGCTTCGACAACGCGATCCTGGAGCGGGTGCTGGAGGTGCTCGGCGAGAACGCCACGATCAACCAGGTCACCGCCGCGCTGCGGGCACTCGCCCAGGTCGGCGACCCGCGCGACGACCTGAGGTTCGGGCTGATCACGGCGACGCAGCTCGAACGGATCGGCACGCTGTTCGGGCGGGGCGTCAGCGACCGCGTGGTGATCGAGCGGGCCTGGGCGCTGGAGTCCCAGCTGCGCAAGCTGGAGACGCTCGGTACGGAGGCCGTACGGCTGCCGCCGGCCAGGTTGCGGGTGGTGAGCATGGACCGGCAGGCCGGGGTGTTCGGCAACCGGGTGCTCGGCACCTACGTGGCCACCGCGCTCACGCACATCCTGCGCCAGTCGCCCGCCGCCGACCGGCCTTGGTATCACACGATCATCGTGGCGGGGGCCGACAAGCTCCGTGGCGACGTGCTGGACCGGCTCATGGACGCCTGTGAGACGTCCAGGACCGGCCTGGTGCTGACGTACCGGAGTCTGACCCCGACCGTGCGGGAGCGGCTCGGCAGGGGCCACGCGGCGGTGGCGTTCATGCGCCTCGGCAACGCCGAGGACGCCCGGGTGGCCAGTGAGCACGTCGGCACCGAGCACCGGCTGGAGCTGGCCCAGCTCACCGAGACGATCAGCGATTCGATCCCCGGCCTCGACGGCGGCTACACCTCCACGATCTCCCAGGTCGAGGATGCCACGGGGGAGCGTGACGACAACCGTACGGACCTCGCGGAGGACCTCGTGGAGTCGACGGAGTGGGGCAGGACGGCCGACAAGATCTCCGAGAAGGAGCGGGTGCTGCAGCGTTCGCGCGAGTTCCTCGTCGAGCCGCACCAGCTCCAGCAGTTGCCCACGACGTCCGTGATCGTCACCGACGCGACCGCGCAGGGCCGCCGGGTCCGCCTGGCCGACGCGAACCCGGCCATCCTCACATTTCCCAAGACCACGCTCGGCGAGCTGGACGACGTCCGCGAGGCCGTACTCGCGATCGACGGCAAGGGCGGAGACGGCGACGGAGAGCCGCCGCCGAACCTCGGCCCCCCGCCGTCACGCCTGGACTGGCGCAAGGACAGGCAATGACATGGCAAATGTCAACGTGGCGCGCTGACGGTAGGCGGATTTTACTAGCAACCGTCTGTGGGGGAATGAAATGCAGTCGAGTGTCTCGCTGAGCGGGCCCTGGTACCGAATCCAGTCGATCGCGGCACCCTCGCGAAGCTCGTCGGCGGAGTGGGACTTCGTCACCGTGCTGCCCGCCGTGCTGTCCGCCGCCCAACGTGACCGGCCCTTCGTCATCGGGTGGCTCTCCCGTGGATCAGGGGCGCCGCTCGAGCTCATCACCAACGCCGGGCCGCTGTCGCCGCCGCGCCAGCCGCGCCGCGCCACCGACGCGCCGGGGGCGCCGGCCGGTCCGCAGCCGCTGCTGTTCCCCGGCGGGGCGCGCGGGGTGCAGCTCGACGAGGAGTACCTGGCCGACCTCGCCGACCTGGTGTGGACGCCGTGCCCGGGACGGCAGGCGCCGCCGCTGGGCGGCCGGCGCGAGTTCGGCGGGCTCGAACCCGACGAGCTGAAGCGGCCGACGCTGTTCGAGGCGACGCTGGTCACGCTCATGTCGAGGCCGTTCGCGTGGCTGGTGGTGGCCGAGCCGACCGACCTGCTCGACGCCGAGGTCGCGCACCTGCGTACGCAGCTCAACGTGCTCAGGCAGTACGGCGACGCCTCCGAGCGCAGCAGGTTCGACGCCGAGCGGGCCGAACGCCGCATGCAGGAGCTCGACGCCTTCCGCGAGGCGGGGCTCTGGAACGTCCGCGTGCTGGCCGGCGGCGCCACGGCCGAGGAGCTCCGGCAGATCGCGCCGGTACTGGTCGGCTCCGTCGAGATGAGCCACCACCCCTACCGGCTGCGCAGCGCCCAGGGCGCCGTCTACGGCCTGTCGGAGGCGCTCGCCCTGACGATGCAGGACCCGGCCGACGGCGCCGCCGCGCCCTTCGCCGCGACCGCCGGGGCCCTCGCGGCGCTGGCCGGGCTGCCCAGGCGCGAGGTGCCGGGCGTACGGGTGCTCGACTCCGGGTTCTTCGACGTGACCTCCGAGGCCGAGGAGGGCGAGCTGGACCTGGGGGAGATCCTCGACGGGCAGGACCGGTGCGTCGGCTCGTTCCGGGTGCCGCTGAGCACGCTCAACCGGCACGCCTTCGTCACCGGGGCCACCGGCTCGGGCAAGTCGCAGACGGTCAGGCATCTGCTGGAGCAGCTCAGCAGGGCCGGCATCCCGTGGCTGGCGATCGAGCCGGCCAAGTCCGAGTACGCCGCCATGGCCGGCCGCATCGAGCCCGGCACGGTGACTGTGATCAACCCGTCGGCCCCTGCCGGTGTGCCGTTCAGCATCAACCCGCTGGAACCCGAGCCCGGCTACCCGGTCCAGGCCCACATCGACATGGTCAGGGCGCTGTTCATGGCGGCGTTCGACGCCGAGGAGCCGTTCCCGCAGATCATGTCGCTGGCCCTGCAGCGCGTCTATGAGGCCACCGGGTGGGACGTGGTCACCGGCGGCGCCGTACCGGGCTCCAAGGTACCGCCCAGCGTGCCGACCCTCGAACTGCTCCAGCAGCACGCCATGGACGTGATCCGGGAGATCGGCTACGGCCGCGAGGTCCAGGCCGACGTGGAGGGCTTCATCTCGCTGCGGCTGCGCTCGCTCCGCGTCGGCTCGGCCGGCCGCTTCTTCGAGGGCGGCCACCCGGCCGACATCGGCGGCCTGCTGGAGCGCAACGTGGTGCTGGCGATCGAGGACGTGGCCAACGACGAGGACAAGGCGTTCCTGATGGGCACGCTGATCATCCGCATAGTCGAGCACCTGCGGATGCGGGCCCGGCAGGAGAAGTCCACCGGCCTGCGCCACGTCATCGTCATCGAGGAAGCCCACCGGCTGCTGCGCGACCGCGGCACCGGCCGCGCCTCCACCCACGCGGTCGAACTGCTGGCCGGCATGCTCGCCGAGATCCGGGCGTACGGCGAGGGCATCGTGGTGGCCGAGCAGATCCCCACCAAGCTCGTCACCGACGTGGTCAAGAACACCGCGCTCAAGGTCGTCCACCGGCTCCCCGCCGAGGACGACCGGCAACTCGTCGGCGGGGCCATGAACCTCAGCGAGGAACAGTCCCGCCACGTCGTCTCCCTGCAACCGGGGTCCGCCGCGGTGTTCGCCGACGGGATGGACCGCCCGCTGCGCGTCCGGGTGCCGCTCGGCGAGTCCCGCGAGAAGCTGCTTGCCAGCCCGGCCCCGCCGATCCGGGGCCGAAGATCGGCGGCCTGCGGCAGCCAGTGCCGCACCGGCCAGGCGTGCACCCTGGTCGAACTCCGCGAGGCCGACGTCCTCGCCGACGCGCCCGACTGGGCCTGGCTGCGCATCTGGTGCGACACGGTCGTCCTGGCCTTCGTGAGCAACCGGCCGCTGCCCGGCGTACCGCGCGCCTTGACGGCCGCCTGGTCCGAGCTGCCCGCCAGACGCCGGGAGTGCCTGCTGGCCACCCTGATCGAACGCTCGGTACAGCGCCGGGCCTGGTCGTTGCGCAGCTGGTTCGACCCGGCCCTGCTCACCGAGAAGGCCGCCGAGACGGCCACCCGCCTCCTCGCCGCCGTGGACAGCGGCGGCGAACGCCCCGGCGCCTCATGGGTCATCCCGCAGGTGCGCTGGCTGCACGAGGTCGACAGACTCTTCCCGTACGGCCAGCCGGCCCCGAACCTGCGCAGCCCGGCACCGCCGATGGAGTACGCCCTGTTCCGCAACGCGCCCAACGGCAGCTCGGCCGAACTCCTGCAATCGGAACTGCTCGGCCACCGAGCCAAGGCACTGCGCCACCACCCACTGTCGATGGAGGTCGACCACAACAGGGCGCTGGCTTGGCGGGTCATTCTGGGTGACGACGAGAGCGAGGGTGTTCAGCGGGACATCAGCACGGTCGCGATCGGCGTCGACCCGTCGTCGCGGTTGCGGCATGTGGGGCAGACGATGGGGGCTGGGTGGTTGGAAGGCGTACTGTCTTGGCCACGCCGGTTCGTGCTGCCGTTCGACCGGGACGGCGCCCCGGAACTCTCTTTCGCCGAGCCGGGCTGAGCTTTACAAAGGGCTCGCAGTCGGCGCTTCGCGCCCATGGGGCTTCGGCGTGCTCCCCGGGGCCTTCGGCCCCTCCTATGCGAGGGCAAGCCCTCGCGCTCCCACGCTCCGCCACGGCCAGACCAAGGGCATGAGCCTCATGTTATGGGGAGGCGGGCCAAGGCACGCTAGGGCGGGTACCGCGCCGCGAAGTCGGCTGAGAGGGCGGCTCGCGAGTTGATGCCCTAACTGTCGTAGCGTGATCGGGTGGATCTACGGCGTTATGGCTGGTCGGCGGGCTTAGTACAGGATTGGGCTGATCGTCAGGTTGACCTCAACTTAAGTTGAGGCTGAAGACTACTCCTGCGGGCCTTGAAAGGGCCCATGCCGCACATGTCGGATGACGGGCACCAACCGTTGTCACCGCTGTCGCGCACCGATGGTGACGCTGCTTGTCTGTCATCGGCGCGCCCAGCCGCTGCCGGAAGGCGTTCGCGGCAACGGTGTCTGCTCGGCCGGCAACACATTTGCGCGCTCTGGTACGGCAACTCAAAAGGAGAACCGGTATGGCGATGTTATCGGCTGGCACCACGGATCATCGACTGACGACCAAACTTCTTCTGCTCTGCGGCGCGATCGGCCCGGTGGTCTTTGTGGCCGTGTATCTCATCGCCGGGGCTACCCGTCCCGGCTACAGTGCCTGGCGCCACACCATCAGTACGCTCAGCCTGGGCGATCAAGGGTGGATACAGATCGTTAACTTCATGTTCTATGGATTACTCACGCTGTGCTTCGCGGCAGGCCTCAGGCGCGTTCTGCGGACTGGGGCCGGCTCCCTATGGGGATCAATCCTGTTCTTCATCGTCGGGCTCGGCCTTATCGCCATCGGTCCTTTTGTGTCGGACCCGATCCTCGGCTACCCGACGGCGACGCCCGCTGTCGCGAGCCTGGGCGGTTCCATCCACAACCTCACGAGTCTGATCGTATTCATCGCCCTCCCTGCCGCCTGTTTCGTGTTGGTACGGCGCTTTGCTCGCGCCAAGTGGCGCGGATGGACTTCCTACTCGATTGTGACGGGCACCCTTGCCATCGCGTTCTTCATGCTCTTCTTCGCCAGCGTTTCGGCTGCCAACGGTCAGGACGGGGGGACCTTGCCGGCCGGGCTGTTCGAGCGGATGCCCACCGTCATCCTTGGCGTCTGGCAGGCTCTTCTCGCGCTCCGACTCCTGAGCGAGAAGGTCTCTGAGCATGGCACTTCATCTGTAGAGCGGTTCCCGAGTTGATGGCTGCCATGTCGCAGTGTGATGAGATGAATCTGTAGCGTTATGCCAGGCTGGTCGGCTTGGACGCTGGGATAGCGGTGTGAGCGGGCGCAAACCGTACCCGAGCGATTCATCCGACGAGCGGTGGGTGTTGATCGAACCGGTCATCGCGGCGTGGAAGGCCACGCACCCCGCGGTCAGCGGCCACCAGGGCGGCTATGTGATGAGGTAGATCGTCAACGCGATCCTCTACCAGGGTCGGACCGGCTGCCAGTGGGACTTTCATCCGCCCTACGCGGCCGCCCTTGGTGGCCACGTCGATGTGACGATCAGCGTTGGGCCTCACTCGGTACGGGTCGCTTGACCGCGAGCCCGGTCAAGGACGATCGATACAGCTACCGTCCACAGCGCGATGCGCAACCAGGCACGCAGCAGTCTCTACCGCACTTCGTAAGCGTTCTCGCGCGGCTCCCCATACGAACAGTTAGCTGCTAAGTGTTCGTATGGGCGAGGGCTAGTAACGCTTGGGCCCGAGTACGCCCCCTGTTGTGGCAGTGCATTCCGGTCAGCCGACCGCAGACGCAGGCTCTTGCTCGTGATCACAAGTTCTCCCCACGCCGAATTTGATCGTGCCTGGCGGATCGGCCGTGGTCATTGACGACGACGGGCGAGTACTCCTGCACCGCCGACGCGACTGCGGTCTGTGGGCGCTTCCCGGTGGCGTGATGGACGTGGGTGAGACGGTCGCCGCCGCAGTGGTGCGGGAGAAGGGCTCGCCGATCAGGCGCTTCGCGCCCATGGGACTCGGCGTGCTCCCCGGGGCCTCCGGCCCCTCCCATGCGAGGGCAAGCCCTCGCGTTCCCACGCTCCGCCACGGCCAGACCATGGGCGCTAGCGTGCGACGTGTGCTGACTGGGCACGCTCGACGACTGTGGGTGTGGTAATTATCCAGCTACTATCTGTGACTGGACATGGACATGGCCAGTCGGGCACCGGAGACCCATGCGACAGATCCGCGCAACCCTCGCCGCCCTCACCGGCACGCTCCTCACCCTGGCCGTCGCCGGAGTCTCACAAGCGACCGCCGTCCACGCGGCGGAGATCGCCATCATCGATGGCTACGCCAAGACGGTGAGGGAATCGGCCCGCATCCCCGTCGCCTGCCCGACCGATCAGGTCCTGCTCGGCCGCGCCCACTTCGGGGACGAGAACGGCGAGACCACCTACTACTGCGGCCTGATCCTTATTGACGGGCAACGCGTCAAGGTCGGCGCACCGTCCTGGAGCGAAGCCCAGCGAGAGAGCAACTCGTTCTTCGCGGCTCCGCAGAATGAAGTCCTGGTCGGCCGGCAGCATTCCGGCGATGAGAACGGGCCCACGCGCTACGCCACCGCCTCCCTGAGCGCGTGGGGGCGGACCGTCGAGCTGACCTCCTACCGCTGGACCCCCGGACAGAGGGAAGGCAGCAGCCATTCCAAGGCGGGCGACTACGAAGTCATGGTCGGTCGCCAGCACTCCGGAGACGAAAACGGCCAGACCGGCTACCAATACGCCAGGATCGCCGGCTAAGGACTGTTTCTTAGATCAAGTGCGCAGTCAGATGACCAAGGCGGCCATGGTGACGGTGCCAAGGAAGATGTAGGCGCGTTTGTCATAGCGTGTGGCCACGGCCCGGAAGTTCTTCAGCCGGTTGATCGCCCGTTCGACGACGTTCCTGCCTTTGTAGCGTTGGCGTCGAAGCCGGTGGGTCGTCCTGCGGCCAAGCCGCGGCGGCCCGGTGGGCGCGTGATCACGTGGTTCGGGAATGGTGTGGCGGATCTTGCGGCAGCGCAGGTAGGCGCCGTTGACGCGGGAGGAATACGCCTTGTCCGCGGCCAGGCTGTCCGGCCGGGTGCGCGGACGTCCCGGCCCGAGCCGGGGAATGCGGATGTGGCCCAGCACCCGCCGCAACTGCGGGCTGTCACCGTACTGGCCCGGCGTCAGAACCAGCGACAGCACCCGGCAGTGGCCGTCCGCCGACAGGTGGATCTTTGTGGTGAACCCGCCGCGGGAGCGGCCTGAGCACTCCCCAGCCTGACCACCTCGGCCAGCCGGGCCGTCAGCGTGGCCAGCAGCAGATCGCCCCGGTTTGTCCCGGCGACGTCCCCTTTTTTTGCGGCCCGGCGCGGGAGACGGCGAGGCCGGCGGCGGTGTACGTGGCGCGCCAGCGGCGTGCTGGTGCGCCCGGACGGTAGTGGAGTCCACGGAGATGTCCCAGTCCACCCGCCCCTCGCCATCCTGCTCGGTCTGGATCGCCGTCAGCAGCATCTGCCAGGTGCCATCGGCCGACCAGCGGCGGTGCCGCTTGTAGACCGTGATCCACGAACCGAACCGCTCGGGCAGATCCCGCCAGCGCAACCCGGTCCGAGCCGAACACGCCGTCGATCGTCGTGCGATGGTCATTCCACCGCCCGCCACGACGGCCCCCCTTCGGGCAACAGCGGCCTGAGCCGCTCCCACTCGGCATTCGTTAAGCCGCCACGGCCCATGCATCAATCGTGACAACATCACCACGAATAGTCGTCAGACCTAAGAAACAGCTCTTAGCCGCAGCACAAGAAGGACCGTCCGAGGCACAGGCCCTCGCGGTATTCGCCCCGAATCGGATAACCCTAACAATCAGATCAAATGGGAGGACAACAGACTGCACGGAGAATCTTGAGAGCAGTCACCCTCCACCACTGACGGTAGCCATGGGGCTAGGACCTCACCCCTTGACTCCGAGTCGCCGCCGGTCCGAGCCCAAGCGACCTTCACCGGCTATGTCGCCCCTGACAGGCAATCCTCCGCAATTGCGGCAAAAGGCATGGCAGGGAAGATCTCTCGGGGCATCCGCAAAGAACTTCACAACGAGTGATCAAGGCATGGCATACTGCAACACGTGAAAGGGAGGAAGCGGCCGAAGCGACTTCCTCCCGTATGTCAAGGAGACTACCTCTTCCGATGCTCGATGACAACCAGCGGCATCTCTACACCGCCCAACGGATGCTTGACTTCGCGGCTGCTGCGACTCCTTGGCATCGAAGACTCTGGCGGCTGGGGGCGGTGCTTGAGTTGACTGAGCTCCTTGAGGCAGTCAGCGCAAGAGCCCTGGGAGCACTAGCTGAGTCTTCGGTTAAATACCTAGGCGAAGGGCTTGCAAAGAGGATCCAGCGAGACCCTGGACTGGGCTCCCCGGCTGAACGCGGTCAGCTTATCAAGCATGTGAATAGGACCATGCAGGTGGGTGGTCACGACTGGGTTGCACTAAACATCCTGCTACAAGAAAGTCGACCCAGGTATCTTTCCCGATGGGCTGACCACCTCAGAAAGGAGGAAGCCGACTGCGAGCCGACCGCCCGGGCCATTGTCAGCCACGTGTTAGATCAGGGGTACAGCCAGGAAGCAACGCACAAATGGCTAACGTATCACATTAAGTACGAGACGACCAAGATAACCCTGGGTGATTTGTGCGATGAAGCGCAGTCGCTTATTAATAGGCTTCCGATTCGATTCGATATTCTAGTGCCGCTAACTGCGTGTCCGCCCCTTCCGGAGGCAAGACCAGACTGCTGGCTTGATTCATCTCAAACGGCCGAATGGCTCCAGTGCTGGTTTCCCTCCAGGCCAAGCATTAGGCAAGCAGGCGGCTTGCTCCTCGAACTCGATGCCAAGGATAAATACTCTGCCCTCAAAAAAGCTGGCAGCGAAGTTGATAAGCTTGCGTCCCGATTTCAAGTTGGGGCACGTCAAAGGCTGGAGTTTCATCCAACGCTTTACATGATCGGCGAACCCGAGCCGTTGGACTATATTGGAGGCCCGCGTCGAGTCGAAGTACACGCCCTTGAGCAGACGAAGGAAATATTTCGCATTCGACTTGATCCACAAATTGACGCGGCTCTCGAGCTCCTCCAACCACTAGATCGGGGCACTCCTGCCGCTGCAATTGCTGGAAGTTGGGCAGCTCTAGAAGCGCTCCTTGTCGGCCCAGGAGATACCTCCAATCGAGTGGTGGCCGCAACCCGAATGGCTCGAATCGTGGCGTGCAGTTATGTGACCAGCGAATTGCTATCACTTGCGCAGGCGCATGCTAGCATGCGAGACGATCTCGTCTCTAGGAAGCTGCGCTCTATTGGCACGGACCGCGAGAAGGCCATCTTCTTCGAAGAAGCAATACGAAGCAATGTCGTCGATGACTTTGCGAGATCTGGCCCTCAAATCGCCCTACAGCGCATCCGCTCTCTAATCGCCAACCCTGGTGCTATCTTGCCTCGCATTGTCAACCAACTAGAAGACGCTTTTCGCAGACTTTATCGACAGAGAAATTTAATTGTTCATGCGGGCCAGACGGCATCAGTTGCACTCGACGGGACGCTGCGGACTGTGTCACCCCTCGTAGGAGCTGGAGTAGACAGGGTTGTCCAAGCAAGTGCATTGCATAGTATTCCGGCTGTCATGTTCGCAGCCTCTACAGAAATCCGCTTGGCTCAAGCTGCCTTCAGCGTCAAGTGCCTGTCAGAGGTGTTCAGCGATCACACTTAAATAGTAACGCGGCAGCAGGCCAAAGCACGTCGACCGGGGTTGAGTGCTGGTCGACTAGTGTGATCAATGTCGTTCAGCGGCTGCACCCGGCCCCGGCGTCGCGTGGCTGTTGGGCCCGTGGTCGTGCTGAACCGCTCCAGGTGGTCGGCCTGTGGGCCTTGGAGCTCCCTGCCCGAGGAGTTCCTTCAAGGCGGGCGGCGCGGTGTCGCCGTCTACTGGCGTCTTCTGAGCCTGGGCGAGCTGTGGTCCCATCCCCGATGGCTTCGGCGGACGTGCCATACCTCAGGCTTGGCCGCAGGTCGCGGGACAGAATTTGACCTCGGGGTAGCGCGATGATGGATTGTCCAGGAGGGGCTGCCGCTTGGACTTCAGGTGCTGGTCGAGGAAGGCCGCCACGTATGTGCGGGTGAGTTCGGCGGCGCGCGCCGCAGGCGGAACGCCGTACGCAGGCTTGATGCCGAGGGCGCCCGCCAGCAGCGAGGCGTCGGTGAAGGTCGAGTGTTCCGCGCCGGTCACCACGAGCCAGCGCTTCCACCCGGTCAGCAGCTTCCAGTCGCGGTCCCAGGAGGTGTCGCGGCCGCCGGGGACGTGCTGCGCCGAGCCCAGGAACATGAACGGCCGGGTGAACCCGCTCTTGGGGATCCGGGCGTAGGTGGTGCCGTCCATGTCGATTCCGGCCCGCAAGCGGGGGTCCTTGAGCATGGCGGCCATGGCGCTGGCCCCGCCGATCGACTGGCCGACCATGGCGACTCTGGAGCGGTCGATCACGCTGGAGCCGTCCCATTTCGCGGGCAGCTGGTCGAGCACGAAGGAGACGTCGGCCGCCCGGCCCTGGACCACTCCCGTGCCGAAGCCCGGGTCGGTGTCGCTGTCACAGGCGAGGCATTCGGCGACCCGCCCGTCGGCCAGGGTCGTGGCGTAGCTTTCGTAGGTGTGGTCGATGCCGGCCACGACGTACCCTCGGCTGGCCAGGTCCTCGGCCAGCGACGTGAGCGTGCTCATCGGATTGGTGAAGCCGGGGGACAGCACCACCAGCGGGAGCTTTTCCCCTGCGGGTTTCGCGTCTTTGATGGCGTACGTGCGGGTCTTGCTCAGCGTGTCGTCCGGGACGCTCGCGACCCCATAGCGCCTTATGGCGAGCTCCGATTCCTTCGGTGTCATGTACGGCGCACGCTCCCCGTCCCGCTGCTTGGCCGGATACCACAGGTTGACCTTGAGCTCTCTGGCTTTGGCGTCGAGGTTCCAGGGGTCGGGGCGGGAGGAGTCCTTCAGATACAGGGCGGTGGTACCGACCGGGTGGGCGCCGATGGGGGCGGGCAGGGTGGCGGGGCCGGTCGGTGTGGCCGAGGGGGCGGCGGAGCGGGGTGGTACGGGTGCCGTGCAGGCGGACGTGGCCAGGACGGTCAGTGCTGCGGCGACTGCCAAAGGGTGTCTCATCGCGAGGTCCGTTCAGGTGTGCAGCAAGGTCAGGGCCTTGGCCAGGGCGGGGTCGCGCCCGGTGGCCGCGTCCTTCGGGGTCAGGGGCACGTAGTGGTCGGGGGGCACGCCGATCCGGTCGATCACCTCGCGATCGGGCCCCAGGTGGTGCCTGGCGGGGAAGCCCAGCAGGGTGTTGTTGCCGAGCAGGTGTGACTGCGCCGGGCCGGAGATGACCCCGGCGGTTCTGGTGCCGACCAACCGGCCAAGGCGATGGTCCTTGATCGCGGAGCTGAAGTGCTCGCATGCCGAGGCGCAGCCGCGGTCGGTGAGCACCATCAGCGGCAGGTTGACCAGCTCGACGGTGTCGTCGGTCCGCGAAGTCTCGCACCTGCCGTCCACGGTGCACTGGTAGGCGGTGACCTTGCCGTGGCCGAACGCGCTCACCAGCCGGGTCGCCTCAGTGGGGCTGCCGCCGCCGTTGCCGCGCACGTCCAGTACGACGCCGGTGAGGGTGCGGCCGGTGCGCAGCCTGGAGATCGCTTTGAGTACCCGGTCCGCGGAGTCGGGGGCGAACCCGCGCAACCGTACGTAGGCGATGCTGTCGTCCAGCAGTTTGGACTGCACCACCTGCAGGGCGGCCAGGTCCCGTTGGTAGAGGCCGGGCTTGAGCGTCATGCTCCAGCGGCGGCCGGTGCTCTGGCGCAGGAGCCGCAGCCGGACCGGGCGCGCTTCGGGGTATTGCGGGTAGAGGGCGGCGATCGCGGGGGTGGGCCGGTCGTCGATGAAGGGCGCCGATCCGTTGATCGATTCGATGATGTCGCCAGGGCGCAGTCCGGCGGCCTGCGCCGCGCCGCCCTGCACGGTGGTGACGAACAGCGGGGGAAGGGCGACGCCGGGGTTGCCCTCCACCTGCGAGCGTTCGACGTTCGCTTGCAGACCCAGGCCGTAGCCGTCGCCGTCGTAGTAGTCGGGCGGCCGCTTGACGTCGTGTGTCCAGCGGGCGTGGTTGTCGCCGAGGGCGGCCACGATGGCCTCGAGGGTGACGATCGCCAGCTTGTCGCGGAGTTCGGGGGCCTGGTCGGTGATCTTGCGGTAGGCGGTCTCGAAGGCGGTCCAGTCGGCTTTGCGGTCGCCGGTCAGCGCGGGCATGGTGGCCTCGGGCAGGTCGCGGCCGTTGCGGTTGAGCTCTTGGGTCAGTGCGACGAATCCGGCGGTCAGCAGCGCGCGGGCGTCCAGCGTGGCGCCGCTGTAGTAGTTGCCGAGGATGCAGAAGTACGCCTGCTCGATGACGTCGATCGTGGTGGCCGTCTCCGCCCCGGGGGGTCCCTGGGGCGACGCGCAGACCGTACTGGCTGCCGTGCTCGCCTGGCTGCGCGGTGGCGTCGGTGCGGTGCAGGCCGCCGCCAGGAGGAGGGCGAGCCCGGCAGTCGCGATCTTGATGGCGGTCATGACAGGCGCCTGCGGATCCACCAGAAGGAGAGCCAGGTGAGGCCGAGGGTGAGCAGGGCGTAGATCCCGGTCTCGATCCACTGGAAGGGCCAGAAGCGGTCGAGGGGCTGGTAGGTCGCCTTCTGCCGGTAGCCGAGCCGGTTGATCTCCGCCGGGCACGCGCCCATCGTCGATGACGACGGTGCGCAGGGTCCCGACGTCGTCGAGATCTGGACGATCCCGACTCCGGGCTCGGGGCCGGCAGCCGGACGTCCGGACGGATCGACGAGACCGCTGGACAAGACCCAGGCGCCCGCCTGGCCGGGAACAGTCGCATTCAGGCGAATCTCCACATGTCCGCCTTGCTCCCGGTTTATGCCGATGCCGTTCACGTTCGTCTCGCTGAGCTCGAAGGTCCCCGTGACCGGGGGCATCAGGTGAGGCCGGACCAGCAGCGGCATGGCGAACTGGATCGCGGCGAAGACGGCCAGGGTGAGGGCCATGGCGGGCAGTGTGCGGCGCACCAGCATGCCCACGGTCACGCCCAGGACGAAGGCGAACGCCGCGTACCCCATCGGGGCGATGCCGCGCGCGCCGAACACCAGGGGAGCCATCAAGGCCAGGTCGGCCGGGGCCGACTTGTCCAGGGGATCGGACCACCAGGTCACCGCGAGGCCGCACAGGCCGGCGGCGGCCATGGCGACCAGGCCGGTGAACCCGAGCTTGACCGCCAGCCAGCGGCCGCGGGTGACAGTCTGGTTCCACACCAGCAGGTGCGTGCCGGTCTCCAGCTCGCGGGTGATCAACGGTGCTCCCCAGAAGAGCCCGACGACAGCGGGCAGGAGCAGCACGACGAGGCTGACGGCCATGAAGGGCATGTCGTACTCGCCGAAGAACCGGTCGTAGAAGCGGACGCAGGTGTCGTCCTGAGTGCAAGCGGCGATACCGGTGGAGTAGCCGGAGGCCAGGTCCGGGCCGGTCAGGGCCAGGATGACGGCGAGGATGACGAGGAGGGCGGCCATCATCGCGGCCGAGCCGCGCAGCTGGCGCCAGGTCAGCCAGATCATCGCTGCACCTCCAGGGGGACACGCCGGTTGTCGGCGGTGCGCTTCTCCATGTAGGCCAGGACGAGGTCCTCCAGGCTGAGCTGGCTGACCGTCCAGGCGGGGTCGTGGATCGGGGCGTCGGTACGGATGATGAACGTGCTCTGCCGGTCGGTGTGGCGCGCGGAGATGACTTGCTGGTCGGCGGGCAGCCGGTCGGGATCGCGGCGTGGGCCGACGAGCCGGTGATGGGTGGCCAGCAGCTCGTCGACCTCCCCCGCGATCTGGACACGAGAGTCGACGAGCACGATCAGGAAGTCACAGACCCGTTCCAGGTCGGAGACCAGGTGGGAGGAGAGCAGCACGCTGAACTCGTGCTCGACCGTGGCCTCCATCAGGCCCTGCAGGAACTCGCGGCGGGCCAGCGGGTCGAGCGAGGCGACCGGCTCGTCCAGGATCAGCAGCTCAGGTCGCTTGGCCAGACCCAGGGTGAGGGCGAGCTGAGCGCGCTGCCCGCCGGACAGCTTGCCCGCCCGATGGCCGGGATCGAGACCGAGTCGCTCGATACGCTCCCGCGCCATGGCGGCGTCCCAGCGAGGGTTGAGCCGCGTCCCTAACCGCAGGTGATCGGCGACGGTCAGTCCCGCGTAGACGGGTGTGTCCTGGGCGACGAAGCCGACCCTGGCCAGCTGCGCGGGTGTAGCCGCGGGCCGGCCGCCGAGCACGGTGATGCCGCCCGCCGTCGGCTCCAGCTGGCCGCCGGCCAGCTTCAGCAGCGTGGTCTTACCGGCCCCGTTGGGCCCCACCAGTCCGACGACGTGGCCCGCCGGGATGTCGATGGTGCACTCGCGCAGCGCCCAGCGCTTGCCGTATTTCTTGCCTAGTCCTTGGGCCTGCAGGACAGCGTTCACGCTATGTCCTCCTGAGCGGTGGTCCGAAAGGTGGTCATGAAGAGGGCCTCGATGCTTTCCTCGTCGAGGCCGGCTCGGCGGGCCTTGGCCAGCCAGCGCTGCAGTTCCATCCGCAGCGGGCCGTGCGCGGCCAGCGAGGTGCCGGTGAGCGTCGCCGTCACGAACGTCCCCACCCCCGGCCGGGCGGCCACCAGGCCTTCGTGCTCGAGTTCCCGGTAGGCCTTCAGGACGGTGTTGGCGTTGATCGCCAGGTGCGCCACCACCTCCTTGACGGTCGGTAGTTGGTCACCCTCGCGCAGCAGTCCGAGCCGTAGCGCATGCCGTACCTGCTGGACCAACTGCAGGTACGGCGAAACACCCGACCTGCCGTCCAGATGGAACTCGATCACTGTCTTCTCCATTTATCTAGCTTGCTAGTACTTTAGGCTTCTACATGTTAAAGGATCATAAGGATCGCCGTCTCGGTACCCGGCGCCCGAAGCGGTCCATCGCTCCTCAGCCCGTCCGCGGCCCGGACCTACGCCGACGCCGACGCCGTCGCGCCGAAGAGATCCTCGGCCTCGACATCACCGACCCCAACCCTCTAGTTGCGTACGTGGTACCCAGTAATTTACTGTGGGCGTTGCAACTGCGTACGAAGTACTCAATTGGGGGGATCATGGATCCGATCGTGGTCGCCGAGGGGCTGCACAAGTCCTTCGGCGACACCCACGCACTGCGCGGCCTCGACCTGAGCGTCCCGAAAGGCACGGTCTGTGGCGTACTGGGGCCGAACGGCGCGGGCAAGACGACCGCGGTGCGCATCCTGGCGACCTTGTCCGATCCCGATGCCGGGCACGCCCGCATCGCCGGCTACGACGTCGTCCGCGAGGCCGGCAAGGTTCGGGAGAAGATCGGGCTCGCGGGCCAGTACGCCGCCGTGGACGAGAAGCTCACCGGGCGCGGCAACCTGCGAATGTTCGGGCGCCTGTCCCACCTGTCCCGGCGCCAGGCGCACCGGCGGGCCGATGAGCTGCTCGAACGCTTCGGCCTGATGGACGCCGCCGATCGCCAGGTCGCCGGCTACTCCGGCGGTATGCGGCGCCGCCTCGACCTGATCACCAGCCTCATCCTGCGCCCCGAGGTGCTCTTCCTGGACGAGCCGACCACCGGCCTGGACCCGCGCAGCCGCGGTGAGATCTGGGACAGCGTCCGCGAGCTGGTCGCGGACGGCACCACGGTGCTGCTCACCACGCAGTACTTGGACGAGGCCGACCGGCTGGCCGACGACATCGCCGTCATCGACCACGGCCAGGTGATCGCCACGGGCACTCCCGACGAGCTGAAGGCCACCATCGGGGACCGCCTCGACGTCGTCGTCGAAAACCCCGCCGCGCTGCGCCCGGCGGCGACCGCGCTGAACGCCCTGGCCGGGGCCGAACCGACGGTGACGGACGCCGACCGGCTCAGCGTCGCCCTGCCCGGCGGCGGGTTCCGGCTCGCCGACATCGTGCGCGAGCTCGACCGAGCCGGGGTCGCCGCGCTCGACGTCAGCCTGCGCCGCCCCACCCTCGATGAGGTGTTCCTACGCCTGACCGACCGCAAGGAGACCGTCCAATGACCGCCCACACCAACCATCTGATGACCGCCCAGACCAACCATCTGATGATCGCCCAGACCAACCATCTGATGATCGCTCGTACCAACCCGCAGAAGACCGTCCGATGACCGCCCTCACCCCGCCGATGGGTCGCCGCCTGCGCTGGACGTTCATAGATGGGCTCACCCTGGTCGGCCGCGAGCTGGGCCGGGTGCGCCAGGAGCCCGGCGAGATCGTCGGTGCGCTGCTCTTCCCGGCCATAGTGGTGGTGCTGTTCGGGTACGTGCTCGGCAGCGCGATCCAGGTGCCGGGCGGCGGTGACTACCGCGAATACCTCATGCCCGGTCTGTTCTCGATGGTGACCTTCACCGCCCTGCAAGGAGTCATGGCGCGCACGGCCGCCGACGCCTCCCGCGGCGTGATGGACCGGTTCCGCTCCATGCCGATGGCCCGGCTGGCGGTGCCGTTCGGGCAGACCGGCGCCGACTCCCTGGTCGGCCTGCCGCTCCTGGCCATCATGGTGAGCACCGGCCTGCTGGTGGGCTGGCAACCGCACCATGGCCTGATCCCCACGGCCGAGGCGTTCGGGCTGATGCTCCTGCTGCGGTACGCGCTGAGCTGGGTGGGCGTCTACGTGGGCCTGGTGGTGAAGAACGAACAGATCGTCGCCCAGGTGGTGGTGCCACTGTTCCTGCCGTTCACCATGCTCTCCAACTCGTTCGTCCCGACCGACGGCATGCCCGGGTGGCTGCGCTTCCTGGCCGATTGGAACCCGGTCAGCGCGCTCACCGCCGCCTCCCGGGAGCTGTTCGGCAACCCGGGCGCCCCCTCCGGCGACGTGGCGTGGCCGCTCGCGCATCCGGCGACCACCGTCCTGCTCTGGTCGGCCGTCCTGCTGGCGGTGTTCGTCCCGCTGTCGCTGCGCGCCTACATGCGCAGAGGACGCTGAACCCCGCATGGTCTCTTCTGAATCGTTCTCCTCCGGAAAGGCAGCAAAATGACCGACAACACCTACGAAAAGGTGCAGCAGATCCTGGACTCGGCTGTGGCCGAGGACGGCATTCCCGGCATCGTCGCCGAAGTCCATGACGCCGGCGGAACGTGGTTCGGCACCGCGGGCGTGGCCGACCTCGCCACCGGACGCCGCCGTCAGCCCGGCGAATACCTGCACATCGGCAGCTCCGGCAAGGCCTTCACCGCCGCCACGGTGCTGGCCTTGGCGGCCGAAGGCCGGTTGAGCCTCGAGGATCCGGTGAACAAATGGCTGGCCGGTGTCATGGACGCGGGCGGCTACGACGGCAACAAGATCACCATCCGACAGCTGCTCAACCACACCGGCGGCCTGTTCCTCACCGGCCTCGCACCAGAGCTACAGCACAGCATCGTCACTCAGCCGGCTCGCGTCTGGACCACCTCCGACCTGCTGAACCTCGCGGTTTCCCAGCCGCCGGTCGGCGAGCCGGGCGAAGGCTTCGTCTACGCCAACGGCGGCTACTACCTGGCCGGCGCGATCATCGAGAAGGTCACCGGCAACAGCTACGCCGCCGAGGTCGAACGCACAGTCATCCGGCCGCTCGGCCTGACCAGCACCTACGTACGGCCCATCACCGACACCAGCTACCCGGACCCGCACCCCCAGGCATACGTCGCCAATATCCTCAAGGAGAGTGTCGACCCGGCATCGCTCACCCCGGAGGACCTGGAGGACTCCGGCCTGCCGCCCATCGACTGCACCGCGCTCAACACCTCATGGGGATGGGCGGCCGGCGGCATCGTCTCCACCACCGCCGATCTGAGCCGCTTCCTCAAGGCGATCGCGACCGGCAGCCTGCTGCCACCGGCCCAGCACCATGAGATGTGGACCATGGTCTCCTCCGGTAGCGTCGTCTGGCTGCCGCACGCCCGCTACGGCCTCGGCGTGATCGAGTTCGACAGTGCGGGGACCAACGGCCTGACGCTGAGAGGCGTGAGCGGCACCCTGCCCGGATCCTTCACCCTCGCGCTGAGCACCGACGACGGCCGGCAGAGCGTCGCCGTCCACACCAACATCGAGCCGAAGAACCTGGACATTCCCATCAAGATCATCAAAGCGATGTACGGCGTCACCCTGGGCTGACCGGCTGGCCGGACTTGGGAGGCAGTCGTACTGCCATACGAACAGTTGGCTGCTAAGCGTTCGTATGGGCGAGAGCTGCCAACGCTTGTGTCCGAGTGCATCGCCCTGTCGTGGCAGGGCATTCCGGTCAGCTGACCGTAGACGCAGGCTCGTGATCATGAGTGCTCCCCGTGTTGAGGAGGCCCACCGGCCGCTATGCGACCGCGGCACGGGTCGCGCCTCCACGCACGCGGTCGAACTGCAAACCGGCATGCCGGCTTCGAATTAACGATCTCGGGCGGGAGATTTGTTGCGGCTGAAGGTGTCGTCGCCCGGTGCGAATCGGGATGGCGGCATCGTTGATCAAGAGCAAGTCTGGAAAAGCGGTCACTTGTCGTTGCCCGCTGCTAGCCTGCAACCCCAGTTGATCTTCTGCCGCGAAAGGCGAGCGATGTCGGGCGATGGCGACTCCCCGGTCGAATACCTGTCTTCAGGCGTTCTTACCCAGCTCGAGCGGCTACATGGCCACATCCCCGAGGACTTCGAACCACGCGAGTGGGCCGTGACCACGCCCGTGGGCGAATATCCGGTTCCGCCATCCGTCCAGGCGCTACTGGCCGTGGTCTGGCCCGCGGATCAACGCCTGCGGACGAATGACGAATTCGAGTGGGAGACCCTCCTCTACTACGGTGGCGAAGGCTCGGAAACGGAGCCTGGTCTCGTGGTTGAGGACCGCGCCTGGTACACGGTCGGTGAGGACTCGGGGCAGTGGTTCCTGCTCGTCGACCTGGCCGAGGCCGCGACGGCGATCGACCCGCTGACCTACCGCGTCGACCATGAGGGATGCCAACCGGTGCCGGTCGGCATCTGGCTCTCCAACAGGCTCTCCGAGCTCAAACGATCAACCGCCGCCATCGAGTTCGGCCGGGCGTGCGCTTGGGGCGATGTGGAGGCCGTACGGGCGGCTCTGGAGGGCGGTATCGGTATGGGGCCGTTGGAGCAGTCCGGCCTTACGCCGCTCCATCTGGCTACGTTCTCCGGCTCGGCGGAAACCGTACGGATCCTCCTCGACGCCGGCGCCGATCCCAACACGGCACTTACCGATGAAATGGCTCCGCTCGACGTTTGGTCAACCTATTTTGAAAAGTACCGTGGCAGGCGATCGGATATCGATCCGCTGTTGTCCCTCTCTCGCGATAAGGGTGATACTCCCCTGCATTTTGCGCTGCGCAACCTTTACAGCATCGATCACATCGATGGCATACGCGCGTCGTTGCTGGACATGGTCAGGCTGCTGCTGGCCGGCGGGGCGCAGCACACATTCCCCAACGAGGACTACGGCCCTGCGGACATCGTCTTCGACATGACCATCAGAATGTCGAAGACCGATGCGCCCGAGGTACATGAATGTCTTCAGCTGCTGTATGACGCCGGAGCGGAACTTGTCGCTTACGCTGGCTGGACCCCTGATGAGGAATGAGGTGATCAGCTGCCGCTGATGCGTCATTCCGGTCTCCGGTTTGGTGGTGTGTTGGTTTGTGGAGACCTCGCCCCCACCTTCCAGCTGGCACGAGGCCGTGCGCCCGGCAAGTTGACGACATGCCGGGATCCTTCGATCCGCCCCGCCTGCGAGGGTGCACAGTGCGCGCGGGGGTTGGGTTGTCTATAGGAGGGGTTCGGGTCGCATGTCCCGGACGTGCACGATCAAGGCGCGGGCCAGCGTGTACTCCAGCCGGTGGAAGGTGTCGAGAGGGAGTTCCTCAATGGGACAGTTGCCGCTGGGCCAAGGAGGTCTCGGTGGCAGACAGCACGCATGAGCTGCGCTTGTAACCTTTTGCGCCGATTCTCGCCAAGTAGGGGTGCGAATCGACGAAGGGAGCATGGCCGGTGCGTCGAAAACAGGCGGAGATCGCCACAGATCCTGTGGCTTTCGAGGCCTTCTATCGGGGGCATGTCGATGCGGTCACCCGATTTCTCGCACGTCGCGTTGATGACCCGCATACGGTCGCCGATCTGGTGGCTGAGGTGTTCGTGGCGGTGCTCGACTCTGCCCACACCTACCGGGCCGAGCTGGGGACCGAGATCGCGTGGCTCTACGGCGTGGCCCGCAAGACGATCTTGGCGGAGCGGCGGCGAGCGTACAAGCAGCTCCAGCTGACGGACCGGGTGAGCGGGCGACGCACGCTGGCCACCGACGACGTCGCCAGGATCGAGGAGCGCATCGACGCCGAGCGGGACGCCAGGCGGGCCTTCGAGGCCATGGCGGGGCTGCCGGAGGGTGAACGTGCCGTGCTGGAGCTGGTCGTCATCGACCAGCTCACGGTCACGGAAGCGGCGCTCGCCCTCGGCATCCGTCAGGGGACCGCCAAGGTACGCCTGCACCGCGCCCGCCAGACACTGCGGAACCTGCCCTTCGTCACGGATGGAGCACCAGGATGAGCTACGAGGAGCAGTTACTGATGGAACTCAAAGCCGAGATCGCGCACCGCGGCCAACTACGACGCCGCGTCACCCGCAGGCTGTACGCCGGGGGCGCGGTGGCCGCCTTGGCCGCCGCGGCGGCGTTCGCGGTGCCGCTGCTGACGGGGACGGAGTCGCCCGCGTACGCCGTGAGCAAGAGAGCCGACGGCACGGTAGGGGTCGAAATCCGCGAGTTCAAAGATGCCGACAAGTTGGAGCGGGACCTGAAGGCGGCGGGTGTCAGAGCGGACGTCACGTACCTCCCGTCCCGCAAGCAGTGCGAGAAGGACAGAGGAATGAGCACCCTTCCGGCGGAAGGGGCCATCCACATGCGGGAGGGCGGGCTGGACATCGATCCCCGGCTCCTCGATAAGGACAAGACGCTGGTCCTGGAGTTCGCCGGGAACTACGAGGAGGTCCCCGGAGCGAAGCCGCCGAAGACGTGGTGGATGCTCACGGAGCTGATGATCCCTGGCGAGGTCGGCCCGTGTGTCGTCGTCGACAGTCCGGATTGGGACGACGACGGCGGCCCGGAAGGACAGCCGCCGGCGGGGAGTTAGCGCGACGACGGGCAACGCTTGTCCTGCGAGGGCCGGTGAACCTCCCTGTTGAAGCGGCAGCGCGACGTCACGATGCCGGCCCGGAAGCCGCGTTGCGCGAACGCTTCGACGTGGTCGGGATCGACCCGCGCGGGGTCGGGGGCAGCGGGCAACTCCAGTGCGGGAAGGCGGTGCATGATCCGGCGGTCACGCAGTTCCCGGCGACGCGGGGGGAGTACGACCGGCTCGTCGCGCACAACCGGGCCGTGGGCGAGAGTTGCGGGCCGATGATCCAGTACGTGGACAGCGGGAGTGTGGCACGAGACTTCGACGCGGTACGGGCCGCGCTGGGCGAGGACGCTACCTGGTCTACGGGACGCTCCCCGCGCCCGGCACGATCTGCCGCTGAACCGGCACGCGGAGGCTGGTGGCCGGGAAGTCGATCAGGTGATCTTGCAGACGGGCGTGGCGGAACTGATAACTGCCACCCACCTGCCGGAGCACGCCGTGACGATGGGCATGGTCCAGGAAATCCATCACCCGCCAGGGCAGTTTCTTCCTGAACACCAGCCAGGCGCGGATCAGCATCCACCGCCCCCACGCGGTGCTGCTCACCGCGATCAGGGTGACCCCGATGCCCACTCCGGCGCCGGCCACCAGCGCGGCGCCCAGCCTGGCCGCAGGGTGGGCGAGCATGGCCGCCGCGACGCCGACCATCAGGCCCGCGCCGAGCCCGCCGCCGAACGCCTGGGTCAGCGCGGTGGCGCGGTCCAGATCGAGGAGCGAGCGCGGGCTGATGTTCTCCTCGGGCCCGACCGGCGCGGTCAGGCCCGCGCCCAGCCCGACACCGATCCCTCCGGTGACTCCGGCCACCACGCCGGCCATGAGCCCGATGCCCGAGCCGCCCGTCATGAACCAGAAGACCACCCCGAACACCAGGCCGGAGAACACCCCGACGGTCACTCCCACGAGGACTCCCCTGAGGACATGGCGGCGGCGGCCCTTGATCGGGAGCCGGACCCGGGAAGGCGACGGCCTTCTCTTGAACCCGGAGACCAGGGCCGCCCCGACGCCGACACCGAGCCCGGTCCCGCATCCGGCGACGGTCAGGAACGATCGCCCGAACACGAGCCCCGCCATCAGCCCCATCACAGGTCCCGCCGTCAGCCCCGCGGCGAGCCCGGCCATGAGCTCGAAACCACCCCGGGGGAGGGTCCGGTGCAGCTCCCACCAGCCGAGATCACGGGTGCCGAGTGCTCTCAGATGCCGGGCGAGGTGCGCGAGCCAGGCCCGAGCCTGGTCGTGCTCGTACGCGCGGATGGGCGTCGCGGGGGATCCGGGACGGTCCGGCGGCGGCAGTGAACGTGCCGGATAGACCGTGGGAAGGAACGCGTCGAGCAGGTGGTGTTCGATCGCTGAGCGGTCCGGGAACCTGCCGAGGTCGAGCAGGTCGGACGGCTCGGTGCCAGGAGGCGCGTACGCGGAGAGCGTGAGGGAGACCATCAGCGGAGACGACAGCGATCGGGCGAGCGGGCCGTCGGGGCAGGCCAGGAGATGATCGAACATCGGCCCCCAGCGATCGTCGCCGGTGGGAAGGGCGGCGCGCAGGTGGTCGACGGCGTCCTCGGGTTTGACCGGTTCGATCTCCACGACCGCCGCGTGGGCGAGTGGCTGGCCCTCCGCCGCGACCGCGGCGGCGTACTCCGCGCCGCGACAGGTGATCACCAACGGACGCTCGTCGATGACGGCTCGATTGATCGCTTTGATCGCCGTCGCGTGCAGCCCGCCCGGCATCTCGTCCAAACCGTCGAGTACGAGCATCACCCGCGCGTTGTGGACCAGCCGCCATGCCATGTCGGTGCCGTGGACGTCCTGGTCCGCCAGGAACGGATACTCCTCACGCAGCCGCCTGGCGAACCAGGCGTCGAGCCGTTCCTGGGCCGGGTCCCATGAGGACGCGGTCAGCAGGACGGGCACCGGCTCGGCCGGCTCCCGGGTTCGGAGCATGCCGAGGGTGAACAGCAGCGCCAGTACGGTCTTGCCGGCCGCGTGCTCTCCCAGGACCATCAGTTGCTTGCGCGGGAGCTTCCGGAACGCCGCCACCACGTCGCTCAGGCTGCCGTGCAGCCGCAGACGCGTGGGCCGCCCCGGTATCGTCCCCTTGCCCAGCACCGCGATCGGGGAGGCCCCGGGGCGGCCCGAGGACGACCAGCGCAACTGCAGCGGATCCGGCCGGCCCAGCGTCCGCATCGCCGCCTCCTCGGTCCACTGGCCGCGAATCCGGTCCGCCAGCCGGGCCACCCACGGATCCAGCGACCGAGCCTCGTCCGCCGGGGAGGCGGCGCCGTCGCGCCGAGGTGCGGCGGCCCCCCATCCCAGAGCGGCCACGGACACCAGCAGCGAGACCGCGCCGAACAACAGGCTGCCGACGCTGGCGAGCTTGTCGGCCTTCTCCAGCCGATCGGGCGAACCGAGGAGAAAGAACACGAGCACTGCGGCCACGGCGATCAGAAACGCCGCGCCGCTCACCCACAGCAGTACTGAGCGTCGTGATTTGATTACTCTCCGCACCTGAACATCATCACCCACCGAGGTCCGGGCGGGGGCGGGAACGCCCTGGTCCAGCCCCCCTCAGCGTCCGGCCGGGGTGATGGCGGAGATCTGCGTGGCGAGCGCCGCCAGGTGCGCGAGGGAGGAGTCGGCGGCGGCGTCGGGGACGGCGACGATGACGTGGTCGATGCCCAGGGCGGCCAGGTCGCCGCAGCGCTGGACGCTCTCTTCGACGCTCTCGCCGTCGGGGATGCGCATGTGGAGGGTCTTCTCGATCTCCTCGTACGGCCGTCCCAGGCGTTCGCAATGGCCGCGCAGTACGCCGAGCTTGTGCCGTACATCGGCGCCGTGCAGGAAGTTGCAGGCGTCGGCGTATTCGGCGACGAGACGGAGGGTCTTCTTCTCCCCGCTGCCGCCGATCAGGATCCGCGGGCGGGCCTGCGGGGAGTTGAGCGTGCGCTCCAGCTGGTAATGGGTGCCCTCGTACGGCTTGTCCTCGTTGCTCCACATCTGTTTGGCGATCTGGAGCGTCTCCTCCAGCCGCTCGAACCGTTCGGCAAGGGGAGGAAAGCGGAGGCCGAGACCTCGGGCCTCCTGCTCGTACCAGCCCGCGCCGATGCCGAGGACGGCGCGGCCGCCGGAGAGCGCGTCGAGCGTGCTGACCTGCTTCACCAGAAATCCGGGCTCACGGTAGACGGCGCCGGTGACGAGGGTGCCGAGCGTGACGCGGCGGGTGAGGGCGGCGGCATAGGACAGCGCGCCGTACGCCTCCAGCATCGGATCCTCCACGGCGCCGAAGTTGGGGATCTGGAAGAAATGGTCCATCACCCACAGGCTGTGCAGCCCCGCCTCGTCGGCGCCGCGGGCGACGGCCGCGAACCTCTCGGCGATGGCGGTGTCGCCGCCGGGCCAGATGAAGCGAGGGCAGGTCAGACCGAGTTTCATCGAATGCTCCTTGAATCGGGGAATGCCTGCCGCAGGATGACGCGTCACTGCGATTTCGGGCATGAAAAAACCCTCCCGCCTGGGTCGCTGGACCCGAGGCCGAGAGGGCTCCGTACGAACGATTATCTCATGGGCCGCGCACGCCCACCGCACGACTCAACGCCCGCGACGGCGTTCGGCGCGTTTGCGATGGGCTACCTCGCGCTTGTGCCGGGCCAGGGCCTCGCGGCGGTCCTTGCGGTCGCCGGTGGCCTCCTGCTTGCGGCTCTCCAGCTCCAGCCGCATGGCCTCCTGCGCGGCCGTACTCCTCGAAGAGACCCGAGCCGTCGCCCGCGCGGCCAGCTTGGCGGCCCGCTTGGGATTGACCCGCCCGCCGCCCCGGGAACCGGCGGGAACGGGTGGCGCGGCCGACGCCTGGACCAGCAGCGCCAGGCCGTGCCGCATCAGATGCTCGTACAGTTCGGGATCGGTCGGCTCGGCGCCGAATGTGAAGCGGGTGGCCCGCAGTTCGCCCTCCTCGACGATCTCCAGCACGCCGACCCAGAACGAGCCGTCGAGATAGACCGACAGCGTCACCATGGTTGCCCTCCAGCGGGTATGCCGAACGACGGCCTGACGAGGCCGCTTCCGGCACACCGGACATCCCTGGAAGGGCGGATACGAGAAGCGTCGCCCGGGCTACCGAACCGGGCCGCGTTTTCGTGTGCCCCACCAGAGTAGAGCCCAACGCCGACTAGGATCCTGTGCCATGACCCAGCTTCCACTGCGGGCTCAGCTCGCGAGCGCCCTGGGCCGCAGTGCCGCCACGCTGTCGAGGATGACCGGGCGCGGCGACGGCTCGGTGATCGGCGGTCGGGTCGGCCTGATGCTCGAGCCCGACCTGCTCCGGCAGCTCGCCCGTGACCGCAGGCTGGCCCTGGTCAGCGCGACCAACGGTAAGACCACGACCACCCGGCTGATCACTTCGGCGCTGCTGGAGCTGGGGGAGGTGGCCACCAACGCGTTCGGCGCCAACATGCCCGCGGGGCACGTCTCGGCGCTCTCCACGCACAAGGACGCCCCCTACGGTGTGCTGGAGGTCGACGAGAAATACCTGCCCGAGGTGCTCGACACCACCGGCGCCGGCGTCGTCTGCCTGATGAACCTCAGCCGCGACCAGATGGACCGCGCGGCCGAGATCTGGCTGCTCGCGCAGAAGTGGCGCAGGGCGCTGTCCGGCAAGCCGACGCACGTCATCGCCAACTGCGACGACCCGCTCGTCACCTGGGGCGCCTCGACCGCGGCCAAGGTGACCTGGGTCGCGGGCGGCCAGCGCTGGAAGGAAGACTCCTGGTGCTGCCCGGAGTGCGGCGGGCCGCTCGATCGCAAGGACGCCGACTGGGCGTGCCGCGAGTGCACGTTCCATCGGCCGGAGCCGCAGTGGGTCCTCGACGACGACGCGGTGGTCGATCCGCGCGGGCAGCGGTGGCTGCTCGACATCCAGCTGCCCGGCCTGGCCAACCGGTCCAACGCCGCGATGGCGCTGGCGGTGGCCGAGGCGTTCGGGCTGTCGGTCGAGCGGGCGCTGCCCCGGCTGCGCGAGGTCACCTCGGTCGCGGGCCGCTACACCACCGTCGAGCGCGACGGCCGCCACGCGCGGCTGCTGCTGGCCAAGAACCCGGCGGGCTGGCTGGAGGCGTTCGACGTCTCCGACCCCCAGCAGCCGATCATCCTCTCGGTCAACGCGCAGGGGCCCGACGGGCGTGACACCTCCTGGCTGTGGGACGTCGACTATCGGATCCTGCGCGGCCGCCCGGTGTTCGTCACCGGTGAGCGGCGGCTGGACCTGGCACTCCGGCTCGACGTGGCCGACGTGCCGTTCTCGCTCTGCGGCAGCTTCACCGAGGCGCTGGCCATGCAGCCGCCGGGCCGGGTCGACGTGATCGCCAACTACACCGCCTTCCAGCAGATCCGATCGGAGTTCGGTCGTGCCGTCTGACAGCGCCCTTCGCATCGTCTGGATCTATCCTGACCTGCTGAGCACGTACGGTGACCAGGGCAACGTGCTCGTCCTGGAGCAGCGCGCCCAGCGCCGGGGGATCGAGACCGAGACCATCTACGTGCGCTCGGCCGACCCGGTGCCGGAGAGCGGCGACATCTACCTCATCGGCGGCGGCGAGGACCGCCCGCAGATCCTCGCGGCGGAGCGGCTGCGCAAGGACGGTGGCCTGCACCGCGCGATCGCGCGGGGCGCGGCGATGCTCGCGGTCTGCGCCGGTTACCAGATCATGGGCAGTACGTTCGGCGGCGAGGAGGGCCAGCCGGTCGACGGCATCGGCGTGCTCGACATCGCCAGCTCCCGCGGCCCCTCCCGGGCGGTCGGCGAACTGGTCGCCGAGGTGGACGCCGAGCTGGGCCTGCCGACGCTGACCGGCTTCGAGAACCACATGGGAGTCACCCGCCTGGGGCCGGGCGTCAAGGCGCTGTCCCGGACGACCGTGGGAGTGGGCAACGGCGACGGCTTCGAGGGGTGTTACGCGGGGCACATCGTCGGGACCTACCTGCACGGGCCGGCGCTGGCGCGCAACCCGGCGCTCGCCGACCTGCTGCTCTCCTGGCGCGCGGGCGACCTGGCCCCGCTCGACGACACCCGCTACGAGCAGCTCCGGCGAGAGCGTCTGGCCGCCGTACTCGGCAGCTGACTTCTACGGTTTTTACCACCAGTCGGTTTTACGGCACAGCACGGTGGGCCCCAGTCGCCGACCATGGTTGGGCGCCTCCAGGGATACGGCCGCTGAGCCCGCACAGGGCCGGGCGCCGTTACGACGTCTTCTTAGCCGCCCGCGTGGTCAAGTTCTTGGTCGTCGCGTGGTCAGTGCGCCGGCCTTGGCGTGCAGGTAGCGCTGTTGTTGGAGGCTGCTCGTGCGCTGTGCGGCCGCCTCGTACGACTCGCGGGCCGCCCGGTGGTCGCCGGACATCTCCAGCAGGTGGGCCCGGACCGCGTGCAGCCGGTGGTCTTCGGCTATCCGGGGGTCGTGTGCCAGCTTTTCCAGCAAGGTCAGTCCCGCTTCCGGGCCGTCGACCATGGCGACCGCCACGGTGTGGTTGAGCGTTACCACCGGGTTGTCGGACAGGCGCATCAGCACCTCGTACAGGGCCTTGATCTGGGGCCAGTCGGTCGCCCCCGCGGTCGGCGCCTCGTCGTGCAGAGCGGCGATCGCCGCCTGGAGCTGGTACGGGCCGGTCGGGCCGCGGGGGAGGGCTCCGGTGATGAGGGCTGTGCCTTCGGTGATGTAGGCGGTGTTCCAGAGGGTTCGGTCTTGTTCGGCCATGGGGATGAGGGAGCCGTCCGGGCCCGTACGCGCCGGTCTACGGGCGTCGGTGAGGAGCATGAGGGCCAGCAGGCCCGCCACCTCGGGGTCGTCCGGCAGCAGGCGGTTGACCAGGCGGGTCAGGCGGATCGCCTCGGTGGTCAGCTCGGTGCGGTGGAGGGCCGGGCCCGAGGTGCTGGCGTAGCCCTCGTTGAAGATCAGGTAGAGGACGTGCAGGACCGCCGCGAGCCGTTCCGCGCGGTCCTGGCCGGAGGGCATGCCGAAGGGGAGGCCGCTCTCCTTGATGCGGTGTTTGGCCCTGGTTATCCGCCGGGTCATAGTCGCTTCCGGGACCAGGAACGCCCTGGCGATCTCCGCGGTCGTCAGGCCGCCGACGGCCCGCAGGGTGAGCGCGATCTGCGACGCGGGCGACAGCGAGGGGTGGCAGCACATGAACAGCAGGATGAGCGTGTCGTCGGACTCCGACGCCGGCCGGTCCGCGGCGGGGGCCAGCCACTGGTCGGGCAGCGTCCAGCGCGAGACGGTGTCCTCGCGGTGCCGGCGGGCCTGCTCGGCGCGCAGCAGGTCGGTCAGCCGGCGTGAGGCGACGGTGATCAGCCAGCCGCGCGGGTTGTCCGGCAGGCCCTCCTCGGGCCACTGCAGGGCGGCTGCGAGCAGCGCCTCCTGCGTCGCGTCCTCGGCCGTCGCGAAGTGCCCGTAACGACGTACCAGCGCGCCGAGAACCTGCGGCGCCAGCCTGCGCAGCAGGTCCTCGATCTCGCCCCCGGTCACAGCGGCTTCTCAGCCTTGCCGCCGGTCACAGCTCCTCGTAGCCTCCGGCGATCGGTCGTACGTCCACGTGCCAGTCGTGGATCAGGGTCGCGTTCGCGGGGTGGGGAGTGTCGGCCAGTTGCGCGGCGATCTCGGTGGCCCGGTCGAAGCTCTCGCACTCGACGATCGTGTAACCGGCCAGGACCTCCTGCGTCTCGGAGTAGGGCCCGTCGGTCACGACCGGAACCCCGTCCTTGAGCTCGACCCTCCTGGCGAGCACGGGCGCGCTCAGGCCCTGGGCGTCCACGAACTCCCCGGACTCGACCAGGGCGTGGTTCCACGCCTCCATGAAGGCGTGCAGCGCCGCGACGTCCTCCCCGGACCAGACCGGGTTGTCCGGCTTTCCGGACAGATTGTCGTAGTCGCGCTGCGTGCCGCTCAGCATGATCATGTACTTCACGATCTCTCCTCTCGGCCGGCACCGCTCCCGGTGCCGTACACCAGAGACGTCGGAACCGCCGCGCCGCCCCGGACACGCACGCCGGAGGTTTCCGCGCGGTCAGTACACGAGAGCCTGCGCGCCCTCCGCCACGGCCTCCTCGACGAAGGTGGAGGCGCCGGCGATGCGGATGCCGTCGATGAGATCGTCGACCGTGAGGTCTCGCCGGGCCGCGCACTGGGTGCACACCGTCACCCGGCCGCCCGCCAGAACGGCGTCCAGCAGGTCCGTGAGCGGAGCGGCGTGGGCCAGATTGAACTCCTTGGCCCTGCCCGGCACCGCGAACCAGGAGGACTCGCCGGTCAGCCAGAGAGAGACCGGAACGCCGCTCGCCAGCGCGGTGGCCGCGACCGTGAACGCCTGGTTGCAGCGCTCCGGGGCCTCGGCGCCGGCGGTCACCTTGATCACCAGTGATCGTGCCATGTCCGTCACCCTAGACCCCTTCCCACCGGACGTCTTCACCGCGGGCGGCCAGTACAGTTTGGTGTCATGGAAGATGCTGAGGTCCAGGTGCCGGTGCATCCCGATCTGGAGCACATCGCGTTCCTGATCGGCCGCTGGGAGGGCGCCGGTGTCGGGGGATATCCGACGATCGAGAGCTTCAACTTCGGTCAGGAGATCGAGTTCAGCCACAACGGCAAACCGTTCCTGTCGTACGTGAGCCGCACCTGGCTGCTCGACGAGGACGGCAACCGGGTCAGGCCGCTCGCCACCGAGTCCGGCTACTGGCGGCCGCAGCCCGACCGGCAGCTCGAGGTGCTGTTGGCGCATCCGACCGGCATCGTGGAGATCTACATCGGCGAGGTCGTCTTCCACAAGATCGAGCTGCGCACCGACGTGGTGGCGCGCACCGCCTCGGCCAAGGAATACACCGCGGCCACCCGCCTGTACGGGCTGGTCAAGGGCAACCTCATGTGGGCCTATGACATGGCCGCGGTCGGGCACCCGCTCACGTCGCACATGTCGGCGGAGCTCAAGAAGGTAGCTTGATCCATATGAGCACCCCGTTCACCGCCGAGGCGGTCGAGGCGATCAAGCGGCACATGAACGACGACCACCCCGACGACGCGCTGATCATCGTGCGCGGGCTGGGCGGCCGGCCCGCCGCGACGACGGCGGCCACCAGCGGGGTCGACGCCGAGGCGATCGAGTTCACGATCGACGGCGGCGAGCGGGTCAGGGTGCCGTGGGGAGAGACGCTGACCGAACGCCCCCAGGTGCGCATGGCCGTCGTCCGCCTCTATCGCGAAGCCTGCGACAAGCTGGGCATCCCGGCCCGCGGCGAACACTGACCACGCGCGGGAACCGGGGGCATGAAAAAGGGCCCCAGGCGGCGTTCCGCTCGTGATCGAGCGGGTCGGATGGACCATGGACAGGAAAACCATCCCCGCCCTCCGACTGCCAGGGGCCCCGGTGGTTGCCTCGAATTCGCTAAGCAGACGCGAGACAACAGTCCGCATCGTTAGCGGACAACCACCTCGCTAGTCCAACTATGAATCACCATTGTTTGGACCACCTCCTTTCGGCGTACCCCAGAAGTTATGCGCTCGGTCGCGGACGGGGCAAGCGATTAATACTCGGTCGTAGACTCGGGGGCATGACGGAGACGCAGTGGCACGAAGAACTCCGCGCCAAGGGCTACCGGGTGACCCCTCAGCGACAGCTCGTGCTGGAGGCGGTCAAGTCGCTCGAGCACGCCACGCCCGAAGAGATCTCCGTCAAGGTGCGCGAGACGGCCCGTGGCGTCAACATCTCGACCGTCTACCGCACGCTGGAGCTGCTCGAAGAGCTCGGCATGGTCACCCACACCCATCTGAGCCACGGCGCCCCCACCTACCACCTGGCGGCGGACGCCGACCATCTGCACCTGGTCTGCCGGGGTTGCGGCGAGGTCGGCGAAGTGCGTCCTGAGCTCGCGGACGGGCTGGTCAAGGGGCTGGACAGCGAGATGGGCTTCGTGGCCGACGTACGCCACCTGACCGTCTTCGGCCGCTGCAGCAAGTGCCGATAGGCCGTCTTCGGTCGCCGTCGCAACTGCCGATAACCTGGAAGGCATGCGCAGCCCTCTGCTCGATCTCCCCGGTGCCGTTCCCGCCGACGGCCCCGACTCCGACGTGGCCGCCCACTACGGTGACCTGTTCGCCGAACAACGGGCGCTCGTCAAGGGCGAGGCGGTGGTCGACCGCAGCAACCGCGAGGTGGTCCGCGTCTCCGGAGCCGACCGGCTGAAATGGCTCAACGACCTGACCTCGCAGAAGCTCGACACGCTGACGCCCGGCGAGTGGACGCAGACGCTCGACCTCGATCTCCAGGGCCGGGTCCTGCACCACCTGACGCTGGTCGACGACGGCGAGGCCGTGCTGGCCCACGTCGAGCCGGGCACCGCCGACAGCCTGGTCGCCTATCTCGACCGGATGCGGTTCATGCTCCGCGTCGAGGTCTCGCGCGCCGACGACCTGGCGGTGCTCTCGTCCGCCACCGAGGACTTCCTGGTGCCGCGCGCCGAGCTGCCCGACCATCTGGGCAAGCCGCTGGCCGGGCTCTGGGCGTACGAGGCGCTCCGCATCGAGGAGCACCGGCCCCGGCTCGGCTTCGACACCGACCACAAGACGATCCCGCACGAAGTGGGCTGGATCGGCACCGCCGTACACCTCACCAAGGGCTGCTACCGAGGTCAGGAGACGGTCGCCCGCGTCCACAATCTGGGGCATCCGCCGCGGCGGCTGGTGTTCCTGCACCTTGACGGCAGCGTCGACACGCTGCCGGCGCACGGGGCGCCGGTGATTTTCGAGAGCCAGGAGGTGGGCGTCGTCGGCTCCGCCGCCCGCCACCACGAGCTGGGCCCGATCGCGCTGGCCACGGTCAAGCGGACGGTGCCGGTCGACGCGCCCTTGCTCGCGGGAGGCGTCGCCGCCGCCCAAGAGGTCATCGTCCCCCCGGACGCGGGCCGCAACGTCACCATCGACCCGGCGATGCGCCGCCGCCTCCGCTGAACCGGCTTGCCCTTCTTGCCGATCGCCTAGAAGGGCTCGAGGTCGGGGGCGGAGACTGTGTTCACACGTCCACCACAAGCGTGATCGGGCCGTCGTTGACCAGGGACACCTTCATGTCCGCGCCGAACCGGCCCGTCTCCACGTGGGCTCCCAGCGCCCGGAGTTCGTCCACCACGGCGTCCACCAGCGGCTCGGCAACCGGTCCTGGAGCGGCGGCCTGCCAGGTGGGCCGCCTGCCCTTGCGGGCGTCGCCGTAGAGAGTGAACTGGCTGATCACCAGAAGCGGCGCCGACACGTCGGAGCAGGACTTCTCGCCATGCAGGATGCGCAGCCCCCAGAGCTTGGCGGCGAGCTTGCGCGCCTCGGCGCGGGTGTCCGGGTGCGTGACGCCGACCAGCACGAGCAGGCCCGGCTCGTCGATCGCTCCGACGGTCACCCCGTCGACCACCACCGACGCGGTGCTGACTCGCTGTACGACTGCTCGCATAAGACCTCATTCTGGCCCAGGTCAAAAGGCTTCGTAGACTCATGCCGAAAGGGGAGGCGAATGTCGCTGGTTGTCGAGGTTGTCCGGTCCGGGTTCGTGGAGTCGACCCATCACGTGCGCATGCTCACCGTGGACGCCGCGGGCGATCCGGTCGCGGTGCACGGCGCGGTGCACGTGCCGGCCTCGCCGCGCTCGGCCATGAAGCCGTTCCAGGCGGTCGGCATGCTCCGCGCCGGGCTCGCGCTCGACGGCGAACTCCTCGCGCTGGCCTGCGCCTCCCACTCCGGAGAGCCGTACCACGTCGACGGCGTGCGGAAGATCCTGGCGGAGGCCGGACTGACGGAGTCGGCGCTGCTCTGCCCCGAGGATTACCCCGCCGACCGGGCGGCGACCGACCTGGGCCGCGTCTACATGAACTGCTCCGGCAAGCACGCCGCCATGCTCGCCACCTGTGTGCTGAACGACTGGCCGCTCGCCACTTACCTGGAGCCGACGCACCCGTTGCAGCGGACGATCCGCCGCACGGTGGAGGAGCTGACGGGCGAGCGGGTCGCGGCCTCGGGCGTGGACGGGTGCGGCGCGCCGCTGTTCTTCGTCTCGATGGTGGGCGTGACGCGGGCCTTCCGCGCGCTGGCTCTGGGGGAGGCGGGCTCGTACGAGCGGCGGATCTTCGACACCATGCGCGCGCATCCGGAGTGGACGTCCGGCACGATCAGGCCGGAGACCGAGCTGATGCGGGCCCTGCCGGGGCTGATGGTCAAGGTGGGCGCGGAGGGGTTCAACGCGTTCGTGTTCGAGGACGGGCGGGCGGGCACCGTCAAGGTCGAGGACGGCGCGCAGCGGGCCCGCACGCCCGCCACGGTGACGGCGCTGCGCTCGCTCGGCCTGGACGCCCCGGAACTGGACACGATGGCCCGCCCGCCGCTGATGGGCGGCGGACGCGCCGTGGGCGAACTACGCCTCCGCTAAGCGCTGGCTCCTACAACGTGCGGAACTGGCGGCTGGCCGAGATGGCGCCTGAGGTCGTCGTGGTGAATGTACGCATCGACCCGGCGAACTTGGACAGATCCCACTCAGCCGGGCCGTGATACCAGTACAGGTTGTCGGACTGGGGCCCGTTGCCGGTGACCGAGGCGACGACCCGGGACCAGTGCTCCACGCCATCGAAGATCACCGCGTACGGGAGATAGCGGGAGAACAGCTCCACCCGGTGCTGTTCGGGCACCTCACCGAGGTCACCGGAGAACAGGTACTCGCGGAAACTCATCGTGTGCGCCAGCGCGGCCGACCCCTTGGCGGTCTTGGCGGGCATGTACTGGCCGCCGACCGCCAGAGCGCCGCCGGCGATGATCAGCGCCAGGCCCAGCAGGCCGTACGTGGTGAACCAGGCGAGCGCCACCGTGGCCAGCAGGCCCACACCGATGAGCAGCACGCCGATGACCGTCCAGCGGGTCCGCTCGGTGTCGGGACGGCGGGCGAACCAGCCCTGCGTCACCACGTCGGCGTAGAGGGCGTCGCGGACCTTGCCCAGGTGACTGGCGAACGAACCGGACATCTGAGACAGCAGCACCATGTCGCGCCCGTCGAAGATGGCGTCGTACAGCGCCCGCTCGTACGGCAGCAGCGTGTTGACCGGCGCGTTCGGCAGCCTGACCAGCGTCCAGTCGGGCGCGTCGTAGGTCTGCCGCGGCTGCTCGTCGATGCGCAGGTAACCGCGGACCGCGAGGTCCACGATTGTCGCGGTGACGTCGACCACGTCGGCCTGTTCGTCCACCAGTGTGCCGATCTGGCCGGGCCGGACACCGTCGGGCGGGGAGAAGTGCCCGTTCTGCACGGGGGCGACCGAGCTGCGCTCGTGGCCAGCGGCCCTGGAGTCGCGTCCGCGCGTCCAGTAGAGCAGGCCGACGCCGCCGAGCAGGAGGACCAGCAGGGCGGCGAGCGCGCCGCCGGTGACGCCGTTCAGCGTGAACGCGCCGGCCAGCGAGAAGCGCCGCTCCAGGATCGGCGCGCCGCTGGTGGAGCCCTTGGCGTAGCCGACGACCACGGTCAGTGCCTGACCGGGGCCCACGTTCTGCTGCTCGAAGGCGGCCTCGGTGGCGCCGTGGTCCATGGACGCGGACGTACAGCCGATGGCCGAGGTCAGCTCACCGGCGAAGCACGACAGGTTCTGCACCTGGCCGGGGCCGCTCACCTTGACCGTCGCCTTGGTGACCGGCTCGCTCCAGCCGTTCACCGCGAACCAGCGCAGCTCCTCGATGGCACCCGCGGGCGTCACGGCCCCCTTGACGTCGTACTCGACGGTGCCGGGCCCCTTCATGGTCAGCACGTCGCCGGCGAGTGTGCCGCCCTTGACGTTCGAGATCTGGTACAGCCGGTCGTTGTCGTCGTCGAAGCGGGTCCTGGTGAGGAACGTCCGCTTGAGCTCCCCCGAGCCGCCGCTGATCTTCTCGACCACGTGCAGTGTGCCGTTCTTGGCGAGGCTCATGGTCACCTCGTCGGTGATCCCGGCCGCCGCCGTGGCGGGGACGGCGGTCAGCGACAGAGCGACGGCCCCCAGTATGGCCAGCGTGCGCCTGATACCCGTCATGGCGGCACATCGTAGCGGTTCGTCCTCCTTGGAGGCGTACGGCGTCTTCCGACCAGGCTGGATCAGTCGAGCGCGATGCCGTTGGCGGCCCGCTGGACGTTCTCCGGGGCCGCGCCCTGGCCGGGGTTCTCCAGGGCGAGAGCCTGATTGAGCTCGGCGAACGGCCGCATCCGCGCCTCATAGCGGTCGAACGCGTCGTGCGGGTCCCTGGACAGCTCCTGGGCCAGTACGTACGCGCCCACCATCGCCAGGCTGGTGCCCTGGCCCGACAGCGGCGAGGCGCAGTAGCCGGCGTCGCCGACCAGCGTCACCCGGCCCTCGGACCAGCGCTCCATCCGGATCTGCGCCATCGCGTCGAAGTAGAAGTCGTCGGCCGCCCACATCGCCTTCAGCAGCCGGGGCGTCTCCCAGCCCAGCCCGGAGCAGCGCTCCTCGATGAGCCGCTTCTGCTGCTCGATGTCGCGGTAGTCGTAGGCGACGTCCTCGCCACCGAAGCCGATGTTGACCCTGATCGAGGCGTTGCCGGTGGCGGTGTAGAGGCCGAACCCCGCGTCGCCCTCGCGGTGCCACACCTGCCAGCGGTCCAGGTCGAGGAAGTTGTCGGCACTGTAGATCGCCACGTACATGCCCAGGTGGTGAATGAACCGCGACTCCTCGCCGAACACCAGCCCGCGCACGTTCGAGTGCAGGCCGTCGGCGCCGACCACGTAGTCGAAGCGCCGCCGCACGCCGCTCTCGAACGTCACCTGGACCCCTTGGCCGTTCTGGTGGAGCGCCGCGATCGAGTCGCCATAGAGGTATTCGACGCCGCTGCCCGAGGCGGCGATGACGAGCGCGGTCAGGTCGTCGCGCATGATCTCGATGTCGGGGCTGTCCAGCCGGCCGCCGCTGATCGTCTCCTCGGTGGTGCGCATCAGCTCGTTGCCGTCGCCGTCGACCATCGACATGCCGCGCATGTCGGTCTTCATGGCTCGTGCCTGCTCCAGGATGCCCATGCGCCCGGCCACCTCCAGGGCGGCTCCCCGGATGTCGATCGCCTGGCCGCCTCGGCGGGGGGCGGGGGCGCGTTCGACGACGGTCACCTCGAAGCCGTGTTCGCGCAGCCAGTAGGCCAGGACGGGTCCGCCGATGCTGGCGCCGGAGATGAGGACGTTCATGGGATCTCCCTTTTGTTGACGCTGTACGAGGTGAATGTACGGCGTACAGACAGGCTTTGCAACAGGGATTCTGCTAATCTCTGTACTAGTACAGGGGTGGAGGAGGCCGGGTGGTTGGGGAAGCGGTGCCGCCGTACGTGCGGATCGTCGACGACATCAAGCGCCGGATAGCGGACGGCGAGTTGCGGGTCGGGGAGCGGGTGCCCTCCACCAGGCAGCTGGCGCGGGACTGGGACGTGGCTCTGGCCACGGCCGCCAAGGCGCTGGCCCGGCTCGCGCAGGAAGGCGTGGTCGTGGCCGAGTCGCGCGTCGGCACGGTCGTCGCCGGACCCTCGGCCCGGTCACCACGGCGACCGCACGGCGACCCCCATGACCCCAGCCGAGAGCCGACGCGAGGCCCCGCCCCTGATGCGGTCTCCCGCGATCCGGGTCACGATCTGGGCCGTGACCCGGGCCGTGACTCCGCGCGTGATCTGACGCGGGAGCGTGTCGTGCGGACCGCCGTCGAGATCGCCGACGTCGAAGGGCTGTCCGCGCTGTCCATGCGCGGCGTCGCGGGTCGGCTCGGCGTGGCCACGATGTCGCTCTACCGCCATGTGGGCAGCAAGGACGACCTGGTCGAGCTGATGATCGACCAGGTGTTCGGCGAATACCCGCTCCCCGCCGAGCCGCCGCCCGGCTGGCGGGCCCGGCTGGAGGTGGCGGCCCGCGTGCAGTGGGCGGCCTACCGGCGGCACCCGTGGCTCACCCGGATCACCTCGCTGAGCCGGCCGCTGCCGTCACCCAGCCTGCTCAAGCACGCCGAATGGGCGCTGGCGGCGGTCGACGGCCACGGCCTCGACCCGGAGAGCATGATGCACGTGCACATCCTGATGTACAGCTACGTCGAGGGGATCGCCGCCAACTTCGAGCTGGAGTCTCAGGCGCAGGCCGAGACCGGCCTCACCGACGACGAATGGATGCGGGCCCAGGACGCGCGGCTGACGGCCGTCGTCACCTCGGGCGCCTATCCCACGTTCGTCGACGTCATCCGCCGGATGGGGGGCGACTTCGACTTCGATCTCGACCGGCTCTTCGAGTTCGGTCTGCGATCGCTGCTCGACGGCCTGGCCGGGATCATCGAAGGCGCGGGCCGAGCCAGGTCGTGATCAGCCCGGGAGCGCGATGCGGAGACGCTGGTCCTGCGGCGCGGAGACGTCAGTCCGAGATCGCGATGCGGAGGCGGCGGAAGCCGCGGCCCTTGCTCTCGATCTTGGCGACCTTGATGCGCCCGATCTGCTTCGTCGAGGCGACATGCGTGCCCCCGTCGGCCTGGGTGTCCAGCCCGACGATGTCGACGATCCTGACGTCCTCCACATGCTCCGGCACCAGGTTGGTCGCCGTCCGGATGATGTCCGGGATATCGAACGCCTCCTTGCGCGGCAGCACCCGTACGTCGATCCGCCGGTCCGCGACGATCTCGGCGTTGCACGCGTCCTCGACCGCCTCCTTGAAGCCCGGCGGCAGCTCCGGCAGGTTGAAGTCCATCCGCGCGCTCAGCTCGTCCATGTTGCCGCCCGTCACCAGCGAGCCGTAGTCGCGGAAGACGACGCCGCACAGGACGTGCAACCCCGAGTGGGTACGCATCAGGGCGGAACGCCGCGCGTCGGCCACCGCCCCCTGAACGACCGTGCCCACCGGCGGGACCGGATCGCCCTCTGCCGGAATCAGGTGCAGATCATCGCCTTTGCGCACTCCGACGATCCGAGTTTCCACCCCCTGCCAAAGCAGAACTCCGTGATCCGCCGGCTGGCCGCCTCCGCCCGGATAGAATGCCGACTTGCTCAGCACGATTCCGTCGGGTGTGGAGTCAAGGACGACGGCCTCGAAGTCGCGCAGGTCCTGATCCGACAATTCGAGCCGTTCTGTCCGCCCGTGGAGGTCATGAGTCATGTCGGCAGCTTAATCCCCGAGGTGGTTATGCGCGGCCTGCTGGATCGAGCCCTGATCGCACCGGCTGTCGCGATATTGGGGATTTGTTGTGCGATATCGGGATGTGGTGGTGGGGCTGGTGAACCTTGGCCGAGCCCGGCGCAGCTTCATTCTGAGTCGCCTCTGCCGCGGAGCGGGCTGGCCGCACCCGTCGTGATGTTCGTCGGCGACAGCTTCACGGTCGGTTCCGGCCCGGTGCCGCTCTGGCGGACCTACGCCGCCGAGTCGGCCCGCCTGCTCGGCTGGCAGCCGGTCATCGCGGGCGCGGGTGGCACCGGCTATCTCAACCAGGGCCGCGTCGGGCGTACGTTCCAGGAGTCGTTCGAGGCCGAGCTGGCCTGGCGCCCCGCGCCCGACACGCTGATCATCTCAGGCGGCCACAACGACAGCCCCTGGTCGCCGACGAGCGTACGGCGAGCGGCGGCGAGCCTCATCTCCGAGGCGCGGACCCGCTGGCCGAGAACCCGGATCCTCATGATCGGCCCTATCTGGCTGCACGACACCCCACGCAAGGCCTATCGGCTGCGTGACGCGCTGTCAGGCCTGGCCCAGCAGGAAGCAATCCCCTTCCTGGACCCGCTCGCCGAGCAACGGATCACCGGCACACCGCGCGGTCAGCTGCTCCCCGACGGCATCCATCCGACCGCCGAGGGCCACTTCCACCTGGCCCAATGGCTGGCCGACGCCATCGGCCGCCTACCAGGGAAGGATCACCAAGGTCCGTAGGGGCCGTTGTTGCCACCGCGCCCGCCCATGCCCTTGACGGCGGGCTTGACGTCGACGACGTAGACCGTCGCCGCGATGACGGCGATGATCGAGAAGAACCCCAGCCCGATCCCGAGGAACTCGCTGCCCCCAAGGAACATGAAGGCCTGGAAGTAGGACCACGCGCCCGCGGCGGAGAACAGCGTGGCCAGGATCAGGATGATCAGCCAGAGGTTTTTCTGCAGCTTGCCGGCCGACACGAACGCGTTGGCCGGCACCCGCGCCGCGTGCACCAGCGCATAGACCGACATGCCGAAGATGCCGGCCGCGAGCAGCAGGAAGAGAAGATTCAAGCCGCCGTTGACAATTTCCATGTGAGTCCCGCCCAACCCTCGCGATGAAACGGCCCCAGCCTAGTAGGCGCCCCCGACAAACGGGCACCCCCGAAGCGGAAAGCCCACCTCCGTGCGGAGGTGGGCTTTCGGCGTGGTGTCAGGCCTTGGGCGTGGTGGCCTTGGTGGTGCGGGGCTTCTTGACGGGGGTGGCGACGGCCGGCTCGGCGGCCTCCGACACCTCCTCCAGCTCCAGCGCGGCCTCGCCGGTCGTCTTGCTGACGACCTTGCGCCCGCGGGTGGCGAAGTCCTCGTAGACCTCGGTGGCCAGCACGGTCAGCTGGTCGGCGTAGGTGCGCGCCTTCTCGGGGAACTCCCTGGCGAAGCCCTCGGCCTTGTCGGCGTAGGTGCGGGCCTTCACGGGCAGGTCCTTGGCGATCTCAGCGCGCCGGGACTGCAGCTTCAGCAGCTGCTCGGGCAGCTCCCGCAGCTTCTCCACCGCGTAGTCGCCCGCACCCGCCACGGCGTAGAAAGGCTTGGAGTCGGTGAGCTTCTTGACCTCAGTGGCCAGCGTCATGGGTTAACCTTCCTTGGTTTCCTGGTTGGCGGTGCCCTTGCCGGTGGACGCCGCGAAAGGCTCAAGCGCGGCGAGATATTCCTCAGGCAGCGGCTCGTCGTCCGATTCGGAGTCGTGCCGGAGATGAGCGTTCTGGGAGGTCTGCTCGTCTTCGGCGCGCTTCTCCTTGCGAAACGACTCGTAGATATCGATGAGCACCTGGCGTTGCCGCCCGCTCAGGTTCGCGTCGGCGCGAATCGCGGTGATGACATCACTCGGCGGCTCGCGATCCTCGATCAGGCCCGCCTGCACATAGAGCGCTTGCGATGAAATGTGCAGACCCTTGGCGATCTGGTTGAGAATCTCCGCGCTCGGCTTCCGCAGACCGCGCTCGATCTGGCTGAGGTAGGGGTTGGACACCCCTGCGGCCGCCGCGAGCTGGCGCAGCGAGATCTTCGCCTGCTGCCGCTGCTCGCGGATGTATTCGCCGATCGAGCCGACCTTCGGTAGTGCCATGCCTCTAGTGTGCCCCAGAGTGCTTGCAATTGCAAACGCAAAGCTAACGCCAGCAAGCGCTAAAACTGGATGGTCCAGAGGAACGGGGTGGCGGTGACCAACGTGACGGACAGGGCGAGGATGCTGAAGCGCATCGTGGTGGGCAGCGCGGGACCCGGCTTGATCAGGCGATCCACCCGGGCCATGACGTTCTGGGCGCGTACGCCGAGCATGCCCTGCGGGGTCGGCATGGCGCCGGCCGTACCGAACCTGAGCAGGGCGGTGGCCAGCCTGCGCGGCGAGCAGTAGCGGCGCGCGCGGTCGTCGGCGGCCATCTCGATGAGCAGCTCGACCTGCGCCTGCGCCTCGCAGACCACCTTGGACCAGGGCAGGGCCCGGCGCAGGGCGGCGAACGGCAGCAGCACCAGGTCGTGCCGCTCCCGTACGTGCGCGGCCTCGTGCGCGAGCACGGCCGTGAGCTCGTCGTGCGAGAGCAGCTTGAGCGCCCCCTCGCTGACCACCACCTGCGAGCGCAGCCCCGGCACGCAGTAGGCCGCCGCGCTCGGATGGTCGAGCACCCGCACGCCGGGCACGCCCGGGTCGTCGCGGGCGATCAGCGCGAGCAGCACGCGGTGCCGCCTGCGCGCCTGCAGCGCCTGCACGCCGGCGGTGATCAGCACCACGATGAGGACGGTCAGTGAGGTCAGCCCGGCGATCATCGCCGTCATGTGCAGCGGATCCCAGGTCCCGCGCGGCCGCTCGCCGCTCAGGAAGGCCGCCATGCCCGGCAGGATGCCCAGCCCGGAGGGCTGCACGGCGTACGCCAGCATGGCGCCGGTCGTGGCCAGGCCCCAGGCCACGCCCAGGGACTGCCAGAGGATGATGGCGATCCGAGGGGCACGAGACGTCCAGCGGGCAGTCGTGAGACGCCAGGAGCCGAGCCCGCACGCGAGGGCGAGCGCTGCCAGCGTCGCTGCCGTGGTCACTCTTCCTCCAGCTCCAGCTCCGTGAGAGCCCTGCGCAGGATCTCCGCCTCAGAGCCGGACACGGCCTGGGCGAAGCGGGTGAGGGCGGCCGAGCGGTCGCCCGTCAGGTCCAGAGCTTCCAGCATAAGCTCAGCGATGTACGCGTCGCGGCTCGCCGCCTGCTCGTAGCGCCAGGCGCGGCCGTCTCGGGTCCGCTGGAGGAACCCCTTGCGGGTCAGACGGTCGAGGACGGTCATGACGGTGGTCGGGGCCAGATCGCGGTCGGCTATGAGCCTGCCGACCTCACGGGCCGTCAGCGGGCTGCTCCCCGCCCAGATGATGTCCATGATGCTGCGTTCGAGCTCGCCAAGACCCTTCACACTCTTCAGCGTAGTACTACACAGCGTCGAGCAGCCATCCGGGATGCTGGTGAGATGGACGTCACGCTCGTACAGGGGGACATCACCGCGCAGACGGTTGACGCGATCGTCAACGCCGCCAACTCGTCGCTGATGGGCGGGGGCGGGGTCGACGGCGCGATCCACCGGCGGGGTGGGCCGGAGATTCTCGCCGAATGCCGGGCGTTGCGGGCGTCCCACTACGGCAAGGGACTGCCGGCCGGGCAGGCCGTGGCCACGACCGCCGGACGGCTCGACGCCCGCTGGGTGATCCACACCGTCGGGCCGGTCTATTCGCGGACCGATGACCGCTCCAAAGTCCTGGCCTCGTGTTATCGCGAGTCGCTCCGGGTGGCCGACTCACTGGGGGCCCGATCGGTGGCCTTTCCCGCGATCTCGACCGGCATCTATGGGTGGCCACTGGACGACGGCGCCCGCATCGCGCTGCGCACTGTGCGGGAGGTTTCCACAGCTGTGGACGAAGTGCGGTTCGTCCTGTTCGACGCGGTCGCTTACGCGGCCTTCTCCGCCGCTCTTTAGTCAGCCGCTCTTTAGTCACAGGGGCGCCACGGAGTCCCAGGGGAGGGTCAGTTCGCCGAGGCGCCATCTGGCCGTGCCGCCGAGCGGTGGATGCCGGTGGATGGGCCAGGAGTTCGCCAGCATGTCCATGGCGGCCAGCCAGCGTTGCCGGCGGCCGTGGGCGCCGTACGGGGCGGTTCTCGCCCAGGCGCGGTCGAAGTCGCTCAGGAACGCATGGATGCGCTCACCGGGGACGTTGCGGTGGATGAGGGTCTTCGGCAGGCGGTCGGCCAGGTCCGAAGGGCGGTCGAAGGCGTCGAACCTGGCCGAGAGGGTGAGCGTGCGCGGGCCGTCCCGATCCAGACCGGCCCAGATCGCCCGGTGGCCGCTCTCCGAGCAGGTGCCCTCCACCAGGACGCCGCCGGGGGCCAACCGGCCGCGCAGCGCCTCCCAGTAGCGCCAGGCGTCGGCCTCGCCGTACTGCCTGAGGACGTTGAAGGCCCGGATCAGCAGCGGGGGACGCGAGACCGGCAGTTCGAAGCCGCCCAGGGCGAAGCTCAGCCCGGCACGCTCGTACGGCTTGGCCAGGGCGACCCGCGCGGGGTCGATCTCGATGCCCACCACCTCGATGTCCGGTCTGATCCGCCGCAGGCGGGTGAACAGCTCCAGCGTGGTGGTGTGGGAGGCGCCGTAGCCGAGGTCCACGGCCAGCGGCCGGACGGCGCCGCGCAGCAGACGGCCGTGGGCGGCGGCGATCCACCGGTCGGCGCGCCGCAGCCGGTTGTGCCCGGTCGTGCCCCTGGTGATCGAACCGACCGGCCTAGCCACCGACGCGGTGCACCCGGTGCTGGGCGGCCTGGGCGCGCGGGCGCATGACCAGGCGGTCGATGTTCACGTGCGCGGGCCTGGTGACGCACCACACGATCGCGTCGGCCACGTCGTCGGAGCTCAGCGGATCCGGCACGCCCTGGTAGACGCGGGCGGCCGCCGTCTCGTCGCCGCGGAAGCGGGTCACCGCGAAGCCCTCGCTCTGGACCATGCCCGGCGCGATCTCCACGACGCGTACGGGCTGCCCGACCAGCTCCAGCCTGAGCGTCTCGGCCATCGACCGCTGCGCCTGCTTGGCGGCCACGTAGCCGCCCCCGCCCTCGTACGCCACCAGCCCCGCGGTCGAGGTGAGCATCACCAGCACCCCGTCGCCCGACTCGACGAGCATGGGCACCAGGGCCTGCGTCATCCGCAAGGATCCGAGGACGTTGGTGTCGTACATCCGCTGCCAGTCGTCGAGCCGCCCCTCGGCCACCGGCTCCATGCCGAGTGCGCCACCGGCGTTGTTGACCAGCACGTCGCACCGGTCGAGCGAGGCCGCCAGCGCGTCCACCGACTCCTGAGAGGTCACGTCCAGGGACACGGGGCGGATCCCGGGCACCTCGGCGGCCAGCTTGTCCAGCCGGTCCCGACGTCGCGCGCCCGCCACCACGTCGTAGCCCGCGGCGGCCAGCCGCCGCGCCGTCGCCTCACCGATCCCGCTGCTCGCGCCCGTCACCACAGCTGTCTTCTTCATGGCACACATCTTGCCAGCACTGCCCATGACACCCCGCTTGTCGGGAATGTCGGGATGTTCTGCATAGTTGTACTGCGTTTGGAGGTGGTGTCGGGTGAGGCGACGACGGGTCAACCGGGTCGCGACCATCAGCATGCACACGTCTCCCCTGGAACAGCCCGGCACGGGCGACGCCGGCGGGATGAACGTGTACATCGTCGAATCGGCGAAGCGGCTGGCCGAGTCCGGCGTCGAGGTGGAGATCTTCACCCGGGCCACTGGACGTGACCTGCCACCGGTAGCCGACCTCGCCCCCGGTGTCATGGTCCGCCACCTGACCGCCGGACCGTACGAGGAGCTGACCAGGGCCGACCTGCCCGGCCAGCTCTGCGCGTTCCTGTCCGGCGTGCTGCGGACCGAGGCGATGTACGACCCCGGCCGCTATGACGTGATCCACTCGCACTACTGGCTGTCCGGCCAGGTCGGCTGGCTGGCCAAGGAGCGCTGGGGCGTGCCCCTGGTGCACACCATGCACACCATGGCCAAGGTGAAGAACCTGCTGCTGGCCCAGAACGACCAGCCCGAGCCGCAGGCCCGCGTGGTGGGTGAGCAGCAGGTCGTGGAGATCGCCGACCGGCTCGTGGCCAACACCGCCGACGAGGCGAACGAGCTCATGGAGCTGTACGGGGCGCAGGAGGAACGCGTCGCGGTGGTGAACCCGGGTGTCAACCTCACGGTCTTCCAGCCCGCTTCACAGGGGGCCTCCCGGCGCCGTCTCGGGCTGCCGCAGAACGCCCACGTCCTGCTGTTCGTGGGCCGGATCCAGCCGCTGAAGGCGCCCGACGTGCTGCTGCGCGCCGCCTCGCGGATGCTCATCGACGACCCTTCGCTGCGTGACCGCCTGGTCGTCGCGTGCGTGGGCGGCCCGTCGGGCAACGGCCTGGCCAGGCCGTCCCTCCTCGCCGAGCTCGCCGCCGAGCTGGGCATCTCCGACGTCGTCCGGCTCGTGCCGCCCGCGCCGCAGCACGAGCTGGCCGACTGGTACCGCGCGGCCGACGTGACCGTAGTGCCGTCCTACAGCGAGTCGTTCGGCCTGGTCGCCCTGGAGTCACAGGCGTGCGGCACCCCCGTCGCCGCGGCCGCCGTGGGCGGGCTGCGTACGGCCGTACAGGATGGCGTGTCGGGTGTGCTCGTGGACGGCCACGACTCGCACGAGTGGGCACGCGCGCTGCGCCGCTTCGTCACCGCGCCGGCCTGGCGCGACGGTCTGTCGATCGGCGCCCGTGAGCACGCGGCGGCGTTCGGCTGGCAGGCCACGTCGTCGCGGCTGATGGAGGTCTACGCGGACGCCGTCGCCGACCTGCACCGGCTCCCGGTCGCCGTCATCTCATAGGCTGCCTGTTCCGTAGGCTGTACGACATGCGCGAAGTCGTAGAAACCGCGCTCAAGGCCGCAGACGTCTCCTTTGACGAGCCGCGGCCGGGGGCGTTCCTGGTGAAGCTGCCCGGGCAGCACAAACTCGCCACGATGACGTGGTTGATCATCGGCGATCAGGCGCTGCACGTCGAGGCGTTCTTCTGCCGCCAGCCCGACGAGAACCACACCGAGTTCTACAAATGGCTGCTCGCCAAGAACGGCGGCATGTACGGCGTCCACTTCTCCGTCGACAGCGTCGGCGACGTCTACCTCGTCGGCCGGGTGCCGCTCACGGCGATCACGGAAGAGGAGATCGACCGACTGCTCGGCTGCGTGCTGACCTATTCGGACGACTGGTTCGACCGGGCTCTGGAGCTCGGCTTCGCCTCGTCGATCAGGCGTGAGTGGGCCTGGCGCGCCAAACGGGGTGAGTCGCTGGCCAACCTCCAGGCGTTCGCCCGCTTCGCTGATCCGGCGCGGACCGACACCTGACCGGTCCGGCGCGGACCGAGGGCTTCCCGGGTACGGCGCGGACCGGCGGCTGACGCCCGCCATAGGATTGCCCGCATGGCGACTTTGGTGCTGCTACGGCACGGCGAGAGTGACTGGAACGCGAAAGGCCTGTTCACCGGATGGGTGGACGTGAGCCTCTCGGCCAAGGGCGAGGACGAGGCCCGCCGGGGCGGCAGGCTCCTGGTGGAGGCCGGGGTCCGCCCCGATGTGGTGCACACCAGCCTGCTCACCAGGGCCATCCAGACGGCCCAGCTCTCCCTCGGCGAGGCCGACCTGCTCTGGCTGCCCGTCAAGCGCTCGTGGCGGCTCAACGAGCGCCATTACGGCGCCCTCCAGGGCAAGAACAAGGCGCAGACCCGTGAGGAGTTCGGCGACGAGCAGTTCATGCTCTGGCGGCGCTCCTTCGACGTCCCGCCGCCCCCGATCGCCGACGGCGACGAATACTCCCAGGCGGGCGACCCGCGCTACGCCCTGCTGCCGCCCGAGCTCATGCCGCGCACCGAGTGCCTCAAGGACGTCGTCGACCGCATGCTGCCCTACTGGTACGACGAGATCGTCCCGGATCTCGCGGCCGGGCGCACCGTGCTGGTGGCGGCGCACGGCAACTCGCTGCGGGCGCTGGTCAAGCACCTCGACGGCATCCCCGACGAGGAGATCGCCGGGCTCAACATCCCCACGGGCATTCCGCTGCGCTACGAGCTGGACGCCGAGTTCAAGCCGCTCCAGCGCGGCGGCGAATACCTCGACCCGGAGGCCGCGAAGGCGGCGATCGAGGCGGTCGCCAACCAGGGCCGCTGAACGCCGACGGCGGGGCGCACCGTGCGCCCCGCCGTCATCGGCTCAGGTCAGCTCGGTGTCGGGCGGGAGCCCGTCACCAGGTAGACGACGTCACCGGCCACATTGACCGCGTGGTCGGCGTAGCGCTCGTAGTAGCGGCCGATCAGCGTGATGTCGATCGCCGGCTCCACGCCGTGCGGCCAGTCCTTGGCCAGGATGTTCCTGAACAGCCGCCGGTGCAGCTTGTCCATGGCGTCGTCGTCGGCCTCCAGCTCCAGCGCCGACTCCACGTCGTGCGAGGCGATGCAGCCGCCCGCCTTCGTGACCAGGGTCTCGGCGATCTGACCCATCTGCACGATCGTGGGCCGCACCTCCGCCGGGATGGCCGTCTCGGGGTGGCGCAGCCGCGCGACCTTGGCCACGTGCACCGCCAGGTCGCCCATGCGCTCCAGGTCCGTGCCCATCCGCAGGGCCGTGATGACCATCCGAAGGTCCACGGCCACCGGCTGCTGCCTGGCCATCAGCTCGAAGATGGACGCCTCGAGCTGCTCGAACGTCGCGTTCACCTCCGCGTCTCTGGAGATCACGCTCTCCGCGAGCTGGAGGTCGGAGTCGAGCAGGGCCGTGGTGGCACTGGAAATGGCCGAGCGGACCAGTCTGGTCATCTCGACCAGCTTGTCAGTCAGGGAATCGAGTTCTTCATGGTACGCGTCGCGCATGCCGTCACCGTACGTCGCTCTTGATGAACGAACTCCTACCGCGAGATGAACTTTCCCGGAAAGAGCCGTTCATCCCCAGGTGGAAGGGCTGTCACTTGAAGAAGGCCACCTACCATCGAAAGCATGAGTGAGATGGCCATGAGCTTGACGGCCCTGGCGGGGTTCGTCGTGGGAGCGCTGGCGGTCCTGTTCTACCGCAACCAGATCGAGTCCTCGCACAGGGCCGCGACGGCCGGCGACCAGGAGACCGGCGCCTTGCCGCAGGGTGTCGCCTCGGTGCTGGCCGTGCTTCCCTCGTCCGCCGTCGTGCTCGACGCGCACGACCGCGTGCTGCGGGCCAGCTCGGCCGCCCGCGCGTTCGGGCTGGTCAAGGGCGATCGGCTGATGGCCGCCGAGCTTCTCGCCCTGGCCCGGCAGGTACGCCGGGACGGCGAGATCCGCGAGAGCGAGATCGACGTCGCGGGGCACAAGTTCGGCCAGGAGATCACGAACTTCGCGGTCCGGGTGGCCCCGCTCGGCTCGCACGGCCAGGTGCTGGTGCTCGCCGAGGACCAGACCGAGCGGCGCAGGGTCGAGGCCGTCCGCCGCGACTTCGTGGCGAACGTCAGCCACGAGCTCAAGACCCCCGTCGGCGCGCTGAGCCTGCTCGCCGAGACCATCCAGGACGCCGCGGACGATCCCGAGGCCGTCACCAGGTTCGCCGGGCGCATGCAGCACGAGGCCGCCCGGCTCAACTACCTCGTGCAGGACCTGATCACGTTGAGCCGGATCCAGGGCGCCGAGCCCATCCCCACCCCCGGCCAGGTCTCGATCGACGAATCCATCCACGACGCCATAGACCACTGCAACACCAGGGCCATCGCCAAGGACATCACGCTCGTCACCGGCGGCACGGAGGGTCTGCGCATCTGGGGGGACGACGAACTGCTCGTCACCGCCCTGCGCAACCTCATCGACAACGCCGTCGCCTACAGCCCCGAACACACCCGGGTCGTCGTCAGCGTCAGACCGGCCGGCGACTCCGTCGAGATCAGCGTCAGCGACCAGGGCATCGGCATTCCAGAAGAGTCGCTGGAGCGCATCTTCGAACGCTTCTTCCGCGTCGACGCGGCCAGGTCCCGGGCGACCGGCGGCACCGGGCTCGGCCTCGCGATCGTCAAGCACGTCGCCGCGGCGCACGCCGGCGAGGTCTCCGTCTGGAGCAAGGAAGGCTCCGGCTCCACATTCACGCTGCGGCTGCCCGCATTCGGCGGCACCGCGGTGGTCGTACCACCCCCGAACACCCTGGAGGCCGCAAAATGACCCGAGTTCTCGTGGTCGAGGATGAAGAGTCATTCTCCGACGCCTTGTCGTACATGCTCCGCAAAGAAGGCTTCGAGGTCTCCGTCGCGGCGACCGGGCCGGAGGCGCTCGACACGTTCGACCGGAGCGGCGCCGACCTGGTGCTGCTCGACCTGATGCTGCCCGGACTGCCGGGCACCGAGGTATGCCGCTCGCTGCGGCAGCGCTCCAAGGTGCCGGTCATCATGCTGACCGCCAAGGACAGCGAGATCGACAAGGTCGTGGGCCTGGAGTTGGGCGCCGACGACTACGTCACCAAGCCGTTCTCCTCGCGCGAGCTCGTCGCCCGCATCCGCGCCGTACTGCGCCGCCAGGGCGACGCGGTGGAGGAGCTGGAGTCCGCGGTGCTGGCGGTGGGTCCCGTGCGCATGGACGTCGACAGGCACGTGGTGGCCGTACGCGGTGACCAGGTGCAGCTGCCGCTGAAGGAGTTCGAGCTCCTGGAGGTGCTGCTGCGCAACGCCGGGCGGGTGCTCACCCGGGGGCAGCTCATCGACCGGGTGTGGGGCGCCGACTATGTGGGAGACACCAAGACGCTCGACGTTCACGTCAAGCGGCTGCGCGCCAAGATCGAATCAGACCCGTCCAACCCGCGCTGCATTCTGACCGTGCGCGGGCTGGGCTACAAGTTCGACGCGCTGGAGAGCTGACAGAGTTAAGCCCCGGTTCGGCACGTACCTCTTGTGCCGGACCGGGGCTTTCTCTTGGGGTCAGTGCTCCCCTTCGGCCGCGGCGGTGGCCGAGGGCGTAGGCGTCGGCGCGGCGGTCGCGTTGGGCGCCGGCGGGTAGTCCTTGAACTCGCGGCTGCGCGTGACCACAGGGACGTTCATGGACACGATCCCGGCGTTGGCGAACTGGAGGTCCAGCCGGATGCTCTCGCCGCCCCTGAGGCCCTTGGAGATGCCCTCCAGCATGATCTGCGGGCTCGGCTTGCCGGTGTTGACGAGCTGGTTGCTCGGCAGCTGGATCGGCGTGGTCACCTTCGCGGTGGCCATGGTGCCGGCGTTGACCGCCGTGAGAGTGTCAGGGGCGCCGTTGGTGTTGAGGATGTTCAGGTAGACCGGGGCGGAGCCGCCGTAGACGAGTTGTGCGCCGGAGTCGGGGCCGAGGATGAACGCCTGGGGGATGTGGATGCCATGCGTGCCGTAGTTCTTGGCCTGATCGAAGAGGACTCCGGCCTCATTGGGGGCGTACGGCTTGTTGGTGTCTGCGTCGAATCCAGCCGAACAGCCGGCGAGCACGGGGGCGGCCAGGAACGCGGCAGCGGCGACAATCCAGCGACGGCGGGTCACGAGCGGGTTCTCCTAGGGTCTTGCGCATGCATGTTGGGCAGCGCCCACCATATCCACCCGAATCCATGGTCATATCCGCACCCCTGCAGGTCATTAGCTATGCGCGCATATGCGATTCATAGAGTTGACGCCTTGTCAACCCCCAATATGCCGCTTTGACCTGCAGTTATGATGATTTCACTGTTCCGGGAGCCTGTGGATGCGTGGTACTCTGGAGTACAGCGGAAGGGGTACTTGTCACATGACTTTCCAGGTCGGCGACACTGTCGTCTACCCCCACCATGGGGCTGCTCGGATCGAAGCAATCACGAAGCGATCCATCAAGGGTGAGGAAAAGACCTACCTGGTGCTCAAGGTCGACAAGGGCGACCTTACCGTCCAGGTGCCAGCAGAAAACGCAGAACTCGTCGGCGTGCGCGATGTTGTCGGCCAGGAAGGCCTAGAGCGGGTTTTCGATGTTCTTCGGATGCCGCACACCGAGGAACCGACCAACTGGTCTCGGCGCTATAAGGCCAATCTGGAGAAGCTCGCGTCCGGCGATGTCAACAAGGTCGCCGAGGTGGTCCGGGACCTGTGGCGGAGGGACCGCGAGCGCGGCCTGTCCGCCGGTGAGAAGCGCATGCTCGCCAAGGCCCGTCAGATCTTGGTGAGTGAGCTGGCCCTCGCCGAGAAGACCAATGAGGACAAGGCGGAGGCCTTGCTCGACGAGGTTCTCAACTCCTGAACACGAAGCTTCCACGGGTGGGCGTCGGGGTCGACGTCCACCCGTTCGTTTCAGGGCGAGACCTGCATCTCGCCGGCCTGCACTGGCCGGGCGAGGTCGGGCTCGCGGGCCACTCCGACGGCGATGCCGCCGCGCACGCGGCTTGCGACGCGCTGCTGTCCGCCGCCGGGCTCGGCGATCTCGGTGGCCTGTTCGGCACCGCCGACCCGCGCTGGGCGGGCGCCTCGGGTGTCACGCTGCTGGAGGAGACCGCGCGCCAGGTACGTTCCGCGGGCTTCGAGATCGGCAATGTCGCGGTCCAGATCATCGGTAACCGGCCCAAGCTCGCGCCGCGCCGTACGGAGGCCGAGAAGGCGCTCAGCGCCGCTCTGGGGGCGCCTGTGAGCCTCAGCGCGACCACTACGGACGGGCTGGGGCTGACCGGGCGGGGCGAAGGGGTCGCGGCCATCGCGACGGCACTCGTTGTCTCTTAGTTCTGTTCGTCGTTCAAGGCGGTTCGTCAACCTTTACTGGCACTGCGGCGTCTTCTTACGGGATCCGTTGAGGGTATCCCGGCGGGCGCTGCCTCCGGCCCGCCGAGCGAACGGGGGCGGCGGTCCGTTACTGGCGCGGTACGGATCGCCGCCTTCCCGAGGGTACTTTCCCGATATGTCGGGTAAGTCCTTCTGAAGACATGTGGAACGTCTTCGGGGGGAGCTACACATGATCGGCGCGATTGTTTCCGCAGTCGTCATCGGCGCCATTGTCGGGGCACTGGCCCGGTTGATAGTGCCCGGTAAGCAGAACATGTCCATCGGCCTGACGCTGATCGTCGGCATCGTGGCGGCTCTGCTCGGCACGCTCATCGCTCAGGCGTTCGGCTGGGCCGACACCCGGGGCATCGACTGGCTGGAGCACATCATCCAACTCGCCCTGGCCGTCATCGGGGTCCTCATCGTAGCCAGGGTGAGCGCCGGAAAAACCGGCCGAACCGGAGGAACGCCGATCTGACCTGGCGTTTCCCAGCACCTACGCATATTCGCGCGTGGCCGGGTACTGATCTCCCTCGAGAGTGAACGGCTCACCCTCACTGGGAGGTTTGGTCATGACAATCCAGTCCATCCTTGGCGCCATCGTGATCGGCGCCGTGATCGGCGCCCTCGGTCGTCTGCTGCTTCCCGGCAGGCAGGCCATCGGGTGGATCCTCACCATCGTCGTCGGTATCGTCGCCGCCCTTGTGGGCACGCTCATCGCGCAGGTGCTCGGCGTCGCCACCACCAATGGCATCGACTGGATCGAACTCGTCATGCAGGTCGTTCTGGCCATTGTGGGTGTCGGGCTCGTGGCAGGGCTGCGGCGGGGCAGTGGTAGGAGCGTTTAGACGATGGCTTAGGCAGTTCCGCGACTGTGCCGAACCCCCTTCGGCGCGGAACGGTACGCGAAGACCCGCCCGGTACTTACACCGGGCGGGTCTTCTGCTGCGCTGGGCGGGATTCTGCTGGGCCCGCTCAGTCCTCGGGTGGGAGGGGGGTGCTGCGGAGCCGGCCCGAGGGGGCGTCGTCTTCTACGACCGGGTGAGGGGCGGTGTCCTCAAGGGCGCGGTCCTGGAGTGAGCGGGTACGGGCGGTGGCGGACTCGGCGGGGTCGGCGACTTCCGGGCCGTGGTCGGGGTCGGGGTTGTGCCCCGCTTCGGCCTGTTCGGCGGCTCCGGCCCTGGTTTCGGCCTGTTCGGCGGCATCGGCGGCTTCGGCGGTTTCAGCGGCTTTGGCAGGTCTGGCGCGGGGAGGTGTGGCTGGGATGTCGCTGAAGACCCGGACCGGTTGGGTGTCGGTGTCCCGGTCGGTGACGACGGGGGTGCGGGGGTGGACGAGGACGTCGGTCGGCTTGACCCGATCGCCCCAGCGCACCGGACGCTTCTGCTCGTTGCCCGCCTCCGGGGTCGGCTGTGGCTCGGCGCTCGGCTCAGAGGCTGACACGGGCTCGGAGGCTGACACGGGCTCAGAGGTCGGCACGGGCTTGGGAGCCGGCTCAGGAGCCGGGATTGGCTCGGGCTCTGGGGATGGCTCGGGTTCCGGGACAGGCAGGGCCGGTGCCGTGTCTTGGGGCTCTTCGTCGGCGGGTTCCTGAGCACGCTTGCGCAGGCCACGGCGGAGCTTCGCCGTCCGCTCGGGCGTGTCGGCGACTTGCGGCTCGGTCCGATCGCCCGGCGCGGTACGTCCGCTGGACTCGGTACGTCCGCCGGACTCAGTGCGCCCGCCGGACTCAGTGCGCCCGCCGGGCTCGGGGCGTCCGTCGGGCTCGGGTTGTACGTCGGGCTCGGGTTGTACGTCGGGCTCAGTGTGGACGCCCGGCTCAGCGCTGGCACCTCGCTCGGTGCGCCCGCCGGGCTCATCGCGTACATCTAGCTCGGCGTGTCCGCCGGGTTCACCACGTCCGCCTGGCTCCGTCCGTCCGTCCGAGTGGATACGGAGGCCCGCCTCCGACTCTGACTCCGGGTCGCGCTCTGACCGGTGGGCCCACTCGAGCCTGGGGGTCGGCTCTTGGGCCTTCTCCTGCTGGTTGGGCCACTCGGCGGTCGGTTCCGGGCTGCGTAGCGGCAGCTGTGTCGGTTCGGCGTCCGCATCCTGTGCGGGGGCGGCGGGCCAGTGGGTCACGCGGGCGGAGATGGGCGGGGTTTCCGGGGCGGGCGTGGGACCGATGACCGGGGTGGTCTCCAGCACGGGGTGGTGCAGCGGCTTGGTCAGCGGCGGCGGGTCCTCGGCGGGGCGGTTTCGGTGGAAGGGCACGATGTCCTGCTCCGCCGTACCGTCGTCATCGTCGTCTGTGGACGTCCTGCGGGCCTGGACGTGCTTGATGAGCAGCAACCACAGCCAGAGGGCGATCGCCAGCATGATCCACGGCGCGACCGCCACCCCCACCGCGAGAGGCCGTACGTCGAGCTGGACCTGGAGCGCCGTCGCGGCGTTCGACGCGGCGGCGGCCACGATGAGCAGGACCAGCACGACCGCCGCCTGGGCGCGTACCAGCAGGCGGGTCGAGCGCAGCAGGAGGACGCCGATCAGCGCGACGACCAGGAGCGCGTCGAAGCCGGCCGGATAGAGGAAGGCGAGGTCGGGTCGGGATTCGCCGCGGATGGCCAGCGCCCGCAGGTCGTCGAAGGAGAGCACGCAGGCGACTGCCGTCAGGCCGGCCACCGCGAGACCGGCGAGGGCGATGCCCAGGCGTCGGAGCGTAGAAGGGGGAGTCACGTCCATGGCGGTTCGAGCCTACAGAAGAATGGGGGGCAGGACCGATCAAGGGAGATACATGACCGAGCTCTCGGGGGACGTGCGCGAGCTGTTCGACGGGCCCAATTACGCGACGGTGACCAGCATCAATCCCGACGGCGGACCTCAGTCGACAGTCGTGTGGGTGCGTACGGACGGCGACGACGTCCTCTTCTCCACCGCCAAGGGGCGGCGCAAGCCACGCAACTTCGAGCGCGATCCCCGGGCCAGCCTGCTCGTCATCGACCCGGCGAACCCCTACCGCTACGCCGAGGTCCGTGGTCGCGTGACCATGGAGGAGGACCCCGCGGGCGACCTCATCCAGGAGCTCTCGCTGAAGTACACCGGTAAGCCCTGGGAGGACAAGCCAGGAGTCGAGCGGCTAATTGTCCGCATAAGCCCAGAGAAGGTCATCATGCGTGCGTGATTAAAGGACCTGTGATGTCGGCTTAGGCGTTAGCCTTTCTTTCGTGAGCCTGCACATCTACGACACCAGCGCACGCGCCATCCGCGAATTCGTTCCGGTCGAAGCCGGCCGGGCGTCGATCTACCTGTGTGGGGCGACCGTGCAGGCTCCCCCGCACGTCGGGCACATCCGCTCGGGCGTCAACTTCGACGTGCTGCGCCGCTGGCTCATGCGTTCCGGATATGACGTGACGTTCTGCCGCAACGTCACGGACATCGACGACAAGATCATCCGGGTGGCCGCCGAAGAGGACGTCCCCTGGTTCACGGTCGCCGAGCGCAACCAGCGCGCCTTCACTTGGGCGTACGACACTCTCGGCTGCCTGCCCCCGACCGTCGAGCCCCGCGCGACCGGTCACGTGCCCGAGATGATCGTCCTGATGCAGCGGCTCATCGACCGCGGCCACGCCTACGCGTCGGGCGGCGACGTCTACTTCGACGTCGTCTCCTACGAGGACCGCTACGGCACGCTGTCCAACCAGAAGCTGGCCAACATGCGTGCGGCGGCCGACACCGACGACGAGTCGTGCAAGCGCGACCCGCGCGACTTCGCCCTCTGGAAGGGCGCCAAGCCCGGCGAGCCGACCTGGCCGACCCCGTGGGGCCTCGGCCGTCCCGGCTGGCACCTGGAGTGCTCGGCGATGGCCACCAAATACCTCGGGCCGGTGTTCGACATCCACGGTGGCGGGCTCGACCTGATCTTCCCGCACCACGAAAACGAGCTCGCCCAGTCCCAGGCGGCCGGAGACGACTTCTCCCACTACTGGATGCACAACGGCCTGGTCAAGATCGGCGCCGAGAAGATGAGCAAGTCGCTCGGCAACTCGCTGCTGATCCCGGAGATGGTGCAGAAGGTGCGCCCGGTGGAGCTGCGCTACTACCTCGCCGCACCGCACTACCGCTCGTCGATCGACTACTCGGAGGAGGCGCTGCGGGAGGCCGCGGCCGCCTACCAGCGCATCGAGGGCTTCGTGACCCGGGCCGCCGAAGTGATCCACGACGTCGACGCCGACGCTCCACTGCCGCAGGCGTTCAGCGACGCGCTCGACGACGACCTGGGCACCCCGCAGGCCCTCGCCGTCGTGCACGAGGTGGTCCGCGAGGGCAACGTTGCGCTGGCCAGGGGCGACAAGGAAGCGGTGGCACGCCTGCTGGCCGAGACCCAGAACATGCTCGACGTGCTGGGCCTCGACCCGCGCTCGGCGCAGTGGCGCTCGGCGAAGTCCGACCTCAAGCCGGTGGTCGACGCGCTGGTGGCCGTGGCGCTGGAGCAGCGTAAGGCTGCTCGGGCGCGCAGGGACTATGAGGCGGCTGACGCGATCAGGGACCAGCTGACGGCGGCGGGGATCACGGTGGAGGACACGCCGCACGGGGCTCGCTGGGAGCTGTCCCACTAGGATCCCGCCGTGGCCGACCCACTGGCTCCGGTAACCGGTCGGCGGTCACCGCACCCACAGGCTGCGGTGACCGCTCACGGCCTGTGGTCACCGCTCACGGCCTGTGGTCACCCACAGGCTGCGGTGACCACCGCCCGCGGTGATCCGCGAGCTCGTGTCATCGAAGGTTGAGCGGCTCAGGATTCACTCTGGTCGTGGGTCTAGCCCTGATCGGCGGCTGGCACCGTGATCTGCGTGCGCGCTTCCTCGACCTGGCGCATGATGCGTTCGGCGCCGCAGTCCGCCGCGGTGGCGTACGCCTCGTCCGCCAGCGCCAGCGCGTCGCTAGTGCGGTTTTCCGCGGCAGCGATGTAGATCAGCCCGACCTGATTGGCCGCGACTCCAGCCAACAGCCCTATCTCACGGCGCAGCCGTATCGATTCCTCCAGCCGCTCCCGCGCGGCCTCCAACCGACCGGCAGAATGCTCCGCGATCCCAAGATGCCGAAGCACCTCGGACTGGGTGAACCGATCTCCGGCCTGCGTCGCCAATTCGTACGACTGCTCGAACAGCGGGATGGCCGTACGGGTGTCACCCCGTACGACCTGATGAAAACAGCCCACCCAGAACAGCGACTCGGCCAGGCCGGGTAGATCGCCGAGCATTCGATACAGCTGCGTCGCACGCTCGAACAAGGCCAACTCATGCGTGACCTCCTGCCGGTCTTCGAGAAACCGCGCGTGCAGGATCCGGCCCCGAGCCAAGGCAAGATCAGCCTCGACCTTGTCCAGCTCCCGCTCCGCTCCTGCCAGCCCAGCGGTCTCGCCGGCGTAGACAGCGCGTTCGTATGCCACCCTGGCCCGCTCGATACGTTCTTCCGCATGCATCCCGCTCACCCCGTCCCGGCGTCGACGACACGGTACATCGATAGCCGCCACAAGATCGAGCCGTGCGTCAAGCGAGACCGTGTCAGGCAATGGGCCCCCGCCAGGTGTAGATCGTATGGGTGCTGATGTCCAAGTCGCGGGCCAACTCGGTAACCGTGCGGCCCGCTTCGAGTAATCCAGCACCTTGCGCCGGAACTCCGGCGGGTAGCCCCGTCGTCCCATGCCACTTTCCACTCATCAAGTGGCACAAGAACCCAGAAATCCACCTCCACCCAAGCCAGGGCACACCAGAGCCTCCACCCAACCCAGGGCAGCTCAGAGGTCGTTGCTCGGCGAGCCTGGCGTTGAGCTGGCACGTTGGACTCGTGGCTGCGTGTTCACCTCAGAGTGTGGAGCCATTCACTGACAGGGCGACGTCGATGTTGCCGCGTGTGGCGTTGGAGTACGGGCACACCTGGTGCGCGGTGCGCACCAGACCGGCGGCCTGCGCCGGGTCCTCGATCGAGGGCAGCGTGACGTCCAACTCGACCCCGAGCTTGAACGTGCCGTTGGCGTTCGGGATCAGCATGACCTTGGAGTCCACCGCCGCGTCCCCAGCCTCCAACCCCTGCCGTTGCCCGAGCATCGTCAGGACAGCGGAGAAGCAGGCGGCATAGCCGACCGCGAACAGCTGCTCCGGGTTCGTCCCATCACCATCGCCACCCAGTTCTTTCGGCTGGCGCAGGTTCACATCCAGCATCCCGTCGCTGGAGCGGCCGTGCCCGTGTACCCGGCCACCGGTCACCTGTGCCTGCGCGGTATAGAGCGGTTTCGTCATGTCGGAGTCCTTACCATCGTCTTCTTGAAAGTGAATCGTAGACTTCAAAAACAGGAAGTCAATGCTTTAAGATCCGATCGTGATCACTTCGCTGGAGGAACTATGACGAGCCCTCAGGTCGGCTATCTGCTGCCGACACGTGACTGGGTCGTTCTGGGAGATCGGGAGCCGTCCGCGCTGGTCGAGCAGGCGCGACTGGCTGAGAGCCTCGGCTTCGACTCCGTCTGGGCCGGCGACAGCCCGGTGACCCGGCACCGCGCGGATCCGCTGATGCTCCTGTCCGCGGTGGCCGCCACGACGGAACGGGTGACGCTCGGCACGGCCGTGCTCCTGCCCGCCTTGCGTCATCCGATCCTGCTGGCCCACCAACTGGCCACGCTGGACCGGATCGCCGACGGGCGCCTCATTGCCGGGATGGGCGCCGGATTCCCGCATCCCAACACCGAGGCACAGTTCGACGCGCTCGGCATCGCGTTCAAGCGCCGGGTCAGCCGTACCGAAGAGTCGATCGACGTGATGCGGCGACTGTGGGCCGGCGGCGGGGCGGTGTCGCACCAGGGCGCGCATTTCGACTTCCAAGATGTGGTGCTGGAACCCAAGCCCGCGCAGGTCGGGGGGCCGCCGATCTGGCTGGCGGGAAGCGGCGCGGCAGCGCTGCGGCGCGTGGCACGACTGGCCGATGGGTGGTTGCCGTATCCACCGACAAGTGAGACGTACGCCCATGAATGGGGCGTGGTCCAGGAGGTGGCACGTCTGGGCGGTCCTGCGTCCGGCGAGGCCGCATCTGTGGTGGAGCCTGCCGTGAGTGAGGTGGAACCTCTGGCGGGGTCTGCCGTGGGTGAGGCGGACTCCCTGGTGGGGCCTGCTGCGGGTGAGGGAGTGCGCGTGATCACGCCTGCGCTGTACGCGACGGTCTGTCTCGATGATGACCCTGAGCGGGCGCGAGGCCGTCTGCGGACCAGTATTGAGCGCTACTACAACGCGCCGCTCGAGTTCATCGAGTCCATTCAGGCCACGTTCGCCGGATCCGCTGCCGATGCGGTCGATTGGTTGAGCGCGTACGCCTCAGCCGGGGTGCGGCACGTGGTGATCCGGTTCGCCGTCGATGACCATCGCGCGGCGTTGGAGGAGTTCGCCGACCGGGTGCTGCCGCGGCTTCGCGCGGAGATCCGTCCATGACCACCTTTGTTCTGGTTTCCGGTGCTTGGCATGGTCCCTGGGCGTGGGATCGCGTCGTTCCCTTGCTCGAACGCGCGGGAGCGCGCACTGTCGTTCCTGACCTCGTGTACGGCCGCGACGTGGGTCTGCATGATCATGTGGCACAGGTCGTCGCCGCAATCGACGCTGCCGGAGCCGAGATCGGCGCCGACACCAAAGGCGCCGAGATCAAGGGCGCCGGAGCCGGGGTCGAGACCGAGGCTGGAGCCAGGGCCGGGGCTAGGGCTAGGGCTAGAGCCGAGACCGGGACTGAGGCTGGGGTCGAGGCCGAGAGCCGTCGAGAGATCGATGTCCGCTCTGGCAGCGGTGTTGTGCTGGTTGGGCACAGTTACGGGGGCTTGGTGGTACGGCAGGCAGCCGACCTCCGTCCCGAACGCGTTGACCATGTGATCATGGTGGAGGGCTGGGCCGGGACGGACGGGGACAGCCTGCTCAGCCTTGCTCCCGAAGGGTTCGTGAAGTTCGTTCAGGCTTCGGCCGATGGCTGGCAGGTGCCCGCTCCCGCGCCGGCGCTCTTCGGCATCACCGATCCGGCCGACGCCGCGTGGCTTCAGGAGCGGTTGCGTCCGCAGCCGCTGCGTACCTTCACCGAAGGCACGCGCCTGACCGGGGCCGTCGATCGGATCCCTGGGACAGGGGCCTACTGCCGACCGCAGACCTTCGCCTTCGACAGGTTCGCCGAGGCGGTCGGCTATCGAACCGTCGCGCTGGACGGGCCACATGATGTGCCGCTCACCGATCCGGGTGCTGTCACTGCCGTACTTCTGAGGGCTCGTGCGGGTGATTTCGTAGTGTGAGTGGTCGCCCTGATCCACGACGTACTCAACCGCGTCGCCCGCTCTTGAGCACCGTCATCACCTGGAGTTACCGGGCAAAGCCGCGGGCGTTCGAGCCACCCCCAACCCGCGCGGTGGGTGTGCCGAGGCGGATGTGACAGGCCGGTCCCTCGACCCGGCCAAGACCTGCTTCGAGAGGGGATCAGCCGACGACCACGTCCAGGAAGATCGGCTTCTTGGCGGACAGCAGCTGAGTCCCGGTCTCGTCGGTCATCTTCCAGTAGATCTTGCATCTGCCGGGGGAGTCCGATGCGCGGACGCGTACCGCGATGTCGACGGGCTCGCCCGGCTGGACCACGCGGATCTCGACCCGTTTGGGGGCGCGGCACGGGGTGTCGTTCAGCCGGGTGAGAAAGCGTCCCCGCCATGGGATGGTGCCGGTGTTCCTGATCCGCCAGATCTTCGTGAACTCCGTCCCCGTCTTCACCACCGTGCCGTCCGGATGGGTGACGTCCTGCTCGAAGGCGGAATCGTCGTAGGAGGAGGCAGCCTGAGCGGGGGTGGCCGACGTGGTGGGCTTGTTCTTTCCGGAGAGTGGGGCGAGCCAGGTGAAGAGGGCGGCACCGGCGGACGCCACCGCCGCGATCATGGCCAGCCTTCTGGCAAGGAGAGGCCGGGCTCGGCGTTCGAGGTGCTCCGCCTGCCCAGCGTAGGTCTGGTCGTGACCCGTACGGTCCTCGATGGTCTCGCTACGTGCGGCGCTCGCGGCCTGCTCCCAGTGGGCTCGCCACTCGCGCCTGGCCTCCGCGGCGTCCTGCTTCAGCCGGTCGACGGCGAGGACCCGGACGAACTCCCACGTTGTCTCCCAGGTCGGGAGTACCTGCCCCCGGGCGGCGGCCGCCAGCGAGGACTTCGAGGCCGCCGCGCCCATGCGGGTCGACATCTCCGCGTAGGACGGGTCGCCCGCCTCCGCCTTGAGCTCCGACAGTCGATACGCGAGGGCCGCCACCGGGCTCGCGGCCGGGTCCAGCCGGACCGGCTTTCGCCCAGGCCGCGATCCCATGCCCGTCCGCAGCGGGCCAGGCTCGTCCCCCTGCGAGCCTGATGTCCCTGGTAATTCCGGCATCTTCACCTGCCCTGTCCGGCGCCGTCATCCGGCCGTGCCGACGACTCCGACATGGCCTGTGACACCTGAGAGCAAATGAGATTACCTGAATTGTCCAAATAAGTCCGGAATTCTGCGGTCTACTCGGGGGCGTGGTCATTCGCCCGCGCATGCCCGGAAGCCGTACTCCGCCGCGAAGGATCGCAGCGCCTTCTCGTTCTCGTCCGGTTCCAAGGACTGTTCCACCGCCTTCTTCGCCTCGCCCTCCCTGCCTGTGCGCATCGCCGTCTCCGCGCTTCCGCTGAGTTCGCGCAGGCTCGCGACCAGCGCCCTGGCGGGCACGTAAAACCTCTCCCGCACCCGCGGGACGTCACCACCGGGCGGCGCGATCGCTTCTATCGCGGCGATGGTGCTGGTCATCGACTCCGACGCGCGGCGCAGTTCGTCCACCTCCTCGCGCAGGTTCGCGGATGGCTCCTCGCGGAGATCCGACTGTCGGGAGGCTTCCTCACACACCGCGTCTACGGCGGCGATGTACTGCCTTTTGACGTCCTCGTACGGTTTCTCCTCCGCCACCGAGACCGTCGCCCACAGCACGAAAGCCACGGCGGCCGGCACGATCCCGCCGACGATCACACGCCACGCCGGGACATGCCTTCTCTCAGGCGATCCCATCCGCCGCTCACTCCTTCGGAAGAAGACGCCCTTGGCGCTCTCGCGAGCGCCAAGGGCCGAAGTCCGGCCGAGCTACGTCCCCGTCCCAGCCCGGGATCAACACCGGATCCGACGCTCCTGCGACCGCTTGTACAGGGTGGCCACTTCGCTGCCACGCAGGAGGGAGTAGAGATGCACCTTGGTCTGGTTCCGGTAGAGCTGGCTACCGCCGGAGCACTTCCACGAAGGTGTCGTCGTCACGGTGAACGCCTCCCTTCCCTTCTTCACCTCCGAGGTGGCCTTCGTCCGCCAGAAACCGAGGCCGCGATACTGCTGGAGGCTCGTCTTGACCACGGCCCGGCGGCCCCACTCGCCCTTCTCGCAGTGGACCTGCCTGCTGGTCGTGATGTAAGCGCCGCTCCTGTACGGGGTCTTTATCCGTTGCCAGCCCTTGCAACGGTCGTGGTAACTGATCCCCAGGTACGACTTGGCCGACCAGCCCGGTGCTGCCAGGACGGCCGAGCTGTCCGAGACAGCGGTGACGCCCTGCCCCGCCTGCGCCGACGCTGACGACCCCGCCATAAGCCCGGCCGTCAGCCCGACGACGAGAGCCGCTCCTGTAATCCCTTTTCGTCCGATCATCGGATCTCCTTTCAAAGAAATCCTCTGCACTTTCCGACTCGGGAGTCTCCGATCAACCGCGTACAGCGATTCAGCGGAATATCCGCACGCCCGTCAATGGCGCCGATAACGAACCCCGGAACTGGGAACGGCACCACTCTGACCGCCACTGCCCGGTTCCGGCAAGCGATCTGCCCTGTAAAGTCATCCGAACATTGTCCAGAGCTATTAGGACAATCAAACTCGCAGGTCAGGGGCCTATGTAAGGGATTCAACGCAGCAGTGTAATCCTTCCCGGCTTTACACGATAGGCGCTCACGCCGAGCCCACTTTGAGCCTCGCAGCAATTGCGGCATTCGGCAATTCAGGGTCGACGTAGTGCTCGGGAAGGAATCGGGCGGATATGGCCATCGCCGAACGCTACCGCCACGGGCGGATCCTGCTGGCCGGTGACGCGGCGCACCTGTTCCCGGCCACCGGGGTGGCACTCAACGCCGGCATGCTCGACGCGGTCAACCTGGCCTGGAAGCTGGCCGCTACCCGATGCCCGGTACGAGCCCTCACCCGCTGGCCGGCACCTTCGCCCCCAACCTCACCCTGCACACCGACCAGGGCACGACCGACGTCGCCGACCTCCTGCACCCCGCCCGGCCCGCCCTGCTCGACCTCGCCGACCGCCCAGAACTCCGTGAAACCGCCCAGGACTGGCGGCAACGCGTCGACATCCACACCGCCAAGACCGACGATCGAACGGCCGACGCGCTGCTGATCAGGCCGGACGCCCACATCGCCTGGGCCGCTACCCTCGACGAACCCGCCGACAGCGCCACGCCCCCGCTGCGTGAGGCACTTTCCGCATGGTTCGGAACGCCGTGAAACATCTGGGAGAGACATGACAAGTAGATTCACCGAGTTGGCTGTGGACTGCCACGATGCGGAGAGACTCGCGGCCTTCTGGTGCGAGGTCCTGGACTTCAAAGTGATCGACCGGCACGAGGGCAAGGTCGAGATCGGCTCCTGGGAGCCGACCGTCGAGGAGGTCCGGGCCCGCCAGATGTCGCCCACCCTGGTGTTCATCCAGGTGCCCGAGGGCAAGACCGTGAAGAACCGGCTTCACCTCGACGTCAGCCCGATCGACGGCAGCACCGATGACGAGGTGACCAGACTGCTCGGCCTCGGCGCCATCAAGAGAGATGTGGGCCAAGGCCCGGACCGAAGCTGGGTGGTCATGGCCGACCCCGAGGGCAACGAGTTCTGCGTCCTGCGCACCCTGGCGCCGCCCAACTAGATGACCGATCCCAAGGGTTGGTGGTCGTAGGCGGTCAGTGAGCGCAGGACGGGCTGTCCGGTCTGGTCGTTGTGCCAGATGGCGGTGGTCAGCGTGCGGATGCGCTGCATAACTCAGGCGACGACGCAGGCGGGAACCGGTGCATCCTGTCTGCCGCCGCGCGGCCGAGGCGATCCCCTGCGATAGCTCCGCGTTCAGCCGTCCCCGGGCCTTGACGGGCCCGGCCGGTCAGATCGCGGTTGAGCGTCGGGAGGTAGGTGCGGTCGTGGGCGAACTGCTGACGGGCCTTGGGCAGGGCCAGGTCGTCGCGGCTCGACTGTCCCTTTCTCCCGTGCTTGGTCTGCCCTCCGAGATGACCGGCGACCTGGCCGAGACCGCCTCTGACTAGGAAGTTCAGAATCAGGAAGCCCGAAGCTTAGAATGTTGAAGTGGATCAGCGATCGTACAACCAGTTCTGTGCCACTGCCCGGACCTTGGACATCGTGGGCGAGCGGTGGACGCTGCTGCTCGTGCGCGAGTTGCTGACCGGGCCGAAGCGGTTCGGAGATCTGCAGCACAGCCTTCGCGGGCTGGGCACCGGGCTGCTGGCGGCTCGGATGAAGCATCTCGAGCGTGAGGGGCTGGTACGCAAGATCGTGCTGCCTGCGCCGGCGCGTACCCCTGCTTATGCCCTGACCGAAGCCGGCGAGGAGCTGGGGCCTGCGGTGCTGGCTCTGGCGCGGTGGGGCATGAAGTGGGCGATGGGGGAGCGCAAGGAAGGGGAGGCGTTCCAGGCCGGGTGGGCGGTGCTGGCGCTGCGGGTCGGCTTCGAGCCGGAGGCGGCGGTGGGGTTGCGGGCGGTGTACGAGTTCCGGGTTTCCGATGAGGTCTTTCACGCTCGGGTCGACGACGGGACGATCGAAACGGTGCATGGGCCCGCTCAGCGGCCGGATGTCGTTATTGAGATGGATGACGATGTTCTGGTGGACATGGGGGCGGGGCAGGGGACGCTTGGCGATGCGATCAAGAGCGGAGCTGCGAGGGCTTTTGGGGACCTTGAGGCTTTGGGGAGGTTGCACGGGTTGTTCCGATTCCCTCAGCCGGAGGCTCGGATGGGTGGGCAGGGGGCGTCGTAGCTCGTATCAGATTCAGAGCCTGTCCACTTCGACGACGGCTTCGGCGAACGGCTGCGGAGCCTCCTGCGGCACGTTGTGGCCGATTCCCCGCAGGGTCCGGTGCACGTACTTGCCGGTGAAGTGCTTGCGGTAGGCGGAGCCGCCGCCTGCCGGGGTGAAGGGGTCGCGTTCGCCGTCGAGGGTGATCGTGGGCAGGGAGATGGCGGGAGCCGCGGCCAGTCGCTTCTCGATGCCGTCGTACCTCGGGTCGCCCGCGGCCAGGCTCAGCCGCCAGCGGTAGTTGTGGATCACGATGGGCACCCAGTCCGGGTTCGTGAAGGACGCCGCCGTGCGCTCGAACGTGGCATCGTCGAACTTCCAGGTCGGGGAGACGTTCTCCCAGATGAGCCTGGCGAAATCGTGCCGGTACCGTTCGAGGCCGAGTCGGCCCCTCTCGGTGGCGAAGTAGTACTGGTACCACCAGGCCAGCTCGGCTCGCGGCGGCAGGGGCTCCTTTTGCGCCTCGCGGTTGGTGATCAGGTAGCCGCTCACGGAGACCAGGGCCTTGCAGCGCTCGGGCCAGAGGGCGGCGATGATGTCGGCCGTACGCGATCCCCAGTCGAACCCGGCCAGGATCGCCTTCTCGATCTTGAGGGCGTCCATCAGGGCGATGATGTCGAGGGCGATCACCGACTGCTGGGCGTTCCGGAATGTCCGGTCTGAGAGGAAGCGGGTCGTGCCGTGGCCCCGGAGGTAAGGGACGATCACTCGATGGCCCTTCTTTGCCAGTAGGGGTGTCACCTCGACAAAGCTCTGGATGTCGTACGGGAATCCGTGCAGCAGGATGACCGCGGGACCGGCGGCGGGACCGGCCTCCGCGTACCCGATGTTCAGGACACCGGCCTTGATCTGTTTCACCGGCGTCTTCCGGTTGTCGGGTACGACCGCCGAGGCCGAGGCGGCCGGGAGGTTGGGCAGTGAAGCCGCGGCCGTTCCCGCGAGGAGCAGCTTGGAGAACGTTCGCCTATCCATATATTTCACCTTCCGGGAAACAATATGAACATGTGTATGTACATAGAGTAACCGAATCGGTTGGGAGGGAGTGCGCCGGGATTGCCGCCCCCTATCGGCCTCGCAAGTGAACCAACTGCGCCTATCGACCTGAGGGCCCGCTCGTAGCAGGGTGTGATCTTGAGTGAGGCGTGAGATGGGTGGTGGCCCGAGTACGCTTAATGCCATGGCAGCTGGCGGTAGGGCATCGGGCAGGCCCGCGAAGAAGAAGGGCCCGTCCAAGGGCACCGGTGGGCAGGGACGCCGCGGGCTCGAGGGCAGGGGCTCCACCCCGCCTGCCGAGATGCGTCACTGGTACAAGGACAAGGCCCGTTCCGAGCGGATCGCCCGCGAAGAGCAAGGCGGCGGACGGCGGCCCGCTCCGGCCCGGCAGCGGCGTTCCGAGGACGCGCCCGAATACATCGGCGGCCGAAACCCGGTGCTCGAAGCCCTGGTCGCCGGAGTGCCGGCCACCGCGCTATATGTCGCGCAGCGCATCGAGAGCGACGACCGCGTACGCGACTCGATCAAGGTCGCGACGGAGCGGGGCATCGCGCTGCTCGAATCGACCCGCGAGAAGCTTGACCGGCTCACCGAAGGCGCCGTTCACCAGGGGATCGTGCTTCAGATCCCGGCCTATGACTATGCGCACCCTTCTGAGCTGGTCGAATTGGCGCAGGATGCCGCAGAAGTCCCCTTGGTCGTAGCCCTCGACGGCGTCACCGACCCCCGCAACCTGGGCGCCATCGCGCGTTCGGCGACCGCTTTCGGAGCGCACGGGCTGCTGATCCCGTCGCGGCGTTCGGCCGGAGTGACGGGCGGGGCCTGGAAAACCTCCGCGGGCACGCTGGCCAACCTCCGCGTGGCACGGGCGTCCAACCTCACGGCGGCGCTGCGTGAATATCGGGACGCCGGCCTGTTCGTGATCGGACTCGATGGCGAGGGCAGCGCGGACATCGGCGACGTCGACCTGCTGAACGAGCCGCTGGTGGTCGTGGTGGGCTCCGAGGGCAAGGGGCTGTCGCGGCTGGTGCGGGAGCAGTGCGATGTTGTGGCACGGATTCCCATGCGGGCGGCGGCGGAGTCGTTGAACGCTGGGGTGGCGGCTGGGGTGGCGTTGTACGAGGTGGCTCGTCATCGGGGTCGCTGACCGTCTACACTGATAGGCCGCGCCGACGTAGCTCAATCGGCAGAGCATCTGTCTTGTAAACAGAAGGTCAGGGGTTCGATTCCCCTCGTCGGCTCGCAGCTCAAAGGCCCCTTCCAGAGTATGGAGGGGGCCTTTTTGATCTCTATACAGCAGCGCTGTACAGCAACGGGGTTAGCGTTCCTGCTCAAGGTCTTGATCGTTGTTAGCAAGGCGGGCGTTGAGCCGGTCGAGCGCCTTGCGGGTTTCGGGGCTGGGGATCTGGGTGTAGACGTTCATGGTCACGCTGATCTGGGAGTGCCTGAGGATGCGCATCGCTACGCGCGGGTGGACGTCGAGGGCGGCCAGGAGTGAGGCGCAGGTGTGCCGGGTGTCGTGGACGCGGATGCGCGGGACACCCGCGTTCTTGCAGTGCGAGTCGAAGGCGCGGTTGAGATTGCGCGGCTCGATGGGCGTGCCGTACCGCGTGGTGAACACAAGGTCTGAGTCTTTCCACACGGCGCCGGCTACGTCACAGGCCTGGTCCTTGAGTTCGCGACGTCCCTTCAGAGCCGAGACGCACAGGCCCAGGAGCGGGAGTGAGGCGGTCGAGTCGTCGGTTTTGGTCTTGTCGCGGTGCAGGAGCTGGCCGCCGACTCTGGTGAGCTGGCGAGCGATGTGGAGCTCTTCGCCGTCGAAGTCGACGCAGTCCCAGGCCAGGCCGAGAACCTCCCCACGCCGTAGGCCGAGGACGAGGATGAGCACGTACGCGGCATAGAGCGGGTCGTCCTGGACGTATTCGAGGAAGCGGCGGGCCTCGTCGACGCTCCAGACGATCTGCTGGCGCTTCTTTTTGGTCTTGCTGGCGCTGGGCAGCGTGGTCAGCGCGGCGACGTTCTTGGAGATCAGCTCCTCACGGATGGCGTGGCCTAGGGCGGCCCGAAGAGTACGGCGGATGCCGATGATCGTGTAGCGGGCCGGGTAGCCTTCGCAGCACTTCCCGATGGCGCAGCACCGGCGCTTGGCTTCGGGGCGCTTGTGGTCCTTCTTCTGATCGCAGCAGGTGCAGAGGGCGGGCAGGGTGTTCAGCCAGGCTTGCACGTCCCGGACGGTGAGCTTGTCGAGGCGCTTCTTTCCCAAACCGGGGATGATGTAGAGCCGAACGAGCGGTTCGTACGCGACATAGGTCGTCGGCTCGCGGTTGGGCTCGACCACTTCAGCGAGCCAGCGCTTAAGGAAGGCGGCCACCGTCTCATGCTTGGTGGCCACCGGTCCCTTGCGGGCCTGCTCGTGGAGCTTGAGCCACTTCTCGTGGGTTTCCTCGCGGGTTTTGCCGTAAGCCCACTTCCGGGTGCGCTTGCCCTCTGGTGTGGTGACCCATACGTAGCCCGCCCAACCGTCCTTGTAGGGGAAGATCGAGCCTTCCCCGTTCGATCGCTTGTTCATCAGGCGGCCTCCTCGCAGAGTCGGGTTACGTACGTGTCGAGGGCAGAGGTAGGGATGCGTCGGCAGCGTTCACCGACGAGGATCGAGATGAGTTCGCCAGAACGGATGAGGTTGTAGAGGGTCCACCGGCTGACCTTGAGGAGCGCCATCGCTTCGGGGACGGTGAGGAGCTCAGCGCTCATGTACGCCTCCCCGGGTGTGAGCCGGTGAGGGCGGCGTCAAGAAGTTGGTCTCCGGCGGAGTGGCCTTTGCCCGTGTAGGTCCATTCGCTGATCACGAGGACGGTGTCCTCGGCGAAGAGGGGCAGGCGGCCGGTGGTGATCTCCTGATCGCGGGCGTGATCTTCGCGGGCGGCGCGAAGAGCGCCGAGGGTGGTGGAGTAGCGGCGGGAGCGGGTGGAGAAGTGGCCGCGGAAGCCGAGCATGTGCGCCCATTGGGTGAGGCGGAGGTCGGCCAGGCCCTCGATGGTTCCGAGGCGCATGCATTCGGTGATGAGGCGGCGTGGGTGGTCGCGGAGGTTGTAGGCGTCGAGGTTGTCGAGGGGGTTGATGCGGCGGTCCAGGGTGCCGACGCATTCAGCCGCCTTGGTTGCGTATTTGGCGATGTAGCCGGCGACTGCTTGTTCGGTGAGGTCGCCGTCGAGGGTGATGGGGCGGATGTCGAGTTGGGCGCCCCACTTGAAGAGGCGGGCGGGTTGGTCGTCGATGGCGGGGACGAGGGCGCTGACGACGTGGGCGGCGTGTTGGACGGCGCCGGCCAGAACGGCGGCGGTGGCCCAGGTCGGAGGCTCTGCGGTGGGGCCGCCGGGGCCGTCGAGGCGGATGATGGCGTGGAAGTGGACGACGCCACGCCGCTGGTATTCAGCGACCTTGGCGAAGGACAACGTGAGGTGATGGCGGAGGTCTTTGAGGGCCAGGCCGCCGAGTTTGGCCAGGTGGCGGCGTAGGGAGTCGGCGAAGCGTTTCCACAGCAGCGGGGCCAGGGCGTTGAACAGGACGGAGCCGGTGTAGTCGTAGCAGTTGGGGCAGAGTGGTTCGCCGAGGCGGGGATCGTCTGCGTGGTGTCGTTCTGTGCAGGCCATGACGCGGCCGTGTGGGCAGGTTTCCGCGTTGCGGCGGGCGTGGCAGGGCAGGGCCTTGCCGTTCTTGTCCTTGCGGGCGTGGACGGTGCCGAAGGACGGGGCGGTCAGGGTGACGAAGAGCGTCGGGTGGGTGGTGACGGTTTCGGGGACGCCTTTGCCGCCGATCAGGCCCGCGCGGATGAGGTGGTAGGTGTCGGAGCGGTAGGTCTCGGCGCAGGCGGGGCAGCGGGAGGCGCGGCGGGTCTTGCATGGGACGCGCAGGATGCCGTCAGGTTCGGTCCGGGTGGTGTAGCGGTGCAGAAGCTGTCCGGTGGCGGCGTCGTAGTGTTCGACCTTGCCGCGTAGGTGGATGGGCTGTCGGCAGCCACCGGTGCCGCGGATCTGGCTTGCCCAGCGGTCGTAGTCGGGGTGGTTGAGTCGGGCGATCATGCCCGCTTTTGCATGCGCGGTGGCGTGGGTTGTGGGCAAGATGGAGACCTCCTTTCGCTCGTTTGGGTGGAGGGATGGCCCCCGACCTGGCGTGTGTCTTGGCGGATGTACGGCCAGGCCGGGGGCGCTGCGCTTTTAGGCGCCGTGGTTGTCGATGCCGGTGCCGTCGCAGTCGAGGCAGCGGGCGTTGTCGGCGTTGATGCCGGTTCCGTTGCAGGTGCAGCAGCGGTAATGGATCACTTCGGTCAAGGCCGGTTACCTCCTTTGGCGTGGTGTGGTGGTGAGGTGGATGCGCCAGTAGCAGGGATTGGCGCGGTTGGGGTAGAGCCGTGAGGCGGCGATGACGGTGAAGTGCAGGCGTAGGTGGAGCAGGGCGTCGATGACTTCGGTGCGGGTTCCTTCGAGGCGGATGCGCATGATCGTCTCTCCTGGTCAGGCGGCGGGTGCCGGCTCGGGCTGGATGCAGCCGTGGTAGCTGGTTTCGGCGGCGTGGCGTGGCGGGCGCGGGCGGCGGCGGAGATGGCCACGGCTCGGTACTCGACGGGGCCGAAGAAGACGGAGGTGGCGTAGTGGCCGTAGGGGGAGTCTTCGTAGTCGATGGGGGAGCCGACGCGGGCGGCGATCTGGTCGATCTCGGCGCACTGGTCGGCGTCGCTGTCCTGGCGTGAGAAGTGGTGCAGGGTCACGCTCGGGGACACGGGAAGGTCGGGGTGTTCTTCCAGGAAGCGGCCAGGTCGAGTAGTCCGTTGATGAGGGCTCTGTGGTGGTCGTTGGTCATGGGATGAGGTCTCCCTTCTGGTCAGGCGGTTCGCAGGGTGTGGAGCAGGTCGGAGGCGAGTTGGTTGGACACGCCCAGGTGGGCGCGTAGGGCGTCACGGGTTATGGGTCTGCCGTGCTTGGTGTGGTGTTCGTCGGCGACGCGGCGGGCGTAGTCGACCAGGGCGGGGGCGGGGCCGTCCTGCCCGTCGTCCTGGGTCTCGTAATCGGTCAGGACGGGAGTCGGGGCGCAGGATGGGGCGGGGACGAGCGCTGAGGACGGCGCCGGGTCCGGGGACGGCTCGGGACGGGTGGCGCGGCGTTCGAGCATGGAGACGGCGATGAGGAACGCGGCGGCGGGGGTGGCGGCGGTGATCCAGCCCCAGGCGGTCGGGTCGGCTTGTTGCAGGTTGGCGGCCAGTGACAGGACGATGCCGCCGGTCAGGACGAGGACGGGCCAGGAGATCGGTCCTCGCCGTGTCCGGCCGCTCTGTTTGTCGTGTTGGCGTTCGCGGGCGGCCATGACGCAGGTCAGGTCGATACAGATGGCGATGGCCCAGGACATCCAGCCGGTTTGGCCGTGCTGGGTGGCGGTGTCGCGGATGTGGGTGAACGATCCGGCGCCCGCGATGGCGGCCAGGACGATGACCGGTCCGGTGTCGAGTAGTCGGCGGGTGATGCGTCGCATCGTGCACCCTCCTTTCGTTCAGGCGTTGGCGTGTTCGAACAGGTGGGTGGTGATGTCGTCCCAGGACGGGGTGAGGTGGGCGTGGGTGTGGGCGGCGTGTTCGGCGGCTTGCTCGCTGACGTAGAAGGAGCGAGCGCGATACCACTGGCCGTCCTGGGAGGCGACGATCGCGACGCCGGGTGTCTCGGCGGGGATGGCGCGCGCTGAGGCCAGGGCGGCGGGGTCGAGGTCGCCGAGGGTCATGGTCGCGGTTTCGGGGTCGTTGACGCGGTGGCAGATCCGTCCGGAGCATTGGGCGCGCAGGGCGGTGACGCCGGGGCCGAGGTCAGAGCCGATCCTTTGGCCGCAGCAGAACAGGTAGATGCCGAACGCCCGGCCGAGCTGAGCCACCCGCAGCAGCGCGGTCGAGGTCTTGGCGATCTCGTCCTTCTCGGACTTGTCGGCCATCAGATACAGCTCAGCCAGCTCGTCGACCAGGACCACGACCGGGACCGGCCGCAGGGCGGGCGGCAGTTGCCAGATGTTGCGGGCGGCGGCCTGACGGCACAGCCCCATCCGGTCGATCATCAGGCCGACCAGGTCGCACAGCAGCGTGACGGACTCGGCGCGGCAGGTGGCTAGCGCGGATAGGCGGGGTGTGTAGGGGGTGAATTCGACTCCGCCCTTGAGGTCGAAGCCGACCAGCGCCACAGGTTGCGGGGCCAGGCCGACGATGAGGGCGTTGGCGAGGTTGGACTTGCCGGACTGGGTCGCGCCCGCGTTCAGCCAGTGCGGCACCGTCCGGAAGTCGATCGTCCAGGGCTTGCCGGTCTCCAGCCTGCCCACGGTGACCCTCAGCAGTTCCGGCGAGGGTGGCAGGTCATCGACCTTGACCAGCGGATCGCGCATGGTGGCCATCAGGACCACCCGCCCAGGCCGGGGAGAGGAGACGCGGATCGCGTGCACGCCCCAGGAGTGGGACAGGCGTTCGGCGGCGTCGGTGTAGTCGCCGGGGGTCTGGCCTTCCAGGGTGTGCAGGGTGACGCGCCAGCCGTGCCGGGTCGGCATGGGCAGCCGCATGAACGGTTTGGTGTCGACGGCGACGCGCTGGAAACGCCGCCGCACCTTGACGATGCCGGTGGAGGCGACCAGACCGGGGACGGTGGTGAACCACCAGCGTTGCCGCTTCTTGGTCAGCCCGCACCCGAGGGCGATGCGCCGCCAGGAGACGCGGACCGCGACAGCGACGATCGGGAAGCCGAGCGCGAGCCAGAACGACGGGTAGTGCCAGCGGCGCCAGGCCCACAGCCCAGCCGCCGTGGCGGCCAGGACTGTGAGCAGGACCAGCGCGTCAGACATCGGCGCTCTCCCGCGCTGGGAGCAGGGCGGATGCGCGGTAGGCGATGCCCCACCGGCCGGCGATCTCCCAGACGTAGCCGAGCAGGCCGACCGCGTTGACGGGGTCTCCGGCTTTGATGGGCGGTTCCCCGGTGATGCCGATCTTGACGAGTTCGATCCGGCCGAACTCGTCCTCCACGGAGACGGTGACCTCGTAGACGGTGTTGCCGTTCTTGTCGGTCTTGATCTCGCCGGTATCGCGGTTGAGGACGCGCGGGCGCGGGGCCTTGACACAGGTGATGGCGAGCTTGCCGGTGTCGACCGGGATCGGGACGGAACGCATGGGCGGTGACCTCCTTATTCGTCGTAGTCAACATAGTTAACCTAGTTGGCTCAGTTGTCAATGTTGGCGTGGCCGACTTGGTGTGGTGAGATGGACGGTGATGGTCAAACACACCGGACGGGCCGGCTACCTGCAGATCGCCGACGATCTCCGCGCGCAGATCCGCGGCGGATCCCTCGCGCCCGGAACCCCACTGCCCTCCACCGCCCAGCTCGCCGAGCAGTACGACGCGTCCCTGTCGGTGGTGAAGATGGCGGTCGGCATCCTGCGCAACGAGGGCCTGGTGATCGGCCAGCAGGGCAAGGGCGTGTACGTCCGTGACGAGACCGACGCCCCGGCCGCCGGCGACTTGGCCGATGAGGTCGCTGAGTTGCGCACCGCCGTACAGGACCTGTCGGGACGGCTCGCGCGGGTTGAGGAGCAGTTGGCTACGTCCACGACACGCCGTTCCGCACGTGGCAGCCGGTGACCTTGCGGGCCAGCGACGCCGACACCCCGTTGGCCTGACGGCGTAGGTTCATGGCTTTGTCCTCACGGCGGATGCCGACCAGGACCGTGATGTAGCCGACGAGCAGCGTCACACCGAGCAGCCCGGCGAGGATTAGGGGAAGCCAGCTCACGTCCAGCTCACCCCCGCCGCCGCGACGGTGTGAGGGCCGCGCGGGGGACGCCGGGTCTCGGTGCGCCGCTGGTTGCGCCGGTTCCGGGCCCGCCGTTTGCGCGTCCACCGCTCACGTGCCAGGCACTTGGAGCACTGCGTCTGGCCCTCGGTCAGGGCGTTGCCGCACTCGCATGAGGGCGTCTCGTTCAGGATGGTGATCAGGTTGGTCATCGCGCATCTCCTCCTTCGGTTGGGGCCGTGGTGGCTTGTGCAACCGAGAATGCGGCGGAGAGTCAGGACGAGATCACTACACGACGGGACATGTTCAAGACGTCCGGCCTACGATGATGCAGTCCCCGGACGTCCCTTCGAGCAGGTGAGATGGCGAACGAACGGCTACGCGCGGCCCTTCTCCACAAAGGTGTGTCCATCGCCGACCTGGCGGAGGCGATCGAGGTCGACCCCAAGACCATCGAACGGTGGATCACCAAGGGGCGTGAGCCGTACCGAAAGCACCGCTTTGCCACGGCTTCCTACCTGGGCGTGGACGAGGCGTACCTGTGGCCCGACGCGCTCACCCGCGAGCAGGTGGTGGCGGCGTCGGAGAGCGAGGTCCTCGCGCTCTATCCACACCGGTGGGCTGTGCCCCGGGACATCTGGGGACGGCTGTTCTCGGGGGCGTCGCAGGAGATCGGCGTGCTGGTCTACAGCGGCCTGTTCCTCGCCGATGACGGGGGTATGGTGCGACTGCTGGGCGACAAGGCGCGAGCCGGGGTGCGGGTCCGGATCCTGCTCGGTGATCCCGACAGCGCTGAGGTCGCGCAGCGCGGTGTGGATGAGGGTGTCGGCGAGAGCATGGCCGCGCAGATCCGTAGCGCGCTGGTCTTCTACCAGCCGATCACTGGTATGGACAATGTCGAGATCAGGTTGCACCACACGATCTTGTACAACTCGATGTACCGCGCCGACGACGAGTATCTGATCAACATGCATGTGTACGGCACCCGCGCGGGCAACGCGCCTGTGCTGCATCTGCGCCGGGTGGCCGGGGGCGACATGGTCGCCACCTACGCCGAAAGCTTCGACAAGGTGTGGGCGCAGGCCAGGCCGGTAGAGTCCTGAACCATGTCCCGGCGGATCGACTTCCACCACGACCCCAACGCGCCCCAGCCGAACAGTCTGGTTCCGTCGGTGAACGTGATCGTCACCAACGACCGCGGGGAGGTGTTGATGATCCTGCGCTCCGACAACGACAACTGGGCGCTTCCCGGCGGAGCCATCGACCTGGGCGAATCGCTCCCGCAGGCGGGTGTGCGGGAGACGCTGGAGGAGACCGGCATCACGTGTGAGATCACCGGCCTGGCCGGCACCTACACCGATCCCGGCCACGTGATCCTCTACACCTCCAACGGTGAGGCCCGCCAAGAGTTCTCCATCGTCCTGACCGGCCGCGCCATCTCCGGAACACCGACCCAGAGCGCGGAGTCCAGCCAGGTGCGGTGGGTGGCCCGCGAGGAGGTCCTGTCGCTGCCGATGGCCGCCTCGATGCGGATGCGGATCGAGCACTACCTATCCGGCACCGGCCTGCCGCACATCGGATAGCGCCGCCTCCACCGCACGCACCGACGACACGATGCACGGCGTCGCCGCAACGATCGACCGACTCACCACATGCTCACGCCCATAACGGGAATGGATCTCCGCCAGCCGATCCCGCACATCCAGATGCCGGCCATCCGGATCGGTGGTCATATCGCAGTACGTCAACGCCCTGGCCAGATCCGGCTTCTCCTGGTCGAACTCCGCCGCCAGCACGTCGAACAGATCACGCTGCCGGGCCTCATTGTCGGCACACGAGTGATAGGCCACCAGACGGCACAACCGATCATCGGCTCCCGCCACATCACGCAGATACCGGGCGCCGTCGAGCTGGTGCATGCCAGTGTCCACCAGATCGGGGGCGTACCCGATGTCATGCAGCAACGACGCCGCGATCACCGTATCCGTCTCCGGGCCGAGAATCCCGGCCAAGGTCTCGGCCTGCTCGGCGACTCCCTGCGTGTGCCCCCACCGTCGGGGCAACGCGCTCTCCAGCAGATCTTTGGCCAGGCCGTATGCCCATTCGACATCTCCCACGAGCCCCACGATAGGCACCCGGGACTGGGGTGGATCTAGAGGTTGGGGTGAGACGTCCCAGGACGTCTCACCTCAAACAGCCCTAGAGTGGACGAACCGGCCCCGGCCATGCTCGGCCACCACCAGGCCCTCACGCTCCAGCACGGACAACGCCTGCCGCACCGTGTTCCGCGAAGCCGCGAAACGCCGCCGCAGCTCGGTCTCACTCGGCACAGCAGCACCCGGAGCAAGCTCCCCGTGCTCGATCTGCTCGCGCAGCTCAGCGGCGATCACCTGATACCGGTACCGCGCCGCCGGCTCCGCCCCGCACACCACCCGCCCCATGGACGGGACGGTGACCAGCACCCCCTCATCCTCCAGCAGCGCCATCCCCCGACGCACGGTGTTCCGCGCCACCCCGAACGCCCGGCACAACGCCGCCTCCGACGGCAGCACACTGCCCGGCGGGAACTCACCCGCCCCGATCCGCTCGCGAAGCCGGTCGGCGATCTGGGGATAGACCCGGCCCCCGGTCAGCCACCGGCCCCTATCCACCGGATCAGCCCCGGTAGGCATCGAGCATCTTGTTCAGGTCGACGCTGAGCTCACCCTGCTCACCCGCATGCCAGCCTGCCCGCGCGGCCTGCTCGACCCTGTCCACCGCAGCCGGCATCTGCAGGAAGGACACCCGTTCGTCGTCCTGGTCGCCCCAGTAGAACCAGCAGAACGGCAGCTGCACGAACACCCGCCGCATCCGGCACCGGCTGTCGGTCACATCCAGCGCCGGCCGCCCGTCCTCGGCCACGATCAGCACCACCGTGACCTCACGCACGGCCAGCTGGCTGCCCAGCGCGGTCAGCAACCGCTCGGCGTACGCCCGCTGCTGCTCCTTGACGGTCTTGCTCGACGGCATGCTCGTCCTCCCTGACGCTCCCGCTTTGGTGTACGCGTCGAGACTCGCTCTGGGGCCAGGGTCGGGAACACCGCAACTTGGGGACGTCTAGGGACGTCTGATGTTAACGTCGCAGAACACGACCGTTTCGCGAGACAAGCAGGCGGATCCCATGAACAACAACCTCCGCTACGCGCTGGCTACCGCCCGGCTCAACACCACCGACATCGCCACCGCACTCGCCGTCGACCCCAAAACCGTCACCCGCTGGATCAACGGCCGCACCCCCTACCCTCGCCACCGCTGGGCCATCGCCGACCTCCTCCATCTCGACGAGTCCGACCTATGGCCCGAAGCCGCCCCACGACACCAAGCACTCGCCGACGGCGTACAAGCGATCTACCCCCACCGCTGGGCCGTCCCCCACACCATCTGGCGCAACCTCTTCCAACAGGCCAGCCAGGAGATCGGCATCCTCGCCTACAGCGCACTCTTCCTTGCTGAAGACCGCGGACTCCTCGACATCCTCACCACCCGAGCAGGCGCAGGCGCCAAAATCCGCATCCTCCTTGGCGATCCCGAAGGGCCCGAAATCGCGGCACGCGGAGTCGACGAAGGCATCGGTTCCGCGGTGATGGCAGCGCGAGTCAAGAACGCCCTCATGCTCTACCGGCCCCTGCTCGACGTCGACGGCGTCGAGATCCGCCATCACCGCACAGTGCTCTACAGCTCCATCTACCGAGGCGACGACGAACTCCTCGTCAACACCCACGCCTACGCCACACCAGCAGCCAACGCCCCCGTCATCCACCTACACCACACCGACGACCAAGGCCCAGCAGACGTCTACCTCACCAGCTTTGAACGCACCTGGACCAGCGCTCAGCCCTACTGCGACCAGCCCTGAGCCACCTACGGACAGCGTGTCTGGTCTCACTTGATGCTTGACGCTTTGGCATCGGATGATGCTTGACACTCCTAGCTGATCTTTCGCTTCTTAGTATGCGCCTGGGACTTGA